>JBBQEL010000017.1:0-53997 GCA_038320645.1 Holophagales bacterium | reverse complement strand
CCTGGAGGTAGGCCAGGGCCCGGGTGGCGGCCTGGAGGGAGAGCGAAGCCCGTGGGCTGGCGCCGCAGCGGAGCTGTTCCTTGCCCTTCCAGGGCTTGCCGTGGCCGGGCCGCGTGGCCTGGACCAGACGCACGATGTAGGTGCGGATGGCGTCGTCGAGGCGCACCTGCTGGGCTTCGCGGCCGGCGGCCAAGAGGCTGGCGGCATCCACCACGGGATGGACCTCGTCCCCAGTCAGATGGGCGCGGCGCAGCACCTCGACTTCATCGTCCTGCTTGGGGTAATCCACGCGCAGCTTGAACAGGAAGCGATCCATCTGCGCCTCGGGCAGGGGGAATGTGCCTTCCTGCTCCAGTGGATTCTGGGTGGCCAGCACCAGGAAGGGTTCGGGCAGGGGGAAACTTTCATCGCCCAGCGTGACCTGCCGTTCCTCCATGGCCTCCAGCAGGGCGGCCTGCACCTTGGACGGCGCGCGGTTGATCTCGTCGGCCAGCACCAGGTTCGCGAAGATCGGGCCGCGCTTGGGTGTGAAGGAGAGTTGCCTGGGATCGAAGATCAGGGTGCCCACCACGTCGCTGGGCAGCAGGTCCGGCGTGAACTGAATGCGGCGGAAGCTGGTGTGGCTGGCCGCGGCCAGGGTCTTGATGGTGCGGGTCTTCGCCAGGCCCGGCAGGCCCTCCAGCAGCACGTGGCCGCGGCAGAGCAGGGCCACCAGCAGGCGGTTCAGTAGCAGAGGCTGGCCCACGATCACCTTGCGGCATTCGGCGAGCAGGGGTTCCAGGGAGTGCGTGATCGGGGCCATGAGGTGTCCTGGGGAGCATCCCATCTTGACCGGAATGCCCGTCCACCGGAACGGCCCGTTGACCCTTGGTAGGCCTGCATGACCCAGGGTAAGTGCTTACGCCCTTCTCAGCGGATGCTAGGCTCCTCGGAAACCCTGATCACCAGTCATTTCCCACCTGGAGGACCCATGCGATCCGCAGTCATCGTTGAAGCCAAACGCACCCCCATCGGCCGGGGCGTCAAGGGCAGCTATGCCGCCACCCGCCCCGAAGCGCTGGGCGCGGCAGTCATAGAGGCCATCAAGCCGCTGCTGAAGGACTGGTCCGGGCTCGAAGACGTGCTGGTGGGCTGCGCCATGCCCGAGGGCGAGCAGGGCATGAATATGGCCCGCTTGATCAGCTTCCGTGCCGGGCTGCCCATCACGGCTGGCGCGGCCACCATCAACCGCTTCTGTGGCAGCAGCCAGGAAACGATGCTCATGGCCGCCCGCGCCATCATGACCAATCAGGGCGATCTCTTCCTCGCCGGCGGCGTGGAGAGCATGTCCAAGGTGCCCATGATGGGTTTCAATCCGAGCGTGGATCCCTACATCAGCGAAACCTATCCGCAGGCCTACTGCTCGATGGGCATTACGGCCGAGACGCTGGCCAAGGAATACAAACTCACCCGCCGCGAATGTGATGAGTTCGCCTACGGCAGCCACCAGAAGGCTGCCGCCGCCTGGAAGGCCGGGAAGTTCGACAGGGAAGTCGTCCGGTTCGAGACCAGGGGCCTCGACGGCAAGCCTGTCACCCTGCAGCAGGACGAGTGCGTCCGGGCCGATACGAGTGTCGAGAAACTCGGCGAGCTGAAGGCTGCGTTCCTGGTGGACGGCATGGTCACCGCCGGCAACAGCTCCCCCATCACGGATGGCGCCGCCTTCCTGCTGGTGATGGAAGAAGGCCTCGCCAAGTCCCTGGGCCTGAAGGCCCGCGCCCGCATCATCGGTGGTGCCGTGGCCGGTGTGGAACCGGACCGCATGGGCATTGGCCCTGTGCCCGCCGTGAAGAAGGTGCTGGACCGCTTCGGCCTCAAGCTCGACCAGATCGATGCCATGGAGCTGAACGAAGCGTTCGCCGCCCAGAGCCTGGCTGTGATCCGCGAAGGCGGCTACGACCCGGCCAAGGTGAATGCCTGGGGCGGCGCCATCGCCGTGGGCCATCCCCTCGGCGCCAGCGGCGCCCGCATCCTGACGACCCTGCTCAACCGCCTCGAAACCGACGGCGGCAAGTACGGCATCGCCACCATGTGCATCGGCGGCGGCCAGGGCATCGCGTCCATCATCGAAAAGATCTAACCGCGAATGCCGCGAATTGACGCTAATAAGCCGTTCCCCATTCGCGACCATTAGCGTCATTCGCGGTTTCATTTTTGAGGTTTCCTATGAACATCAAGAAAATTGGGGTTCTCGGTTCGGGTGTGATGGGCTCTGGCATTGCCGCCCATGTGGCCTCAGCGGGCTGTCAGGTGGAACTGCTGGACATCGTCATTGACGAAGCGGCGCCGGATAAGCTGGCGGAAGCGGCGCTGGCGGCCCTGGCGAAGTCC
Organism: Holophagales bacterium; assembly: GCA_038320645.1. GTDB lineage: Bacteria > Acidobacteriota > Holophagae > Holophagales > Holophagaceae > Geothrix. The sequence goes on along the minus strand of JBBQEL010000017.1, from coordinate 51,627 downwards.
AAGCCCGCGCTGGCCATGCATGGCTCCTTCCTGAAGAAGATCCGGCCCGGCAACCTGCGGGATCACTTGGACCGCCTGGCGGACTGCGACTGGGTGGTTGAAGTGGTCAAGGAAGACCTGGCCATCAAGCGCGAGTTGTACGGCCGCCTGGAGCCGAACCTGAAGCCTGGCGCCTGGATCAGCTCGAATACCTCGGGCATCCCCCTGAAGCTGCTCGTGGAGGGTCGCACCGATGCCTTCCGCCAGCATTTCGTCATCACCCACTTCTTCAACCCGGTCCGGTACCTGCGTCTGCTGGAGTTCGTGAAGGGCCCGGAAGTGGATGAGGCGGAGGCCCAGGCCTTCCGCACCTGGCTGGAGGAAGGCCTCGGCAAGGAAGTGGTGCCCGCCTACGACAGCCCCACCTTCATCGGCAACCGCATCGGCATCCACGGCATCATGGCCACGCTGCACATGGCCCTGGCCGAGAAGATCCCCTTCGAAGTGCTGGACATGGTACTGGGTGATGCCGCGGCCCGGGCCAAGAGCGCCGCCTTCCGCACCGCCGACCTGGCGGGCGTGGACATCCTGGCGGCCACCGCGAAGAATGTCTACGATCTGTGCCCCAACGACGAGGAGCGCGACACTTTCAAGTTCCCCGAGTTCCTCCAGTGGATGCTGGATAACAAGCTCTTCGGGAACAAGGTCAAGCAGGGCTTCTTCAAGAAGGGCCCCAAGGACGCCAAGGGCAAGAAGACCTTCCTGGCCATCGACCCCGCCACCCGCGAGTACATTCCGCAGGTCAAGAAGGATTGGCCGATCCTGAAGGAACTCAAGGGCATCGACGATCCCGCGGAAAAAGTGAAGACCCTGCTCACCAGCGACACCGAAGCTGGCCGCCTCTCCTGGCGCTGCATCGCGCCGAACCTGACCTATGCGGTGAACCGCCTGGGCGAGGTGACGGATGGCCCCCTCAACGTGGATCGCGCCATCAAGAATGGCTTCGCGTTTGAGGTGGGACCCTTCGAGCTATGGGACATCCTGGGCGTCGAGCGGGTCGTGGCCCGCATGCAGTTCGAGGGTCTGCCCATCGCGCCGCTCGTGACGCAGATGCTCGCCAAGGGCATTCCCAGCTTCTACCGCTGGGAGCACGGCGTGCCCGTGTCCCAGCTGAATCCGAAGACCCTGGCCTACGATCCGATCCTCGAGGATCGCCGCGTGATCATCCTCAAGCGCGAGGAAGGCAAGGGCAAGGTGGTGGCCGAGAACGGCAGCTGCCAGCTCATCGACCTCGGCGACGACGTGGCCTGCCTGGCCTTCCGCAGCAAGATGAACGCCCTGGACGACGGCATCATCGGCCTCATGGAGGACACGATCCACAAGCACGTGTCCGGCCGCTTCAAGGGCCTGGTGGTGGGCAACCAGGGCCAGCACTTCAGCGCCGGCGCCAACCTGGTCATGGTGCTCAACGCCGCGAAAGACAAGCAGTTCGACCTGATCGAGGAAGTCGCCCGCAGGCTCCAATATGCGGGCCGGATGCTCACTTACGCGCCGTTCCCCACGGTGGCGGCACCCTTCAACCTCGCGCTGGGCGGCGGCTGCGAAATGACCATGGCCTGCCAGCGGGTGGTGGGCCACGCTGAGCTCTACATCGGCCTGGTGGAAGTGGGTGTCGGCGTCATTCCCGCCGGTGGCGGCTGCCTGCAGATGCTGCTCCGCATGGAGGACGCCATGGCTGCCAAGGGCGAACTCGGGCCCATGCCCAAGGTGAAGGCCAGCTTCCAGGGCATCGGCACGGCCACGGTCCACACCAGCTTTGACGAAGCCCAGCGCAACGGCTACCTGCGGCGCACGGATCGCCGCGTCATGAACAAGGCCTTCCTGTTGCACGAGGCCAAGCAGGAGGTCCTCAAGATGGCCGCCGACTTCCAGCCCATCAAGGAGCGTACCCTGCGTCTGCCGGGTCGGGGCGGTAGCGAGGCCCTCAAGATGGCGGTCCGTGACTTCCAGTTGCAGGGGCTCGCCTCCGAGCACGACGCCGTCATCATGGGCGAGCTGGCGAACATCCTCTGCGGCGGCGATGTGAGTCTGGTCCAGGAGATCAGCGAAGAGCGCATCCTGGAACTGGAACGCCAAGCCTTCGCCCGCCTCTGCAGCTACGAAAAGACCCAGGCCCGCATGGATGCCATCCTGAAGACGGGAAGGCCGCTCCGGAACTAAGGCGAAGCCTCAACTTGGAACCGCAGGTTCCGAGCAGGTGGGAACCTCCCCGATCAACCTCGACTGAACCCCCATTATTTTGTGACTTAAGCCGCCTTTTCCCGGGCGGCTTTTTTTCGGTGTTGCCAGGGTGTGACAAGACCGGAACACTTGGGGCGATCGTTATCTGGATCACACAATCAGGAGGCACTGTGAGCGGGAATTCCCAGTCAACTCCACGCGTAGCGGCCATCGTGGGCCCCTACCTCTCTGGAAAGACCTCCTTGATGGAGAGTCTTCTCTTCGTGGCAGGCGCTCTGCCGCGCAAGGGCTCCGTCAAGGAGGGCAACACCGTCGGCGATGCGTCCATGGAAGCCAAGGCCCGGCAGATGAGCGTGGAGGCCAGTCTGGCCGCCTGCACCTATCAGGGTGAGGCCTGGACCCTCATCGACTGCCCTGGCTCCGTCGAGTTCCGCCAGGAAACGGTCCACGCCCTCATGGCCGCCGACATCGCCGTGGTGGTGTGCGACCCCGATCCTGCCCGGGCCCTGATGGTGGCGCCCGCCCTGAAGTTCCTGGACGATCACCAGATCCCCCATGTGGTCTTCGTGAACAAGATGGAGGCTCCTGGCAGTGCCGGGAAGCTGAAGGACGTGCTGAATGCCTTGCAGGTGGTGTCCGAGCGCCCTCTCGTGCTGGTGGAAATCCCCATCCACGAAGGCGAGCAGATCACCGGCTATGTGGATCTCATCAGCGAGCACGCCTACCGGTATGAAGCGGACAAGGATGCGGACCTGATGCAGTTGCCCGAATCCGTCCTGCCTGAGGAGCTTGAGGCCCGGCAGCTCATGCTGGAGAAGCTCGCGGATTTCGATGATCACTTGATGGAAGAACTGCTCAGCGACACGGTGCCGCCCATGGAGGAGATCGCCGAGGACTTGGCGAAGGACGTGCAGGGCGATCTACTGGTGCCGGTCTTCTTCGGGTCTGCCGACAAGGACGCTGGTGTCCGCCGCCTGTTCCAGGCGCTGTGCGAAGAAGCGCCACGGGTGGACGCCACAGCCGCGCGCCTAGGCATCCCGGCAGGCAAGGACGCCCTGGTGCAGGTGTTCAAGACCGTTCATGCCCAGCACGTGGGCAAGCTGAGCATCTCCCGCGTGTGGCGCGGCGAGGTGGTCGATGGCAGTTCCCTGGCCGGCAACCGGGTCAGCGGCATCAACAAGCTCTTCGGCGCCCAGCAGCTCAAGCAGCAGAAGGCGACTGCCGGCGAGGTGGTGGCGCTGGGCCGCATGGATGAAGTGCATACCAGCCACGCCCTCACCACAGGCGCCAAGGTGGAACTGGCCTGGCCCGTGCCCCTCCAGCCCATGCTGGCCCTCAGCCTGCATACCGCCAAGAGCGGCGATGATGTAAAGCTTTCGGTTGCCCTGCAGAAGCTCTGCGAGGAGGATTCCTCCCTGCATGTGGAGCAGAATTCGGAGACCCAGGAACGGATCCTCTGGGGCCAGGGCGAAGTGCATCTCAAGTGCGCCCTGGACCGTCTCAAGAGCCGCTTCGGCCTGGATGTGCAGCACCATCCCCCGCTGGTCCCCTACCGCGAGACTTTCACCAAGGGCACCAAGGTGCATGGCCGCCACAAGCATCAGACCGGCGGCCACGGCCAGTTCGGTGATCTCTGGTTCGAGATCAAGCCCCTGCCGCGCGGCACCGGTTTCCAGTTCGAGGAGAAGATCGTCGGTGGCGTGGTGCCCAAGAATTTCTTTGGCGCCATCGAGCACGGCGTGGTGGATTGGATGAAGCGCGGTCCCCTGGGCTTCCCCGTCGTGGATATCCACGTGGCCCTGGTGGACGGCAGCTACCACACGGTGGACAGCTCCGACATGGCCTTCAAGACCGCCGCGCGCATCGGCATGAGCGAGGGCGCCCCTCTCTGCAATCCCGTGCTGCTTGAGCCCATCTGCGAAGTGCACATCAGCGTGCCCAGCGAATACACCCCCAAGGCCCAGCGCCTGGTGACGGGCCGCCGGGGCGGCCAGGTGCTCGGCTTCGACGCCAAGGACGGGTGGAGCGGCTGGGACGTGGTCTCTGCGTACATCCCCCAGGCCGAAATGGGCGATGTCATCGTCGAGCTGCGCAGCCTCACCATGGGCGTCGGCTCCTTTACCTGGGCCTTCCACCACCTGCAGGAACTCATCGGGCGGGACGCCGACAAGGTGGTTGAGGCGCGGAAGGCTCCGAAGACCACGGCCTGAGGATTGGGCAGGGCTCCGGCCCCATTGGGCCGGAGGTGGGAAAAGCAAATAGGGCCGGGCCGGATGGCTCGGCCCTTTTTGGTGCCACCACCCGATTAACGGCTTCACGCCTTCCCGTGATCCGGATCCCTGAAGCGGCCCGTGTTTCAGTGAAAGGATGGTGGCTTCCCCCCACACCTCTCTCTATGCCGTCCGGCACGCGCCATGGCTTGAAGATGCCCTGGACTTTTCCGTGGAGTTTCCTGATGTCCTTAGGTACCCGACTGCTGCTCCCCGCCCTGGTGGTGCTCACGCCTCTGCAAGCGGGTCCGCCGCCGGCCAACTTCGCGGCCAGCCAGGCGCTGCAGATGCAGATGCAGATGAGCCGGGCGCGGCTCGCGGCGCAGCAGGCCCAACGGCGCCTAGCCAACGAGCAGGCCGCCCGCCTGAAGAATGCACCTCCAGCGGAGGAGATCGCGAAGCCCGTCGGGGAGGCTTGGCGGTTCCCGCTGCCTCCGGGGGGCAACCGCGCGGAGGACACCAGCCTGGTGATGGTGGTGGGCGAGAAATGGATGATCGCCCGCTCCCGGGACAAGGCGGCGGATCTCTGGTCCGCCGCCGTGGAAGGGGGCTTTGAGAGCGGACCGGTGCTCTCGAACGGCCTGGTCCTGTACACCACCTCGGATTACCGTTGCGTGGCCCTGGAGAAGGACAGCGGGAAACGGCGTTACCAGGTCCAGTTGGAGGCCCTGCGGAAGTTCTTCTCGGCCGACAACAACAAGACCAAGGTGCAGTTCCCCATCATCGAGGGCAAGCGGGTCTATCTGGCCACCTGCGGGAAGGGGACCGACGGCGAGGCCGCTGGGAAGCTCTATGCCGTGGACCTCGATACTGGAACCAAGGTCTGGGAGGCGCCTCTGGCCGCCGGGGCGGACCATCCACCCGTGATCCTGGGGGACCGGATCCTGGTGGGTGGGGCCCCCCTGGATCCAGGCCTTCCAGGTGGTGGACGGCAAGCCCCTCTGGAAGACGCACCTGGGCCCCAGCAAGTGGGTCTCCCTGGGCGTCGAGGCGCAGGGGCGCTACTGTCTCACGGCGGACAAGAACGTCATGGCCCTCGATCTGGCCAAGGGCGAGGTGGTCTGGAAGCAGGAGGTGGGGTCGAGCCTCACCGGGGATGATAAGCAGCTGTTCAGCCTCCGCTTCGGCAGCTTCGGCGGCGCCACCCTGGTGGCCCTCGAGCCAGCCACGGGCCGCATGGTGTGGGAACGGAAGGGGATCAGCACCCTGCCCTGGACTCAGGACGGCAGGGCCTATGTCGTCGAGGATGCCGCTGTCCGGTGCCTGGATGTCGCGGATGGCAAGCAACTCTGGGTATTGGTCATGGCCAAGCCCGCGCCCTGGCCGCCGATGATGATCGGCAGCCAGCTGTTCGTGGCCAGCCCTGACGGCAAGACCACGGTCCTGCGATCCCTGGATCCCGCCACCGGCAAGGAAGCCTGGTCCACCACCGTCAACGCGAAGCCGGGGTCCGGACAGTTCGTGGCCGATGCCGCCGGCATCCTGTTCCCCGGCAGGGATGGTGAGGTGATCTGCCTGAAGTGAGGGCAAGGCTCTGGCCCTGGGGGGCCGGAGATAGGAAAGACCATTCTTCCTCTGGAATGAGACAATCTCTCTCCGGATTCCCGCAGGGAATCCAGAGCAGGAGCGTCCCCTTGGCCCAGACAGGCGTGCAGATCATCGCGGTGGAACCCGGCAGCCTGGCCGAGGAGGCGGGGCTCCGGCCTGGTGACACCCTGCTGAAGATCCATGGTGAGGCGGTGCTGGACCAGTTGAACTTCCAATACCTCATCACCCGGGACGATGAGGCCACCATGCTCGTCCAGCGGCCGGATGGCAGCACCTTCGAGGCCTACGTGGAGAACGGGGGCGACGCCATCGGCGTGGACCTGGCCCAGGACGAGGTGAAGGTCTGCAAGCAGAACTGCGTGTTCTGCTTCGTGCACCAGATGCCCAAGGGTTTCCGGAAATCGCTCTACCTGAAGGACGAGGACATCCGCCTATCCTTCCTCTACGGCCATTTCACCACGCTCTCCAGCAGCGACGATGCCGAGTTGGATCGCATCGTGCGCGAACGCCTGAGCCCCATCCATGTCTCGGTCCACGCCACGGATCCCTTGGCCCGGGTGAAGGTGGTGGGCAACCCACGGGAAGGCGACATCCTCCGCAAGATCGACCGGCTGCTGGCGGGCGGCATCGATGTCCACACGCAGGCGGTGGTGGCGCCGGGCCTGAATGATGGAACCATCTGGCAACAAACCCTCGAGGACCTCTGGGCGCGCCGAAGGGCAGGGCGGGGTAGCGTGCTCAGTCTCTCCTGCGTGCCGGTCGGCCTAACGGCGCACCGGGAAAATCTGCCGGAGGTGCAGGATGTGGGCCCGGCCTTCGCCCGGGACTGGGTGGCCCGCTGGACGCCCGAGGTGCGGAAATACGCCAAGGCCAATGGCGGTGAGCCCTGGCTGCTGCTGGCGGACGAATGGTTCACACGCGGTGGGATCGAGGTGCCGGGGCGCGCCTTCTACTCACGCTCCTGGGCGCAGCTGGAAAACGGGGTGGGCCTGGTGCGCCGCTTTCTCGAGCACAGCCGCCGCTTCATCAAGAGCCCAAGGGCCAAAGGCTTTGCGGGCCGGCGCGTGCTGCTCCTTACCGGCGCGAGTTTCGCGCCGACCCTCAGCCGCGTGGCGGCTGAGTTGAACCGCCATGTGGGCAGTCAGCTCCGGGTGGTCGCGGCAACGAATTTCAGCTTCGGCGAAACGGTCACCGTGGCGGGCCTGCTCTGCGGCGAGGACCTGAAGTACGCGGCCCATGCCGATCGGGACGCCAAGGGGGGCAGGTCCGACTGGGTGGATGCCGTGGTGGTGCCCTCCTCCAGCCTGCGGACCGTGACGGGACCCACCGATCAGTACACCCTCCGGGGTGCGGTGGTGCGGGAAGAGGGCACCTTCCTGGATGACCTGACCCTGCCGCAGCTGGCCGCCGACCTGGGTGTACCCACCGTCCCCAGCGGCGCCAACCTATCCCACCTGCTGGATCACCTGGAGGCCGCGGACCGGGGCGCGTTCCGCGGTGGCTCGCTGCAATCCGCCTTCCATGCCGCCGGATTGAATCTGCCCCAGGGGGCCTACAACCCTTAACAAGCCGCAGCCCTGCGGGCCGCGGTTATCCTCCGGGCTTTGCCAGGAGGCAGGGTAGGATTTCGGGAATGGCCACCCAAATAACCGCCCAGTCCCGCCGCCGTCTGGTGGCGCGGCTGCAGTTGGCGGGGTCGGCGCTGTGTTTCGGTTGCATGGCGATCCTGGCGCGAAAGCTCACCCTGCCGGGGATGGGGTTCACGGCGGGCCACCTAGCCGTTCTGCGCTTCGTGGTCGGGGCGCTGCTCAGCCTGGCGGCTTTCGGGCTGATCCCCGGGCTCTACCGACCTAGCAACTACCGCCTGCTGATCATGCGTGGCTTGTCGGGCGGCGCGGTGGTGGTGCTCTACTTCTACGCCCTGGCCCACATCCCGGCCGGGGAGGCGGGCATCCTCTACAATGTGTTCCCGGTCATCGCCGTGGCCCTGTCGCTGGTGATCTTCAAGGAACGACCCGCGTTTCATCTCTGGCTGGCCATCCTGGCGGCTTCGTTGGGCGTGGGACTGGTGCTCAGCCAGGGTCACCCCGGGTTCGGCTTCGGCTTCGGCCGGGGCCAGCTGGCCGCCCTGGGCGCCGCGGTGTTCGCGGCCACCAGCGCCAACGCCATCCGCGCCGTCCGGCACACGGATAACGCCGCCACGATCTTCTTCTTTTTCTGCATCGCCGGGCTGCCCGTGGTGCTGCCCTTCGCGCTGACGCCCTGGCCGGGCGGTCTCGCCCCCTGGGGCCTGGCGGTGGTCATGAGCCTATTGGCCTATGGCGGCCAGCTGCTGATGTCGCAGGCCTACGGTACCCTGTCCGTGTCTGAGGCGGCGGTCTGGCTCCAGCTCCTGCCCATCGTGCAGTACCTGCTCGCCGTGCCCCTGCTGGGGGAGCGGGCCACGGGCGCCGGGCTGGCCGGCGTCCTCATCACGGTGGCGGGCGTGGCCTACGGCACGGTGCTCGGGCATCGCCGGCGGGGGTGACATGGAAAAGGGCCTCCGGAGAGGCCCTTTTCCATGGAACGGAACCGCCTAGGTGGTGGTGGTGGCTGCCACCAGGCGCTTCTTCAGGGAGACTGCCACTTTCACATCGCCGCCGTTCTGGCCCTGGAACTTGTCCTGCTGTTCGAGGGATTTCTTTTTGGCGCTTTCCGAGGCGACGCGGATGGCATCGAGCACATCCACCATGGCCTGGAACTTCACATCCTCGTCCACCTTCAGGAAGACCTTGCGGTAGCCCAGGGGCTGCAGCAGCACGGCATCAGAGAGCTTGTCCTTGAGACCCTGCATGTCGATCTTGTCCTGCTGGAGGGTCATGACCCCGTCCTGATCGATCTGGATCAGGATGTTATTGGGATCGGGCTTGGGGGGCGTGGCAGTCGTGACGACCTGGGGCACGACCACCTTGGTCGCCTTGTCGAGGCCGGGCACCATCACGATGAAGACGATGAGGAGCACCAGCACGATGTCGATCAGGGGTGTGACGTTGATATCGGATTTCTGCTTGCCTTTGGCGCCACCGGCATCCATTACTTGCCCCCTTCCGACTTGTCCTTGTCTTCGCTGGTCACGATGGACGCCTCGTCGGCGCCACCCTTCCGGCAGACCTGGAATAGCTCATTGACGTATTTGAAGGGCAGATCGGCATCTGCCTTGACGAACACGACCTTCTGGTTCAACTGGGAGACATTCCGGTTGATGAAGTCTTCGAGCTGCTGGCGCTGGCCTTCGTTGTTGATGAAGAAGGCCAGGTCCTTCGCGTCCTTGTCGTCGATGAGCACGGCGCCGGGGCCGATCACTTCGTACTTGTCGTTGCGCTTGGACTGGAAGAGCAGGGTGAGGTACTTCTCATCCTTGTTCTTCTCGGCCTTCGGGCTGTGCTTGGCGATCGGCAGCTTGACGCTGCTGTTCACCGCCGGCGTGATCACGATGAAGATGATCAGCAGCACGAGCACGATGTCCACGAGCGGCGTGACGTTGATGTCGGACTTCACGGCACCCTTCTTGCCACCACCTGCATCCATGGTGTTCTCCTCATGAAAGCGCCCGGGGGCTCGCACCCCCGGACTGGTGTGGAAGGTCTTAGCCCTGGCTCTCGCGGCGGATGAACTCGTCGATCATCTGGGAAGCCGCGTTGTTGATGTTGGTGACGACCACATCCTGCTTGGTGGTCAGCAGGTTGTAGATCCACACGGCGGGAATGGCGACGATGAGGCCGAGGGCGGTGGTGGCGAGGGCCTCACCGATGGAGCCGGCCAGCGCGTTGATGTCGCCAGCGCCCTTGCTCTTCAGATCGCCGAACACCTTGATGATGCCGATGACGGTGCCGAGCAGGCCGATGAAGGGGGCCAGCGCGCCGATGGTGGCCAGACCGCTCATGCCCTTCTTGAGGAGCTCGACGACTTCGGCGGTGCCGCGCTCGATGGCGCGTTCCACGGGCTGGATGGCGTCATGGTTGGGGTTCATGGTCTTGAGCTGCTTCTCGTACTGGAAGATGTCCAGGCCGTGCTTGAGCACGAGGGCGATGTGGCTCTTGTTGTGGGTGGTGGCGGCGCGCTTGGCGGCCTCGAAGTCACCGCGGCGCAGGGTGTCCATGAAGAGCTTGAGGAACTTGTCAGAAGCCTGGGCGCTCTGGGCGTAGGTCACGAAGCGCTCGACCGCCACGTAGATCTGATAAGCCAGCAGCACGAATAGCAGAATGATGATGATCTTGTTGGCAGGGGAGGCCTGAACGAAGAGCTCTCGGGGAGAGAAGCTGTCGTGGCCACCTTCGACCAGAGCGAGCATCAGGGGGGAGGCAAGCAGGTTCATGGGATTTCCTTGTTTGAGAAAAAAGGAGGTTTGGATGACAGAGGAGAGGCTGGTTACCTGAGACGGAAGGGCATCGTCAGCTTGAAGCGGGCGTACTGCGGAGCGCCGTTCAGCATGGCGGGCTCAAACTTCCACTGCATGGCATAGGCCTCGGCAGTGGGGCGAAGTTGGGGCGGACCTTCCTTGGCACTCGCCGAAGTGGGGACGCCATCGGGTCCCACGACAATCTCCACTACCACCGTGCCCTGGATCTTGGCGATCTTGGCGAGCGGCGGATATGGGGGGGCGGGGGGCTGGTACTTCACCTTGATCTGGCTGAAGTCGAAGTCCACCACCTTGCCGGTGCCACCGACCACGCCACCGACCACGCCACCCAACTGGCCACCAATGACGCCACCGGGGACGCCACCAGGGACACCGCCGGGAACGCCGCCCAGCGAGTGATCCTGCTTGGGGAGTTCTTTCGGAGCCTGTTCAGGCACCACTTCCTGCCGGGGATCGATGGGGGCCGTGTCGGCCTTCGAGGTCACAGCCATCGGCGGCGGCGGCGGCGGCGGCGGCGGCGGCGGCGGCGGCGGCGGCGGCGGCACGTCGATCTCCTTCTGCTCCGAGATGTCGATGCCGACGGTCTTCAGCGTCTTCTGGACCGTCTGGGACTGCTTCGCCAGCTGGAAGGCCAGGAGCCCGAACAGCATATAGGTGGCCACCGTCGTCGGGATGGTGACTCTGGGGTTGCCCCGCCTGATGGCGTCGTTCCCGGCGACGAGGGAGGACTTGTAGACGGCATCCTCCAGCGTCTCGACGGGAGGGGCCGGCTTGGTGGGAACGGGTTTCTGGGGATCTTTGCTCATGCGACTCCCTTGAAAGATCCAGAGGGAAAAAACAGCGGACCGAACCAGCGGGAACACAGGTTCGGCCACAGCGATTGGGATAAAGAACTGGGGCAAGCCCAACGGCTAAGATGGCAAAGGGATGGCGGTTGGTCAAGTGTTGATACCGGGCGCAATCCCCCATGAACAGGGCATCCCACTGTTTTTTCATGAATACCGCAACATCCTTTATTCCGACAAAAGGGTGAGATTGTTAATTTTTGTTAAGAAAGTCAGGTCGCCGTCATGCCGCAGATCACAAGTCGACAGTTCGAATTCCAGCCCGAATCCGGGGACCAGGCCGCTCCGGCTCGCGCGGGGCGCTTTCGCACGAGCCACGGCGAGGTCCTGACGCCGGCCTTCATGCCCGTGGGCACGCAGGGCACGGTGAAGGGGATCACGCCCGTTCAGCTCCGGGAGATCGGGCCCCAGGTGATTCTAGGAAACACATACCACTTGGGGCTGCGACCCGGGGATGCGCTGGTGGCACAGATGGGTGGGTTGCACCGGTTCATGGGCTGGGATGGGCCCATCCTCACGGATTCCGGCGGGTTCCAGGTCTTTTCCCTGGCCGAGCTGCGGAAGATGACCGAGGAGGGGGTGACCTTCCAGAGCCACATCGATGGCAGCCCGCAGTTCCTATCCCCCGAGCGCAGCCTGGAGATCCAGCGGAATCTGGGTTCGGACATCTGCATGGCCCTGGACGAGTGCCCGCCGGGGCAGCTGGAGCGGACGAAGCTGGAGATCAGCATGGCCCGTACCACCCGCTGGCTGGCCCGCAGCCGGGCCGTGCCCCTGCAGCCGCATCAGGGCCTGTTCGCCATCAACCAGGGCGGCACGCACTTGGACCTGCGCCGTCGGCACCTGGCAGAGGCCATGGATCTGGATGCGCTCACGCCCTTTCAGGGCTTTGCGGTAGGGGGCCTCAGCGTGGGCGAGCCCAAAGCAGAGATGAACGCGGTGCTGGCGGAGTTCGTGCGGGAGCTGCCGGCCGACCGGCCCCGCTACCTGATGGGCGTGGGCACGCCGGAGGATCTGATCTTCGGCATCGAGCATGGGGTGGATCTCTTCGACTGCGTGCTGCCCAGCCGGGAGGCTCGCCATGGCCGAAGCCTCACCAGCCGGGGCCGCCTCAACCTCAAGAACGCCCGGCACCGGGCGGCGGATCTGCCCCTGGACCCGGACTGCGCCTGCTACACCTGCAGCACCTTCAGCCGGGCCTACATGCACCATCTGTTCCGCTGCGGAGAACTGCTGGGCTTCACCCTGAACACGATCCACAACCTGAGCTACACTGTGGGACTCACCCGCGCCGCGCGGCAGGCTTTGCTGGAGAACCGATTTCCGGCCTTCGCCCACTCCGTGCGCACCCGATGGAAAACCGAGGAGCCCTGAATGATCTTTGCCCTGTTCCAGCAGACCCCCGCCGCCGGCCCTCCCGGGTGGACCCAGTTTGTTTTCATCGGCGGCATGGCCCTGATGTTCTACTTCCTGCTCATCCGCCCCCAGAGCAAGGCCCGCAAGGAGACAGAAGCCCGCCTCGCCAAGCTGAAGGCTGGCGACGAGGTCGTCCTGTCCTCGGGCCTCTACGCCACCATCGACCGCGTCGAAGACCAGCACATCTGGTTGAAGCTCGGCGGCTCCGTGGTCAAGGCCCGGCGCGCGGCCGTGGCGGCCCTGGCCTCCGAACCCGAAACTAAGAAGAACTGATCTTCTCCGACATCCCGGGCCGGATCCTCCGGCCCGCTTTCTGTAAGGAGCGCCCCGTGACCAAGCGGAGCCTCTGGCGCCTCACGATCGTCCTCGCCGTGCTGTTCGGCTGCGGATACTTCTTTACGCCCCTCTCCAAAGTGAAGCTGGGCCTCGACCTCCGGGGTGGCGTCCACTTTGAACTGGAGGTCCAGGGCCAGGAGGCCCTCGCCGCCGATCTGCGCGATGGCAAGGATCGCATGGCCTCCCGCCTCCGTGAAAAGGGCCTGTCTGGGGCCATGGTCCGCGTGGATGGCGCGGCCCTCCGGGTGGACGGCGTGGGCGCCGAACAGAAGGCCACGGTGGAGAAGGTCGCCAAGGACTTCTTCTCCGGCTACGCCCTCGTCGCCGAAGGAGATGGTTTCAGGTTGTCCCAGAAGGCAGAGCATCAGAAGCAGCTGAAGGACGATGCCAACAAGCGCGCCCTGGAAGTCATCGAGAAGCGCATTCGCGACATCGATCCCGCCAATGTGCTCGAACCCGAGATCACCCCCAGCGGCGCCGAGGGCAATCGCATCGTGGTGGAGATTCCCGGCATCGAGGAAGGCGACCGCGAGCGCATCAAGAAGCTGCTGGCCACGCCAGGCCGCCTGGAGCAGCGCCTAGTGGCCAAGGCCCCGCAGGTCTACTTCGCCTCCAAGGAGGAGGCCCTGGCCTTCTTCAAGGGCGCGATCCCCGAGGAATTCGAGCTGTTCCCTGAGATCGAAAGCGAGCGTCAGGCCCGCCGCATCGGCCAGCCAGTCGTGAAGACCAAGCCTGGCGAGGAACGGATCAGCCGTTGGGTTCTGCTGGAAGGCCGCGTGGCCGTGGACGGCGCCGATATCATCGATTCGCACCGGGCGTCGAACTCCCAGACCGAGGCCAACGAGGTCAACTTCACCCTCAACAAGAAGGGCGATGACGATTTCGCGCGCCTGACGGGCACGGCCTCCGAAGAAAACCGCATGATCGCCATCGTGCTCGATCGCAAGATCGTCACCGAGCTCAGCGCCAAGGAAAAGATCATCGGCGGCGCCGTGCGCATCAGCGGCAGCTTCTCCGCCCAGGAAGCCGACGATCTCGCCAGCCAACTGCGCAGTGGCGCCCTGCGTGCCCCCATGAAGTTCCTGGAAGAGCGCGTGGTGGGTCCCGGCCTGGGCGTCGACTCGAGGAACGCGGGCATTCGGGCTGCTGTCTTCGGATTCGCCACCATCATCGTCTTCATGGTGTTCTTCTACCGCTGGTCCGGCGTGAACGCCATTGTGGCCCTCACGGTGAACGTGATCGTGATGATGGGGCTGCTGGGCTCCTTCCGGGCCACCCTGACGCTGCCGGGCATCGCCGGTTTCGTACTCACCCTCGGCATCGCGGTGGACGCCAACATCCTCATCTTCGAGCGCATCAAGGAGGAGCTGGGCCTGGGCAAGAGCGTGCCCGGCGCCATCGACGCGGGTTTCGACCGCGTGTTCTGGACCATCGTGGATAGCCACGTGACCCAGCTCTTCGCCGCCCTGCTGCTCTTCATCTTCGGCACAGGACCCGTGAAGGGGTTCGCCGTGACCCTCACCGTGGGCGTCGTGGCCTCGCTCTTCACGAGCATCTACATCAGCCGATACATCTACGACTGGGTGCTCGAACGCCACCCGGGTACCAAATCCCTCTCCGTGGGGACACACACCTTCTTCAAGGGATCATCCTACGATTTCATGAAGTACAAGGGCCTCGCCCTGGCCATCAGCTGGGGCATCATCGTGATCTCGGTGCTCTATGTGCGGCCCTGGAATCTCACCCAAAACAAACGCATCCACCTGGGCATGCAGTTCGTGGGCGGCAACGATATGACGGTGCGATTCCGCGGCGCCATGGAACCCGAGACCATCCGGGCCGCCCTCACGAAGAATGGCTTCCCGGATGCCACCGTGGTGGCCTACGAGAACGATGACAAGTCCGTACGCGATTTCTCCGTCAAGGTGAAGGCCAAGAAGGACGGGGATCAGAAGGACAGCACCCTCCAGGCCAACGCCCTCCGCGCCCTCTTCAAGCAGATGGATCCAGAGGCCGCCGGGAGCACGCTGCCCACGCTCAACCTCGAAGGCTCCAAGAACCTTACGGATGTGCTGGCCAAGGCCAACCCCCTGGGCACGCCCGGCGACGATCTGGCGCTTTCGGCGGCCTACGCGCCCCTGGCAGAGAAGGTCATTTCGGGACGGGACAAGCTGAGCTCGGGGCTCTACCAGACCTACGGCGAACTCCCGAAGGACATTCCCCAGGCCCTGAAGGATACGGTGCAGAAGAACTACCGCCTGGGCGCCGTGGTCATCCTCAAGGATGAAAGTTTCTCCCCCAGCATTTCCGGCGAGTGGACCTCCAAGACCCTCTGGGCCCTCTTCTGGGCTTCCGCGGCCATCCTCATCTACGTGATGTTCCGGTTCACGGCCAGCTTCGCCGTGGGCGGCATCGTGGCCCTCATCCACGACATGATCATGGCGCTGGGCCTCTTCGCGGCCTTCGGCTACGAGTTCAACGTGCCCGTGGTGGCCAGTTTCCTCACCCTGATGGGCTACTCCATGGCCGATACCATCGTGGTGTTCGATCGAATCCGTGAGAACAGCCACCGCCCCGAGTACCGTCGGGTCACCATCACCAAGCTGGTGAACGACTCCATCAACCAGACGCTGGGCCGGACGATCCTCACCTCGCTGTCCGTCCTGTTCGTATCGGTCTGCCTATGGCTCTTCGGTGGCCCGGCCCTGCACGATCTGGCCTTCCCCCTGGTCATCGGCGTCATCACCGGCACCTATTCCTCCATCTACATCGCCGCCCCGGTGGTGGTGTACTGGGATCAGTGGTTCGGCGGCAAGGACAAGCTCAAGCAGCATGCCTAGGTTGTTTTCCGCATGCGGAAATCGTGGCCCGAGAGGGCCACGATTTCCGTCTGGAACTACTTCAGGTGCTTCTCCAAAAACAGGTAGATCTCCTTGCGGGAATCCTGGGCCACCGTCGTGTCGATGCGATTGAAGCTGTGGCCGCCGGGGGCGTCTGCGTAGATCTTGTGCTCGAAGGTCTTGCCGGCGGCTTTGAGGGCCGTGATGAGGACCTCTACTTCCACCACGTTCACATCCCGGTCGTTGGTGCTGGTGTGGATGAGGAGGGGGGTCCGGAGTTTCTGGACCTGCCAGACGGGGCTGCGGCGGCGGTATTCGTCCACGGCGTCCTTGGGCTCCCTGCCGATGTGGTACTTCGCCGAGAACTCGGCCACATAGTCCTGCCCCAGATAGCCCAGGCGCAGGATGAGGTCGGAGACGGGCACGCCGGCGTACGCCGCGGCGAACTTCTCGGGGTGATCAAAGACGGCCATCAGGGCGATGAGGCCGCCGTGGCTCCAGCCCACGATGGCGCAGCGCTTGGGATCCACCGGCAGGTGCTCCACGGCCCAGTCCCGCCCCGCCACCGCGTCCTCGATTTCCAGGCCGCCGTAGTCGATGGCCTCATAGAACCCTTTGCCATAGCCGGTGGAACCCCGGTAGTCCGGTGCCACCACGATGTAGCCGCGGTCGATCATTTCCCGCACGATGTGGGCGTGGTAGGTGCCGAAATCGCCGTGGACGCCACCGTGGGGCAGCACGATGAGGGGAAGCTTCCGGCCCGCTTCGGCTTTGCGAGGGACGAACACGTACTGCTGGATCTTTAGCGGGTGCCGCTCGTTCTTGATGCCATAGGTCTCCTGCCCCTTGGGATTGGGCGGCCCCGTGTAGGTGATCTTGTCGACGAGGGCCACATCCGACAGGCGCTGGAACCAGAGCTGGTCGTCGGTGGCCTTGCGGATGGCGTCGAGTTCCCAGTGCAGGCCATCCAGGCGTTGCTCGACCTGCTTGAGGCGGGACTCATCCGTCCCCTGGGCGCTGACCGGCAAAGAGGCAGGAAGGCACACGGCCAGGCAAAGCAGGAAGGGGAGAAAAGGGCGCATGGAAACCTCGGGCGATGGGATGCACCGAAAGCCTAGCGGGAAGTCCCTCGTCTTGCGAGGGTCAGCCCTCCCAGCTCACCCAGCCGGCCCGTCCGGGGATCTCTCTTCGTGTGATGGGCTTGGCCGGCGGCTTCGCGGCCAGCCATTCGGGGAGCCAGTCCGCGTGGGTGCGGGCGATCACGCCGCGGTCGTTGAGCCCGCCCAGAAAGGCATCGAAGGTCCCGAAGAGGGCGCCGCCCTCCACTTCGGTGTGCAGGGCGTAGACATTCAGGGCGTCTTCGCGCACCAGATCCCAGACTTCACGATTCACCTGCTCCGGCGTGCGGCCATCCAGGCCCAGCAACTCGTCCAGGGTGGGCAGGGTGGTGGGGACCTGGAGGGTCTTCAGGGCCTGCCCTTTGACGATGGGGTAGAAGGGCGCGAAGCCGCGGCAGTCCCCCGCATAGGCCAGGCCGTAGGCTTCCTGCAACTCCAGCGTGGTGTCGTTGCAGCGCCAGGCGGGGCTCACGGCGCCCAGTGGCCGTGCGCCGAAGACGGTGCCGAAGGCTTCATGGGCGTTTGCGTACCATTCCGCCAGCCACTTCCGCGATTTGCGATCCAGCAGATCGTGGTACTGCACATGATCCCAGGCGTGGATGCCCACCTCGTGACCGGCGGCCTGGGCGGCTCTCATCTGGGCGGCGGCCCGTTTCCAGATGATGGGCGCCGGCAGCAGCACGCCGTACATCATGGTCTTGAAGCCGTAGAGCCTGGTGGCATTGGTGCGGCGCATCTTGGCCAGGAAGCCCTTGCGGAAGATGCGCCGGATGGCCTTGCCGCTGTTGTCGGGGCCGAAGCTGAAGTAGAAGCTGGCCCGCATCTGGTGCTTGTCCAGCAGGCGCAGCAGGGTCGGGATGCCCGTGAGCGAACCTTCGAGGGTGTCCACATCAACGCGGAGGGAAATGGTCTTCACGGGGCTTCCTCTCGATCCATCATTGCACCCGCGAATGTGTGGAATCGCAAGGTGTGGCGATTTCTCTTCCGTTTGGAAAATGAAACGAAAAGCGGAACATAGAGGACCCTACGTTGTGTCCTCTGTGTTCCCGCTTTCCATGGCCCGTTGGAACCACCATACTTTGACAATGTCGACTCAGCGCTCTTCCGGAATCCTCCGCACTTTCCCGCCCGTCTTCTGGCTGGCGAATGTGATGGAGCTCTTCGAGCGAGGGGCCTACTACGGCCTGAACTCAGTGCTCGCGGTCTATCTGACGAACAAGGTCGCCGTGGGAGGCCTGGGCTTCACGGAACAATCCGTGGGCTTCCTCCAGAGCCTGATCTACGCCTTCACCTATGTCATCCCCATTGCCGGCGGCGCCCTGGCGGACCGCTACGGGTACCGGCGGATGCTGCTCTTCTCCTTCTCCATCCTGTCGGCGGGCTACTTCATCGCGGGCAGCGTCACCATGTACGGCGCCGTGTTCGCAGCCTTATTGCTCATGGCCACCGGCGCGGGCCTGTTCAAGCCGATCATCTCGGGGACCCTGGCGCGGACGACCACGGAAGCGAACTCGGGTTTCGGCTTCGGAATCTACTACTGGATGATCAACATCGGCGCCTTCCTGGCGCCACTGCTCGTCAGCGTATTGAAGGGCTTCTCCTGGCGCTATGTCTTCATCGCCTCGGCCCTCTACTGCGCCGCCATGCTGTTGCCGACGGTGTTCCTCTTCAAGGATCCCCCCAGGCCCGAGAATACCAAGAGCCTTCGCGAGGTCGCCCACGGCGCCGCCATGGTGCTGGGCGATGCGCGGTTCATGCTGATGATCGTGGTCTATTCCGGCTTCTGGATCCTCTACTTCCAGAACTTCGGATCGGTGCTCTGGTATCTCCGCGACTTCGTGGATGCCACGCCGGTGAACCGGTTCTTCGCCTCGTTCGGCATCCCGCTGAAGTTCGATGCCGAGCACGTCACGGTGGTCAACGGCGGGACGATCATCGTGCTGCAGGTGCTTGTCAGCCGCCTCGTCAAGAACATCCGGCCGCTGCCGACCATGGTGACGGGCATCGTCATCGGCACGCTGGGATTCCTCTGCCTCGCGGCCTCCACCAATGTCTGGGTGTTCATCCTCGGCATCTCGGTCTTCTCCATCGGGGAGATGACCGCCCACCCGAAGTACTACAGCTATGTCGGACTGGTGGCTCCCGAGGACAAGAAGGCCGTCTACATGGGCTACGCCTTTCTGTACGGCGTGATCGGCAGCCTCATCGGCTCAAGCCTGGGGGGCTCGCTCTACGGCTCCATGCTCAAGCCCCTCGTGGGCCAACCCGGTGCCGCCGCAGCGGCGCGCCTGTTCTGGCTCATCTTCGTCGCGCTCAACATCTGTGCGGCGGTTGGGCTCGTCTTCTACGACCGGATCTTCGCGGCGGATACGCCCGCGACCAACGAGAAGGCCCGGAAGGTCATGGTGGCCATCTATGCGCTGCTGCTCCTCGCGGGCCTGCTGTTCCTCCGCTCGGCGATCTTTGGCGGTGCCGAGGTTTCCTATAAGACTCTGGTGCAAGCCGTGATCGCGCTGCTCCTCGGTGCGGGCGGCATGGCGGTGAGTCTCCGGAAGGCCTGAGCCATCGCGTTCCTGCACTGGCGGGCCGGGTGCCCGGGGGTGAATGTATCTTTTCGGGGAAAGAATCAAAAAATTCAATCAATAGCTTGAATTTCCTATTTTTCTTTGAACTCTAAGGGCATCATGGTCCTCCATGACCCCTGAACCATTGCCCAGCATTGCGCAGGCCTCCTGGCCCGAGCGGGACCTTATCCGGGTCCAGGACTCGGCGATCCACGGCACCGGCGCCTTCGCCAAGGCGGCGATTCCCAGGGGTACCCGGATCATCGAGTACAAGGGCCAGCGGGTTGCGAAAGCCGAACTGATCGCGGCCGCGGGGCGGGGTGAGCGGAAGCTCACCTATGTGTTGAACCTGGATGACGACCTGGCCGTGGATGGCGCCGTGGCGGGCAACGATGCGCGTTTTCTCAACCACAGCTGCACGCCGAACTGTGAGGTATACACCTTCGGCGGCGTGCCCACCCTGTATGCCATGCAGGACATTGCCGATGGGGCTGAGCTGACCTTCGACTACCAGCTCCAATCCGTGGTTGGCAACCGCCTGTCCAAGGCCTTGTGTCGAGAACTCTTCCCCTGCCACTGCGGGGCGCCAGTCTGCCGGGGCACCTTGGTGGCGAATCCCGCCCGGCGCCCACGCGTTGTCCCGGCCTTTTCGCCGCAATCCTGAAGCGGCTTCACTATTCCCAAGGAGGCGCCATGACGCGCAAACGCACTTCCACTTCCCAGGCCTCCGCAGCTGCCCTGCTGTCTGCAGGTGTCCTCATGGCCTCGAGTGCCTCTGCTCAGGCTCCCAAGAGCCCAGCGCCCACTACCAAGGCTCCCGCCGCCGCCCAGCCCATGCCCTTCTCGGCCAGTCCAGTCGCGGCCGCGAAGGTGGACCGTGGTTCCGCCCACATCAAGTTCGCCAACTCCTTCTTGAAGTGGCGCGACAGCCTGTCCGTGGCCGGTCTGATGAACGGCAGCCCGGTCTTCAAGACCCCCCAGGGGGAGTTCTTCCAGGTGGAGCCGAATACCGGTGACCTGAAATGGATGAGCTCCGAGTCCCTGGGCTACATCAAGGTCCACGGCATGGCCAGCAATGCTGATGCGGGCAAGGGTGCGGCGCGCGCCGCAGGGCAACAGTCCATCTTCATCAAGTTCGATGGCATCAAGGGTGAGAGCAAGGTGACTGTGCTGGGGGTCGACGACCAGGGCCATGTGATCCAGCAGAACGCCCGGGGCGAGAAATTCTACCTTTCCGCCACGGGTGATATGGTTTTCGCGAAATAGCAGGCTCGAATTTTCAAGCCCGCAGCGGACAACCGGCGTCGAAGGCCATCCTCGTGGGTGACCTTCGATGCCGTTGCTAGTCCTGCCGAAAGCTCTGGGAGCGGTCGGTGCGCCGGGTCTGGATGAAGCGGTGGATGGGTTCCAGGTCCGTTCCCGGCAACGGGTTGAGCACGACGCCCAGGCGCGTGGGATAGTCCTCGCCTTCCAGATAGGTGAGGTGGCGCACTTCGCCGGGGCAGTGCAGGACGGCGCCATCGGGCAGCACCGCGTCGATGTCCACGGCGGCATGGAGCTCCACCAGCAGTGCCTCCTGGAAGGCGAGGCCCACGCCGGTTTCCGTGAGGTTCATCAGCAGGGCGTCATAGTTGCGGCCCCCGAGGCCCACGCTGGCCTTGAGCGGGGACTGATCGGGCCCCGCCACGCGGACATCCCGGCGACGATGCAGGCGGGCGGGTTCGCGGGGCCAATCGAGGCGCAGCAAGGTGGCCCCGCCCTCCTCCTGGGTGGACGGGAGGAGGATGGATTCCAGGGTGAGCACTTCGTCGCCCAGCAGAATGGTGAGCGTCACCGGTGTGCCCGGCGCGGGTACCAGGTCCCGCGCATGGAGACCGGAGAGTTCCAGCCCGGAACCCGCGCGGAAGGCGTGGATGCGCAGATCTCCCAGCAGCCGGGCATTGGCTCCCTGCAGCCGCAGGCTTAGCCCGGCCCGGGTGAGGCGGGCCTGGAGGAGGAACTGCTCGAGGACAGGGGCGGAGAGGATGGAGGCGTGGCCCATGGGAGTGCTGCCTTTCAGATGCCCTGACCCAGCCGGTCGGCCAGGTTGCGGTGCAGGCCCGCGGCGAGGATGGCCTTGGCTGCGCCCTTCACGTCGTAGTCGAGGCGATGGAGCCTCAGTCGGCGGCGCTTGGGGTCGAACGTCATGAACGAGACGCGCGGATCCCGGTCCCTGGGTTGGCCGACAGAGCCCGGGTTCACCAGGTACCGGCAGCAGGGTTGGAGCGGGAACCATTCGCCGGGTTGGAGGCTAATCCAGTTCAACTGACCCTGGGCTTCGTCCAGTTCGAAGCAGCCGGGCAGGTGGGTGTGGCCGAAGAAGCAGAGCTGGCCCTGGAAGGCCTCGAAGGCCTGACTGATCTCCCGCATATGGAGCAGGTAGGCATCCTCATCCTTGGGTGAGCCGTGGGCGATCTGATAGTCCTCGCCGACCCAGACGGGCCCCACCGGCAGATCGGCCAGGAATCGCCAGTTGTCCTGGCGCAGCCGCTCCCGCGTCCAGTCCGCCGCCTGCCGTGCGGGCAGGCTGAAGGCGCTATCCGGCTCCAGGCCCGCACAGACCTTGTCGTGGTTGCCGCGGACCATGAACCGGGGCCGCAGCTCACGGACCTTGTCGAGCAGCTGATTGGGATGGGCGCCATAGCCCACCAGATCGCCCAGCAGCACGAAGCGGTGGATGGAGCGTCGCCGCGCGAACCGCAGCACGGCGCGGAGGGCGTGCAGGTTCGAATGCAGATCGGAAAGAATCAGGTCCAATGGGTTCTCAGGGGTAGATCCATCAGTCTAGCAAGGCCGCAGCCAACTCCCGGGAACTGTGACCGAATGGGAGCGCCAGGGGCGCCAGCGACCAGCCGGGCAGGCGGGCCGACCAGCGGGCCATGAAGGCGGCGCGATCCTGGGCCAGGGGCCGCTTGGGGTCCTGCCCCACCCGTTCCCAGGCTCGGGCCGGGGCCTCGGCCAGCCAGAGAGGCGCGATGCCCGCGGCCGCCACCGCGTCCCGGTTCGCCTGGGCTTCCCAGGCTCCCCCGCCCAGGGCCACGACGGCGGGTGCAGCCAGGAGCCCAGGCAGCAGTTGCGTTTCGAGGGCGCGGAAGCTGTCTTCGCCAGCTTCCGCGAAAAGGGCAGTGATGGGGCGGCCTGCGCTGGCCTCGATGACCGCGTCCAGATCGTGGAAGGGCAGGGCCAGGCGCCGGGCCAGCTCCCGGCCCAGGGTGGTCTTGCCCGCGCCGCTGCCGCCGAGGAGCACGATCCCCTGGCCGCGCCGGAAGGGCGGACGAACGCGCCAACGCAGGCGCTGCGCCTCCCAGCCGAGGGCGGCCGGATCCTGGGAGCGGTGAACCTCGCCCACCATGGCCAGGGCTTCTGCGCCGGCCTCGAAGCAGGCGTGGGCATCGGCCAGGGTGAGCCCCCCGATGGCAATGGGCGCAAGCCCCTGATCACGCAGCGCGGTGCAGCCCGCCCGGAGACCCGCCAGGCCGATGGGCGCGGCATGATCCGCCTTGGTGGCCGTGCCGCGGAACGGCCCCAGGCCCGCGTGATCGCAGGCGGCGGCCACGGTCTCCCACTCGGCAGGTTCATGGGTCGAGGCGCCTAGGTGACAGCGGCCGAGCCCGGGCAGCCTGGCCGCCTCCGCGGCGGGCAGATCGTCCTGCCCCAGGTGCAGCCCCCAGGGCGCCAGGCCCTCCTGGGCCGCGAGCAGCGCCAAATCCGCCCGGTCGTTCACACAGATGAAGGGCCAGCCCCCGTTCGCCGCGGCTTCGGCCAGCGCCGCCCGCAATTCGAGCCATTGCGCCTGCGCATCCAGCGGTTTGCCCCGGAACTGCACCAGCGGAAACCCCGCCGCTCCGAAGCCCCGGATCTGCGCCGACAGGGACTCGGGGCGCGTGGCGTCGGTGATCGGGTAGAGAGGCGGGAGGTGGAGCATGGCTCCAGTCTAGGCGGCTTCGCTCTCGCTGAATTGCAGCCGCACGAGCTTGGCGTAGACGCCGTCCTGGGCGATGAGGCCATCGTGGGTGCCGCGCTCGACGAGGGCGCCCTGGTCCATGACCCAGATTTCGTCGGCGTCGCGGATGGTGGACAGCCGGTGGGCGATGGTGAAGGTGGTGAGGCGATGGCTCACCCGCTCGATGACGGTCTGGATCTTCGCTTCGGTTTCGGAATCGATGTTGGCGGTGGCCTCATCCAGCAGCAGCACGGCGGGCTCGAGGTAGAGCATCCGGGCGAAGGCCAGCAGCTGGCGCTCGCCCGCACTGAGTTTCTGGCCGCGCTCGCCCACCTGGGTTTCCAGGCCCTCGGGCAGGCGGTCCACCAGATCCTTGAGCTGGCTCTGTTCCAGTACCGAAGCAAGGCGGCCCTGCTCCAGCGGCCGGTCCAGCACGATGTTGTCGCGCAGCGAGCCGGAGAAGACGAAGACATCCTGGAGCACCAGCCCGAAGAGGTCGCGCAGGCCGCGCAGCTTCAGATCACGGGCATCGAGCCCGTCCACGGTGATGCGGCCTTCGGAGACATCGTAGAAGCGCATGAGCAGGTTGATCAGCGTGCTCTTGCCGGCGCCGGTATGGCCCACCACAGCCACGCGGCGGCCCTTGGGGATGACGCCGCTGAGGCCGCGCACGACCTGGCGGCCACCTGCCTCGTAGGCGAAGGTGACAGCCTCGAAGCGGATCTCCCGGGCAAAGGTGGCGGGCTTGGCGTCCGCGGCTTCGGGAATCTCCTCCCGGTTGTCCAGCAGGCGGAAGATGCGTTCGCTGGAAGCCAGGGCCGTCTGCATCACGTTGTAGCGTTCGGCCAGTTCGCGGATGGGGCGGAAGAAGCGGCTGGACTGCTGGATGAAGGCCAGCAGCAGGCCCCAGGTGATGGCCCCGGCCTTGAGCTTGAAGCCCGCGTAGAAGATGAGCGCCGCCAGGGTGCCAGAGGTGATGAATTCCACCACGGGGAAGAACACGGCGTAGGCGAAGATCGTGCGGAGGAAGGCCTGGTAGTAGTCCTCGTTGAGGGTGCGGAACTGCTGGCCGCTGCGGAGCTCCTGGCCGTTGACCTGCACGAGGCCCATGCCCGAGATCTGCTCCTGCAGGAAGGAGTTGATGGCGGCGTAGCGCCGCTGGGTTTCGCGGAAGGCTTCGCCCGCGCGGCGGCGGAAGAATTCCGTGGCCACCAGCAGGAAGGGCAGGATCACCAGCGCCACCAGGGCCATGCCGGCGTGGGTCCAGAACATCCAGGCCACGATGGCCAGCAGGGACAGCGCATCGCCCACGATGGCCACGAAGCCAGAGGCGAACATCTCGTTCAGGTTCTGCACGTCACTGGTCACCCGGGTCATCAGGCGGCCCACGGGGTTGCGGTGGAAGAAGTCCGTGCTGCGCCCCATCAGGTGCGCGAAGAGCTGCACCCGCAGGTCGAGCATGGCCTTCTGCCCCACCTTGGCCAGCAGGAAGTAGCGGGCGAAGCTGACGAGGAAGCCCGCGATGAGGATGCCGAAGAAGCCCGCCACCAGCGGCGCGGCGCCGCTCAGGCTGCCCTGGTCCATGAAGCGGTTGATGAGCCGCAGGGTCAGTTCCGACGGCAGCACTTCCAGAAAGGCACCAAGGCCCATCAGCACCAGGAGGGCCAGCAGCGCCGCCCATTGCGGGCGCAGATAGCTGGCCAGGCGCCAGAGCAGCGCGTGGCGCATGGGTCGCTGGTCCACCTGATCGGACCGGAAGAAGGCTCCCTGTTCAGACATGGGCCCATTGTCCCACACCCGCGGGGAACCCGGTTGGCCGGCGGCCTCATGTACACTGGGGATTCCCTCGGAGACAGCATGAGTCCCTGGACTTTCCTCCTCGTCACGGCCAGCCTCCTGGCCCAGTCCCCCACGGCTGGCCAAGAGAAGGCCGCGGAAGCGCGGCTGAGGAAGGATGTGACCTACCTGGCCTCGCCCGCCTTGAAGGGCCGTGGCAATGGCTACCCGGAGCTGGATCAGGCTGCCCGGCGCATCGAAGGCGAGTTGAAGGCGCTGGGCCTCAAGACCCAGATCCAGCGGTTCCCGTTCATCGCCAAAGTGGTGCGGGTGCGGCAGGACGCGGCCCTCACCGTGGGCGACAGCCCCCAGCCCCTGGTCTGGGGCAAGGACATCGAGGCCCTGGGTCTGAGTGGCGACGCGGACTTCCGCAGCAAGGCCCTCGCGTTTCTCGGCTACGGCATCCAGATCCCCGGTGGCTATGACGACCTTGCTGGCATCGAGCTCAAGGGCCGGGTTGCGGTGATCGCCCGTTCGGTGCCGGATCTCGATGTCTTCGCCCACCTGCCGCGGGGCGAGCGCAGCCTGCTGGCCCGGCTGAAGCGGCTGGAATCCGCCAAGGTGGCGGGCGTCATCGTGCTGGAGGAAGTCGGTCTCCGTCCGCTCCAGCGCGAGGAGGGCCCGGTGAAGCTGGACATTCCCGTGGTGGGCATGACGCCCGAGGCGCTGGCCAAGGCCTGCGGCGATCTGGGCGCCCGCTTCAAGGCCATCAAGGCCACGGGAAAGCCCGCCAGCCAGGATTTCGTCCAGTCCCCCTGGAGCGCGCTCTCCCTCGACCTGAAGCTGGCCCGCGAAGAAGCGCGGGTCCCCAACGTCATCGCAGTCATCCCCGGCCGGGATCCGAAACTGCGGAAGGAATACATCGTCCTCGGCGCGCACATGGATCATCTCGGCATCGGGGAGCGCCACAGCATGGGTGGCGTCGAGGCCCGCGGGCAGATCCATCCCGGCGCGGACGACAACGCCTCGGGGACCGCCATGATCGTGGAACTGGCCCGGCAGCTGAAAAAGGAGCGGCCCCGGCGCTCGATCCTGCTGCTCCACTTCGCCGGCGAGGAGGAGGGCCTGCTGGGCTCCCAGTACTGGGTGCAGCATCCCACCCACCCGCTGGAGTCCGTGAAGTTCATGCTCAACTTCGACATGGTGGGCCGCCTCGATCTCAAGGCTCCCAAGCTGATGATGGGTGGCCTGGGGGCGCCGAAATCCGCCGTGGTGGCCGCACAGAAGTTCGTGCCAAAGGGTTTTTCGGTGAGCGCCGATGTGGGCGCCAGCGTGGGTGGTTCGGATCATATGAGCTTCTCCCAGGCCAAGATCCCCACCTTCTTCTTCTTCACCGGCATCCATGGCGAGTACCACCGGCCCACGGATACCGCGGAGCTCATCAACTTCCCGGGCATGGCCAAGCTCGCGGCCTTCGGCAAGACTGTCACGCTGGATCTGGCCAATGCCGACACGGTCCCGGCCTTTGATCCCGAAACCGCCAAGATCCCCATGAAGGGCGATGGTGGACCGATGCGCATCGCCTTCGGCACACTTCCTGATTACGCCGACAATCCCAAGGGTTTCCGCATCAACGGGGTCACCAAGGGCTCCACTGCCGAAACCATCGGCATGCAGGCCGGGGACATCATGATCCAGTTCGGGGACAGGCCGGTGAAGAGCATCTACGACTTCATGGGTGCGCTGGGCGCCTTCAAGCCCGGCGACAAGGCCGTAATCCAGTGGCTTCGGGGCGAGCAGATCATGACGGCCGAGGCCACCCTCAAGGGCCGCCAATGAGACTGGCCACACCCTCCAGCTTCGCCACGGAAGTCTTCCTGCTGGATGCACCCGAGCGGGAACTGCTGCCAGAGGGGACCTGGACGCTGCTTGGCGACCAGCGGCTGCGCGCGGCCTGGCTGGCGGCTGGAATGCCGGAGCCCGCCCATGCCCTGTGGGTGTCCGTTCCGGAAGAGGAGAAGAAGCTCCGCACGGTGATCCCCTGGCTGGAGCACTGGGCCGGCGTGCCCCTGCACCGGGATGTCACAGTGGTGGCCCTGGGGGGCGGCGTGCTCTCAGATCTGACGGGGCTGGCGGCCTCGCTCTACCTGCGGGGCGTCGCCTGGCAGGTCTGGCCCACCACGCTGCTGGCCATGGCGGATGCGGCCCTGGGCGGCAAGACCGGGGCGGATCTCGCCGCGGGCAAGAATCTGGTGGGCGCTTTCCATCCGCCTCGCCGGCTGGTCGCCTGCACGGCCTTTCTCGAAGGGTTGCCGGGCCGCCAGCTCGAAAATGGCCGCTGGGAATTGGTCAAGACGGCGCTCATCCTGGGTGAGCTGGCCTGGGCCGAGGAGATGCTGCAGGTGGGACCGGTGAAGGTTGCCTGGGTGGAGCGGGCCCTGGCCTACAAGGCGGGCGTAGTCCACCGCGATCCGCGGGAGGCCGGGGAGCGGCGTCTGCTGAACCTCGGCCATACGCTGGGGCACGCGCTGGAGGCGGCCTCCGGCTATCAGCTGTTGCATGGGGAGGCGGTGGGCGTCGGCCTGCTGGGCTCCTGTCTGCTGGCTGAAGAACAGGGCCTGAAAGCCTTTCCTGCCAGCTTGCTGGAACTGCTCGCCCGGCGTTTAGCCCCGCTGCTGCCGCTGGTGCCGCCCTGGCCCGCCTGCCTGCCGCTGCTCGCGCGGGACAAGAAGGCGAAGCATGCGCCCGGTCCCATCGGAGAAGTTCCCGCCACCGAGATCTACTGCATCCTCCCTCGACCCGGCGAGCCCGCCGTGCAGCGGGCCCTCCCGCCCCAGGCCTGGGAAACGAGCCATGCCCGGCTCCTGTCCATGCTCCATCAGGAGACTGCCCGTGCTTGACCTCCGCCGCCCCCTTCTGGCGCTCCTGCTCGTGGTGGCTGCCGCCACCGCCGAGGATGCCCGCGCCCTCATGCTCCAGGCCCGTGCCCTGCAACTGCGGGGCGGGGGGGCCGATCCCGTGGCGGCCGCCGCGATCTACCGGCGGGTGCTGACCCAGGTCCCCCTGAGTGCGGAGGCGCATCTCCGGCTCTCGGAGGCCCTCCAGGAAGCGCAGGATCCGGATGGCGCCGTGGCGCCGGCGCGGAAGGCCGTGGAACTCGCCCCGCAAAGTGCCGAGGCGCAGGCCCACCTGGCGCTGCTCCAGTTCCAGCGCTCCCAGAAAGACGCCGCGCTGGCCCCCGAGGCGGCGAAGGAACTGCGGATCGCCGCGCTGCGCCTGCCGCAGGACGCGGAGCTCTGGGCCCGACTCGGTGAGGTTTCCGAGCAGACCAAGGACAGCGAAGGCGCGCTACGGGCCTGGTTGCGCCTGGGGCGGTTGCGCCCTGGTTTCACGCCCGCCTGGGAGCGCGCTGTCATCCATGCCCGTGCCATCCAGGATTACGAAGGGAAGCGCGAGGCCCTGCTGGCCCTGAATGCCCGGACGCTGGAGGACCGGCATCTCCGGCTGCTCGAGGAACTGGCCCGCGAGCAGATCAAGGCCGGCTACCTCGCCCACGCGGAGGAGAGCTTCCTCCTGCTGGCACGCCATATGCCGCAGGAACCCGGCTTGTGGGAGAACGTCTCGCTCATCCGCATCCAGACGGCCCGTTATTCGGAGGCCCTGGAAACCCTGGCCAAGGCGGAGGCCATCAAGGGCAGCCCGACGCTGACCTTCCACACAGCCCGGGCCCTCATGAACCTGGGGCGCTTTGAGGAAGCCGAACGGCGGCTCAAGGGGCTCGTGGCCGAAGCGATCGAGACCGAGTGGATCGCCGATGGCGCCCAGATGTTCTATGCCGAATCCCTGCTGCTCCAGGGCAAGGGCAAGGCCCTGCTGGCCTTCCTCAAGGACCGCAGCCCGCGGCCCCGCACGGATGGCGAGGTGCTGGTCTTCAAGACCCAGGCCTTCGTCAGCCAGAACGACTGGAAGAATGCGCTGCTCACCCTCAAGGAGGGGATCGCCCGGTATCCGAAGATCCCCTTCTTCCAGCAGGCCGGCAAGCTTCCGCCCAAGCACCTGGAATACCGTTTCTTCTCCAGAAAGGAGACCCGCGCGGATCTGGAGCAGCTGCATCTGGAAGGCATGGCGGCGCTCTGGCAGGAATTCCAGCGCTGGGACAAGTGCCTGGAGGCCCTGGAGCGCGCCCGCAAGCTCTCCCCGGCCCGCAGCGTGGACATGCTCATCCTGCAGAGCCAGGCATATGAGCAGCTCGGCCGGCACGCCGAAGCCCTGGCGGTGCTGCGGGAGGCGCAGGCGCTGGAACCCTTCAATCCGCTGGTCCAGAACAACCTGGGCTACCTGCTGCTGGAGCAGGATCGGGATCTGGAGGAGGCTGTGACCCTGATCGAGGCGAGCGCCAAGGCCACGCCCGACAATGGGAATGTGCTGGACAGCCTGGGCTGGGCGCAGTTCAAGCTGGGCCGGATCGTGGAAGCGGAAGCCAGCCTCCGGCGCGCCGTGGAGTTGAACCCCTTCAGCCCCGAAGTCCGCAAGCACCTCGGAGAGGTGCTGGTGAAGCAGGGCAAGCTGGTCGAGGCCGCCGCGCAGTGGGATCGGGCCCTGGCTTTCGTCTTCCCCGAACGCGCCGCCCTCGAGAAGCGCTTGGGGGATCTCCGCGTGCGGATCGCCAAGGAACAGGCCGCCAAACCGGATGCCACAGCAGCCAAGCCCACGGAGCCCAGGCCCTTGGCCAGCCCCGATGATGATGACGATGAGGACGAGCTGTGATGCCGCTTCAAGTACCGCCCCCCATCACGGCGCCAGCGCCCGCCGCGCCCATCCGTGCCCAGTATGGCTGGGGCTATGCCGGCCCCGATGGCGAAGGCGTCGGCACCCTCAGCCTGTTAATGGAGGCCGCCAGTGGCCGGCTCGTCATCGAGCTCCACGCGCCGGGCGAGCGGCTGCTTCTGCTGGAGGGGGATCGGGCCTCCGGCTACCGCCTGCAGGTGCCCCGGCAGAAGGTGGACCAGCGGGCCAGCGCTCTGGCCCAGATTCCGCTGCCCTTCCTGCCCCAGATCTCCAGCGTCGAGGCCCTTCTGCACCTGCTGCGCACGGGCGAGGGACCAGGTGTGGCCGTGCTGAAGAAGGATGCCCAGGGCCCACTGAAGCTGCATTGGCGCGGCAAGGATCCCCGCGGCAAGGACGAGCAGGTGTGGCTGGACCGGAAGCGGTGGGAAGAGGGCCGCTGAGCCAATTTCCCGTCCGGCATCTGCTCCGCCGCATTCGCGGCGGAGTTAACCCGCCGGCGGAGTTGGCGGGCTCGGTCTGCCTGCTGCCAGCCAGGCGTTGAGGATCGCATCGCCGAGGTGCTGCCCTGCGCGTTCGAGCTGCTGCTTCACCATCGGCCCCTGCTTGGCCCAGAGGATCATCCAGTAGGCCTGGGTGCGCTGTTTCCCCCGGGCGCCGAGCGAGGTGGTGCGATCGGCGCTGCGATCATCCTCCAGCAGCTGCGGCACCAGCGCATGGGAGGCCTGCAGCCAGTCCCAGGGGCGTCCGAAGAAGCCGCCATCCGCCTGGGCTGGCAGGACGGTGAGGGCGTCCTCCGCCACATACCGGTCCACGAGGCCGCCTTCCCAGCGACTGTGGATCCCCCGCTGGTTGGTGGACTGGCCGTCATGATTCTCGGTGGTGTGCAGGGGCACATGGGCATCGGCGATGTAGTGGCCCAGGATGGAGGCGGTGAGCGCGATCTTGGCCGCGTCTCCTTCCTGGAAGGCCGCCACCAGATCCCGCCAGCGGTCTTGGATGATCCAGGGCACTACGCCGCGCCGGTAGTAGTCGCCGCCGATCTTCGCCTGGGCTTCGGCCAAGGTGCGGGGCAGGTGCTGCGGATCACCGTAGGGCTCCACGTTGAAGTAGTGGCGGGGACCCTCCTTCCGGTCCTGCTTCCAGTGGTCGGGGTCGGAGGCGTGATCGCCGACCATGGCCTCCCACCCCTGGAACCAGGCCCGCGGGCCGGGCGGCAGCGAGCGGAGGGCGAGGGTCGAAACGGTACGGTGACCCTTGTCGCCCCAGGCCGTCAGGGGCAGCGGCAGCAGCAACAGGATGGCGAGGAGGCGAGGGCTACTCAGGGATGGTCCCGGTGCGCTCCCAGCGAGTGCGCGTGAAGAAGTGCCGGGCGGCATCGATGAAATCGGCGGCTACATCGGTGGGGCCGTCGGGCACGCGGCCATTGTCATTGTCCGTTTCACCCTCGCGGAAGCTCCACCACACGATGAAGGGCCGACCGCGCAGGTGGTCCACCGGCAGGAAGCCCCAGTAGCGGCCATCCTCGCTGTTGTCCCGGTTGTCGCCCATGGCGAGGAGATGGCCCGGCGGCACGGTGACGGCCCCCAGGTTGTCCTTGAAGCCATCCTGGATGAGGCTGCGCATGGACTGCATCTGGTTGCGGGCATGGAGCGCCAGCACTTCGGGATCCGCATGGCGCCAGAGGCCCATGGGGCGCTCGGCCTCGCCGGCGTAGCGCTGGGGCGGCCAGGGGCCCGGCGTGGGGCCTTCGGGGGTGCGGCCGAACTGGTGCTCGAAGGCGCCCGTGACTTGTTTGCCGTTTACGAAGAGGCGCTTGTTGCGCATCTCCACTGTGTCCCCCGCCAGCGCCACGCAGCGCTTCACATAGTCCTGCTCGCGATCGATGGGATAGCGGAAGACGATGATGTCGCCCCGCTTCACCCCGCGCATGGGGAAGAGGGTCTCCTCCCAGGCCCACTGGGGCTGGGCGAAGATGAACTTGTTGGCCAGCAGGTGGTCGCCGATCATCAGCGTGTTGCGCATGGAGGCCGAGGGGATCTTGAACTGCTGGCCCACGAAGGCCTTGAAGAACAGGATCAGCACCATGGCGAAGCAAATCACCTCGAGGTTGTCCCGCACCATGCCCTTCGCGGCGCCGGGTGGCTGGGGAATCTCGATGTCTTCGGTTGGGGTCGTCGATTCGGCCATGGCGGCTCCGGGGCGTTCGATCAGGGGCGTTTGATGGCGGGAAGATCCGTGAAGCCGCGCGCGACGAGCCGGTTCACGGTGACCCAGCCACCCGCGCGCTCCTCCATGGATTCCACCTCACCGAGGTTTGCCAGGTAAAGGGTCCGGCGGCGGTGGCCCTGGGCCGGCCGGGCCTCGACCCAGATGCCGATCGGATCCGAGGTGGCTGGCAGGATGGAGGCGCCGAGCCAGGCGGCGCGCCCGATGACGCGGAACTCCGTGCCGCGGTCCGTCCAGATGGCGGTGGCGGGGAAGCCGGGTGGAAGCGACTGGGCCAGCACGCGGCCATCTGCTCCGACCAGGGCGATG
Source organism: Holophagales bacterium (assembly GCA_038320645.1). Taxonomy (GTDB): domain Bacteria; phylum Acidobacteriota; class Holophagae; order Holophagales; family Holophagaceae; genus Geothrix. The sequence continues at coordinate 18,990 of JBBQEL010000017.1, read as the reverse complement.
CCCCCTTCCTGGTGGCGCACCAGCAGGCTCATCTGACCCTGGGAGCTGGCGAGATCGAGCTGCACCATCTTCGGGGCGCCGGGGGCCATGGCGGAATGGGCGACCCGCACCTGCAGTCGATCGGACGGGCGTTGAGGGCCCGGCAGAGACGGATCCTCGAAGGCCAGGGTGAGGCCTTCCTCCCATGGGCCGTAAACCGGCGCCGATGGCTGCGGTTGGCAGGCCAGGGCCAGCAGCAGGGCCGCAGGTGCCAGGAGCTTCCAGGCCGGGTGCATCAGCGATGCCCCTTGTTGAACTTGGCCACCAGGTCTGACAGCGAGGAGTTGGTGGCCGGAACCACCGGTTCGGATTTGGGCTGGGGGGCGCGATTGTCCTGGTCGGGACGGGGCGGGCGAGAAGCCAGCGGTCGCGGGGGCCGGGGTCCTTCCGGTCTGGGTGGTCTTGCCCCTTCGGGCCGGGGCGGCCTTGCCCCTTCGGGCCGGGGCGGCCTCGGTCCTTCGGGCCTGGGTGGCCTCGGTCCTTCGGGCCTGGGCGGTCTCGCCCCTTCCGGCCTGGGCGGTCTCGCCCCTTCCGGCCTGGGTGGGCGGGGCCCCTGAGGACGGGCGCCTTCGGGACGGGGCTCACCCAGGGGCCTGGGCTGGTTCTGCGGACGGCGGTGATGGCGGGGCTGGGGCCGGTCCGCCCCTTCGGGCGCCGCCAGCAGGGCCTTGATCGAAAGGGCGATGCGCTTGGCCTCCAGATCCACGGCCAGCACCTTCACCTTCACGGCCTGCCCGACGCTGAGCGCATCCGCGGGATTCTTCAGATAGCGGTGGGCGATCTCGGAGAGGTGCACCAGGCCGTCCTGGTGGACGCCCACATCGATGAAGGCGCCGAAGTCGGTCACGTTCGTGACGATGCCCTGGAGCTCCATGCCGATCTCCAGATCGCTGGGCTTGTTCACGCCTTCGCGGAACTGGACGATCTCGAAGCGGTGGCGGGGATCGCGGCCGGGCTTCTTCAGTTCAGCGAGGATGTCCTTCACGGTCTCGAGACCGAACTGGTCATCTACCAGCAGCTTCGGGTCGAGGGCGTCCAGAGCGGCATCGTTGCCGATGAGTTCGGGCACGGTCTTGCCGGCCAGCTGGCAGATGCGCTGCACCACCGGGTAGCTTTCCGGGTGGACCGCCGAAGCATCGAGCGGATCTTCACCATCCTGGATGCGCAGGAACCCCGCGGCCTGCTGGAAAGCCTTGGCGCCGAAGCGGCCGATGTCCAGGAGCTGTTCGCGGCGCTTGAAGGCGCCGTGTTCGAAGCGATGGGCCACGATGTTCTTGGCCAGGCCCTCGCCGATGCCCGCCACATAGGCCAGCAGCTTGTAGGAGGCGCTGTTGAGGTCCACGCCCACGCGGTTCACGCAGCTCTCCACCACCACATCCAGGCCCTTCTTGAGGGCGGTCTGATTCACATCGTGCTGGTACTGGCCCACGCCGATGCTCTTGGGATCGACCTTCACCAATTCGGCCAGCGGATCCTGGAAACGCCGGGCGATGCTCACGGCGCCGCGCACGGTGACATCATGCTCGGGGAATTCCTCCCGGGCGATATCGCTGGCGGAATAGACCGAGGCGCCCGCCTCGCTCACGCTGATGCAGATGAGGCCGGTGCGGTTCGTTTCCTTCAGCCACTCGCGGATGAAGGTCTCCACCTCGCGACCGCCGGTGCCGTTGCCGATGGCGATGGCCTCGATGGGATTCTCGGTGCAGAGCTTTTCGAGCAGGGCGCGGCTGCCATCGAGATCGCGCTTGGGTTCCAGCGGGTAGATCACCACGTTCTGGACGAGCTGGCCCAGGCGGTTGATGACCACGAGCTTGCAGCCAGTGCGGATGCCGGGATCCACGCCCAAGGTGCAACGCTGGCCTGCGGGCGGCGCGAGCAGCAGGTGATCCAGATTGGTCTGGAAGACCTTGATGGCCTCGCCATCGGCCTTCTTCTTGGCTTCGTAGCGCACCTCGGATTCGATGGCGGGGGCCAGGAGGCGGTCGAAAGTGTCGCCCGCCACATCGTGCAGGAAGCGGCGGTAGCCGCTGCCCGGGTTCACCTGGACTTTGGAGACCAGCTGGGTCACCAAAGTCTCCCGATCGACGAGGAGCTTGACCGTGAGGAGCTCCTCCTTCTCGCCCCGGCGCAGGGCCAGCAGGCGGTGGCTGGGGATCTTGCGGATGGGCTCGGAGAAGTCGAAGTAGGGCTTGAACCGCAGGGCGGCCTGGTCAGTCTTCCGCTCCTCGCGGATCTCGGATCGCAGCACGCCGTGATCATGGAACTCCAGGCGCAGCCAGGCCCGGATGGCGGCTTCCTCGGTGAGGCGCTCCGCCAGGATGTGGCCCGCGCCCTCCATGCACTCGGAGGGTGAACGCAGCCCATCCTCGTCCTTGATGAAGGGCTCGGCGATGAGGAACGGATCGGCGCCGCTGTCATCGGCCAGCAGGGAATCCAGCAGGGGCTCGAGGCCCCGCTCCTTCGCCACGGTGGCCTTGGTGCGCTTCCTGGGCTTGTAGGGCAGGTAGAGATCCTCGAGTTCCGCCTTCACCCAGGTGGTCTCGATCTTGGTCCGCAGATCCGGCGTCAGCTTGCCCTGCTCGTCGATGGACTTGAGCACGGTCTTGCGGCGGTCCAGCAGATCCTTGTAGTAGGCGTGGCGGTCCTCTACGTTGCGGATGGCCACTTCGTCGAGGGAACCGGTCGCCTCTTTGCGGTACCGGGCGATGAAGGGCACGGTGTTGCCCTCCTCCAGCAGTGCCACGATGGCGGCGATGCCAGCGCGGGGGAGCTTGAGCTCCTTGGCCATGAGGTCGAGCACTTGATCCACACCTGCTCCTTGCGGCCTCTGGAAGAGGCGAAAGGCGATGATACCAAGCTCGCGCGGATCTGGCCCCTGCGTGAGCCAGATCCGCGTTAGAGAACCATTTTGCGGCGACTGCCTTCGGGGGGGCGCTCCAGTTCGCGCAGCGCTTTCTTCCAGTGGCTGGCATCGAGGCCCGTGCCGATGACGACCGCCGCCCGGTCCGAGGCAGTTCCGTCCGCGCGCAATGGCAGGGGCGAGATCTCCAGGCGGCCATCCGCCAGCTGGAAGGCCCAGCGGTCGCTGCCATCGTTGCGCGGGGCCCAACCCGCGAAGGCGCAGACGCCCTTGGCGCGGAGCAATTCGCCACTGGCGGGCGGCGCGAGCAGCAGGGCTTCCAGGGCGGCGGGATCCACCGGATGATCCCAGCGCAGGGTGAGTGATCGGGCCTCGGCGAAGCTGGCACCAGTGGAAGGTCCCCAGCCCTCGGGCAGGGGCCGCACGTCGCCCTGCCAGGGATCCGGGCTGCCTGCCGGGGCCACGCCATGTCGCGTGGGGATCAGCGGAATCTGGCGGAAGGTCGAGCGCAGTTCGCCTTCCCAGGCCACGGCGGCGGAAGGATCGAGATCCGTCTTGCTGAGGTGGATGAGGCTGGCCAGCGCCGCCTGGCGATGGAGCAGGGGTTTCGTCTTCAGGTGATCCACGGGGGCCAGGCAGGAGATCACGGTGAGCAATCCGGCCAGGCGAAGCCGTTCTACCAGGGCGGGTTCCAGTTCCAGATCGAGGAGATCGGTCGGGTCGGCCAGGCCGGTGGTTTCCAGCACCACGCGCTCAGGGCGCTGGCCTTCCGGCTGGTCGCACCAGGCCTTCAGCGTGACCACCACATCGTCCCGCAGGCTGCAGCAGACACACCCGTTCACCAGGTTCTCGATCCCCGCCAGCTCGGGCCGCTCGGCATCCACCAGGGTGCCGTCCACGCTGATGGCGCCGAATTCATTGATGAGCACGGCCACCCGGCGCCCGGCGCCGAGCTCGGCTTTCAGCAGCTGGTTCACGACGGTGGTCTTTCCGGCGCCCAGGGGGCCGGTGACGATGAGGATCTCGACGGGGGCGCGTTCGTTCATCCATCCATGATGCAACCTTGCCCCGATTCATGAGAGTTTGGATTCGTGGACACCCTCGACCTCAGCTACCGGATGGCGGTCGCCCTGGCTGGCGCCGCAGCCCGGGCTTGCGCCAGGGGCCTGCCCGAAGGCTGGCGGATCCGGCTGCAGGCGGAGGCGCCGGAGCTCCCTGCGGGCCGTTGGATCTGGCTCCACGCGGTGAGCGTGGGCGAGTTGCTGCTGGCGGATGGCCTGGTGGCCCGTCTGCGCGAAGCGGGCCAGCGCGTCCACCTGAGCACGGGAACACCGGCCGGCCTGGAATTGCTGGCCCGGCGCTTGCCGGCCTGGGACCAGGGCACCGGGCGCGTCAGCGGCGGGGCCTTTCCCCTGGACGATGCGGCCGGCCTGGAATCGTTTCTCGTCCGGCCACCCGGTGCGTTCATCGCGCTGGAGACCGAGCTTTGGCCGGGCTTGCTGGAGGCGCTGGAAGCCCGGGGCGTGCCGCGGCTTGTGGTGAACGGGCGGTTGACGGAAAAATCGCTCCAGCGCGGCGGGCCCTGGCTGCGCCGGGCGGCCTCGCGGCTCACGCAGGTGGCAGCCCGGGACGAAGCCAGCGCCGAGGCTTTCCGCCGCCTGGGAGCCCCGCAGGTGGCGCTCGGAGGGAACCTCAAGGCCGACCTGCCTCCGCCGAAGCCTCTGCACGCGGGCTGGGCGGCACTCCGGGCGGCCTGGGCCGACCAGCCCGTGCTGGTGGCGGGCAACACCGTGGCGGGCGAGGAGGAATTGCTGCTGGAAGTCTGGTTCGCGGCCCGGCAGCAGATTCCGGAGTTGCGTCTGATCCTCGCGCCCCGGCAGCCCCGGCGGTTCGCTGCGGTGGCGGCCCTGTTCGCCGCGCGGGGCCTGGCCTTCCGCCGGGCGTCCGGTCCCTGGCCGGAGACGGCCGCCTGGCGCGAGGTGGAGGTGCTGCTTCTCGATACCCTCGGCGAGCTGCCCTCCGCCTACGCGGAAGGCACGGTGGCCCTGGTGGCCGGCGGCTGGGCTGCACCGGGCGGACACAATCCGCTGGAACCCGTGCGGGCAGGAGTTCCCACGCTCATGGGCCCTGGTTGCGCCAACTTCGAGGATCTGGTTCCGCCGCTATTGGAAGCCGGTCGCCTTGAAGTGGTGGCTGCCGCAGCCCTGGCGGAACAGACGCGGGCGGCGCTCGTGAAGGCACCGCTCCGGCCGGGAACGACCGTGCCGCTGCCACCGGCTCTGACCGGGGCCCTGGACCGGACCTGGAGCCTGATCGCACCTCACCTGCCGCCGGTTGGATAGAATCAGGCACTTGGAGTTCCCGATGAATCGAAGGGCCCCCCACATCCTGTTGATCGACGACGATGCGGCGGTGCTCGACATGGTGCAGTCCGCGCTGGCGCACTACGGGATGGAGGTGCATGCCTACCCCGATGCCGGCCAGGCCCTGGACCTGATCCAGAACCCCTCCGCCCCGGAATTCGACCTCGTCATCAGCGACATCAACATGGATGGGCTGGACGGGTTCGACGTCATCCACAAGGTGAAGGCCACCCAGCCGCACCTGCCCGTGGTGCTGATGACCGGCCAGGCTTCGGTGGACTATGCCATCCGGGCCATGCGGATGGGCGCCTCGAACCTCTTCATGAAGCCCATCGCCATTCGGGACCTGGTGCAGAGCGTGTTCCACCTCGTGGACATGCACCGGGATTTCCGCATGGCGGACGAAGGCCTGCGGGGCCTCGTGAATGAGCGCCGCCATTTCCTCTTCCGCTCCGATGAACTCGAGGTCTCCAGCCTCGTGCACCATCTCACGGATCGCCTCGTGCCCATGGGCTTCGCCTCGCCCAACAATGTGGATGTGATCGCGATGGCCTTCCACGAGGCTCTGGTGAACGCCCTCGATCATGGGAATTTCGAGCTCGAATCGAGTCTCAAGGGCGACCTCTTCACCATGGAGGATCCCTATGTCAGGCTACGCACGGAACGGCTGGCGGATCCGGCCTACGCCGGGCGTCTCATCGAGGTGCGCCTCGCCTTGGACACCGAGCGGTTCGAACTGGAGATCAGCGACGAGGGCAAGGGCTTCGACACCAGTCGGATGGCGCCCATGGCCGGGGATTCCGAGATGGTCCCGCACTGTGGCCGGGGCCTGCCCCTCATTCTCCTGGTGATGGACGAGGTCCATTTCAACGAGAAGGGCAATCAGATCCGGATGGTGCTTAGGCGGAAGTAGCCCTCACGGGCAGGTGCCATCCGCAGAAAACGCCGGTTGCCCGGCGTTTTCTGCGTTGGGAAAAAGACAGGTCAGAACGCACTCTCTACGAAGGCCTTCAACTGGGGCTTGGGCTGGCCGCCGATGAGCTTGTTCACGGCCTTGCCGTCCTTGAAGACGATGAGCGTGGGGATGCTCATGATGCCGAACTGGCCGGCCACGCCGGGGTTCTCGTCCACGTTCATCTTCACGAACTTGGCCTTGCCGGTCATTTCGGCGGCGAGCTCGTCGAGAACGGGCGCGATCATCTTGCAAGGGCCGCACCAGGGGGCCCAGAAATCCACGAGGGTGACGCCCTGGGCGATGGCCTGGGGAAATTCGGCGTCGGTGATGTGCGCAACGAGGTCGGACATGGAAGCTCCTCTCAAATTCAGGGTAAGGGCAGGGGGCCACCGGTATTGGAGCCCCCCCATTGGGCGATCGTGAAGATGCTCATGTAGCGCTCGTTTGTCTCCCGCAGACGCTGGGCGAGCACTTCGCACAGGGAGTAGAGGATTTTCAGGGCGAGCTTGTGGTAGGCGTCGATCAGGGACCGCAGCTCCAGCAGCGGGATGAAGAACAGTTCGGAGTCCTCATTGGCGATGGCGTCGGCCGCGCGCACCGAAAAATCGATCAGCGCCATCTCGCCGAAAAAGGCCGGGGACTCCAGCACGGCCAGGGCTTCTTCGCCGGAGGCGCTCTGCTTGGAGATGCGCACTGAGCCTTTCAGGACGACGAAGAGGCCATCGCCGGTGTCGCCTTCCCGGAAGATGACTGCACCGGCCTTGAACGAGCGGACCTGGCCGATGATCAGAACCTGTACCCGCTCCGCCTCGTCCAGATTCCGGAACAAGGGCGAGTGGGTCAGGAAGGCGGCGTCGATCAACGGGGATCCGTAGAAAGGGGCTCTGCAGCAGGTTCCAGTGGCACATGGGAGCAGAGGTCGAGTCCGAAGCCACGGAGGCCAATGTACTTGGTTTCATGCCGGCTGAGGAGGCGCATCTTCCCGATGCCAAGCTGGCGGAGGATCTGGGCGCCGACGCCGAAATCCCGGTCACTCATGGTTTGCGGCTGGGCGGAGCCCTCGTCGGCCACGCCGGGCGTATGGGCATGCCGGCGGAGGTAGACGAGGGCTCCGCGCCCCTCCTTCGCGAGCGCAGCCATGGCTTTCTGGAAGAGACCGCTTTCGAAGCCGTGCAGATCGTCCGGCAGGGTCTCCACGTGCACCCGCACCAGGGGCGGCTCGCCCCCGGCCAGATTGCCCAGGACGAAGGCCAGGTGGCTGCCGCCGTCCAGCAGACTCTGGAAGCGGTGGACGGTGAGGGGGCCCCAGAGACTCGGCATGGTCCGGACTTCCAGAGCCTTGACCAGGGGCTCCTGGCGGAGGCGGTAGGCCACCAGATCGGCCACGGTCACGAGGGGCAGGTCGTGTCGGCGGCAGAACGGTACGAGGTCGGGCACCCGGGCCATGGTCCCGTCGTCCTTCATGATTTCGCAGATGACCCCGCTGGGATGCAGGCCCGCCAGGCGCGCCAGATCCACGCTGGCCTCGGTCTGGCCGGTCCGCGTGAGGACGCCTCCGGGGCGCGCGCGCAGGGGGAAGACGTGGCCGGGTTTCACGAAGTGCTGGGGTTTGGCCTCCGCGGCGATCAGGGCCTGGATGGTCCGGGAGCGGTCCTGGGCGCTGATGCCGGTGGTGGTGCCCTCCCGGGCCTCCACAGACACACAGAAGGCCGTTTCGAAGGGGCTGGTGTTGTCCCGGACCATGAGGGGAATCTGGAGGCGGTCGAGCAGGGGGCCCTCAACGGCGGCGCAGATCAGGCCCCGGCCATGGGTGGCCATGAAGGCGATGGCTTCGGGGGTCACATGCTCCGCGGCCAGGGTCAGATCGCCCTCGTTCTCGCGGTCCTCATCGTCCACCACCACAACCATGCGCCCCTGCCGGATGGCTTCGATGGCCTGTTCGATGGAGGCGAAGGGGGAGTCGGGGCGGGCGCTCATGGGACTCCCAGCATCGCTCATGAGACCGCCGGGGGGAAGGGCGCACTCCGTGGTAAGGTTGGACATCCTATTTTTTATCTACCGAGAGGAACAGCCCATGTCCCAGGGTGTGATCCAAGGCTCCATGCGCGAGGCGCCGCTGCCCGACATCATCCAGCTCGTGAGCCAGGGCGGTAAGTCCGGCTGCTTCCATGTGCAGCAGGAGGGTTCCAGAGCCCGGATCTATCTCAAGGAAGGGCGGATCATCCATGCGGTGACCCACGCGGGGGAAGGCTTCGATGCGCTCATGGAAGTGGCCATCTGGTTGGACGGCACCTACCGCTTCGAGGAAGTGGTGCCCGATGTTCCCGTCTCCATCACCAAGACCAATGCCTCCATCCTGATGGAGCTTGGTCGGCGCATGGACGAGTGGCGCGTCATCAGCCAGAAGGTGCCTTCGGTGGAACTCTACCCCGCCTCCACCCTGCTGCCGGGAGAGACGCCCCAGGGCGTGAACCCCCGGGAAGCACGGCTCCTCGGCATGGCCACCGGCTACTACACCGTCGCGGAACTGGCCGAGTTGAGTCAGAAACCGGTGCTCACGGTCGCCAAGGATCTCTACGGCCTGGTGATGGCCGGCCATGTCGTGATGAAGGGCCTCCGGTCGGGCAAGCCGGCCAAAGTGGAAGCCCCCGCCGCGGTGGAGTCCATCAAGGAACTCATTCCCGTCTCCACCCTGCTTGGCATGGCGCCCGCCCCGTCAGGTCCGGAATTCAGGGAAGAAGACACCGCGATCGTGCGTATTCAGGCCCCGCCCCCCGTGCCCCGCAGCCAGGGGTTCCCGGAAAACGAGGAACCCTTGCCCGAGACCGTGGGTGGCGGCGTGGCCGGCAGCGCCCTTCCCCCGCCCTCGCCCAAGCCTGCCGCCCCGCCGGTGGACGATCCGCAGCGCATGGTGAAGCTGATGAACTTCACGCAGCGCATCGCCCAGGCCGCCAAAATGGTGCTGCCCGAGGCTCAGCATGAGCTGGTGAACCGCCTCCAGGCCAAGGCCACGCAGCAGATCATCTCCGGGGACGGCCCCGAGGCCGTGAAGGGACTGGCCCTGGCGATCAGCCGCGGCGCGGTGGATGCTGGTTGCGATGCGGACATGGTGCGCACCCTGAATACCCACCTGAAGGCCCTCTTCACCACCAGATAGGTCGCCCACCATGACATCGCGCCCCCTGTTCGGCCTTGCGGTCGCAGTACTGCTGTTTTTTTCGGGATGCAAGGATCCGGACGGAGCCACGGGCGGCACGGCCGGGGCGGCCCTCTACGCCTATGACAGCAGCGCCTCGGCGGTCTTCGTCTGGACCGACCTGGGGGCCGTGTACGACGGTGCCGCCGCCACAGTCGCCCCCTCCAAGCAGCTCACTTCCGCCGTCTTCAGCAGCAAGGTCGCCAGCCTCGCCTGGGGCGGGCTGTGCTTCGATAGCCAGAACGGCTACCTCTACCTGGTGTCGGACACCGGCAACATCGTCCGCGTGACCAACATCCGTTCCCAGAGCGGGGCACTGGCCAGTGCGGACGTGGTTGCCTTCAGCCTGTCCAACACCGGGCGCCTGTCCAACTCGACCTTCGGGCAGGCCGCCCTCGATCCCCAGAACAACACCCTCTACATCACCGAGAACAGCACCAGCGGCACGCAGATCTGGGTCGTGACCAACGCCAGCAGCCAATTCCAGGGCGCCACGATCGCCCTGCAGGCCCTGCAGGTGAGCGGGGACACCGGCGGCACGGGCGTCGCCGCGGCCTCCGGATCGGTCTATGCCTTCATGCTGGATGGCAATACCGTGGGCGGCCTGGTGACCTATACGGGGCCGCGCCTCCGCAAGGGGACTTCGGCGGCCTTCACCGATGCGAACACCCTCATTGGCCCTGCCACCCTCCTCGGGAAATACGGCTCCCTCGCCTTGGACACTGGCAACGGCAACCTGTTCGTGGCCCGGCACAACACGGATGCCAGCGCTGCGACCGCGCCCATCCAGGTGTTCACCACGGGGATGTTCGGCCAGGTCTACGACCAGGCGCCGACCACGACCCTGGGCAGCCCCACCGCCCAGACTGACCTCCGGGTCCTCGCCCATGCGGGCACCAAGGACTGGCTGGTGGGCCTGCGGGGCAACGGCAGCACCGCCTATGGCACGATCTGGGTCTGGAAATCCCCCCGGGGCGGGACGGCCGCCAAGACCCTCACGGCTTCCCCCAGCACCGCGCTGTTCAAGGGCGTGGCCGTGGATGGGAATGCCTCGTGACGGGCCTGCGCCTGCTGGGGTTGCTGCTCCAGGATGTGCTCCGCGACCTCTACCGGCACCGCGGCCAGTATGTGCTCGCGGTGCTCACGCTGGCCTCGGGGCTGCTGCTGGCGGGAGGCGGGCTGCTGGCGGTGGAGAGCCTCGACCGCTTCGTCAGCCGACTGGAAGGCATGGCGAAGGTGGTGGCCTATGCGGCCGATGGCAAGACCCTCGACGAAGCCGAAGGCCGGTTGAAACGGGATCCACGCTTCCGGGAGGTACGGCGGGTGAGTGCGGAGGAGAACCGCAAGCGGTTCCTATCGGCCTCGCGGGAAGCGGGGATGCTGCTGGAAAGTGCCGGGCAGGACGCCCTGCCCGAAAGCCTCGAGCTGACGCTCCGGCAGGATCTGGCCGGGGCTGGCCGGGCCGGGGAAGTGGGCGAAAGCCTGCGCGGGATGGCCGGCCTGGGCGATGTGCTGGTGGATCAGGACCGCCTGGAGACCCTTCAGCGCATGGCCCGGCTGCTCCGGTCCGCCCTGGGGACCCTGGGCGCGATCCTGCTGCTCGCGGCGGGCTTCTCGACCGGGAATGTGATCCGCATGAGCCTGCTCGCCCGCGAGGAGGAGATCACGATCATGCGGCTGGTGGGCGCCTCGGAAAGCTTCATCCGCACGCCGCTCCTGCTCGAAGGGGCCTTTCTGGGGCTGGGGGGCAGTCTGCTGGCCCTGCTGGGGCTCTTCGCGCTGTGGCTGCCGCTCTCCCGTGGCGTGGGCGGGCTGTCCCCCCTGCTGATCGAACTGGCCCGGTTGGGCTTCTTCTCCCTGGGCAGCATCCTCCTGCTGGCCTTTGTGGGTGCCACCACCGGAGCCCTGGGCGCCCTCTGGGCCTTCTGGTCCACCCGCAAGGCCCAGCGCGAAGAGGAAGCGCTGATGGAGGGCGCGGGCTGAGCAGCCGCTGTTGAGCGCAGAATGGGGCCATGTGCCTGATCGCCTTCCAGTGGGAACCCGGTGCCGACTTGCCGCTCGTCGTCGTCGCCAACCGGGACGAGTACTACGCCCGCCGCACCGCGCCTCTGGCCTGGTGGGCGGGGGGCCGCGTGCTGGCGGGAAGGGACTTGGAGGCTGGCGGTACCTGGATGGGAGTGACCCGGGCTGGACGCTTCGCTGCCCTCACCAATATCCGGGATGGACGGCGCGCCAGGATGGGTCAAATTTCAAGGGGCCTCATTGCCAGGCGCTACCTCGAAGGCGGCGATTCGGCCGGGGCCTTTCTCGAGCACCTGCGCCAGAACCGCTCCCACTACGACCCCTTCAACCTGCTGCTCTGGGATGGCGGGGAACTGCTGGGATACGCAGGCAGGCAGGATCGGATCCTGTCCTTCACGCCCGGCCTCCATGCGGTGTCCAACGGTGATTTCGATGAACCCTGGCCGAAAGTACAGGCCCTGGTGGAAGGCCTGGGCGAGCTTCTCGAGGACGACGAAGCCCTGCTGACCCGTCTGAGGTCATCGGCACCTTGCGACGATGACCAGCTGCCGCGAACCGGCGTTCCGATCGAATGGGAGCGCGCCCTGTCTCCCGTTTTCGTGCAGACGCCGACCTATGGAACGCGCGCTTCGACCCTGCTGCGGGTGGGTCGGGAGGCCGTTTCCATGCTCGAACAGCGGTATGCCGGCCCTGACTGCGAAGGGCGCAGCGAATTCCGGTTTCAAATCCAGTTCAGCCCTTCCACCGCCGGGAATCGGACTCGTTGAGCCCCAACTGATCCAGCACACGCGTGGCGAAGGTATCGAAGAGGTCGTCCAGCGTTGCCGGGTTGCTGTAGAAGCCGGGCATGATCGGCATCACCACGACGCCGGCATCGTGCAGGCGGAGCATGTTTTCCAGGTGGATGCGGTTCAGGGGCGTTTCCCGCAGACACAGCACCAGCGTTCGCCGCTCCTTCAGGCAGACATCCGCGGCGCGGCTCACCAGGGACTCGCTCACGCCCGCGGCGATGCGGCCCATGGCTCCTGCGCTGCAGGGGATCAGCACCATGCCGTCCTGCTGGAACGAGCCCGAGGAGATGTCGGCACCCAGGTCCCGCTCGTCCCGGAGTGCCACCTTGGGCAGAGCTGCGAGTTCCTTCGGCGTCAGGCCGGTTTCGTCATGCAGGCAGCGCTTTCCCGTGGGCGATAGCAGCAGGGTGATCCGTTCGACCGCCGGGTTTGCGGACAGGCGATTCACGACGGCCACGCCGAAGGCCGAGCCCGAGGCTCCAGTGATGGCGACGGTAAAGCGCAGGCCCATGAACGCTCCTAGTCGATGGCGGGCCGGTAGGCACCGAAGAAAATGGCATTGAACAGCAGGCGCCGCGTGAAGGGCGTCTGGGCGCGGAAGACCGGATCGCCCGCCACCAGGACCACGGCGCCCAGCCCAGAGCGTTCGCGCAGGGCGTAGGCGCTCTGCTGCAGTTTCGCTTCCATGGGCTTGGGCAGCAGGCCCGAGACCTTCAGCTCCTCCTTGGCATAGTGCAGGGGATTCTCGCCCCCGGCACTTAGCTCCAGGATGGGATCATTGGTATCCAGCACCGCCGCGCCGTGTTCCGCGTGAAGGCCCCAGGCCAGGGGATGGCTGCCATCCACCCGCACCTTCAGGAAGGCGCCGGGGATGCTCTCCTCGAGCGCCCGCTCCTCCCGCTTGTCCCAGGGGCGGATCGCCTCGGTGGGCTCGGCCTTGGGGGCTTCGCGCTTGGGTTCCTTCTCCTTCAAGCGGGCTTCCTCGGCGGCTTTGGCCAGCAGGTGGTAACCCGTGGGGGTCAGCCCCGCGCGGGAGGCATAGGCCGCGCCACCCTGGAAAGCCAGCAGGCTGCCGCCTTCGGCGAGCCAGGCCTTCAGTTTCGCCGCGCCACCTTCGCCCAGGACCTGTTGCCAGTGCTTCCCCTGGGCGCCGTCATCCACGATCACCACATGGGTGAATCGGGCGAGCGAGGTTGCACCGAGGCGCTCCGCGCGGAGCTGGACGAAGGGCAGGCCCGCTTCGGTCAGGGTGTGCGCCAGGGCACCGAAGGCCGTGGGATTGGCCGGGCGGTCCATGAGCACCGCGATGCGCGGGGCCTTCAGGATCAGGGTGCGGTTCGAGCCCAGGTCCGGTCCCGAGGCCATCTGGGCCGTGTCCGTGGCCAGCACCGGATGCTGATTCTGCCTCGCCAGCACCTGCAGCCGTGCTTTCAGGTGGGCTGCGTTCGTCCGGATGGGCAGGACGAGGGTGCCGGCACCGAGTTGCCGGCCTTGGAAGGCGGCGGGTTCCGCCAACACGGTGGCCTGGAAGCCCTCCTGGAGCAGGGCGGCCAGGGTGCGCTCGGTGCCTTCGTGCCCACCGGGGATCAGGTAACCCCAGGTGGCCGCGGGGAGCTCGACCGCGGGAGCCTGGATGACGGGCGTTGTGCCAACCTTCGGCCGCGTTTTCGCACGCCAGGCGGGTGCATGGAAAGCCAGGGGCAGGCTCCAGGCGGTGGTGTCATAGGTGGGTTTGGGCCCCATGCGGGCCTCACCATCAAGCAGGGCCTGGGCCAGGGCGCCGCGCACCTGATCCAGCGGCACCAGGTAACTGCCCGCGGGCAGTCCCTTGGTTCCAGCCAGGCCGATGGGCTCGAGTCCGGCCGTGGACAGTTCCGCAGTCGTGCGCAGCACTTCGATCCCGTTCCGTTGGAGCAGGTCGGCGAGCGCCCGGGTCCGGCCTGGATCTTCCCCTTCCGCAAGGAGGAAGGCACCGGCCCGATCACCCAGGGCCAGCCGCTCGCGGCGGGCGCGCTGGAAATCCCAGAGCAGGGCCTGCCGCGCCGAGGCCGCCGTGGCCACCGCAGCCAGACTGGCCGCGGTGTGGCGCTGGATGCGGCCTTCCAGAGTGAGGGTCTCGCCATCCAGGCGCTTGTAGGCCATGCCGCCCTGGCCGGCCACTTCGAAGGTCATGCCGACGGCGCCCTGGAAAGTGGGCCAGGTATCGCCATAGCCCGGGTAGAACAGGTCGAACACATCGCGGCTGAAGTAGGCCCAGCCCCGGGCATCGAAGGTGCGGGCCAGCCCCTTGCCGAAGGCGGCCTGCCAGCGCCCGGAGAAGGACTCGGGCAGGGCCTCGTGGATGGGTTGCATGGTGGGCGGGAAATAGTAGGTGGTCTCCGGCCACATCTCGTGGACATCTGCCGCCACTTGCGGATTCCAGCGCAGGAACTCGGCCGTCTTGGCCCGGGTCTCGGCCTGGGTCTGCCAGGACCAGTCGCGGTTCAGATCGAACAGGCGATGGTTGAAGCGGCCGCTGGGCCAGCGGGTGGTGTTCTGGGCGTCCTGCGGATCGCTCGCATTGAAGGGGGTGGTGGCTTCGGCCACGCTCTGCAGGTGCCGGGCCCGGCCGTCCGGATTCTGTGTGAGGTCCAGAAGGAGCACCACGCGGTCCAACTGCTTGAGCACCTCGGGGCTGCGGGCCGCGGCAAAGTGGTAGGCCACGGCCAGAGCGGCTTCGGAACCGGAAACTTCGGAGCCGTGGACGGAGTAGCCGAGCCAGACGAAGACGGGATTGGTCTCGGTGATGCGCCGGGCTTCGTCTTCGGGGCAGACCCGGGGATCCGCCAGCTTTGCGTTGAGGGCTTTCAGTTCGGCGAGGCGCCGGAGGTTGTCGGGGGATGAGATCACCAGGAAGGGCTGCGTGTAACCTTCTTCGGTGATGCCGAGCGTCGTCAGCTGCACCCGGTCCGGGGCCGCCGCGGCCAGGGCGCGGACGAAAGCCAGCAGTTCATGATGCGGCGTGTAGCGGCGGCCAAGTTCCGGCTGCGGCACTTCGGGCCGGTGGTCGGCAGCGGGCAGCAGGCCTGGCGGCAGGCTGGCCGCGAGGGAGGCGGCGCCAAGCAGGGCTGGGAGCAGCAGGCGAACCGGGGCGCCCATGCTCACGCCAGCTCCAGGAAGGCCGGACCCGCATGGGTGATCGAACCGGCACCGAAAGTGATGACGAGGTCCCCGCTGCGGGTGAGGCGCTGGAGCGCTTTCGGTAACTCCTCCACGCGGCCCACCAGGTGGACATCCTTCTGGCCATGGGCCCGCAGGGCCTCGGCCACCGCGGCGCCATCCACGCCCTGGATGGGTTGTTCGCCGGCGGGATAGATGTCGGTGACGAGCACGGAATCGGCCTCGAAGAAGGCGGTGCCGAACTCGTCGAGCAAAGCCTTGGTCCGGCTGTAGCGGTGGGGCTGGAAGGCCGCCACGATGCGGCGTTCGGGAAAGCCGGCCCGGGCGGCGGCGAGGGTAGCGGTGATCTCGGTCGGGTGATGGCCGTAGTCGTCCACCACCAGCACGCCGCCCTTCTCGCCCTTCAGATGGAAGCGCCGGTCGGCACCCGTGAAGCTGGACAGGCTGGCGCGGATGACCTCATGCGGCACGTTCAACTCGAGGGCGATGCCGATGGCGGCCAGGGCATTCAGCACCATGTGGTGGCCCGGCACGCCCAGGCTGAAGGCACCCAGATCCTCACCGTAGGCGGTGACCTTGAAGTGCGTGCGGAAGCCCTCCTGGCGGATCTCCCGGGCCCGGATATCCACCTGGGGATGCGTGCCATAGGTGCGCACCTGGCGCTTCAGGCGCGGCCGTACGGCGGCGGCATGCGCATCATCCAGACAGAGGAAGACGGAGCCGTAGAAGGGCACCTTGTTGGCGAAGACCACAAAGGCGTCCTGGATCTCGTCCAGGTCCTTGTAGTGATCAAGGTGCTCCCGGTCGATGTTGGTGATGACGGCCAGGGTGGGATTCAGCATGAGGAAGCTGCCATCGCTCTCGTCGGCTTCGGCCACCAGGAAGGGCCCCTTGCCCAGCTTGGCGTTGCTGCCGATGGTGCCGAGCTTGCCGCCGATGACGATGGTGGGATCGATGCCGCCCTGATTCAGTACCTGGGCCACCATGCTGGTGGTCGTGGTCTTGCCGTGGGAACCGGCCACGGCGATGCCGTACTTCATGCGCATCAGTTCCGCGAGCATTTCGCCCCGGGGAATCACCGGCACTTTGGCGGCGTGAGCTGCGACGACCTCGGGGTTGTCCCCTTTCACGGCGCTGCTGATGACCACCACCTGCGCATCCTCGATGGCCCGGCCATGATGGCCCAGGTGGACCGTGATGCCCAGGCCGCGGAGGCGCTGGGTGGTGGGGCTCTCCTTCAGATCGGAACCGGATACCTGGTAGCCGAGATTGGCGAGCACTTCGGCGATGCCGGACATCCCGATGCCACCGATGCCCACGAAATGGATGTGCTGGATCTTGCCGAACACCTGGATGCCTCCATGATCGAAACCGCCAGGATACCGCCAAGGCTTTCCGGTTGAACGGGCATGGCACGGGTCTGGCATGATTGGGTTCCCACCCAACTCCAAGGAGGTGTGCGATGCGACTCCAGTTTCCGCAACACCGTTTCACGACCGCTGTTTTGGGCTTCGCCCTGCTCTCCTCGCTGTGCGGCGCTTCGCCACAGGAGGGCAGAGTGCCACGCCCCCAGCCCCAGCCACCCAGGGAGCGGGAGGTTCAAGTGCCCCGGGAGCGTGATACCCAGGTGGCCCGGCCCGCGCCGAAGGGCTTCCCGGGGCCCGAGGGCCGCACTCCCAGACAACGACCGACCGACCGGGCCGTGGATCCACCTTCGCCCCGCGTGAGCCGCGTCAATCTCTACCCCGGCACGCGGATCGTGATTCCCCCCGCCTGGGGTCGCTGCACCTCAATACCTGATCTGGGCTATTGGCGGCAGCGTGATCTCATGGCTGAAATCCAATGGCTCTCCCGCCGGGGATTCATTCCGGTGACCGCCCTGGGGGATAGCGTGGAGGCCCTGACGGATTTTGCCCAGACGCCCGCAGGCTGGCGTGCCTACGGCCTTTCCGTGCCTGCGGGGGGCACCGTCCAGATCGAGGTCCAGCACGGGAAACTTGGCTGGTTCCGGCTCATGCTGGTGGACAAGTGGGGCCAGCCTGGACCGGGTATGCTCCAGGCCGCCATCGCCCACCAGCCCGTCCTGGTGACCTACAAGAACCCCGGCACGGAGGCCACGGCCGTCTATGTGATCGTGGACGACCCGGCCTGGTGGTCGGATGCCGCAAACCCCTACACCCTGGTAGTCCGCCGCGACTGGGATCCCACCAAGACCGATCTCAGCCAAGTGAAGATGGCCGCCGGCTTGTGGGGCGCCAGCCCCAGCGTCAGTGCCGAATTCCGTGGCCCCAGCCTGACCGGGCCAGCGGTCTATCCGCGGTGAGTCTTCAGTCTTGAGCCTTCAGTCTTCAACTCAGAAACGGCCCCAGCGGGGCCGTTTCTGAGCCAGGCTGCGCCTAGATCCAGGGGCACCCATCTGTGACCTGCATCCGGAAGGCGCGGGGCTCGACGGTGAGTTCGGCGCGGTCCCGCGCTGCCACGGGCTCGCCGTCCAGGTGCCAGGGCAGGGGGTGCTCCAGCCGCAGGGTGGCCCTGCCCAGCCGGCCTTCTTTCCGCAGGTGGGTGGAGCCCCCTTTGCGGAACAGTTCGTAGGCTCCACCGAGCAGATCGAACCAGCCGGGCCTGGCCAGGGTCGCCCACTGCAGGGCGCCATCGGTGGGATCGGCCCGCGGTGCGATCCACAGGCCGTTGCCGTAGATGGGCAGGTTGGCCAAGCAGAGGCTCCAGGCGGCGGCGGGCAGGGCCTGCTCAGCGCCCTGGAACGCGGCCCGGAGGCGGTCGCGGCGACCCGGGGCGGGCGGCATCGGGAGCGCTTCGGCCTCCCAGGCCAGCGCCGCGTCCTCCCAGGTCCGCCACAGCTCCCAGCAGGCGCGGGCATAGGTGGTGAAGCCGCGGCCGGGCAGGGCATCGAAGCGATGGGCCACGGCGGCCTCGAAGCCCGTGCCGCAAACATTCAGGAAGGGCTCGCCGTCGAGGCGCGGCAGATCCATGCGCAGTTCCCGGCCCTCCAACAGGCGCTGCAACGCGCCGGCGGGTTCCAGGGGCGTCCGCAGACCATGCACCAGGCCGTTGCCGCTGCCCCCGGGGATGGCCGCCAGCGGCACCGGACAGCCGCGCTGGAGCAGAGCCTTGGCCGCATGATGGATCGTGCCGTCCCCGCCCCAGACGAAAAGCGGTCCGCCGGCCCGTTCCGCCTGGGCAATGTGTGGCTCGAAGTCCCAGGGGGGGCCGAAGGGGATGGGTTCCACCCGCTCCCACAACTCCCTCGACAGCAGGCGCAAGAGGGCGTCCGGATCCTTGGTGTGGGTGCCGGAACTGGGGTTGAAGAGGAGGGGCTGCTTCATGCCTGGAACCGCATCGGCGGTGCCTCCAGGCGCAGTTCTTCGCCGGTCACGGGGTGTTTCAGGCCCAGGCGCCAGGCATGGAGCCAGAGGCGATCCGAGGCCGTGCCCCCGTAAAGGGTATCGCCCAGGATGGGCCGGCCCAGGTGATTGAGATGCACACGGATCTGGTGGGTGCGGCCGGTGTGGATGCGCGCCACCACCCAGTAGCCGGGCACGAGGCCTGCGGTTTCCGCAGGCGTTGCGGGGCGGAAATCGGTGCGG
>JBBQEL010000016.1:0-54050 GCA_038320645.1 Holophagales bacterium | reverse complement strand
ATTCTTCTATCCGGTTTTCAAAGACGCTCCCATGCTTCTTGCATGGTCCAGGATCGCTACCTCGCCACCCTCAGCACCCCACAGCCTCAACTGCGCAGGACATCCAGACTAACACGGGGCTACCCAAGCGCAAGAAAAAATTTCCCCGCCGGTGCTCGTTGCGTAACCCCCACCAGGACGCGCTCCTGCAGGGCATTGCACCCCCCCCCAGATGGGCTCGGCAGACAGGACGAGCCCGCCTGGTTCTGCGCTCCATTCGGGCCAGGAAGCCAGGCCCAGCCTAAGCCTCAGGGCATGCCGTAGAATCACCCCATCAAGGGGGAGGCGTGATCAACATCATCGGCGCGGGGCTGGCGGGATCCGAGGCCGCGTGGCACTTGGCTTCGCGTGGCCACGAGGTCTGCATCACGGAAATGCGCCCGAAGTGGACCACGCCCGCGCATACCACTGGATATGCCGCAGAGATGGTCTGCTCGAACTCATTCAAGAGCGATGATCCAGCCTCTGCCACCGGCATTCTGAAAGCCGAGCTGCGCCGCATGGACTCCCTGATCCTGCGCTGTGCCGAGGCCACCCGCGTTCCGGCTGGCAACAGCCTCGCCGTCGACAGGGAGGCCTTCTCCGCCTCGGTCACGAAGGCCCTGCAGGAGCATCCCAACATCCGCTGGATCGAGAACCAGATCACGACTCCAGATCTGAGCCACCCGACGATCCTCGCCACGGGCCCCCTCACCTCGGACCCCCTGGCGGATTGGCTCGCCAGGGCCACGGGCACCGGTCGTCTGCACTTCTACGACGCCATCGCCCCCATCGTCGAACAAGACAGCATCGATATGGGTATCGCCTGGATGGCCGCCCGCTATGACAAGGGCGGCGCCGACTTCATCAACTGCCCCCTCGACAAGGAACAGTACGAAGGATTCCTGGACGCCCTCCTCTCCGCCGAGCGCGTCTCCTTGCACGACCTGGATACGCCCTACTTCGAGGCCTGCCTTCCCATCGAGGTCATGGCTGACCGCGGCCGCGAGACCTTGCGGCACGGCCCCATGAAGCCGGTGGGGTTGGACGATCCCAAGTCGGGACGCTGGCCCCACGCCGTCGTGCAGCTCCGCCAGGACACCCTGGCCGGGAATCATTTCAATATGGTCGGCTTCCAGACCCGCTTGAAATGGGGTGCGCAGAAGGAGGTGCTCCGACTCATTCCCGGCCTTGCCCATGCCGAGTTCGCCCGCTACGGCAGCATCCACCGGAACACCTACCTGCAGGCACCCTCGATTCTCGATGCGACACTCGCTGTCAAATCCGTTCCGAACCTGTGGGTAGCCGGCCAGCTTTCAGGCGTCGAGGGCTACCTCGAATCCGCCGCTTCAGGCCTGGCGGCGGCCTACACCGTCAACCGGGCGGTGCGGGGGCTCGAGGCTCGGCCCTTCCCCCCGGACACCGTCCTGGGCGGCCTCCTGCACTACCTGGCGCACGCCTCGTCGAAGGATTTCGGGCCCACCAACGCCATGCTGGGACTGCTACCCCCGATCCAGGAGGGCCTCCTCGACCTGCGCGCGCTCAAGCGCGCCGGCGGTACGAAAGCCGTCAAGGCAGCCAAGGGTGAGGTCCACCGGCGGCGGGCCCTGGCCTCGCTGGAGACGTTCCTGCTGGCAGAATGTCAGGTGAGATAGTCGAACAGGTTAGCCTTCCCGAGTTTGGCCATGGTGCTCAGGGTGGCGGACTGAAGGATTTGATCGGCCGCGACCTCGGTCGCGACCTTGGGATAGTCGGTGGCAGCCTGGGTGTTCTGCAGTTGCGCCAGAGTGGCATTGAACTCTGACAAGGTGGACTGAAGATCGGTCAGCCCGGCTTGACGCCCACCCAGCTTGGCCTGCACGTCGTTCAGGTTCTTGAAGATGGCATCCAGGTTCGCCGAGGCCGCCTGGAGCAGGGCCGGATTGCCGGGGTTAGAGAGCGCCGCTTTCAAATCGGTGACAGCCTGGAAGATGTCATTGGGATTGCCTGGCAAGGCTCCCTTGCCGCCCAGGAAGACCTCGTCTCCGGTGACATTGGTGACCACAGATGCATTGGCGTTCAGACTGAGGCTGATGTCAGCCTGATTGCCCTGCCAGAGGACCGGCTGCCCATCCTTGAAGGGCGCCACCTGGGTGTTGGTGCCGGCGAAGAGGTACTTCCCGGCGGACTGGGTGTTCGCCAGGGAGAGGAGGTTGTTGCGGATGGCATCGAGTTCCGCGCTCGAAGCAAAGGATCCCCCCACCGACAGCTCCTGTAGGCGCATCACGTCGTTGATGGCTGCCGCGACGACATCCTCAGAGGGCCTCAAGTACAACAGGGCCGAATCCGCCTGCCGGATCGCCTGGGTGTTCGCCTGGATGGAGTTGTTGAAGTCGAGAATGGAGGCCGAGGCGGTGGGATCATCCCCGGGCCCCGTGATGCGGTTTCCCGTAGTGATCCGCACCTGGTTCAGCGCGAGCCGCTCCTGGGTCCGCTGAAGGTCCAGGAGGCTCTGGCGCTGCTGGGTGGTGCTGGCGGTTCGGAAGGACATGGATCACCTGTCTCTAGAGCTATCGGCCGAACTGGTTCACCAGTTGATCTGTGAGCTGATTGATGACACTTATGAAGCGCGCGGAAGCCTGGTAGCCCCTCTGCAGGGTCATCATGTTCGAGGCCTCCTCGTCCAGGTTCACACCGGAAAGGCTGTCGCGCTGGTTCTGCAGGGCCAGCACCAGGTTCTGCTGCGCCGTGGCCTGGGTGTTCCAGGTCTGGACCCGGTTGCCCACATCACTGACGAGGCTTCCCACCACTGTGCTGTAGGGGGATCCAAGCACGGTTCCACCGAAGCCCGAATCGGCCGTGAACTGGAGGCTGGCCAGGGCATTGGCGTTGGCGTTGTCGCCCCCGGCTCCGGCCGCCCCCGCGGCAGCGACGAGGGAGGGGTCCTTCACGATGGCCGCATTGATGGCGAGCTCGTTGACCATTCCCCGGTAGAACTGGCTTGGATCTCCTGACGAATAGGAAGGAAGCCCCAGAGGATTTGGCGGAGGTGGCGGAAGCGGCGGGAGGCCCGTGGCGGCATCATAGGGACCCTGGGCCCCAAGGAAGAAATTGGTGCCCTGAACGCCCTTGGCATCGAAGCCCTTGGTGTGTTGGAGGTTCACTTGGCTGGCGATGCCCGCCGCCAGTTTGTCCAGCTGCTGCTGGTAGCCCCTGAGAATGTTGTCCCTGAGGTCCAGTTTGGCCCCCAGCTGGCCTTCCTTGATCCCCGAGGTCACATCGATGGTCGAGGTGCCGAGTTTCAAGACCACGCTGGCCCTGCCATCCAGCCCGGCGCCCCCGAGTGTGCTGAGATCGAAGGCGCTGCTGCCGCTGACCAGCGTTCCCGAGCCCGAGTCCAGGGTGATCTGGTACTCGCCTTTGTCCCCCTCGTAGACATTGATCCCCACCAGCGTCGCCAGCTTGTCCGTGAGGGCCTTCCTCTGGTCCCGGGCATCATTGTTGGCGCCGGGCGAGCTCTCGGCCATGACGCGCAAGTTCAGCTGGGAAATCTGGCTGGTCAGCGAATTCACCTCGGTCACCAGGCTCTTGACGGCCTGGTCCGCGTTGTTCCGCTGGTCGTCCAGCAGCTGGTACCGGCTCTGGAGGGCCGTGACCATGCCCTGGGCCTTGTTGATCAGATTCGAGCGCAGAGCGCTGCTTTCCGGCTGGGCCGACAGATCCTGGAAGCCCTGGAAGAAGGTCTGGACCAAGGCGGCGATGCCCGTAGCGCCGGTGTCGGCGAGGCTGGTGGCGATGGCGTTCAGGCCGGCGAACCGCTCGGCAGCGCCGGATTGTTTGGCGGTTTCCCGGTAGATCTGGAGGTCCAGGAAGCGGTCGCGGATGCCCTGGACCGCGGTCAGGGAGACGCCGGTGCCGAAGTAGAGCTGGCCATCGGCCTGGGAAAAGTTGGAAGTGAGTTCAGCTCGCTGCCGCGTGTACCCGGGGGTGTTCACATTGGCGATGTTCTGGCCCACCACGTTCAGGGCCGACTGCTGGGCCTGGAGTCCCGTGAGCCCGAGGTAGAGGCTGGCATTGAGTCCTGGCATGGTCAGACCTTTCCGTGCAACCGCTGGGGGACGAGCGGGGCCTCGGCGGGAATGCCGCCCCGGCCATAGACCGGGGAGGAGGACAGCCCGGAGAGTGCCGCCCGCAGCGGAGACTGGAGCCCCATGATCAGGGTCTGAATGGCGATGACACGCTGCTTCAATACGCGGGCCCCGGCCGCATCGTCGGGCCATCCGACCAGCTCAGACCAGCGGATGCCGGCCAGGAGCGCGCCTGGATCCTCACCCCCAACCAGCCTGGCCTCAAGTGTCTCCAAGAGTTCGGGCACGGCATGCAGCATGGAAGGCCTCCTAAGCAGTCATCCGGCAAGCCTCAGGCCAAGAGGTCCAGGTGCGGCCCGGCACCCTCTGCCGGGGTCGCTTCCGTTTCCCCGGAAGGGAGCTCCTCGGTCGTCCCGGTACCATGCCCCTGCCGGGCTTCCTGCTCCTGGGCGCCACGTTCACTCAGCTTCAGGGCATCGGTCTCCGCCACATCAGCGACATCGAGCATGGCTTCGGCCAGCTTGGCATCAAAGGCCTGCCGGCGAGCCTGCTCGCGTTGCACCTGGAACCCGCCTTCCATGGCCAGCCGCACCGTCTCAACTGCGGCGGTCTGAAGGATCTGGCGCTGTCCAAGGGGACTGATCATGCCCTCACATCAAGGACCTCGGGACTAGGAACGGCTTCCTTTCGCCATGTGTTCCTTGATGAGCCCTTCGGCCACAGCCTCTCCATCGGGGTTATAGGTATCCGCATCCAGCTGGTTCTTGAGAGCTTCCACCTTTTCCAGGCGGATGTCCGGAACCACCGCCAAGGCCTCATGGGCCATGGCGACGAGCCGGGCTGCAGAAGAGACCTGGACGGCATCGGTGGCTGAGGCAGCGGCAACCGGACCCGCCGCGGACGGACCAGAAGGCTTCGCCCCCGTCACGCTCTGGGTGCTGCCAATGCCACCCGATTTGCCACTGATGCGCATGTTCACCTCGACAAGAACCTATCGGCAGTTTGCCAAGATCCCTCAACTCACTGGGAGTCTTTTTCCTGGGCGCTCGACTCAGCCTTGGTTCCCGCCTGCGACCAGGCGGCCTTGAGCCGCTCCGCCAGGCCCCAGCCCCGCCCACCGGATACGGCCCGATCCACCACGGCCTGATCCATGAGGTATTCGTAGGTTGAGCGCGACTGCCCCGAATCGCCAAGCAGCCCCGAGGGCTCGATGGTCTTCCGCATGGTCTGGAAGAGCATGCTCATCAACAGGCCTTCGAACTGCCGGGCCGCCTTATCGGACTTCTCATCAGCATCGGGTATGGCTTTGGCTCCCTGGGCCAGGGCCAGGGCATCCACCGCTGGCAAGCCCAGGTTGGCGATCACAGGATCCTCAGTTCGGCCTGGAGCGCACCGGCTTCCTTGATGGCCTGGAGGATGGCGACCATATCCCGGGGGCTGACGCCCATGCCATTGAGCATCTCCGCCAGCTTGCCGACGCTGACGCCGGGTTCGACCGTCACGGTCTTGGGTTTCTCCTCGACGGCTGTCACGTCCTTCTTGGTGGCGGTGACCGTCTTGCCCTTGCTGAAGGGGGCGGGCTGGCTCACCAGCGGTGTCGAGCTGACCATGATGCTCAGGCCCCCCTGAATGATGCTGACGGCACCGATGCGAACCTCCGCGCCGAGGATCACGGTGCCCGTGCGCTCATTCACCACCACGCGGGCCTTGGGCTGCAATTGCACATTCAGGTTCTCCAGCCGGGCCACCAGTTCCACGGCACGTCCCTGGAACTCCTTGGGAATCTGCAGTTCCACCGTCCGGGCATCCAGGGGCTGGGCCAATTTCTCCCCGAGTTCCTCGTTGATGGCGTGAACCACCCGCACCGCCGTGGTGAAGTCCTCTTCCATCAGGCTGTAGCGGAGCGTCGTGCGGGCGTTGAAGTTGCCGCCGATCTCCCGCTCGATGATCCCGCCGTCCGGAACGCGCCCCACGGTCGGATGATTCTTGGTGACCGATGCACCACCGGCCGAGGCACTGAACCCGCCCACCAGGAGCGGCCCCTGGGCCACGGCATAGGTCTGGCCATCCGGCCCCTGCAGCGCCGTCATCAGCAGCGTGCCACCCAGCAGCGACTTGGCGTCGCCGGTGCTCGAAACCGTGACATCCAGGCGGGAACCGGCCCGGGCGAAGGGCGGCAGTTCCGCCGTCACCATCACTGCGGCCACGTTCTTGACCTTGATCGTGGCGGGATTCACGGTCAGGCCCTGGCGGACCAGCAGATTGGCCAGCGACTGCGTGGTGAACTTCGTCTGATCCTTGTCGCCTGTGCCATCAAGGCCCACGACCATGCCATAACCCATGAGCTGGTTGCCCCGGACGCCCTGGAGACGGGCCACATCGCGAAGGCGGGATTCGATCTTCTTTTCGACCTTGATGGGCTCGACTTTGGCCGTGTCGGCGCCAACCAGTGTGAGGGCCGCGAGGAAAAGGGCAGCGATGCGCATGGGTGCCTCCTAGAAGGGCCAGATGTAGGCGAGGAGGCGGCTGATGTAACCGGGCTTCAGGGTCTCGTCCACGACACCCTGGCCGCCGTACCCGATCCGGAGCTCGGCGACCTGGGAGGAAGTGATGGTGTTCGCGCTGTCGAGCCGCTGGGGATCCAGCATTCCGGCGACATAGAGCCGCTGGGTTTCGTTATTCAGCTGGATGTCGCGGAACCCCTCGAAGATCAGGTTCCCGTTGCCCACCACCTTCACGACCCGGGCGGTCACGGTGGTGGTGAAGGTCGCGCTGCGGCCGGTGGTGCCGGTGCCAGCGAACTTGTTGGAATTGGACGTGGCCTTGTCCGCGGTGCTGCTGCCGATGCCGAACCCTGCCAAGGCGCCGAAGAGATTCGGGCTGCTGAGCTTGTTGCTGCCAGCCCGGTTGGTGGTCACATCGGCCTTGCTGATGGCGCTGGTGCTTTCACTGATCTTCAGGCTCACCAGGTCGTTCACACGGTAGGCCCGCAGATCGGACACCGTAGGACGGTCCCGCCAAAGGCTGCCTTCACTCAGGGGCTGCATGGCCGGAGCTTCATCCACATAGGGAATCGCCGGCTTCTTCGCGAGGTTGACATCGTGGCGCTTGGGGATCGAGCAGCCGATCCCCACGAACAGCAGGACGATAGGCAGCATTTTCCTCATTAGGCACCTCCACGCCTAGAGAGGGCGAGGATGGTGCCAAGCCTTCAGCCGAGGGCCACCAGGATGCGGTCATGCCCTGCAAAATCCTGATGAATCATGACTTTGCTCCAACCTAGGCCCAGAGCCCTCCGGCATAACTCGCCCCCCTGGCCGGCCCCGATTTCCAGCAGACAGGCCGGCGCCTGGCGCGCCCGGGCCTGGGCAAGCAGGGCCTCGGACAGGGCCAGACCCCGGTCCGGGGCGAACAGGGCCGAAGCTGGTTCGAAGGCCAGTTCCCTTTGGAGCGTCGCCTGATCCGCGAGATCCACATACGGCAGGTTCGCCACCACCAGGCCCAGAGGCTCTGGAACCGGGCCCAGGAGACTGCCCTCATGAAACGCAATGACTGCCCCAAGGGTGGCGGCATTCTCCCGTGCCACCGCCAGGGCGTCCGGGCTCAGCTCCGAGGCCGACACCCGCCAATCCGTCTCCAGGGCCAGACTCACGGCGATGATGCCGCTGCCGGTGCCCACATCCACACAGCGCTCCACCTGCAACCGACGCCCCACCTCCAGGGCCGCGTCCACCAGCAGTTCCGTCTCGGGGCGCGGGATCAGGGTGGCGCGGGTGACCTTGAAGCGGCGATCGCGGAACCGGCTCCAGCCCAGGATGTAGGCCCAGGGTTCCCCTTTCCGGCGGCGGCGGACCCAGGCGCTCACGCGCCGGCGCACCTCCGCCGGAACCGGCTCCGACCCGTGAGCCGCCATCCAGCTTCTGGGAAGGTCGAGCCCCTCCTCAAACCAACAGAGGCACTCCGCATGGGCCTCCTCCGGATCCAGGAACACGGCCAGGGCCGCAGCCAGATCGAGGCGGAGTTGATGGTAGGTCTGAGCCATCCTTCCAGCCTAGCGCGGGAGGTCGGGTTCTTGACCGTCCTGACTCAGCCCATCAGCGCCTTGGCACGCTCCTGGCTCTGCTGGGCGACGATCTCGTGCAGGCTGCCGCCATGGCTATCCATGGTGACCACGAGCGGGAAGTCCTCCACTTCGATGATCCAGAAGGCCTCGGGGCTGCCGAATTCCTCCAGCATCTTGACATCCACCACGCGCTTCACGCGCTCGGCCAGCAGGCTGCCGGCACCGCCGGTGGCGTGGAGGTAGACCGCCCCGGTCTTCTGCAGGCCCTCGCTGGTTTTCTTGCCCATGCCGCCCTTGCCGATGACGCCCCGCACCTTGTAGGTCTCGATGACATCGGCCTGATAGGGCTCTTCGCGGATGGAGGTGGTGGGGCCCGCGGCCACGAAGGTCCAGGTACCATCCGGGTTCTTGCGGACCACGGGCCCACAGTGATAGATGACCATGTTCTCGAGGATGGGCTTCAGCCACTCGGGCTTCTGCTCCTTCATGAACTTGTGCCCCATGTCGCGGCTGAGGACCACGTTGCCATTGAGCAGCACTTCATCGCCCACCTTGAGCTGGCGGACCTGGTCTTCGGTGATGGGAGTGGTGAGACGGATCATGGAAACCTCGCAAAGCTCAATCAGTCGAAGGACACTTCGCCGGTGGTGCCGATGCTCATCACGCGCCGGCGGCTGCTCCAGCACATGTAGCTGATGCTTACGTAGAAGCTGGCCGGATGGCGGTACATCTCCTCCACGTGGACACCCAGGGCCGTGGTGACGCCGCCATAACCCATGGGGCCGATGCCCAGCGTGTTGAGATCGTTCGTGACTTCCTTTTCGAAGGCGTCCAGGGCGGGATTGGGGTTCTTCGTCCCCAGCTTGCGGAGGATCACTTCCTTGCTCTTCTCATAGCTGGTGACGCGGTCGCCGCCGATGGCCACACCGAGGATGCCAGGGCTGCAGCCCTGGCCCTGGGCCTTCACCACGGCGTCGATGATGCACTTGCGCACGCCCTTGATGTCGCGGCCCGCGCCGATGGTGACATCGGGCAGCCGGTACTGGGCGCCCACGTTCTCACAGCCGCCGCCCTTGAGCATGACGGCGATCTCGATCTCGGGCTTGTCCCACTCCTCGAAGTGGATGACGGGATGGCCTTCGTGGAAGGGATCCATGTTGTTGCCGGTGTTCTTGCCGCTGAGGGCTTCCACGCAGTTGGGCCGCAGCCAGACATTCTTCGTGGCCTGCGCCACCGCCTCGCGGATCTGCTTCTTCAGGGCCACCTGGCTCAGGCCGTAGGGATGATGCACAAAGAAGATCACCGTGCCCGTGTCCTGGCAGAGCGGCGTGACATTGCCATCCGCCAGCAGGATGTTCTTCACCATATCGTTCAGGGTGTTGAAGGCGCGACTGCCTTCCTCCTCGGCATCGCGCCCTTTCACCAGGGCATCAATCACGTCCTGGGGCAGACGGCTGGTGGTGCGGCGGAGCAGTTCCATCACGGGCTGGGTCAGGTCCAGCACCTTCAGATTCGAGAGATCCGCCTTCCAGCCTGCGGGCAGCACGGATTTGGACGCCACCACCTCGTTGGAGGTCAGGGTGGGAATGACGCAATCAGACATGGGCCCTCCGGGATGCAGACCCCATGATCCGCCCGGCGCAGCTCACGCTCAAGTGACCAATGTCCGGTTCATCTGTCAGCGTCCCCAGGCGCGGCAGAGCGCCAAGGTGAGATCCAGCAGCGAGGCCTCGCTCCGGGAAAGAGCCATGCCTTTCAGGTCCCGTTCACATTGATTGACCCGGGTGAGCAGCGCTTTCACCCCACGCGGTTTGAGTTTCGCCAGCGCCCCCCGGTAGCCATCCAAAAGGAAGGCCTGCTTGGGCGACAGCCCGAGGGCGCCCAGCACCTCGGCACCCTTCAACCCGGCCGCCTCAGCTTCGGCAAGCCTCAACAGGCGATCCACTTCGCGGCGGACCTGGCCCAGCATCATCAAGGGTTCGTCCCCATCCTCCCGTGCCGTGTGAAGCGCCCGCAGCGCGCCTGCCGCATCCCCCTTCTGCCAGGCTCCCGACCAGGCAAAGGCTTTCTGCTCAGCCAGGCGGAAGGTGACCTGATCCACCATCGCTTCAGTGACGCGATGATCCTCGGCCAGCAGGTCCAGGACCTCCATGGCCCGCTTCAATAACCCGGGGTGTCCGCCCTGCCGCTGGGCCAGCAGGCTGGCCGCCGCCCCCTGGAGCGTCAGCCCCAGTCGCCGCGCCTCGGCCTCGATAAAGGCCGGAATTTCCACTGGCTCCAAGGCCCCCACCTTCAGGATCCGCCCGGCCTTGGCCCAGTCGGTCCAGGGCTTGGAGCCCAGGGGATTGCCGGGCCCAGCCGGGATGCTGGACCAGGCCACCAGCAGCAGTTTCACCTCCGGGGGTGGCGACTGCAGCAAGGCCGCCACGAACGGCGGCAGATCCTGTTTCTTGTCCTTCGGCCCGCCCTTGCGCTTGCTGAACAGGTTGTCGGCCGCAGGCACGACCACGGTGCGGGCCTCGGCACCCAGGGGGGAGGCTTCCTGCAGCGCGGCCACCACCTCAGGCCACGGACAGCCCTCGGCGCAGACGGTCATGGAGAAGTCGGCCCACTCGGGATCCACATGCTTGAGCTTCCAGGCCTCCACGGCCTCGCGGCGGGCATCCCCATCCTCGCCGTGAATGAGCGCGAAGGTGTGGTTCAGCCAGGCGGCGGGTGCGCCCATCAGTCAATCCCTTCCAGCAACTGGGTGAGGAAGCTTTCCGCAAAGTCGTCGGCCAGGCTTTCGAAGACCTGGAGTTCGCGGCTTTCGAAGCTGGCAAAGTTCTGATCCACCCGGTACTGGTTCGAGAAGGTCAGGCCGCGCCGGGACAGCACCACGGCCCCGGTCTGGCCATCCAGCAGCTCCACGCTCGCCACCACGGCCACTTCTACCCGGGAGGCGGAGCCCGCGCTGGCCTTCACGCGATCGTTGCCCAGCGTGAGCCCGATGGGCCTGGAGATGTAGCTTTCCAGCGTGCCCTGCAACACCCACCGGGACGGCTCGCCCTGGGCCACCAGTCGCCAGGGACTGGCCGCCACCACGCGGTTTTCCAGGGCTTTGGTGAAGCGATCCTCCAGCCCCAGACGGGGCGTGAGGTTCCGGAACCGCGCCAGGCGGATCGTCTCCCCCTTCTTGGCCCAAGGTGCCGAACGCTGCTGCCGGTCCAGACGGTGATACCCGCAGGCGGTAGAAAGCAGGAGGCTAAGGGAAAGGAGGCTCGACCCGAGGACCTTCATGGGTGGTACACGCCGACATAGGGCAGGTTGCGGAGTTTGCCGTCGAGGTCGAGGCCGTAGCCGACGACGAAATGGTCTTCGATGGTGAAGCCCACATAGTCCACCGGTACTGCCACCTTGCGGCGGCTGGGCTTGTCCAGCAGGGTGCAGATCTTCAGGCTCAGCGGCTCGCGGTCCTTCAGCAGGTTGCTGACCTTGAACAGGGTCAGGCCCGTGTCCACGATGTCCTCCACCACCAGGGCGTGGTGGCCCAGGATGCTGCGGTCGAGGTCCTTGAGGATGTGCACCTCACCGGTGCTCTCCGTACCGCCACCGTAGCTGGCCACCTGCATGAAGCTCACATCGAAATCCAGATCCATCGCCCGCACCAGGTCGGCGAAGAAAGGGAAGACGCCATTGAGCAGCCCCACCACCACCAGATCCTTCCCCGCGTAATCCTTGGACAATTGGGCCCCCAACTCCTGCACCCGGACGCGGATCTGGGCTTCGGACAACAGCGGGGTGATGCGGTCGCGCATGGGTGCTCCTGAGGACTGGGGCTTTGTGCCGTAGGCTGTGGACTGAAGACTTATGCCAATGTCCATTCAACCCCAGGACACCTAGCCGGGTCCATCCGGTGACGGCGGATTCTTGTCGATCCGTGCCGCCGGAGCCTAACATGATGGCGTCAGCCACCTTCTGCGAGCCCCTGATGATCCAGACGGCCCTCCCGACCGCCGATCGGACCCCCGATCCGGGCTCGCCATATCACACACCGGAGGTTCTGGCCTGGGTCACCGAGGCTCAGCAGGGGGATCAGGCGGCCTTCGGCTCCCTGGTCCAGCTCTTTTCCCGGGATGTCTACGGCAAGGCCTTTTCCATCCTGAAGAACCATCAGGATGCGGACGACGTGGTGCAGGAGACCTTCATCCGGGTGTTCCGCGCCCTGCCCGGCTTCCGGTTCGAGTCCTCTTTCCGCACCTGGCTCATCACCATCACCACCCGCCAGGCCCTCAACTATCGGGCAAGGGTGACCAAGGACCACGACAGCCTCGACGGCCCGGACGGCACGCTGGAGCATCCGGCGCTCCGCATCGAGGAGACTCAGATCGCCTCCCTGATGGACCAGGAGGCCCGGCGACTGCTCCGCGAGGCCCTGCCCAAGCTGCCCCGGCGCCAGAAGCAGGCCCTGACGCTGAAGCTCCAGCACGACTGGAAATACGAACAGATCGCCCAGGAAATGGGCACCTCCGTCGGCAGCGTGAAGGCCCACATCTTCCATGCCATCCAGAACCTGACCCGCCATGTCAAAGGAGGCCGCGCATGACCGAGGCCCTGCTTTCCCTTCCCGATGCCTGCACCCAAGCCCTGGCCGCCATCCAGACTGATCCCCTCGATCCCGGCGCCGAGCCGGAGGCCCACATGCTGCTCTGCCGCGCCTGTTCTGAAGCCCGGGTGACTTACCTCGCCATGGAGGACTCCCCCGCAGCCTTGGCCCCGGCCGGTTACTTCGACCGGCTCCCCGAGCGCATCCTGCGGAAACTCCCGGCCCGGCCCTCCCTCTACCAACGGATGCGTCCCTTGACCTGGGCCGCCGCCGCCGCATTGCTGATGACCGTCGGCGCCACCGCCTTCTGGGCAGGCCGCGCCAACCGGACGCCGCTGGTCGAAGCCAACCTCCCGGCGGCCACGGCGGAAACCCAGGAAATCCTCCCGGATAGCCCCTTCCAGGATCAGGAGGATGCCATGACCCAGTTGTCGGCCCTGCCTGAGGAAGATGCGAAGGCCGTCATCCGGGCCCTCGCCCGGTCGCAAAGCCGTCCCCCCGTCGCACACTGATCCCTCTCTCCATCGGAGTCCTCCATGTTCCTGCAATCGGCCCTGATCCTCACGCTGACCACGCTCACCTTGGGCGCTCAGGGCCGCCCCCGTCTGGAGCGGCCCCGCCGTGAGGGCTTCGAGCGCCCCTCGATGCCCCGGCGCGAGCGGATCGTCCGGGAGCTCCACGAGATCCGGGCCAGGAAACTGCAGCAATCCCTGGGACTGCCGGAGGAGAAGGCCCGGGCCATCGCGGACCGTTGGACCAAATTTGACCAGGAGTCCATGTCCAGCAGAGCGCAGATGCTCCAGCTTCGCCAGCAGATGAACACGACCCTGATGGGTCCGGGCAGCGAGGACGACAAGAACAGGAAGCTGCAGCCCGTCGTCGAGCAGCTCTCGGGGCTCCGGCAGCAGCAGCAGGATGCCAGGAAGCGGTTCGAGGAGGACATCCAGGGGTCCCTCACCCCAGCCCAGCAGGGCCGCTTCATTCTCCTGGTGGATGAGTTCCAGAAATCCCTTCTGGAAGCCATCCAGGAACAGCGGAAGGACAAGTAGGCGTGCAGAGCCCGGTGAAAGGGCTGCTCCTGGGCCTGGCTTCGCTGTCAGCGATGGCCCAATCGCTGGAGGACCTGGTGCTCGCCTCGTCCTCCGCGCCGGATGTCATCCTCAAAATCAGTGGCCAGGCTGACAGCGCCCAGGGCAATGGCTACCAGGGAAAGGTCACCTGGAATGCGAATAAGGCCCTGACGCTCTTCCTCTCGGGCGAGAAGTCGAATCTCGCTACCACCCAGCCAGTCCCAAGCCCCAACGGGAACACCAGCACCGGCTTCAGTCTGGGCGGCGGGGTGTTATGGGGTGCGGTGTTCCTCGGTCTGCAGTATGAACATTCCGAGCTATCCGATCTGCTGACTTCCAGACGCTATACCTTTCAGCCCCTCCTGGAGAAGGGCAACTGGCGGTTCGGCCTGGAATTCTCCACCCGGACCACGGATTTCGACCGTCTCCAGTTCACCAACCTGACCCTCAATACGCCCAGTGGGCCCCTTTTCATCACGGGCTATGCCGATCTGAACCTCAGTGACACCGGCCTCGGTGGGACCTGTGAATACGAGGGCGACACCTGGCGTTTCTATGGCGCTTATACGCACTACAGCTACGGCTCCTTCGAGGGCAACACCAATGTCTCCCGCATCCGGAACGCCGGTGGGACGGTGAGCCCGGAGGTCTTCAAGGCCCTATCCGGCCGGTGGGTCGATCGGGTCGAGCGCATCTCGGCCTCCAGGTTGAGCCGTGGGGTGGCGCTCCTGGATTCGACCGTGACCGCGGGCATCGAGGCGAACCTGGTCTTCACCCGCTGGGGCGTGGAGGCGAATCAGGACGAGGACCACCTGACCGGCCAACGCTCGCAGACCTTCACCGGGATCGCCGGCTGGAAGGCCACCTTGCGGTTCACGCTGGAGCTGCACCTCGGGACCACGCATTCGGAGGCCCTGGGCAGCAACCAGTTCGCAGGCCTGACCCTCATCTACCGGACCAGGCCTGGTTTCTAGTGTTTAGCCCAACGGGGCATCCAGGATCACGGGAATCACCAGGGGCCGGTTCTGGGTGGTTTTGCGGATGATGCGGCGCAGAGCCAACCGCAGGGTGTCACGCAGGGCGGCCCCATCCAGGCGGACCGCGGGCGGCGCCTCTTCGTAGGCCTTGCGGGCCACGCCCGACAGCAGTTCGGCGTAGGCCTCGTCGTCGGACAGCATGACGAAACCCCGACTGAGGATGGTGGGGTCGGCTGCCAGGGCGCCCGTGGTGGGATCCACCAGCAGCGTGGCGAAGACCACACCGTCCTCCTGGAGGATGAGCCGGTCCTGCACCACGCGGGCGTCCACCATGTGGTTCACGCCCTGGTCCACGAAGCACTTGCCCACGGGGACCACCCCCGGCATATCCACCCGGCCGTCCTTGAAGAGACGCAGGCACAGGCCGCCGTCCAGAAGCGAAATGTGCTCCGGCGACCAGCCCAGGGAAGCTGCCAGGGCGCCGTGGGCGCGGAGGTTCCGGTAGGTGCCGTGGACGGGCACCATCTGCTCGGGCCGCACGGCGCGGATGAGATCCGCCAGTTCGTCGCGGCTGCCATGCCCGGAAGCGTGGACGGGCCCCAGGCCCTCCAGCGAAGTCTCGGCGCCCAGGCGCTCGGCCGTATCCAGCATTCGCGAGATGGCCACCTCGTTGCCGGGAATGGTCCGGGAACTCAGCACCAGCCGATCCCCCGGCTCGATGGGCAGGCCCTTCACCTCCCGCCGCAGCAACCGCGCCAGGCCGCTCATGGGCTCGCCCTGACTGCCCGTGCAAAGCACCAGCAGTTCGCTGGGCTCGAAGAGCTTGGCGTCCTTCGCATCGATAAGAATGTCATCGGGCAGGGACAGGCGCTTGAGGGACCGGGCCAGCGCGAGGTTGCGATCGAGGCTGCGCCCCAGCAACACCACCTTGCGGCGGAATTCATAGGCCAGGTCCACCAGCAGCTGCAAGCGGTGGATGTTCGAGCTGAAGGTGGTCACGAACAACCGGCCCTTCGTCTGTTCAAAGGCCGCTTCCAGTCCCTCGCGGCAGACCGCTTCCGAAGGCGAACGACCCGGCCGGCCCACATTGGTGGAATCCGCCAGGAGCAGCCGGACACCCGCATCGCCCAGGGCCGTCAGCCGCTCCAGCCCCGTGTGGCGGCCGTCCATCGGTTCTGGATCGAGCTTGAAGTCGCCCGAGTGCACCAGCACGCCCTGGGGCGTATGCAGCGCCAGGGCACAGGCATCCGGAATGCTGTGCGTGACGGGGATCCATTCGACTTCGATCTCGCCATCTCCGATTTTCACGCGCCCGTAGTCACGCACGGGATGGAGCAGCGCAGGATTCAGATCGTGTTCGCGGAGCTTGCCCTCCACCAGTCCCAGCGTGAAGGCCGTGCCATACACAGGCACGGGCCAGCGCCGCAGGAAGTAGGGCAGCGCCCCGATGTGATCCTCATGGCCGTGCGTGAGCAGCACCGCCTGCAGACGGTCCGCGAAGGGTTCGAGGTAGGCGAAGTCCGGCACGATGGAATCGATGCCCGGCTGATCATCCGAGGGGAAGAGCTGGCCGCAGTCCACCAGGAAGAGGCTGTGGGCGCTGTGGACCACCAGCGCATTCATGCCGAACTCGCCAAGGCCGCCGATGGGGATGAGGCGCAGCTCATCCGCGGCGGGCGCTTCGGCCCATGTTTCGAATTCGGGAAGAACGGACATCACGATGGGAACACCTCCGGGTGATGGATCAAGAGCTTTCGCGTGGCCAACAACCACGCCGCAGGCGGGAAAACTTCGGCGCGCAGCGCCGAAGCCAGTCCGACCCCCACCAGCGCGTCAGCCGACAAACACCCCACCCAATTGTTCGCCAGCGTCTTCCGGCGGTGGGCAAAGGAGCGGTGCAGCACGACCAGCAGGGCCCGCCGTTCGGCCAGGCTGGGGGCGTCCTCCCGGGGCTCGAACTGCACCACGGCGGAATCCACCTTGGGCGCGGGCCGGAACGAACCTGGCCCCAATTTCACCAACCGCGTCAGGCGGGCGCAGAGCTGGGCCAGCACCGACAGGGGGCCGTAGGCTTTCGTGCTGGGCACACCCATGAGCTTCTGGGCCACCTCCAACTGGAACATCAGCACCATGCGCTCCCAGGCGATCCCCTGGGTGAGCAGACGGGCCAGGATGGGCGTGGCGGCGTTGTAGGGCAGGTTCCCGACCACGGACCATGCGCCCCCCTCAGGCAGGGGAATCCGCACCGCATCCCCCCGGAGCAGATGGAAATGGGGCTGCAGCGAGAAGCGTTGCCGCAGCAGGTCGCAGGCTTCGGGATCCAGATCCACCGCCCAGAGCGGCCGACCATCCACCAGCAGGCGCTCGGTCAGCACCCCCGGGCCCGGCCCGATCTCCAGGAGCCTGGGCGCCCGGGATTCCAGGGCCGCCCCCACGATGGTGGCGATGGCCCCTTCGTTCACCAGGAAGTTCTGGCCGAAGGCCTTCTTCGGGCGCAGGCGGGCGATGGGCGAAAGATCTGACACACCCCAGCGTACCACCTGCCCCGCCAGACACGAAAAAGGGGCCCTCGCGGGCCCCTAAATGGTGCTGGATCAAACTCGTTTAGCGGATGATGCGCCAGGCACGGGGCGCAAAGGACTGGGTTCCGCCCTGGACCACGAGATCCTGGATCTTCACATTTGAAGTGGTCGGGACGCCTGCAGCGGGGGTGTCCTGTCCGCTCTGCAGGACCATCCGGCTGCCAATGGCGGTGAGATCGCCAGCCAGATTCGTCCAGGAGAAGACATATCCGTTGCACCCGGCCAGTTGCTTGTCCGTGGTGCCGCTGGTCGCCAGATCACCACTCGAGAAGACAGGAGCCAGCGCATCACACATCCGGTAGGTGTAAGTTACACCGGCGCCTTCGCAGACCACAGTGCTTCCCGTCTTCCCGGGCTTGAAGGTGGAGAAGATCAAACCACCGTTCACGACCAGGGGGTTCAGGTAGGACTTTTCGAAGAGAAGCTTGACGGGCGGTCCCGGGTCGGTGGTCGGGTTGTGGAAGCTGAGGTAGTAACCGAGGTACTGGTTGTTCCCCAGATAGCTGGTGTCTCCGGGTGTGACGGTGCCGGTCTGGTTTGAGAGTTGGGCATCCGTGATGGCGCTAGCGAAATCGTTCACATTGCTGGGCAGACCGCTCACCGTGGGCAGGTCGGCGCTGTCTTGGCGGTCGAAGACCATGATCTGGCGGAAGGGTGCGCTCGCCACGGGACCGACGGGATCCAGGTCCATGGGATCGTTGCGATCGCCGGTGCCGAAGGTGACGCCCACCACAGGGGGGGTCATGTTCGGCGCATTCGAACTGCCGGAAGGCCGCTGGAACTGGGGGATGACCTTCGGTATGCGGTAGGCCACGGGAACAGAGGAAATGGGCGCGGCCGAAGTGACCTTGCCGAGCGTCAAGCCTGTCTGACCCTTGTAGATCCAGCGGATGCCGGCATTCCCCGGGGTGAGGCTGACATTCGCCGAACCATCGGTGGTCCACTGATCGATGTTGGAATTGTCCAGGCGCCAACCCACGGGAGGTGTATTCAGCGTCTGCATGGAGCCCAGGGCGTAGACACCGCCCGAGTGATCACCGAAATAGACCCGCTGTGCCTTCCGGGAGCCCACGTAGAACTCCAATGGGAAGGCGCCGGCGCTGATGGCGCCCATGTTGGGGAAGCCCGCGGCTAGCGCCCCATTGTTCACGAAATCGTAGTACTTGATTGGAGTGCCATCCGTGACATCCAGGGCGATCAGGGAACGGCCCAGCTTCTTGGCCACAGCATTGTTCCCGATGATGAGGGCGTCCAGCTCGTTGTTGCTGTAGCCGCCACCCACAAAGACCACATCCTTCACCACGGCTGGGCTGCCGCCTGTCTCGACTCTGGCCACAGATGGCGTGGAAGTGGAAAGCCCCATGGTCTGGATGGTCGGGTCGGTAGAGGTATTGGGATCCACCATCCACGCCAGCTTCGGATTGGCGGGATCCAGAATATCCAAGGCATAGAAACTGCGGCCGCCTTTGCGCATGCCGAAGATCACCCGGGCGGTGTCAGTGGTATCCACCCGCCGATTGCCGGTGGCCGAACCTGGATGGGGCGTGTCCTTGAAGTAGATGTAGGGTGAGCCATCCACCGTATAGATGTGATCATTCCCGGCGTCCTGGAGGACGCTCAGCTTGGGGATGGTGGTGGTCACCGAAGGGTTGTTCAGCAGTTCGGGCGGCACGAAACTCCAGAGCTCATCCAGGGTACCGACCAGCACGCCATTGTTGAGCGCGCTGACCTCGCCGAAGGCGTGGAAGTGCCCCTGGTTGTCGCCGACGAAGATCACCTGGAACCGGGCATCCTTATAACCGGAATAGCTGGCCCAAGCCGAAGTGAGCAAGCCGCTGTAGCCAGGAATCAGGGCCGGGTCGTACTCCACGGCCGTGGGGGAACTGTTGACAACATCCCCCATGATGTCGTTCCGGGAAGTAATCGTGGTCCCGTCCGCCTGGGCATCCTTCGAGGCTCCGCGGATGAAGCGGATGAGGCTCTTGGCCTGCGTCGAGGTGGCCACGCCCATGACCTTCGGGTTGAAGAGGGCGGCATTGGTATCACTGAAGCTCTGCTTTGCCTGGGTGAGTTCCAAGCCCGTGGCGGGAATGGCAGTTCCCGGGATCATTGTATAGATCCGCCGGTTCTTCCATCCCAGGCTCTTCAGCGCATTGGAAGCCGAGGCCACCGCATTGCCGGCATTGATGTCCAACTGGAAGTCACCATTGAAGTCCTTGAGTCCGACGGTACCGTCGGTCTGGATACCCAGTCCGGCCACGAGGAGATCCCCCTGCCAGACCGAACCCGAGCCATCCCCGGCGTTGAGGGTGGCGAAGCGGCCCAGATAGGCCCGGTTGCCCAGATTCAGACCCACCAGGGGTGCAGCCGGGGCCGTGATGCTGGTATTGGCCGAAGTCACGCGGGCGATGATGGCCGAGAGGCTGGCAATCAGGGCGTTGGGATCCGAGGCATCGAAGAAGTTGGCCGAGACCCCAGCCCGTCCCGTCGGATTGATCGGCGTCTTGCCAAAAGCCACCGAGTACTGCAGGTCGAACTGTGTCGCGGCGGGATCACCGTAGAGCGCGGTCCGCAGCAGGGGGCCTTTGCCGCCCGTGGCCATGTTGGAGGTGTTGGAACCCGCCAGGGACAAGCCCACGGTCATGGTGGTGATCTTGCGCCCGGAACTGCCATTGGCGCCCCGATTCATGACATGGAACGGAGCCCACTGACTGGGGGTTCCGGAACCCGTCGTCCGCTGACTGGCATTGTTGGTGCCGTTGTCGTTACCGTGGGCGGCAACGGCGGCCAGGCTCCAGATGTTGTAGTTGGTGGCGCCGATGTCCAGGTTCGCGAAGGGGATGGCCTTCAGGGCGGATTCCGGAACAACTGTCGTGGTGGCCGTGGCCGAAACCTCTGCGCTGCCGTTGTGGTCCTGGTTCGCCAGACCATCCGTGAACAGGATCACGAAACTTGATCGGCAGGGAGATGGGTCGATGCCGGTGTTGAACTTGTCGAACACGCTGGCGTTCGCCGCCGTCTCGATCAACTGGGCATAGGCATTGGACAGCGCGGAGGTCAGGGGAGTGCCGCCGCTGGGTTTCTTCACCTGGATGGCGGACACCGAGGCGTGGATGCCGAAGGCGACGCTCTTGAACTGGGTGAGCTTCCGTTCACCTGCACCGAAATTCGTGCTGTTGGGATTGACCCCGATTTCATTGGCATTATCCAGGAACCGGTAGGCCCACAGAACCTTGTCCTGCTTGGATAGCCAGGTCTGCAGCACGGCCTTCTTCAGGAACATGCAGCGGGTGCCGGCCGGGATGCCGTTGTTGAAGGTGGTGCCTCGCTTGTCGGACCACTGCGTGGTACTGGCAGTACCGGCAGAGCCACTGGCCGGATCGTACACGCCGGGGATGACATAGCCCCCACCCGCAGGGTAGGTGCCACCCAAACCGGTGGTGCTGGTGGTGAAGACGCTGCCCCCGGGCGGGGCCTGGTTGCGGTCATCGTCCACGCCAGCGGCGGCCGCCGTGTCATAGCTGTTGCCGTCTGCAGCCTTGTTCACATTGCCCCAGAACAGCCAATAGGCATAATCCGGGTTGTAGGTGAAGAGGCCGATGTTGCCGCCATAGCTCGCGGTCCCGAACATGGTCCCAGGTCCAGGCGTGGCGCCGAGGGGGATGAGGACCTTGAAGGTGGTCGAGGTCCTGGCGGTCACCAGGAAGGTGCCGTCGTAGACCGCGGGCGTCATGCCGGTCACGGTGACAGAATCGCCCGTGGCAAGCGAAGCGCCGGCGGTGCTGGTGTAGGTGGCCGTGCCACCGCTGGTATTGCCCCAGATGGCGGCCGTGATGGGCTTGGATGAACTTGCGGTGTACGTGTTGCTCGGCGCCAGCGTGTAGACGGTATCGAACACCACGGTGGCCGAGGACTTCGGGTCATCATAGGAATCGGCCACTGGAGAGGCACCGGCCGCGGGCAGGGCCGTCGGCACCTGGAACAGGGTCCAGGGGATCGGAATATCCACAGTGCGGGTATAGGTCTTGCCACCGCTCGATTTGGCGGCGGTAAGACGGGCATGGCTGGCCTTCTGCACCACGGCGGCCGTGATCGGGAGGGTGGTGATCTTGGCCCCGGAAGGCTCGACGAGGAACCCCGTGGCCAGGATGTTACCCCCGAGGTTCAGGATGACGAGGCCGGTCGCGGCATTGAGCGTCATCTCATTGCCGCCATCGCTGTTGAGATTCGTCCAGTATTTCTCGTGCCAGAAGGTGTTCTGCATCGACCCGGAGAAATCGAAGATCGTCAGCATTTCAGGCACGCCACCGCCGCTCTTGTAGACGTCCAGCAGATCGGTGGTGGTAGCGAGTTTGGGATCCACCTGGGCGAACAGCACGGAGGCCGTGAGCAGACCGAGACAAAGGGATTTCATGCGAACCAGAGGTGAAGCCATGGATTCCTCCCGAAGGATGATGAAAGCGGGTCTTGTCAGAAGGGCGGCAGTGTCGCGACGAGTTCGCGCTGGGACTGGTAGGTCTGGGCGTTTTCGGGGGTGGCCCGGCCGGTGGCCAGGAAGCGCCAGAAATAATCGCCGCTGGCGCCACCGACCTTGGTGCCACCGGAAGCGCCGGAATTGTCCGAGGTGCCGCCTCCGGTGCGGCCGGCCGGCAGGGTTCCCAGGTATCGGTATTCGATATCGAAATCCTGCCGCGTCTTGGCCGCCCCTTCCTGGTTGAGGGTCATGGCCGCGTCATTGCCGGCCAGGATCGTCACGGCCGGATAACCGATGGTCGAAGCCAGGGTGTTCTTCATGCTGTTCAACAGATAGAGTTCCCTGACTGCGGGTGCAGCGGCCGTGAAATCCGCCAGTTTTACGCCGCCCTGCCCCCAGATGATCACCCAATCCAGACCGGCGTCGGCTGCGGCGGCGGCCTTGTTGCCCTGGATGATGGTGCCGGCCATGGAGAGTTCCCGGATGGCATTGCGGCTGAGGCTGAAGGTGGCGGCCCCCATCACGGCCACGAGCACCAGGGCCATGATGATGGTCAGGCCGCCCTGCTGGCGGGAGCGGAAGAGCGAAGCGCAGTCGGGGGTCATGGGCAACCTCTAGAGGGGCAGGCCGAAATTGCGGGGAGCGACCATCAGGGTCTGGGTGCGGCGGACATAAGCCGCCTGACCCACGACGGTGGCGCTTTCGGAGCGGGGCGCCGCCGAACGGGACGTGATGTCCATCCGGATCAGGCAGGGGAAGGTCCTGAACCAGAGCGGATTGCCGGGATTGCGCAGGGGCACGCCCTTGCCGCCCAGGGCCGTGATGGCGGGAGTAGTTTTGAGCACGATGGCTTCCCAATTCGCCGAGCCTTGCCGCAACCAGGTGGTGCCCCCATCGAAGCTGAAATCCACGACGAAGCCGTCGATGTTCTCGGCGATGACCTCACCGACGACCCCGGCCCAGTTCACGAGGGTGCCGCCAGCCGGATAGGGCGTCTGCTGACGGATCAGGCAGGGGATGGTGTTGGCGATGTTGGAAGGATCCCAGGCGCGCGCCTGGATGGAGTACCGCGTCACCACATTCGGACGGTAGAACGCGATGGGCGTGTCGGGAAGATGGAAGGACAGCGTGGGAGACAAGCCGTAGCCGCCCGCCTGGGTCACGCCGGCGAGGGCCGCCGCTGTGGCGGACACAGCGATGTTGTTGCCGGACACGGAAGCGACCTGCACCTGTTCGAAGGCTGCATCAAGAATGGCGGCCACATCGCCAGGCTGCAGATCGGCCAATGAGCCCGTGAGCAGGTTGACCTGCATGGCAGCGGTGGTGGGGGTGCCTGCCACCGTGGCTTGGATCGGCAGGGGCAGATCACCCACGAACTGCAATTCGTCGGGGTTCGGCGTGAGCGCGGCCGTGAGCAGGGGGCCACCGAGGTTGGCTGGATCGGGACCCGTGATGACGACCGGCGTCGGCGCGGGCAGGATCATGAAGGGTTCCTGGGTCCCGGGCGTGACCGAATAACCCGAGGGCTGGTTGAAGGGCACGAAGGCGAAGAAACCGACCGAGGACACGTCGTCCTGCAGGGAGGCAAGCGCCCATCGGCCCCGTCGCTGACTGGCGATCGTATCGTTGACGCGCTGGAAGCTGGCCAGGTTGGCCGAGTAGATGCGCAGCATCCCGGCCGTGAGGATGCCAATGAACATCACCGCCACCAGCATTTCAATGAGCGAGAACCCATGCTGAAGAGGATGGAACCGCCGGAAAGATCGGAGCGACATGGCTGGACTCCTAGTAGCGGATGAGACGGCTGAGGGAGAGCGTCGTGGCAGCCAGCGCCGCGCCCTGGGCATCGGCCGCCTGGTCCTGCCAGGTCACAGTCACGACAAACTCGTTCATGTTCATGCCCGTGATGGCGGACTTAGGAGTGGCAGCGGTCGGTGCCAGGCGCACCCAATCCACCAGGAAGATCCGGTTGGGATCGGCCGCCGCCACCGG
This sequence comes from Holophagales bacterium, assembly GCA_038320645.1. GTDB lineage: Bacteria > Acidobacteriota > Holophagae > Holophagales > Holophagaceae > Geothrix. Next base: position 30,222 of record JBBQEL010000016.1, on the reverse strand, counting down.
GAGGCCGTTCACATCGTAGTTACCGAAAGTGGCGTTGGCCGTGCCACCGGTATAGACGCGGGCCACGGGATAGGGGACGCCTTTCCCCATGACCTCGGCCGCATAGGACCAGGAAAGGCTGCCCTCGGCCTGGATGGCGCTCAGACAGCCCTCAGCCAGGGAGGCCGCGGTCACGCGGTTCCGGCCACCGGAGTTGCTGCGCAGGGTGGAGACCTGCAGCGCGGCCAGGCCGAGCAGGCCGATGCCGAAGATGAGGGCCGTCACCAGCAGTTCGACCAGGGAGAATCCGGATTGACGGGAAGAGCGGCGGATCATGATGGCTCCTACAGGCGCTGCCAGGGCACGGTGGGGTCACCGGCGTTGGGTTTGTAGAAAGCGTGGAGGCCGCTCGCCCGCGTCACCAGCACCAACCCCACCGGAGCGCTCAGGTAGGAGGCGTTGTTGTTGGCGGCGTTCCGTCTCATCCCACCCACATACACGTAGAAGTCACGGTTGGCCCGGCCGGTGGCGTCAAAGGTCATGGCGGTATTGGCCGACCCGGTGAACAGCTTCCCCGCCGTCCCTGGAGGCACACCATTCGTGAACAGGGCCGAAATGGCCGGCACACCGCCGGTGAGCGGGTCCGGATTGGGCGGAGCCTGGGCATACACAGGCCAGGTGGCGTCCGAATCGATCCCCGAGTATTTGCTGGCATCCGTGCCAGAGGCCGTGCGCAACCAGGTGGTCAGCGCCTGGTTGGCCGGTGCGGGGACCACATCACCCTGCGAGGGAAATGTGAGAATCAGGTTCGTCTGCGCGCCGGCGGTGGTGAGGGTGACGGTCCGGCCTGTGGTCTGGGCCACCGAGCGGGCCTCGGCCAGCACGCCGTAGAGCGTATTCACGGTGCCCTTCACGGCTGCCGGCTGGGAGGCGCCGTACCAGTTCCCAGTTACCACCGCCAGGACGCCGATGATGACGAGCACCACCAGCAGTTCAAGCATTGAAAAGCCTTTGACGGATCGGGGCATGATTCATCCCTCACGGTGAATGCCCAAGCATCGGCTCAAGCGCCCAGGCTCAGGAAGTCTTTTTGCTGTTGACATAAAATGGTTTACCTAACCTGGAGTGAGTCTGGATGCCGTTGTCAAACATAAATGACTAATTTTTATACACTATCCAAACTGAATGGGATCCCGGTCCAACTGGATTGGGCCGCCGGGTTCCAGGGGGTGGCGGGCGAGCACCTCGCCCAGGGCGCCCCGGCCGCCCTTGAGCAACAGGTGCATGCGCCAGCGATCCTTGACGCGGGGCACCGCCGCTTCCAGGGGGCCGAGGATGCGCAGGCCCGGAACGGACAACCGCTGTCGAAACGCGTCCAGCGCCTCGCGGGCCTCCCGGGGCGTGTCGGCTTCGGCCCGGTAGAGGGAGAGGGCTGTGTAGGGCGGGTAGCCGAGGCCCTCGCGGAAGGGCAGTTCCGACGCGGCGAACCCTTCGAAGTCCTGCGCCAGGGCGAAGGTGATGGCCGGGTGCTCCGGCGAATAGGTCTGGAGGATCACGCGGCCCGCCAGCTCGGCGCGGCCCGCCCGACCCGCCACCTGGGTGAGCAACTGGAAGGTCCGCTCGGAGGCCCGGAAATCCGCCACCTTCAGGCCCTGGTCCGCATTGATGACGCCGACCAGCGTGAGCCGCGGGAAGTTGTGGCCCTTGGCCAGCATCTGCGTGCCCACCAGGATATCGACCTCGCCGGCCTCGGCGGCCAGCAGACCGGCCTCGAGCGAACCGCGGCGGCGCGTGGTGTCCCGATCCAGGCGCAGGATCCGGGCAGCAGGGAATAACTGCCGCAGGTGTTCCTCGACCTGTTCGGTGCCTTCGCCCACACCTCGCAAGTGCTCGGCGCCACAGTCCGGGCAGGCCTCCGGCGGTACGGTTTCGTGGCCGCAGAGATGGCAGCGCAGGCGGTAATCACCGCGGTGGTAGGTGAGGGAGATGGCGCAATGGGGACAGCCGAGGGTCTTGCCGCAGGCCCGGCACATCCAGAAGTTCTCGTAGCCCCGGCGGTTCAGCAGCAGCAGCGACTGTTCGCCCCGGGCCACGGTTGCCGTGAGCGCCTGCAGCAGGGGCGGCGCGAGGATCACCTTCCGCCGCAGCTGCCGGTAGGCATCCCGCAGATCCACGATCGCCACCGTGGGCATGGTGATCCCGGCGGGCCGCTCTTTCAATTGCAGCAGCCGATAGCGGCCGGACTGGGCGGCGTGCCAGCTTTCCAGGCTGGGTGTGGCGCTGCCCAGCACGATGGGACAGCCTTCGATCTGGGCCCGCTTGATGGCCAGATCCCGGGCGTGGATGCGGGGATGTTCCTCCGACTTGTAGGAGCCCTCCTGCTCCTCGTCCACCACGATGAGCCCGATGTCGCGGAGGGGGGCCAGCACGGCGTTCCGCACCCCCACGAACAGATCGGCTCCATTGCTCAGCAGCCGCACCACATCGCCATGCTTCTCGCCCGCGTTCAGCCCCGCGTGGCCCACGGCGATGCGGCCCGGAAAGCGCGCCTCCAGCCGCTCCAGCAGGCTCGCCGTCAACCCGATCTCCGGGACCAGCCACAGCACGCGCCGCCCGGCGGCCAGCACCCGCTCGGCCAAAGCCAGATAGACCTCCGTCTTGCCCGAGCCCGTGACGCCCTGGAGCAGATGGACGCCAAAAGCACCGAGCGCCACCGCCTCCAGGGCCGTCCGTTGTTCGGCATTGAGGAGCACGGAGCGATCGTTGCCGGCGTCCCGGCGTTGGGCCAGCAGGTCAACCCGCTTCATGCGGGTGACGAGCCCCCGCTTTTCCAGCGTGCCCAGCACCGAAACCCCTACGCCAGCGGCCTCCAGCAGTTCCGGTTCCATGAGGGCGCCGCCCGCTTCCTCCAGGGCCAGCAGCACCTTGGCCTGGGCCGGCGTCACCCGGGGCGGATGGGGCGCACCGGTGAGGCGGACTTCGGTGAACCCGGCCCCGCGCAGCATGGTCCGTTGCAGCAGCGTGGGCAGGAGGGCGGGATCCCGGTGCCAGGCCTCGCCCAGTTCGGTGAGCACATCCCAGGCGCCCCGATCGCGCTGAAAGGACAGCCGCTGGCCGTCCTCATCCGCCTCCCAGTGGGGCAGCAGGGCCTGGGGCAGGCTCAGCGGCAGCAGGTGGGCCTCCAGGCAGCCGTAATAGCGGGCCGCGAAGGTCTGCAGCTCCCGCAGCTTCACCGGCAGCAGGGGGAAAGGATCCAGCACCATCTCGATGGGCCGCAGCTTCGCCGCGGGCGGCGCCGGATCCGGCCCCATGGCGAGACCGATGGCGAGGCTGTTTCGCACCTTCACCCGCACCCGCACGCCCGCCGGCAGCCCTTCCGGAGCCAGGTAGGTCAGGGGTGGCAGGGGCCGGTTCAGCTGGACGCGGGTGGGAACGAGGTTCATCGGCCCTTCGGAGTGAGGGCGCCCCAGCGAAGGGCGAGTTCTGGACGGTTCAAGCGGGTGGCCAGGTCGCGGGCACGGCCAGGCAGGCCCGGCCAACCCATGGCCATATTGACCTCATTCAAGGTTTGTTCCGCCGCCTCCGCCTCACCAAGGGTCACGAGGGCCTCCAGGAGGGGTCCGATGACGACATTCCACAATCCGTCACCGCCCCAGCCCGTGTCTCCGCTGCTTCTCAGGCTCTCCCAGCGGGCTTCCAGGACCTCCCGGATCGCACGCCAGTCGCGACGGGCTTTCGCATCTTCGATGAATTCCTTCAGCACCAACATCGGCGGCCATTCCCCAGGGGCTGTTCCCGGGAGCGGTTCGAGGGACTGGAGCAGGGGCAGCAAGGGCCAGCCGCCGCACTTGCGCGAGGCCGCCAGCCAGAGGAACCAGGGTTCCACGCCATTCGGCCTGCGTCGGAGGGTTTCCTCCAACTCGATCCGGTAGCGGGCGAGCAGCGCCTGCATGGAGGGTGAGTGCTCTGCGGACGACACCCGCAGGGCCACGCCCAGCTCGATGCCAGCCTCGCGCCAGGCGCCCTGGAACAGCTGATCCAGCTGCCGCGCCACCGGTGACCAGAACGTAAGATCATGCTCGGCATCGAGCTGGCGCAGGGGCTCGGGGCGGCCACCCTGCGCGGCTGTGGGCGCCTCTGGGGACGGGCCGAGGAGCTTGAGGGTCCGCCGGTTGGCCACCCGCACCCGCTCCCCGAGCAGGGCGACCTGGGCCTCCAGGTGATCTGGATTCAGCCGCAGGAAATCCTCTAGTTCCTGGGCCCGGGAGCGGACCCCGGCCTGCTGCGCGGCCGCAGCCAAAGCAGTTGCTGTCGGAGCTCCGGCCCCTTCGGCCAGGATCCGGCCCGCCGCATCCACCAGGGCCCAGTGCGCGCCCTTGGACCAGCTGAACCGCTCCCGCAGGTGGGGTGCCAGCGCCTCGGCCTTCTTCCCGCCACCCACCACCTTCAGCGGCAGGTTGAGCAGCACGAGTGGATCCTCGTCCAGCGCCGCCCGCAGGAGGGCGCCCCAGGCGGCGCCCTCGTCCTCCAGCACCATCCAGGTGCCAAGGCGATTCTGCTTCAGGTCGCGGTTGAAAGCTTCGACAGGTGGCAGGGCGGACCGCTGGGCCATCAGGACAGCAGGCATCAGCAGCAGCAACGGACCGCGCATGGGTGGGCTCCAGCTTGCCAAGTTACACTATTCGGATGCTGGTCCTGGGCCTGGAATCCTCCTGCGACGACTGCTCCGCCGCGGTGGTGGAGGAGACGGCTTCCGGCCCAGTGTTGAGATCACTGGTCCGCGAAAGCCAGGACGCCATCCACGGCCCCTTCGGCGGTGTGGTGCCGGAACTCGCCGCGCGGGAGCACTTGCTGCAGGTACGCGCGGTCATGCGCGGCGCCCTCGCCCAGGCGGGTGTGGCCTTGGCCGATCTCGACCGCATCGCCGTCACACGCGGGCCGGGGCTGGTGGGCAGCCTGCTGGCCACCTTCAGTGCCAGCAAGGCCGTAGCCTGGCGCCACGGGATTCCCTGGGTGGGTGTCCACCATCTGCTCGGTCACCTGAATGCCGCCCGCTTTGCCGCGCCCGACCTGCCCTTCCCCGCCCTCGTGCTGCTGGTCTCCGGTGGCCACACGCATCTGTATCTGGCGACGGACTGGATCTCGCTCGAGCTGCTCCAGAAGACCCGCGACGACGCCGCGGGCGAGGCTTTCGACAAGACCGCCCGGATGCTGAACCTGGGCTACCCCGGTGGCCCCGTGGTGGATGCCTGCTCGCACTCCGCCCTCCGGGCCGCGGCACCCTTCACGCCCCCGAAATTCCGCGACGGCCGGGCCTCCTGGAGCTTCTCCGGCCTGAAGACCGGCGTAAAGCTGCGGGTGGAGCGGAATTCCCGCCTGGCGAACGCCGGAGCGGCGGATCCCGAGGTGCAGGGCCTCTGCCGCAGCCTCCAGGAGGCCATCTCGGCCTGGTTGCTCAAGCCCATTCCCGCGCTGGCCCTGGAGCACGGCGCCCGCAGTCTGGTGATCAGCGGCGGGGTGGCCTGCAACTCCAGGCTGCGCAAAGAGGCCGCTACCCTCGCCGCCCGCGAGGGTCTGGTCCTCGCCATCCCGGAGCCACGCCTCTGCACCGATAACGGAGCCATGATCGGCGCCGCCGGAGCCCTGCTGGCGCCGGACGCGGAACCCTGGAGCCAGAATGCCGATGCGGATCTGAAGCTGGGAGGTGGAGATGGAAGTCACCCGTGAGGATGTGCTGCGTTGCGCCCGCCTGGCCCACTTGAGCCTGCGCGAAGACGAGATCGAACCCATGCGGCTGGCCATGGCCCAGATGCTCAGCCATGCCGCCAGCCTGGATGCACTGCCCCTCGATTCCGTCGAGCCCATGCGGGTCGGCCTCGCCCAGCTTCTGCCCCGCCGGGAAGACGAGCCGCACGACACCTTCACCCAGGCCGAGGCCATGGCCAACGCGCCGCAACAGGAGCGCGGGCTGTTCGTGGTGCCGAAGGTGATGTAGGGGCTCTACCAGTCGCCACCACCGGAGTCGCCACCGCCGGAATCACCCCAGTCGCTGGATCCGGAACTGGACTCTCCCCAGTCGCTCGATGAGCTGTCGGAGGAGCCGCCACCATTCCAGCCATCCCCGCCGCCTTGCTGGTCGCGGTGATGAGTCCCGCCCATCATGCTGCCGATCATCATGCCCGTAAGCAATCCGCCCATGCCGCCGCCGGGCTGGCCCAGCCCGCCCTGCTGCATGGGGACGGCTCCCTGCGCGGGGCCATCCAAACCCAACCGGCGGCGGGCCGAAGGGGGCAGTTCCTCATCCTTGAGCGCCTGGACACCGGCCACCGCGCTGCAATAGCCGCAGGCCCACTTCACGGAACGCAGGCCGTCCCACTCCTGCTTCATCTTGTCGCCGGAGGCGCCGCAGGTGGGGCACTTGGGATACGGGCAGGGGAAGGTGTGCGGTTCCAGCGGCCCCGTGGGCAGGCCACGACGGGCGGCCCCCAGCTGCTCGGAACGGTCCCGCTTGCCGCGAAGCACGAAATAGAGCACAGCACCGATGATGAGAAGGACGACAAACATTTCCATGGGAACCCCCAACGGTCCAAGAGTAGCCGAATCCAGCCGGGAGGACTTGCTGGCATCATCAACACCATGCCGCCCCGCATACCGATCCCGGAGGACCGCCCCTGGCGGGTGCTTGGCCTGATGTCCGGCACCAGCGCGGACGGCGTGGACGCCGTGGCCATCGAGGTGGAGCCCCGCGCGTTCCAGGCTGGGCAACCGTTCCGGGGCCTCCTGGGACACTTTTCGCAATCCTATCCCGATTCCTTGCGCAACCAGGTGTTGGCCGCCGCGTCGAATCGCCTCGCCCCGGCCGACTTGTGCATCCTCCAGCGGCAGCTGGGCGATCACCATGCCCGCGCCGCCCGGGAGCTCTGTGCGGCCCTGCGGCTGCAGCCCGATCTGGCCGCTTTGCACGGTCAGACGGTGCAGCACCACCCCGCTCAGGGCGCGAGTCTGCAACTGGCGGATCCCTATGTGCTGACCGAGGCCCTGGGGTGCCCGGTGGTCTGGGATCTGCGCCGCCGCGACCTGGCGCTCGGTGGCCAGGGCGCACCGCTGGTGCCGCTGCCCGAACGCTGGCTGCATGGCGCAGAGCCCTGGCTGGCGCTGAACCTCGGCGGCATCGCCAATCTCACGCTCTGGGATGGCCAGAGGCTCCATGCCTGGGACACGGGCCCAGGCATGTCGCTGCTGGACCTCGCTGCAAGGCGCTGGCTGGACCTCCCCTTCGATCCCGATGGTACCGCCGCCAGCGGCCAACCAGCGGAATCGTTCCTGAAGCGGTGGCTCCGGCATCCCTACTTCGAATGCCCCACGCCCAAATCGACGGGACGGGAAACCTTTGGCGAGGCCTGGCTGGCGGAGGAAGGTCCCGCCCTTGAGGCGCTTCCCCTGCCCGAGCGCCTGGCCACCCTGGCGGCCTTCACCGCCGCTTCCGTGGCAATGGAGGCTGCCCGCCTCCAGCCCTGGCCCGTTCCCCTGCGTGGCCTGGTCAGCGGCGGTGGCGCCCGCCACCGCGGGCTGCGCGCAGAATTGGCAGCCCGGCTGCCTGTGGTCCTGGCAGACGATGTAGCCTTTCCCTCCGGCGCCCGGGAGGCCGTGAGCTGGGCCCTGCTGGGTGCCGCCTGCGCCATGGGGATTTCTGGCAACCTGCCCGAAGTCACCGGCGCCGCGCGGGCCGCCGTGCTGGGGAGTTGGGTGTGGCCGTGAGATGGAGCCCATGGAGCGACCACCTGCCGCTCTGGGTGGTGCTCGGTGCCACGGTGTCCACGGGCCTCTACGAACCCGCCGAAATGCTGCTGATGGCCCTCCCGCTGGCGGCGGCCGGAATCGTGGAGCTGCTCCGGTGGGATGTCAGCCGCCGGCGGCGCTGGCTGGAGATCGGCGCCTTGCTCTTCTTCCTGGGCGACCTGGCCAGGGGACAGGGCCTCTTCCCGGTGGCCAGGCGCACCCCCGGGAACCCGGCCATCGGCGCCAACTGCTGCTGATGGGTTTCCTGCTCTTCCTCACCACCGCCATCGGCACCACGGATATCGTCTTTCTCGCCTGGACCCTGGCCTGGAGCTGGACCGCCATCCTGGCCCTGCTGCAACAAAGCTGGGAGCCTTCAGCGGCCCTCCGTCGTGGGGGCCTGGCCCGGCCACCCTACGCCCATGTACCCCTCTGGGTGGTCTCGGCCCTGCTGCTGGGCGCCGGGTTCTTCCTCATCATGCCCCGCCTGAGCCTGGGCCTGCGACCTGGCGCCCTGTTCGGGGCTGCGCGCACGCTCGGTCAGGCTGGCCTGGGTGAGCGGCTGGATCTGTTGGCGGGTGGCCCCATCGAACCGAACCCGGAAGTGGCCCTGCGCATCGCCCCCGCAACCAGCCTGGATCCACAGGGTGTCCTGCGCATGGCCCGCGGACTCGAGCTGCTGCGTGGCCTCACGCTCGAAGCGGTGCAAGGTCTCCGCTGGGAGGCCGCCGATTTCACGCCGCCGCCCTTCTACACGCCCTCCAGCCAGACCGAGGCACTCCGCCAGGCCGAATTCCATTTCCTGCCGAGCCCGCACGGGATTCTCGTCCTGCCGGCAGGTCTGGCCCGGCTGGATCCACCGGAACTGCCCCTCATCCCCGGGCCCGGCGCCAGCCGCCGGTGGCGGTACCCTCGGGCCCGCACGACCCCGGTCACCGTGACCTGGGATCCAGCCCGACCCAATTCCCTGGAACCACGCCTATCCGCCCGACGGGCTGAGTTGCTGACGCGGCTTGAGCCTGAACATGAATCCGCCCGGCGGGCCAGCTTCGGCTTCGCCCCGGCCATCCTTCCGACGCCCCAGCTCGCCCAAGTCTTGGAGGCGTCTTTGCGCCGCTTCGGATACACCCTGGAGAATCCCTCAGGGCACGCCCTCAACCCGCTCGAAGATTTTCTCGTCCGCACCCAGGCGGGACATTGCGAGTACTTCGCTTCGGCGATGGCCTTGATGCTCCGCGCCCGCGGGGTCCCGGCCCGGGTGGTGAGCGGCTACCGCTTGGGGCCCTGGATTCCGGAGGGGGGCTACTTCCGGGTGAGCCAGAACGAGGCCCACAGCTGGGTGGAATATTGGCATGAGGGCCGCTGGTGGACTTCCGATCCGACCCCCCAGGGCCTCACCGGGACGACCGCCGGGAGCCGCGAGCTGGGGCGCTATGAGCGCTGGCTTGATGCCCTCCGCCACCGCTGGGACCGCCATGTGGTGCGCTTCTCAGACCAGGACCAGCAGGCTGGACTCTCCTGGCTTCAGGGGCATCTCCAAGCTTGGGAATGGCGCTGGAAAGCGCCGTCCCGGTCCGTTGTCTGGAGCCTCGGTCTGGCGGCCCTCCTCTGGGCGCTCTGGCGCACGCGGAGCCACTGGCGGCCCCTGCCCACGGGTCCCGGCCGGATTCGCGCCCTGAGGCCCCTGTTGGCACGCACCCGCCGCGTCGCACCGCCAGCCTCCGGTGACACCGCCCGCACCTGGCTGCTGCGCCTGGGCGCCCTGCGCCCCGAGCGGAGGGAGGCCCTGAACCTCCTCGCCGAGGCCGTGGACGCGGAGGCCTATGGCCGGGGCAACCAGAAAGCCTCCGCCCTGGCGCGGGCGGAGGCTTTGGCCTGGCGGGGGTGGAAGCCCCTCAATCCTTCATGAACTTTTCGAAGGCCTTCATGAACTCCATGGGTAGCGGGAAGATGATGGTGCTGTTCTTCTCCGTGGCGATCTCGGCGAGGGTCTGCAGGTAGCGCATCTGGATGGCCGTGGGATTCTGGCTGATCTTGTTGGCGGCCTCCAGCAGCTGCTGGCTGGCCATCAGTTCGCCTTCGGCGGCGATGATCTTCGCCCGCTTTTCACGCTCGGCCTCAGCCTGCTTGCCCATGGCGCGCTGGATCTGCTCAGGCAGGTCCACGCTCTTCAGCTCGACGCTGCTCACTTCCACACCCCAGGGCTCGGTGGAGCGGTCGATCATCTCCCGCAGGCGGGCACTGAGCTTCTCGCGATCCGCCAGCAGTTCGTCCAGGCTGACTTCGCCCAGGAGGGAGCGCAGGGTGGTCTGGGCAATCTGGCTGGTGGCGTAGTAGTAGTTTTCCACGCCGAGGATGGCCTGCTTGGGGTCCAGCACGCGGGAGTAGACCACGGCGCTGACCTTGAGGCTCACGTTGTCCCGGGTGATCACATCCTGGCTGGGAACTTCCAGCACCGTGGTGCGGAGGCTCACTGTAACGGCCGTCTGGAAGGGCCGCCACACGAAGCAGAGGCCGGGGCCCTTGGGCTTGTCCTCCACCTTGCCGAGGGTGAAGACCACCAGCCGCTCGTACTCGTTCACCACCTTGAGGCAGGAGAACAGGTAGACCAGCACGAAGACCCCAACGGGGCCCAAGCAACCGAAGGAAGCAAGCAAGGCATCCATGATGACTCCTGAAGAGACACTCATCATGCCACCGGATGAGCTTGGAAAAACAACCTGCGTCTCAGCTATCCTTAGGGCACTGCCGATCGGGCAGAACCTTCCCCGGGAGGAAGCATGCGCAAAACCTGTCTCATCCTTTCCCTGCTGGCCGCGACCAGCCTCATGGCCCAGAGCGTCCGGACCAACGGGGGCCTCCAGGTGGGGTTCAGCATCCCCACCGGGGATTTCGCGGACAAGAAGACCAACGGCGGGGAATACCTCGGGGCCAATGAGGGCACCGGCATCCACTTCGGCGGCCACTTCGATTTCAACTTCACGCCCCACCATCAGCTGCGGCTCATCCTCAACAGCAACGGCTTTGCCAGCAAGAAGCAGGACATCTATTTCGGCGGCCTCTACGAGGGCACCCGGCAGAACACTTTCGGCGTGGCCCAGTTCGGCGCGGATTATGTCTTCAATGCCACTTCCCCATCCCGGGGCGGCTACTTCCTGGCTGGCTTGAACATCAACCGGGTCAAGGGCACGGCCGAGTTCTCGCAGGCTCCGGATGCGGAAATCACCCAGTCCGGCCGCATCGGCGTCCGCATCGGCGGCGGCTATACCTTCAACCGCCTCTTCAGCCTCGAAGCACACATCAACAGCGTGGCCATGGACAAGTCAGGTCCGGATGGCGTGGGTTACGACGCGATCACCTGGCTGGCCGTCAGCGCGGTCTTCCGGTTTGGGCGGCCCTAGAACAGGGCTGAACTACCGCTTCACGAAGGGATTGCCCTCAGCCTCCTCGCGGATGGTCGTGCTGGGGCCGTGCCCTGGAATGATCAGGGTGGCGTCCTCCAGCGCGTAGAGTTCCCGGCGGATGCTCTGTTCCAGCAGATCCCAGCTGCCGCCCCAGAGATCGGTACGGCCAACGCCACCGCGGAACAGCGTGTCGCCGGCCAGCAGCACCCGCCCCTGGTCGAACGCGCCATGGAAGCAGCAGGAGCCAGGCGTGTGACCCGGCGTATGCAGCGTCGCCAACTCCAGGTGCCAGTCCCCGGCGTTCAGAGCCGTCATCTCCGGCTGCGGGATCGGGGGCATCCCGAACATGCCGGTCTGCTGCGGCAGCGCTTCGATCAGGAAGGTATCGTCGCAATGCAGGTGGGCGGGGCACTGCCACAGATCCTGCAGTTCCCGGGTGGCGCCCACATGGTCGAAGTGGGCGTGGGTATGGAGCAGGGCGGTGACCTTGAAGCCCAGTGCCTCCACCCGCTTGCGGATCTTGGGGCCATCGCCGCCGGGATCCACCACGAGGCCGAGGCTCGTAGCCGGATCCCACAGCAGCGAACAGTTGCAGCCCAGGGGGCCCACGGGGAAGGTTTCGAGGCTCAGCATTCTTCCAGTATCTCAAACTCCAGATCGGCGGATAGCTAAACTGAACCGTGGCCGCCATCCGAACCAACCTCGAGAAGTCCCCCGTCCTCAAGCGGAAGCTGGCGGATCTGCCGCTGCGCCCGGGCTGCTACCTGTATCGCGACGAGGTCGGCAACCTGCTCTATGTCGGCAAGGCGAAGGTGCTGCGGAACCGCGTGAAATCCTACTTCCAGCAGAAGCGGCTGGATGCGAAGACCCGGCGGCTGGTGGCGCGAATCTGGGATGTTGAACTCATCGTCTGCGAATCGGAACTGGAAGCCCTGGTATTGGAAAACAACCTCATCAATGCGCACCTGCCGCCGTACAACATCATGCTGCGCGACGACAAGAGCTATCCCTACGTGAAGCTCACCTGGAAGGAGGCCTTCCCGAAGGTCTTCGTCACCCGCAAGGTCCGCAAGGACGGCAGCCTCTACTTCGGCCCCTTCTTCCCCGCCAGCACCGCCTATCGCACGGCGGAGCTGGTCTACCGCTTCTTCCAGATCCGCGACTGCGACATCGACATCGATGGCAAGCGCGGCCGGGCCTGCCTCAAGTACCAGCTGCACCGCTGCACAGCCCCCTGCATCGCCGCCGTGAGCCAGGAGACCTACCGCGAACAGGCCAAGGAGGCGCGACTGTTCCTGGAGGGCAAACGCGACGAGTTGAAGGCCCGCCTGGAGGCCGCCATGTGGAAGGCCGCCGAAGCCGCCGCCTTCGAGCAGGCGGCCCAGCACCGGGACGCCCTGCAGCAGGTGGACGCCTGGTTCACCCGGCAGAAGGCCGCCAGCGCGGATCTCGACGACACAGACGTCTACGGCAGCGCGGTCCTGGATGGGCGGGCCTGTGTGCATCGCCTGATGCTGCGGGATGGCCGCATGATGGGCCGCCAGGAGTACCTGCTGGACGATGTAGAGGCCTTCGACGGTGCCGTACTGACCCAGGTGCTCCAGCGGGTCTACACCGCGGACCCGGTGCCTGCGCGGATCCTCGTGGAGGTCGAACCCGAGGATTCGGAGGTCCTGGCCGAATGGCTGACCGGGCTGCGCGGCACCAAGTGCCGGATTCACGTGCCCCAGAAGGGCGAGAAGGTGGACCTGCTGGCCATGGCCCAGGAGAACGCACGGCTGGCCTTGGAGCGCAAGTTCGAGCCGGCCCGGCTCAACGAGGCCGTGCTGGAGGGCCTGCAGGCCTTCCTGGGCCTCAGCCACCTGCCCCGGCGGCTGGAGTGCTTCGACATCAGCCACGGCCAGGGCCGCGAGGTGGTGGCCAGCTGCGTGGTGTTCAGCGATGGCGTCCCGGATAAGGCCCGCTACCGCCGCTTCAAGATGACCAATGAGCAGAATGATGACTTTGCGAACATGCAGGAGGCGGTCATGCGCCGTTACCGGCGCATGCGGGATGAAAAACAGGAGTTCCCAGATCTGGTACTGATCGATGGGGGGCTGGGACAGTTGCACGCGGCTGAGGCTGCGCTCAGGGAACTGGAGCTGGAATATCTGGAACTGGCGAGCCTCGCCAAGAAGGAGGAACTGGTCTTCCGTCCTGGCTCCAGTGCGCCGCTGAAGATCCCGAAATCATCCCCGGTGTTGCAGCTGCTCCAGCGGATCCGGGACGAGGCCCACCGGTTCGCCGTCACCTATCACCGTGCCCTGCGCGCCAAACGCACGCTGCAGACAGAGCTCACGCAGATCCCAGGCATCGGCCCCGCCACCGCGAAGAAACTGCTCCAGACCTTCGGCAGTGCCACCAAGGTGCGCGAAGCCGAGGAAGCGTCGCTGGCGGAAGTGGTCGGAAAAGCTGCCGCGGCCAAGATCCACGCCTGGCGCAGCTCGGCCGTGTAGCGGCTACTTCCCGGCGGCTTCCAGCTTGTTGAGTTCGCCCCGGGCCACGTCGCTGCCCTTCTCAGCAGCTTTCCGGTACCAGTAAAGACCCTTCTCCCGGTCCTGGGGGACATTCAGACCGTAGTAGTACATGACGCCGAGCATTCGCATGGCGTGGGCATCTCCGGCCCTGGCTTGTGCAAAGTACACCTCGGCTCCCGCCGGGGCAGGTTCCGACCTGGGCGCCGCGGACGGCACCGGTGCTGGCGAGGCTCCCCGTGAGGACAGCAGGAACGCCGCGGCTCCGATCACTAACAGTGCACCAAGGGCCAGGGGCAGCTTCCAGGAAAGAGGTTTGGGCGGTTCTGACTGGATGGGGAGCTTCCGGGTCTGCCCAACTGCTTCGACCGGCTCATCCGACCTCTGCAGGCGGATCGGGGGATCATCCGCCGAGTGCCGGCTGAATTTCACGGTCTGGTCGGCCGCGCCGGGCGTGAGGGGCGGTGGTGTCCGCGGGGTGCCTGCGGCCTCCAGCAGCCTCGTGGGGTTCAACTGTTGCGTTCTATCCGGATCCGCAGACAGCCCCGTAGGTGGCGGCGGCATCCCATGCTGGGCGGGTTCAGGGTTCGTGGGATCGGTCGTCTCGGGATCGCGCATTCACCCTCCAGGGCGATGGATGTTTTCAGCATAGCCTTCGCGTTCAGCCTTCCGCCGCCTTCCGCCAGCGGTCCAAACCTGGCACGAGGGCCAGAAAGAGCATCGGCGTGAGCAGCAGGAACCCCCAGGCATGACGCGCCGCATGGGGCCCAACGAGGCTCCAGTAGATCAGCCCGCACAGGCTGCTCGTCTCGAACACCACGGCGTAGAGCAGGCATTCGCGGAAGACCACTGCGGGCCGCTGGCCCTGGGGCAGGGTCTTCAACTCCCCCAGCACCCTGCCGCTGCGCCACCACACCCAGGCCGCCGAAAGGAAAACCAGTCCGGTGAAAAGATAGCCCAGCTGCTGGTACACCCCTTCCACCCGGTTGGTGCCGGGCCGGACCACGCCTCCCAGCAGCAGCGCCGCAAGCACCCCGGGCCAGAGGCCACAAAGGATCCAGCCCATTCTCTGGGCATTGCGATGGGCGGTGGCCAGCGCTTCTGGCTTGTCAGGCATGATTTCCTGGCCCGAGGATGGATCAGGCTGCATCCGCGGCCTTGACCCGGATCTCGCCAAACAGCTCACCCTGCACCAGGGCGATCCGGCCCGTGCGGACCAGTTCCAGCAACGCCAGGAAGGTGAGCACCAGCTCCTCGCGATTCCGGGCCTGGCCGAGCAGCCCCTGGAACGGCTTCCACAAACCATCCTGCAGTTCCCTCAACACCTCCATCACGCGCTGTTCAAGGGTTTTGGGCTGGGTGCGGACCTGCACGGGCGGAGGCGGCATCAACCGCTTCAAGGCCTCCCGGTAGGCGCCAAGCAGATCGAACAGGGTGGCGCGGATGGGTTCCTCCTCCACGCGCTTGTGATCGTCGAGATCGATGCCTGGCGCAAAGGCGATCTTCTGCCAGTCCGATTCCCGGTCCGAGAGTTCCCGCGCCGCCAGTTTCACCTGCTGGTAATCCAGCAGCCGCTGCACCAGGGATTCCCGGGGATCCACCTCGCCGGATTCCTGCGGGGAACGGGGCAGCATGAGGCGCGATTTGATCTGCAGCAGTTGGGCGGCCATGGCGACGAACTCGGCAGCGATCTCCAGGTTCAGTTCTTCCATGAGCTTCAAGTAGTCCATGTACTGCCGGGTGACATCCGCCATGGGCAGGTTCAGGAGGTCCAGCTTCTGTTCATGGATGAGGTGGAGCAGCAGATCCAGGGGCCCGTCAAACTCGGCAAGATGCAGGGACAAGCCGTGGAACTTCGTTTCAAAGCCCTTCGGTGCCGCAAAGATTTTCGGAGCCACCGGCACAGGCGCGACTTCAACTGCAGATTCGGGCATTTCCTGGGGAGTATCAGACATGGCTCCATTCTAGCCGGGACCACCCCGCCCACCGGCCACCGAAAGGGGGTTTTGTCCACCGATGAACACCGATGCACACCGATAGCTGCCTGAAACAAAGCTTTGTCTTTATCTGTGTTCATCGGTGTTTATCGGTGGTTAATTGTTTTTATTTTTGCACCTATGCGCCACTTTTCAAGCCGCCCCGGCAGGCATTGATTTCATATCGGTGGCCAATGCCCTGGCACAAGCCACAATGGAAGGCTATGACGCGCCCTCCTGTCCTCCCTGGCCCCCGTCCCGACTGGTTGAAGATCCGAATCCCCGCGCCGGAGGTGGTGGCTGAGGTGGAAAGCCTGATCCGGGAACAACGCCTGGTGACGGTCTGTGAAGAGGCCCGCTGTCCGAACCTGCACGAATGCTGGGGCGTCCATCGCACGGCCACCTTCATGCTCATGGGTGATATCTGCACCCGGCACTGCGGGTTTTGCAATGTGGGCAAGGGGCGGCCGGGCGAGTTGGATCCGGACGAGCCCCAGCGTGTGGCCGAAGCCGTGGCCCGCCTGGGACTCAGATTTGCCGTGGTGACCTCCGTCAACCGCGACGACCTGCCGGACGGTGGCTCGGCGCATTTCGCCAAGACCATCGGGTGGATCCGGACGCTTTCCCCCAAATGCGGCGTTGAAGTCCTCATCCCTGATTTTCGCGGAGATGAGGCGGCCCTCGCCACGGTGCTGGAAGCCCATCCGGATGTGCTCAACCACAATGTGGAGACCGTGCCCCACCTCTACAAGCGCGTGCGGCCGGACGCGGACTACGCCCAAAGCCACGAGGTGCTGCGGCGCACCGCGGATTGGCGCGATGCCCATGCCCCGGCCATGCGCGTCAAGAGCGGCATCATGGTCGGTCTAGGCGAGACGCCGGAACAGGTCCTGGCGTTGATGGCCGACTGGCGGCGCAGCCGGGTGGACATCGCCACCATCGGCCAGTACCTCCCGCCCTCGGAGCTGCACCTGCCCCTGCACCGCTTTGTGGAACCATCGGAGTTCGATATGTACAAGCAGAAGGGCCAGGAGATGGGCTTTCAGCGGGTGGAATCCGCACCCCTGGTCCGGTCGAGCTACCACGCCGGAGACGGGTACGGGGGCTGAACGCCCCCGTACCCGAAATCTCCTCTCCGCTAGGCGTGGGCGTGATCGTTGACGCCAAGGAACTGCTGCTCGAAGGCCTTCCAGTCGAGGGTGCCCGTTGCCTGAGGTCCGTTGGATAGACGCAGGCGCATGATCTCATCCTGGTACCAGTCGATGACCGGCTTGCCAATCTTCAGCGAAGACAGTTCAGAGGCGAGGTCGCTCGGGGTCATCAGGCATACCCAACCCCGATCATAGGGGCTGTGGATGAGTTCGCCCGGATCAGACTTGAGGCCCGCGTTGTCATGCATCACCTTGCCGGAAAGCGGCGCGGCCACATGGACCGTGCCCGTGTCGCCCTTCAGGGTAAAGAGGGTGTCTCCCTGGCGCACGACGCTGCCCCGCTGAGGCAATACGACTTCCTTGACGGTACCGAGCGCCTTCCGTACGAAGTCGTCGATGCCGATGCGCACCTGGCCTTCGGGCTCGATTCGCACCCAGGCATGGCCTGTGGACAGGAAAGCGCCACCCGGCACGCAGAACTCGGAGGCAGGAACCACTTCGGCCATCTCCGGGGCCACAACGCGCACGCTGGGCCGCCTGGCGGACTCGATGCGCGCCTGGCGCTTGATAAGCAGCTTCTTCGCGAAGTCGGCCAGTTCATCGGCAGTGAAGGGTTTCTGCACGTATTCACAGGCGCCGTGCTGCAGCGTCTCAACGGCTGTCTCAATGCTGCCGTAGCCGGTCACGACGACCACATCCACGTCTGGCCGCAGGTGCTTGACCGCCTTCACCACTTCCACGCCATCCATGTCGGGCATCTTGAGGTCCGTGAAGACGAAGTCGTAGTCGTGGCGCTGTACCAGTCCGAGCGCCTCGGGTCCGTGCTCCACGGTATCCACGCTGAAGCCCTCGAGAACGAGGATCCGCCGGAAGGAATCCAGCACCACGGCCTCGTCATCCACGGCCAGAATGCGGGCCTTCGGGTTGGGCACCTCGACCCGCTTGAGGCTCTTGGCCTCATGGGTGAAGTCCAGGCGGATGGAAGTGTTGAGCACCGCCTCGCGGGCCTGGCGCTCGCGGCCCTCCCGCATCCGGCGCAGGCTGGTGCGCACAGCGAAGTCGACGCCCACAAAGGCCACGAACATGAGAAGGATCAGAATGGCGGTCATGGCGACCTCCTAGGTAAGGGTGGAAAGGGAAGGTTTGCCGTCTTCGGACTCGCCGGAAGTGGGCAGGCGGAGGGTGAAGCGGGTGCCCTCGCCGAGAACGCTCTGCACTTCCAAGGCCCCGCCGTGGGCCTCGACGATGCCCCAACTTACGGCCAGGCCGAGGCCGGTGCCGTGGTTGCCCTTGGTGGTGAAGAAAGGCTCGAAGATGCGGGGCAGGTCCTCGGCGGCGATGCCCCGGCCACTGTCCTCCAGGAGAAATTCGATCGTGCTGGACGGTCCGGATCGGGTCGTGGCGCGGATGTTACCGCCCGCCGCGCCGATGGCATCGGCTGCGTTCAGGAGGAGATTCACCACCACCTGCTGAATCTGGTTGGCATCTGCCTGAACCTCCGGCAACTCCGTTGCCAAATCCAGCGAGAGGTTCACCTGATTGAGCGTCAGCTGGGTCATCACCACGGACACGGCGCGGCGCACCACTTCGTTGAGGTCCATGATCTTCCGGGCTGGCGCCGTCGGTCGCGCAAAATCCAGGAGCCCGCGGATGATGCCGCGACAGCGCACGGTTTCCCGCACGATCACGTCGAGATCCTCGCAGGCGGGGACATCGTGGTCCATGCGCTTGCGCAGCAGGGAGGCATAGCTCAACACGCCGGTCAGGGGATTGTTGATCTCATGCGCGACTCCCGCGGCCAGCCGGCCAACGGAGGCGAGCTTGTCCGCCTGTGCCAGCTGGCGCTGCGTATCTGCGAGATTCCGCGTCATCTCGTTGAAGGCCTTGGCCAGAGCGCTCAGTTCGTGCCGACCGCTCACGGGGATGACCGTGCTGAGATCCCCCTCGGAGACGCGCCGTGTCCCCTCCAACAGGGCCGCCACTGGGCGGACCACCAGCCGGCGGTTGAGCCACCAGAGCATGGAACTGCCCGCCAGGACGGCCAGGATGGCTGAAGCCGTGATGACCATGCGACTGCGGGCGATCTCTTCGTCGACCTCTTTCAGGGAGACGTTCACATCCAGCACGCCCAGCAGGCTCTGCTTGGCACTGTGGGCATGGCAGGCGGCCGTCGAGCAGGAGGGCTCATTGGGAATAGGCTTGATGACGCCGAGCACCCGGGTCCCATCCAGTGCGCGGAATGTCCGCGCCCGCGCCTGGATGCCCAGCCGTTCCAGGGGTCTGCCTTCCGCATGGCAGGCGTAGCAGGCCTCGCCCCGGGTATCGAGGCTGGTGCCGATCTCCTCGTTCGCGGAGGAGAACATGATGCGCCCCTCCTTGTTGAAGACGCGGACCTTCCGGATGCCCTGGTCGTGCAGGCCCCCGACGGCCCGGATATCCCGGTGAAGGTTCTCCCGGCGGTTCTCCAACATATCGAAGTGGGTGCTGCTCTTGATCGTTTCGCTGAGCTGGTCGGCGCTGCGGGTCCGCTCGGCCAGGAGCTGCGCCGAATGCGTTCGCAGCACGGCCACGGCCATGCCGCCGATCGCCAGCGCCGTCGCGAGACCGGCGCCGAGGATCAGACGAGTGCCGATGCGGGTCCGCATGGTTAGGGCCTTTCTTCCGGCTCCGCGGGGTGGGACAGTGGACCACCCGGGAAAATGCTGAAGTTCCGCACGGCGAAGCCGAAGACTGCCATGCCCGTGGCAACCAGGCCCACCGATACGATGATCTCCATGCCCGAAGGCAGGTAGCGCGTGCCCGAGGCTGCCTCCATGCCCGTGATGCTGACATTCAGCCGGTTCATCACGAAGCCGAGCACCGCCAGAAAGGCCCCGCCCACCAGCCAGTCAGGATTGGTCCGCAGCTTGCGGAAAGACATCAGGGCCACGGGCAGGATCACGCCAAGGGTGAACTCCAGCAGGAACATCTGACCCTCATAGCCGAAGTTCAGGATGGTCCCGAAGGCATGATTCCGATGGATGGCCTGCAGGCGCATGAGTCCGTAGATGCCCAGGGCCACCACCATGCCGCGAGCCAGGGGCTCGAGGAGATCCATCTCCAGATGGCGATCGAACGCCCGCTTGCTGAGGTAGGACTCCAGGATGACCATGCCGATGCCGGCGCCGATGGCGGAGATGTAGAAGTGCAGCGGCAGCATGGGGGAGTACCAGAGGGGATGCAGCTTGCTCGGCACGATCAGATAGAGCGATCCAAGCGACGACTGGTGGAGCGTCGAAAGGATCACGCCCAGGATGACCAGCGGCGTGATGAGGCGGTGGATCAGCCGGGCTGGGGCATGGAAGCCGAAGCGTTCGAAGACCACCGGGGAGAATTCCACCGCCAGCACGGTGGTGTAGAGCATCACGCACCAGGCCACCTCGAACATGACGGAGTGGGGGTTCCAATAGACAATGGCGTGCCAGATGCGCCAGGGTTGCCCCAGGTCCAGCAGCAGCGCCACGATCACAAAGGCGTACCCGAGGAAGCCCGTCAGGATCGTCGGGCGCACGATGGGTTCGAAGCGTTTGAGGTTGAAGAGGTGGACCACTGCCGTCAGGGTGAAGGCGCCCGCGGCCAGGCCCACGCCACAGAGCAGGTCGAAACCGATCCAGAGCCCCCACGGGAACTGATCGCTCAGATGGGTAACTGCGCCCAGCCCCTTGGTGAAGCGGATGACAGTCACGGTGCAGAAGGCCAGAAAGAGGATGACGAAGATCACGGTCCAGAAGCCTGGACGGAAGCGGCGAGAGCTGAGCGTGGCGACGGTGCTCATGACCGGTCCTCCCTTCCGTTGCCGGGTTTGCCTGCTTTCGAGACATCTTCCCGGCGGGCCGTGATCCAGTGGACGCCATAGAGGAAGACGCCCCAAACCCCCACGAAATCCGGGATGTTCGAGAGCACTTGCCAGGTCCGCATGGCGGGTGGTTCGGCCGGAAGGTTGGTCTTAAGTCCCAATTTGTCGAAGGGCACATTGGAGATCATCAGGACGGAAGTCCCGCCGGCCTCGGTGAGCCCGTAGATGTGATCCACATAGGCGCCCGGCTTCGAGCGGATGCGGGTCCGGGCTTCCCAGATCAGGTCCTCCTTTTTCCCAAAGATGGTGGCCTCCGCCGGGCAGGCCGTGGCGCAGGCGGTCGCCTTGCCCTCCTTGATCCGACCCGCACAGAGGATGCACTTGCCGATGATGGGCACCGGACGATCCCACTGGTATTTCGGCACTTCGAAAGGGCAGGCCATCATGCAATAGCGACAGCCCATGCAGCGCTCAGCATCGTAGACCACCGGTCCCTCCGGCGTCTTCTTCAAGGCGGCCACAGGGCAGACGGAAGCGCAGGTCGGCACCTCGCAGTGCATGCACAGACGACGCACATTGAGCCCCTCCTTCACCTGGACCGTCGTCCAGGTATAGGCCGTCAACACCTCCTCTACCTTTTCAGGCAGCTTGTTCTGCTCCTTGCATGCGGAGCTGCAGGCGCCGCAACCGATGCAGCGCGTGGCGTCGAAGAGAAGGCCCATGCCCATGGGTTCCCGCCTTGTCAATCGACCCGTGGGAGGAATTTCCCGGGGTTCGGCTGGAAGCATGCGCCCCGATAGAAGCATAGTCAACCCTTTGGTATTGATTAAACATGACAATCTTGTCATTTGTAATATCAGCCCCTCCGAGCGAGCCCTGTTTTCGCGTCGGAGGCCCACAGAGCGTGCTAATTTTGCAGCTTCTTTCAAACGCCCTTCAGGGCGCCTGGGAAATCCCACCAGATGGTGAAGTTTTACAACAGAATTCAGGCACTTTAAACCCTCGGAGGTAATCTATTCCTCCTGCTTTCCCCCAGGCAAGCCCATCTGCAGAGTCCTGAACCGAGGGCCCAGCACACAGAGCCATCTAATGAAAACGCCCCGCAATGCGGGGCGTTTTCCTGGCTGCTAGCTGTTAGCCGAAAGC
Organism: Holophagales bacterium; assembly: GCA_038320645.1. Lineage (GTDB taxonomy): Bacteria > Acidobacteriota > Holophagae > Holophagales > Holophagaceae > Geothrix. The sequence goes on along the minus strand of JBBQEL010000016.1, from coordinate 8,439 downwards.
TGACTGCTATTAATACATGTCTTCCATGCCACCCATGCCGCCGGGGCCACCCGCGGGGGCGGACTTGGGCTCGGGGATCTCGGTGATGATGGCTTCGGTCGTCAGCATCATCGAGGCCACAGAAGCGGCATTGCGCAGAGCAGACTTGGTCACCTTGGCGGGATCGACCACACCGAAGGCCACCATATCGCCGTAGGCGTTGGTCGCGGCGTTGTAGCCGTAGTTGCCCTTGCCCTCGCGGACGGCGTTGACGACCACAGAGCCTTCGACGCCGGCATTGTTGGCAATCTGCTTGGTGGGCTCCTCAAGGGCCTTGCGGACGATTTCGACGCCCGTGGCCTGATCGCCGGTGACCTTCAGCTCAGCAAGCTTGGTGATGGCACGCAGCAAAGCGACGCCGCCGCCAGCCACGATGCCGTCCTCGACGGCGGCCTTGGTGGCATGCATGGCATCTTCCACGCGGGCCTTCTTCTCCTTCATCTCGGTCTCGGAGGCCGCACCCACCTTGATGACGGCGACGCCACCCACGAGCTTGGCCAGACGCTCCTGGAGCTTTTCCTTGTCGTAGTCGCTGGTGGAAGTCTCCACCTGGGCGCGAATCTGCTTCACACGGCTCTGGATCGCCTCAGTGGCGCCAGCGCCCTCGACGAGGGTGGTGGTCTCCTTGTCGATGACGACCTTCTTGGCGCTGCCGAGATCGGCCAGCGTGAGGTTCTCGAGCTTGAGGCCCAGATCCTCGCTGATGGCCTTGCCGCCGGTGAGGGTGGCGATGTCCTCAAGCATGGCCTTGCGGCGGTCGCCGAAGCCAGGGGCCTTCACGGCGGCCACGTTCAGGGTGCCGCGGATCTTGTTCACCACGAGGGTGGCCAGCGCTTCGCCATCCACGTCCTCGGCGATGATCAGCAGGGGGCGGCGGCTGTTGACGACCTGCTCCAGCAGGGGCAGGAGGTCGCGCATGTTGGAGACCTTTTTCTCGTAGGCGAGAATGTAGGGATTCTCCAGCTCGACCTTCATCTGGTCGGGGTTGGTCACGAAGTAGGGGCTGAGGTAGCCGCGGTCGAACTGCATGCCCTCGACCACGGTCAGCTCGGTCTCGCGGCCCTTGGCTTCCTCGACGGTGATGACACCGTCCTTGCCGACCTTGCCCATGGCTTCCGCGATGATGCGGCCGATCTCTTCGTCGCCGTTGGCGGAGATGGTGCCGACCTGGGCGATGGCATTGCCTTCGACGGGCTTCTTGATCTCGTCGATGGCTTTCACGACGGTTTCCACGGCGAGATCGATGCCCTTCTTGATTTCCATGGTGTTGGCGCCGCTCACGACAGCCTTGATGCCCTCGCGGTAGATGGCGCGGGCCAGGACGGTGGCGGTGGTGGTGCCGTCGCCGGCGATATCGGAGGTCTTGGAAGCGACCTCACGGACCAGCTGGGCGCCCATGTTCTCGTGGCGATCCTTGAGCTCGATCTCCTTGGCGACGGTGACGCCGTCCTTGGTCATGAGCGGGGAGCCGAACTTCTTCTCGATGAGTACGTTGCGGCCTTTGGGGCCGAGGGTGACCTGCACCGCGTCGGTGAGCTTGTTCACGCCGCGCAGGATCGCCTGGCGGGCATCTTCGGCATAGATAATGGACTTGGCCATGTGTGTCTCCGTAAGTGGAAAAGTGGATTCGATTGAGGTGGAGCTTTCAGCCCACGCCCACCGACCATCAGCTGAAAGCTGATAGCCGTGAGCTATTTAGGCCATGATCGCCAGGATCTCGTCCTCGCGAACGATCACATGATCGATGCCGTCGATCTTCACTTCCGTGCCGCTGTACTTGCCGATCAGCACCTTCTGACCGGCCTTCACGGACATCGGATTGCGGGTGCCGTTCTCGTTGATCTTGCCCTCGCCCACGGCCACGACTTCAGCCTCCATGGGCTTCTCTTTGGCGGTGTCGGGGATGATGATGCCGCCCTTGACGGTTTCGGCGGGATCGACGCGCTTCAGTACGACGCGGTCGGAAAGGGGCTGGATGGCCATGGGACCTCCTCAAGAAAGGGAAAAAAAGGGACGAATGAAGCTGTTAGCACTCACCAACAGCGAGTGCTAAGATTCGCACCCCAAGAGGATCCAGTCAAGGTCCATTTCCAGAATCAGGACCATATTTTAGTGCTTTTAAGAAGATTTTCTTCCCGTTTTCATAAGATCCGGAAAGCCCGGGTGCTTTCTGGATTGAGGTGTAGCCTCAATTTATGGAACCTCTGACCACCCTCCGCGATCTGCAGGCCACTCTGGATTATCTGGCTACCATCCATCGCGAACTGTCAGCCCTCCCCCCGGAACTTGCTGCACTTGACGCCCGGGTCAAATCGGCCGAAAAACAGATCGCCGAAAAGACCAAGGCCCTCGAGTCCGCCCGCGCTTCGATCCAGGTGAAATCCAAGGAATTGCTGCAGGCCCAGAAAGATGAGGATCGCGCCAGGGCGGCCGTGAAGACCACCAGCCAGAAGATCCAATACACCGCCGCCATCCGCGAACTGGACGAAAAGGAGCGACTCAAGGCTGGGGTCGTTCGCCCGCTGAAGGCGCTGGAGGCCTCGACTCTGGCGCTGGAACAGGCTCTGGTGGTGCTGGAGGCGGAACTCGCCACCGCCACGGCGCAGTTCGATGAACTTCACGCCATCTTCCTCGATGAGCACGCCAACCAGGTGGAAGGCCGGAAGGTGCTCCAGGCCAAGCAGACTGAGCTGGAGGCCAAACTGCCGGCCTCGGAAATCGCCCGCTTCCACCGGCTCGCCGCTGCGCGGCAAGGCCGGGTGGTGGTTCCCGTCGAGAATGGCGCCTGCACCGGCTGCCGCGTGAAGCTCCGGGGGCCCCTGCTCTTTGAATTGAAGGAGGCCAAAACCCTCGTCAATTGCGAATCCTGCCAGCGGATCCTCTTCCTGCCGTGAGCCTGCGGGAGCGGGTTGCCGCGCTGAAGGTCCGCATCCAGCGCGCCTGCGAGGATGCAGGCCGCGATCCGTCGACCCTCGACTTCCTGCCGGTGTCCAAGAAACAGCCGCTGGCCCACATCCGCGAGGCCGCCGGCCTGGGTTTCACCCGTTTCGGTGAGAACTATGTCCAGGAGGGCGCCGACAAGGCCAGCGCTGCGCCAGAGCTGGCCTTCACGCTCATCGGCCCCCTGCAGCGCAACAAGGCCAAGCCCGCTCTGCAGCATTTCAAGGAAATCCAGAGCCTCGATCGCCCAGAGCTGGCCGAGCGTCTGCGACAGCTTGCGGAGGAACTGGACCTGGTCTGCCCGGTCTGGATCCAGGTGGACCTCTGGGACGAAACCACCAAGTGGGGTGGCTGCACCGGGGCCGACCTGCCCGCCGTGCTCCTGGCGCTGGGCGGCGATGCGCGCCTGCCACTGCGGGGCTTCATGGCCATCCCACCCCCCGGGGACGAAGGCGCCTTCGCCCAACTGGCCGACCTGCGCGGAAGAATGCAGCAGGAACTCGGGCAGCCCCTGCGCCTCAGCATGGGCATGAGCAGCGATCTGGAAGCTGCCATCGCCGCCGGCTCCGACCAGATCCGCATCGGCACCGCCTTCTTCGGCGAGCGTCCGTATCAGCCCTAAACGACTCAACGCAAAGGCGCGAAGGCGCCGAGAAAACCTTCCAGCTTTACCTTTGCGGTCTTTGCGCCTTTGCGTTGATCCTTTTCCTTTTCTCCGGAGCCGCCTTGACCACTATCCAGACCGCCACTGCCACGCTGCCCGTCTCGGTGGACGCGCTGTGCGCCTTCCTCTCCGATCTGTCGAAGCACCGGTCCTTCCTCGAGCCCGCCGCCCTGAACTTCCATGGCAACGCGGACACACACAGCTATGTGATCGAGGTCATGGGCATGAAGATGCCCCAGGAACTGTTGGTGAAAGAGCGCGTTCCGGGACAGCGCGTGGTGCTGGTGCCCGGCGCCAAAAAGATGTTCGATCACGAACTGCGCTTCGAGATCGCCGCCGCCGGTGAAGGCAGCACCCTGCGCCTGGTGGACGAGGCCGACATCCCCATGATGATGGCCATGATGGGCGCCGAAAAGCTGATGCAGGGGCAGCTGGACGGTGCCCTCGCCCGCATCCAGGAGCTGGCCGGAGAGGGCAAGCTGGTCTAGAAACCTGGCAGCCAAAAAACAAATAGCATTTTGAAAGCGGAGGAAAGCAGAGGGAAAAGTGAGGAAAGCGGAGAAGGAGCAGGCACCTCTCTGCTCTCCTCCCCTCCTCTGTTTTCCTCCGCTTTTTCAGATTTTTCCTTTTGGATTTCATTTCGTGAAAGGATCTGCACCCACACGACATATCCAGGTATCGGGCCGCTATCCGCCCCAAACCCAACCCAACGGAGATCCCATGCGAACCGCCCTGCTGCTCGCCGCCCTGCCCTCGCTCCTGATCGCCCAGGAGACGGCCACCACGCTGAAGGACCAGAAGGCGCTGGCGGTGACGATCTACAACGACAACCTGGCCCTGGTGAAGGACACCCGGGAGGTGCGGCTGCCGAAGGGTGAACTGCGGCTGGCTTTCCAGGAGGTGTCGGCCCAGATCCGGCCCGAGACGGCCCTGCTGCGGAACCTCACCCACGCCAAGGATTTCTGGGTGGCCGAGCAGAACTTCGACTTTGACCTGCTCACGCCCCAGAAGCTGCTGGAGAAGTATGTGGGTGAGAAGGTGACGGTGGTGCGCAGCGTGCCCAACGCCGAAGGGGCCGGAGCCAAGGAGATCCGCGAGGAGGCCACGGTGCTGGCCACCAACAACGGCACCGTGCTGCAGTTCGCCGACCGCATCGAGACCAGCATCCCCGGTCGCCTGGTCTTCCCCAAGGTGCCCGGCAACCTGCGCGCCCGCCCCACCCTGGTCATCAGCCTGAACAGCGGCCTGGATCGCGACCAGAAGCTGGAACTGAGCTACCTCACGGGCGGCCTCTCCTGGCGTGCCGACTACGTGGCCAACCTGTCTGCCGACGAGAAGACCCTGGACCTCAGCGGGTGGGTGACCCTCACCAACCAGAGCGGCGCCACCTACCCCAACGCCACCCTGCAGCTGGTGGCGGGGGATGTGAACCGGGCGAAGCAGCGACCTGAACGAAATCACTTGGTCGATGGAATGGCTGTGAAATCCATGGCCGCCACCGCGCCCAAGATGGCCGAGGAAAGCCTCTTCGAATACCACCTCTACACCCTGGATCGCCCCACCACTCTGGCCGTGAACCAGACGAAGCAAGTGGCCCTGCTCAGCGCCAGCGCCGTGCCCGTCCGCAAGGAGTACCTGCTGCAGGGGCAGAACTACTACTACACCGGCAGCTACGGGGATCTGGGCGAAAAACAGAAAGTGGGCGTCTTCGTGGAATTCGATAACAAGGAATCCAGCCGCCTGGGGATGCCGCTGCCCAAGGGCATCCTCCGCGTCTACAAGCGCGATAGCGAGGGCCGCGCCCAATTCGTGGGCGAGGACAACGTGGATCACACGCCCAAGAACGAGCTGGTGCGCCTGAAGCTGGGCGATGCCTTCGACCTCACCGCCAAGCGTAAGCAGACCGACTACAAGAGCCTGGGCCGCCAAGGCAAGTGGGGCTTCGTCCATGAATCCGCCTTCGCGGTGGAGCTGAAGAACGCCAAGAAGGAGGCTGTCACCGTGAGCCTGCTGGAGCCCATGCCCGGCGATTGGGAGGTCCTCCAGGAAAGCCACCCCTACATCAAGGAGGCCGCCGGCACCGCCCGCTTCAAGGTCACCGTGCCAGCGGAGGGCAGTGCCACGCTGACTTATCGGGTGCGGGTGAAATGGTAGGGGAGGCTTCAGGCCTGAAGCCTCAAGCCTTAGTCCAAATGCCCGAAGCCCGAAGACTCACGCCATACTGACCCCCATGCCCCTGCCTGCCCGGTTCCTTGCCCGCCTGCGTCGCCTGCCACTCCGTTTGCGCAGTCGCCTGGGCGGCGGCACGGAGGGTCTGCATCCGTCCAAGGTGAAAGGCTCGGGGCTCACTTTTGTCGAGAACCGGCCGTACGAACCGGGGGACGACCCGCGCTTCATCAACTGGCCGCTGACGGCGCGCACGGGCGAGCCGATCATGAAGCGCTTCGAAAGCAGTCGGGATCTCGTGCTGTGGCTGGTGGTGGATCCCTCCCCTTCGATGTTCCTGGGCGATCCCGTTTCGCCCCTGCGCTGGGCGCTGGAACTCTGCGGCGCCGCCTTCGCCACGCTCCAGGCCACCGGCGACCGCCTGGGGCTGGTGGTGCCCGGTGATGGCCGCACCCCCGCCCTGCGCATCGCCCCCAAGCGCGGGCGCATCCACGGCCTGCGCATCCTCGAAACGCTGGCGGAGCGCGGACCCTCCATCCCCACCGCGGCCGCCTGGCGCGAGGCCCTGGGCCATTGGGGCGAACACGGGAAGGGTCACCGGCTCTGGCTCTTCAGCAATGGCTCGGGCCTGCAGGGTCTGGCGCCGCTCTTGAAACCCCTGGCCAGGCGCCATCGCCTCGTATGGTTCCAGCCTGAGACTCGGGAAGGGCCCAAAGCCATGACCTGGCCCGACCCCGGTTTCTCCCCCGCCATCGAGAGGCAGCGCTGGGATCTGCTGGAGGATCCCGTGGTGAAGCTGAACGCCTGGCTGCGGGCGGGGGGGGCCTGATGGGTTGGGGTTCCAACGAACGCCCGTCCCGGCTCGGATTTCGCACCCGAAATCCGAGTTTCGAGAAGATCGCATTACTGGTCCTGTCGAGCCTTTGCGCCTGGGGGGCGCCTGCCTGGAAGGCCCCGGCCCAGTTGAAGCTCGGTGAGTTGCAATCGCTGGAACTGCGCGAAGAGGATCCTGCCAAGCCCGCCCTGCCGCGGCCCACGGTGGAGGACCAACTCGGTCCGCTCCGCCTACGCTCCATGGAGCCGCTGCCGGATGGGCGCGGCTGGCGCTTCCAGGTGCAACCGCTGCTCCCAGGTCTCGCGGTGATTCCGCCGCTGGATCTGGGCAATGGCCAGCGCAGCCCCGAATTGCGGGTGCAGGTGCCCCGCACCATCCCCTTTGGCGGGCCCTGGGTGGGCTTTGGCGGAGGCAACGACGACCTGTTGCCGGCCATCCCCTTCCCCTGGGCCTGGGCCAGTCTGCTGCTGGTGCCGCCCCTGGCGCTGCTCGCCTGGCTGCTCCGCCGGTGGCGGCGGGGGTCTGCCACGCGGCGCATCCGCCGCGCGCTCCGCACCTTCCGGGGCCACTGGCCTCCCGCCGACCGGGAGCGGGCGACGCTGGACGCGGCCCATGGCCTCGGCCGCGACCTCCTGGCCGCACGGTTCGGCGAGGACGCCCGCGCCTGGGGGACGGTGGAGTTCCAGGACCGGGCCCTCGGTCCCTGGGTGCAGTGGCTCCGCAGCCTAGATGCCGCCCGCTTCGGCCGGTCCGAACCACCCTTCCCTTTGCCAGACCAGCTGGTGGCCGCCCTCCACGCCGGGAAGCAGGACGGGGAGGGCCAGCCATGATCGCCCTCCGCCATCCCCTGCTGCTGCTGCTGGCTCTGCCCCTGCTGATCTGGGCCTGGCGGGTGGTCTACCGGTGGGGCATCCCCTCGTCGCGGCCCTCCAGCCGGATGGCTCGGGCCACCTCCCACTGGCTTCCCGTCCTGCTCGCCCTGGCGCTGGGCCTAGCCGCCGCCGGGCCGGAGTGGCGCACCCCCTTGCGCGGCACGGCGCCCGTAGTGGATTTCGCCGTGGTGCTGGATGGCAGCAGCAGCATGAGAATCCTGGACCGGCCCGACGAGGACCGCTGGCACGCGGCCCGCCGCACCCTGGCCCAGTTCGTCCTGCGCCGCCCCGACGATCGCTTCGCGCTCATTCTCTTCAGCGCCCATCCGGTGACGCTGAGCCCACTTACCGCTGATCACAGGCGACTGCTGCGGATGCTGGCCAGGCTTGATATCGACAGCCGGGATGATGGCACCGCCATCGGCTCCGCCTTGATGACCGCCGTGCGGCGCCTCGAGGACAGCCCCGCCCGTAGCCGCGTGATCCTGCTCATCACGGACGGCGTGCAGAACCGGGGCCGGGTCACGCCCACCGAAGCCGCCGAAGAAGCCCACCGCAACGGCATCCGCATCCATTCCGTGGCCCTGGGCACCGCCGGGGAAAGCCTCGTGCCGCTGGAGGGTGGTGGCTTTGCGCGTCTCCGGGTGGAAGTGGACCACACCACCCTCCAGGAGGTGGCCCGGCTCACGGGGGGCGAATCCTTCAGTGCCGAGGATCCCGGCGGCCTGGCCCGCAGCCTCGCCGCGGTGGATCAGTTGGAGAAGACCCTGCTGCCCGTGGACCCGCCCACCGAGGGCCGACCGCTCGCCCTCTGGTGCCTGCTGGCCGCGGCCCTCCTCGCCCTGCCCCTGGCCGCCGATCTGGCCTTCAAGCGTGGCAGGCGTCGTCCCAGCTGGGTGGAGGGAGCATGAACCTGCCCTTCT
>JBBQEL010000015.1:0-54220 GCA_038320645.1 Holophagales bacterium | reverse complement strand
TTCGACCTCTACACCTGCCTGCGCCCCTGCAAGGCCTATCCAGGCAATCCCCTGAACTACAAGGAAGCCATCGATATGGTGATCTTCCGGGAGAACACGGAGGATCTCTACGCGGTCGTCGAGTTCAGCCCCGTGCCGGATGAGCTGAAGGCTGTTCTGAAGAAACTCAGCAAGCCCTTCGGCCACTTCGCCGACATTCCCGGCGATGCCTTTGCCATCACCTGCAAGATCAACACCCAGAAGGGCTGCGATCGCATCATCCGGGCTGCCTTCGAGTATGCCAAGAAGTTCGGCTATCCCAAGGTCACGGTCATCCATAAGGCCAATGTGGTGCGCGCCACGGAGGGCATGTTCCTCGAAACCGGCAAGCGCATTGCCAAGGAATACCCGGGCATCGAAATGGATGACGCGAACGTGGACGCCATCACCATGTGGATGCTGAAAAACCCGAAGAACTACGGCGTGATGGTGGCCACCAACCTCTTCGGCGACATTGTCAGCGACCTGGCGGCCCAGATGGTGGGTGGCCTCGGCTTCGGCTGCTCGGGCAACATCGGCGAGAAGCTGGCCGTGTTCGAGCCCAGCCACGGCAGCGCCCCGAAGTACGCAGGTCAGTACAAGGTGAACCCGATCGCCACCATCCTCGCCGCTAAGATGATGCTCGACTGGCTGGGCGAAACCGAGAAGGGCACCCGCCTCGAAGCCGCCACCGCCGCCGTCATCGCCGAAGGCAAGGTCCGCACCTACGACATGGGCGGCACCGCCACCACCCTGGAGATGGGCGAAGCCATCGCGCGGAAGCTCTGAGGCCAGCATGAATCCGATCCTCATTCACGAAGTCGGCCCCCGCGACGGGCTCCAGGCCGAAGCGGCGGTGGTGCCGACCGCGATCAAGCTCGACTGGATCCGCCGCGTGGCGGACTCGGGGGTGGACATCGTGCAGGTGGGTTCCTTCGTGCGGGGCGACAAGGTGCCCCAGATGGCCGACACGGATGATCTGTTCCGCATCCTCTCGAAGGAACACCACCGGGCCGTGCTGTCGGGGCTGGTCCTCAATGAAAAGGGGATGGAACGGGCCCTCGAGGTCGGTGTTCAGCTTATCTGCATGGGGGTTTCCGCCTCGGAAACGCACAGTCGCAAGAACACCGGGATGAGTACCGAGGAGGCGACACGCCGCATCATTGCCACCGCTCAGGAAGGCAAGAAAGCCGGGTGCAAGGTGCAGGTGAGCGTGCAGAGCGCCTTCGGTTGTGGCTTCGAAGGCGCCATCGACGAGGCCCGGGTGCTGGCCATCGTAGCCGCGTACCTGGACGCTGGCCTCACCTCCATCAGTCTGGCGGATACGGCCGGCCATGCGCATCCGGCCCAGGTCCGGCGCTATGTGCAGCGGGTGCTGGAACTGAACCCGGCGGCGGAGGTCACGGCCCACATCCACGACACCTATGGCGTGGGCATGGCCAGCGTCTACGCGGCCATGGAAGCCGGGGCCACGGCCATCGAGACCAGCTTCGGCGGGCTCGGTGGCTGCCCCTTCACCAAGGTTGCCGCAGGCAACGTGGCCACGGAGGATCTGGTGCACGGCCTGCAGCGCACCGGCCAGCGCATGGACATCGACCTCCCTGTGCTCATCGGCCTGACGAAGGAGGTGGCCGCCCATTTCAATCGGCAACTTCCAGGCTGCGTCTACAAGACCGGACCCATCATCGCGAAGGCCATGGCATGAGCAGGAAGATCCTCGAAGGCATCAAGGTCCTCGACCTCACCAATGTCCTCTCCGGGCCCTTCACGACCTTGCACCTGGCCCTGTTGGGGGCCGAGGTCATCAAGGTGGAGAACCCCAAGGATGGGGACCTGGCCCGCAAGCTGGGCATTGTGCCGGGGCTGAACAAAAAGCTCATGGGTACCAGCTTCCTGGCTCAGAACTGCAACAAGCTATCCATCACCCTCAATACCAAATCCCCCGAAGGCAAGGAGATCTTCCGCCGCCTGGTGAAGGACGCGGATGTCGTTGTGGAGAACTTCCGCCCGGGCGTCATGGAACGGCTCGGCCTGGGCTACAAGAGCCTGGCGGAGCTCAATCCCAGGCTCATCTACTGCGCCATCTCCGGCTTCGGCCAGACCGGTCCCGACGCCCTGAAACCGGCCTACGATCAGATCATCCAGGGTCTTTCGGGTGAAATGGCCGTGAATGGCGATGAGCGCCTGAATCCGTTGCGGACGGGTTTCCCGGTGTGCGATACGGTGGGCGGACTGAATGCGGCCTTTGCTGTGATGGCGGCGCTCTTCCATCGGGAGCGCACGGGGCAGGGGCAGTCCATTGACATCGCCCTGCTGGACAGCATCATGCCCCTCATGGGTTGGGTGGCGGCGAACCTGCTGATCGGCGGTGAACAGCCGGTGCTCATGGGCAACGACAACTTCACCGCGGCACCCAGCGGTACCTTCTCCACCCAGGATGGCCACATCAACATTGCGGCCAACAAACAGGAGCAATGGGAGGCGGTCTGCGAGGTGCTGGATTTGCCGGAGTTGAAGACCGATCCGCGCTTCCAGGAGCGCGACACCCGCAAGCAGAATCGCAAGGCGCTGACCCCGTTGCTGGAGGCTAGGCTCACTCAGAAATCCACCGATTTCTGGGTTAAGGAACTGAACGCCAAGGATGTGCCCAGCGGGGAGATTCTGGGGCTGGAGGCGGCGCTGCGGCAGCCCCAGATCCAGCACCGCCAAGTGCTTCAGAAGGTTCCGTTGGAGGGGATCGGCGAGGTAGAGGTCTTCGGCCTCACGGCGCTGTTCGAAAAGACTCCCGGCGTTGTGGAGACACCACCGCCGACCCTGGGCGAACACAATGGCCGTATCTTCGGTTCCCTGGGGATCTCCGCAGCCGAGCAGGCCGACCTGAAATCCAAAGGCATCATCTGAGGAGGTTTTATGGGCATGACCGTCGTTGAAAAGATCCTGGCCCGCGCTGCGGGTCGACCGAGCGTGGGGGTGGGCGATGTGGTGGAACCCCAGGTGGATCTCGCCATGTCCCATGAGAATGCGGCGCTGGTGATCAACCAGCATCAGGAGATCTTTGCGGGGACTGGCCTGCCCGCGAAGGTGTGGGATCCTGCCAGGATCGCCATCATCTTCGATCATCGCGTGCCGGCCGAGTCCCCCAAGACCGCCACGAACCACAAGAAGATCCGGGATTTCGTGACCGCCAATGGCATCACGAAGTTTCATGATGTCCGCGGCGATGTCGGCGGCATCTGCCACCAGATCCTGCCCGAATACGGCTATGTCCGGCCCGGCTTCGTGGTGGTGGGCACCGATTCTCATACCACCAGCCATGGCGCGCTCGGGGCCTTCAGCTTCGGCGTGGGCGCCACGGAAATGGCGTCGGCCTGGGCCCTGGGCATCGCGGTGAATATCGAAGTGCCCGCCACCATCAAGGTGGTGGTGAGGGGCGAGTTCCCACCCATGGTGGGGCCCAAGGACCTGATCCTGCATCTGATCGGCCAACTCACCGCGCAGGGGGCGAACTTCAAGGTGCTGGAATTCCATGGGGAGACGATCCGGAAGATGAGCACCAGTGGACGCATCGCCATCTGCAACATGAGCGTCGAGGCTGGTGCCACTTCGGGGATCGTGCCCGGCGATGAGGAAACGGTCCGTTACCTCCGTGAAGAAGCTGGCGTCACCGATCCCATCTCCTGTGTGACCCCGGATCCGGATGCCACCTATGTGCGCACCGTGGAGATCGATGTTTCCGCCCTCGAACCGCAGATTGCCTGCCCGCACATGGTGGACAACGTGAAACCCATCGATCAGGTGGTGGGCACAAAGGTCCAGCAGATCGTCATCGGCAGCTGCACCAACGGCCGCCTGGACGATCTGGCCGATGCGGCCGCCATCCTGCGCGGCAAGAAGGTGGCCCAAGGCGTTCGGATGCTGGTGTTCCCCGCTTCGAGCAAGATCTTCGCCCAGGCCCTGGACAAGGGCTACATCCACGACTTCATGAAGGCCGGCGCCGTGGTGATGAACTCAGGCTGCGGGCCCTGCCTGGGAGTCCACGAAGGCGCGTTGGGCGACGGCGAGACCGCCCTCAGTACCACGAACCGCAACTTCAAGGGTCGCATGGGGAACCCCACAGGCTTCGTCTACCTCTGCAGCCCAGTGGTGGCGGCCGCCTCGGCGATCACCGGCGTCATTACCGATCCACGGAAAGGAGCCTGACCATGGCCAAGGTCATCATCAAGCTCGAGAACGACATCAGCACCGACGACATCTATCCGGGCCGCTACATGGCCACCGTGCTGCCGACGGAAACCCCCCAGTTCGCCTTTTTCGATCGCACGGATTTCAACGCCCAGCTGAAGGCCAAAGCCTTTGCACCGGGTTCGATCATCGTGGGGGGCGAGAACTTCGGGTGCGGGTCCAGCCGCGAACAGGCCTGCTCCACCCTCAAGGGTCACGAGGTGGCGGTGGTCGCCAAGAGCATCTCGCGCATCTTCCTGCAGAACAGCATCAACCTCGGCCTGCAGGTCGTGATCTGCCCGGACATCGAGGTCAGCGAGGGCGATGACCTGGATATCACGGTGGATCAGGTGCTCAACCGCAGCACCGGCAAGGCCTATGAGCAGGTGAAGCTGCCCGCTGCCCGCAAGGGCATCATGGACGCAGGCGGGCTCATCCCCTATACGCGTGCCCGGCTGATGACGAAGCAGAGCTGATTCCCAGTCCCCGAGGTGCCGGGCTTGGCACGGCCGCCCCGACGGGCTGTCCGGGGCGATTATTCCACAAAGAATCTCCAACCCGCTGCTGGTCGCGCCGACCTCCCTCCAGGAAGGGGATGATGGCGGAGGGGCGGAAGAAGCGCCCCGGGATCCCTTCGATCGCCAGGACGGGAAGGCCACGCCTGCAGGGCCAGCCGGCGGGATCCAGGAGTTCCTCCTCCAGGACGCAGAAGTCCGCAGCGGCCAAGCGGGTGGCCATGTCCTGGGCTACCAGCAGATCCCCTTGGACAAAGAGGCGAAAAGCTTCCTCAGGGCTGATCCGGAACGGTTCCATGGGTGCCCTCCCGAGCCTTCAGGACAGGCCGATGCGCAACCAAACATCCTTCAAATCATGAGCGTGTCAATGGTGCAGGCATGGTAGGCCACGCTCCCCCCGTTCAACGGAGGCTTCCGTGGGATGAAGGCCGTTATTCCGAGGTTTCCAGAGCGTCCTCAGGGCAGGGGTGGTGGTGGTTCCGGATGGCATGGATGGCCAGGTCGTAGTCCGGCTCCTGGGTAAGTTCAGCCACCAGTTCCGTATGGGCGACGGTCCCGTATTCATCCAGCGCCACCACGGCCCGGGCGAGCAGGCCACGCATGGGTCCATCGATGAGGGTGAGGCCGAAGGCTGCACCGAAATCGGCGTGGCGGAAGGCCGAGGCGGTCATCACGCGCTGCAGATGCTCGGCGCCGCAGAACTGCGACTGGGCGAAGGGCAGGTCCATCGAGACGCAGAGCATGACGGTATCGGCCAAGTCGGCGGTCAGATGATTGAACTTCCGCACACTCTCTGCGCAGGTGGTGGTGTCCAGGCTGGGGAAGATGCTCAGCAGCACCCGCTTGCCTTCCAGATCCACGCTGGTGAGCTCGTTGAGATCCATGCGGGTGAGGGTGAAGGCGGGGGTGGCGTAGCCGATGGTGGGCAACTCGCCGCAGGTGTGGGTGGGGTTTCCATTCAAGGTGATCGTGGCCATGAGGACCTCCGGCGCGCTCATCCTACTCCCATAGGGGTTCCCTGTGACCGCATTCTTGACCCTGGCGTCCAGGAGTGGAGATCACCCCTGGAATCCACCGCTTCGCCCCCATGCGGCTGGCAGGGGCCGCCCCGTCCGTCTAGGCTTGGAACTATGGAACGCGTGGGGCCGAGGTGGGGTTGGTACTGGGGCATCTGGACCCTGATGGGGCTCTATATGGCCACCTGGGACCTGGTGATGTACCCATCAGCCTCTATTCCGCGAGTGCTGGTGATGAATCTGCTCCAGAACGGGACCTGGGGCCTCCTGGGGCTGTTCCTGCTCTGGCTTGCGAACCACCACCCCATCGAATCCTTCGCCTGGTCCCAGTGGCGGACCTGGTGCCTGCATCTCTTCGCCAGTGTGGGCGTTGCGGCACTCGGGCTATTCCTGGCCTACCTCCTTTCCATCCTGGTGGATTCCGGGGATTGGCAGAAGCCTCTGGATATGGCCCGGCTGGTCAAGGGCCTGCCGCGCTTCTACCGGGCCTACTTCCATACCAACCTGCTGTTCATGTGGGCGGTGGTGGCGGCTTTCCATGGCCTGCGGATCTATCGGAAGTACAAGGCCCGCGAGATCGAGGCCGCTCGCCTGGAGACGCGCTTCGCCGAGGCGCAGAACCTGGCCTTGCGGATGCAACTCCAGCCCCATTTTCTGTTCAACACTCTCAACTCGATCTCTGCCTTGGTGCATACGAATCCCGATGGGGCAGACGAGATGATCAGCCGCCTGGGGGACTTCCTCCGTACGACACTGGACGCGCCCCAGGAACAGATGGTGAGTCTCCGGAGAGAGCTGGCCTTCATCCAGGATTACCTGGCCATCGAGCAGATCCGGTTCCAGGAGCGGCTCCGGGTGGAGGTGCAGTTTCCGGCCGAGCTGATGGATCTTCGCGTGCCCAGCTTCATCCTCCAGCCGCTCGTGGAGAACGCCCTGAAACATGGGCTCGCCAACCGACCCCAGGGCGGTACGCTGCGCCTGCGGGCCCGGAAGGAACCCGGTGGGCTGGTGTTGGAGATCCAGGACGATGGAGAAGGCTTTGTCCCGGGACGGGAGGGCGTCGGCTTGGCCAATGTGCGCTCCCAGCTGGGTCTGCTCTACAAGGGGAGGCAGCAGTTCGACATCCTGGGCTCACTCGGTCACGGCACACTCGTGGTTCTGCGTCTGCCCTTGGATGGGGAGGGGGGAGCATGAATCTCCGCGCCTTGGTGGTGGACGACGAGATGTTGGCTCGCCAGCGGATCCGGCACCTGCTCCGCCGCGCCACCGACATCGATGTGGCCGGGGAGTGCGCCAACGGCCTGGAGGCTGTGAAGGCCATCGAGGATTTTTCGCCGGACCTGGTGTTTCTGGATGTTCAGATGCCTGAACTGGATGGTTTCGGAGTGGTGGAGGCCGTCGGTGCGGACCGAATGCCGCCCACCCTCTTCGTTACGGCCTACGATCAGCACGCGCTCCGCGCTTTCGAGGTCCACGCCCTCGACTATCTGTTGAAGCCCTTTTCGCCCGAGCGGTTCCACCAGGCACTGGACCGGGCCCGCCGGTGGTGCCTCCATCAGTCAACTGACAAGGGCCCAGACCTGGAAGGACTCCTGGCGGGGCTGCGGAAGGAGCGTCCCTGAGCGGATCGCCTGCTGGTGAGGCAGGGTGATCGGCACATCCTGGTCCGGACGGTCGCCGTTCAGTGGATCGAGGCTGAGGACAACTATGTGCGTCTGCATGTCGAGGGAACATCGCACCTGGTGCGACAGACCATGACCGGTCTGCTGTCCCGGCTGGATCCGGCCCAGTTCCGCCGCATCCATCGCTCCGCCATCGTGAACCTCGACTGCATCAAGGAATTCCAGCCCTGGACCGGCGGGGATCACCTCGTGATCATGCGGGATGGTACCCGACTGACGCTGAGCCGCACCTTCCGTGAGCAGTTCGGCGAATGGTTGTGAACACACGAGAGCCCGGCACGGCCGGGCTCTCCCAGGGATGGTCCAGGTCATTCGGCCGTATGCACCGCGATGGTGGCCATGCCCTCCTCGCGCAGGACCAGGCTGACCTTCTGATTGGCTTTCGTCTGATCGGGCAGGATGACATCCACGGTTCCGATCAGCCTGTCTGTGACCAGGATCTGTCCATTGGTGCCATCACCCACGCTGAATACGGCACCCTGCTTCAGGGCCACTGGCGTGGTTCCGATCGAGGGAACGCCCTTGCTGGCAAGCCGGTTCACGGCGACAGTGGCGCCGAAGGACCCGTCCCGGAAGAACCGGTCCTGGGGCATCAGCACGACATAGTCGGCCCTATGGTTTGCCAGCATCGCGGCCGCGACACTCGCGTGTTCAGCCGACCGGGCGTCGACCACGGTGATGAGGGCGCCTTCTCCGGCGGCCCTGGCGAGCGCCTGGATCTGAGGCTCATTCGTCCGGTAGTTGCAGATCACGCCGATGTGCAGCTTTTCCGGCCAGGTGGCCTGGGTGGCTTTCATCAGGGGTTGGAAGTCCTCTGCGGAGAGGGCGAGGCCGGCGAGCACGACGGCGGCCATACCGAGGGAAGTCGAGGTGCGGGTCATGGTGTCTCCGAAAGAAAGGGCGGCCGGGGTCCAGTCCGGCGGCGGGTTGAAGGTGCCCGGAGCGGCGGTCCGTCGGGCGGGAAGGGGGACAGCCGTCAACATGGGATGAGACTGGGTCTGCGGCCAAGGGTCGGGGGCGGGCCGAGCAATGGCTGGGTGAAGGTCGGTCCGGTGGGGGCGAGCCGGAGACGGGTAGAGGTCAGGCCGTCGCCACCCCCGGCCCTCGGCGATACTAAAGCAGGAGGTCCCCATGAAGATCCTGCTCCTCGGCTCTGGTGGCCGGGAACACGCGCTGGCCCTGAAACTCACGGCCTCGCCGGCGGTGGAGCTCGTGTCGGCCCCGGGGAGCGATGCCTTGGCCGAAGTGGGAGCCTGTGTGAGCCTGGATCTGGAGGCTCCCGCCGCCGTGGCCGCCTGGTGTGGGGCGAACCGGCCGGATCTGGTGGTGATCGGACCGGAGGTGCCGCTGGTGGCGGGCGTGGCGAACGCGGTGCGGGCCCTCGGCATCCCGGTCTTTGGCCACGATGCCGCCACGGCCCGGTTGGAGGGCAGCAAGGCCTTCGCGAAGGCGTTCATGCAGCGGCATGGCCTTGCCTGCGCCGCCAGCCACACGGTGGTGGATCTGGCGGCGGGAGAGGCCCTGATCCGGTCCTGGCCCCATGGCTATCCCATCGTACTGAAGGCCGATGGTCTTGCCGCTGGCAAGGGCGTGGTGTTGGCTCAAAGCGAGGCGGAGGCCCTGGCGACCTTTCGGGCCTTCATGGCGGGGCAGTTCGGAGAGGCCAGCCGCACGGTGGTGTTCGAGGCGCCCCTGGCGGGGATGGAGCTGTCCCTGCATGTCCTGGTGGATGTGGCTGCCGAGCACGCATCCTACGCGCTGCTGCCCGCCTGCCAGGACCACAAGCGCATCTTCGACGGTGACCAGGGGCCCAACACGGGCGGCATGGGGGCTTTCGGGCCGCTGCCCTTCCTGCGGGCCGAGGACATTCAGCTCCTGCGTACCAAGCTGGTGGAACCCACCCTCCGCGGCCTCCAAAAGGACGGCCTTGCTGCCCGGGGTGTGCTCTTCCTCGGCGTGATGTGGACGGCCGATGGACCCGAGCTGCTCGAGTACAACGTGCGCTTTGGTGATCCCGAAACCCAGGTGCTCATGCAGCTGCTGGACGAGGACCTGGCCTCGCTGTTGTTGGAAGTGGCCGAGGGGCGCCTGGTCTCGCGCGAGTTGAAGCTGAAACCCCACACGGCTATCACGGTGGTGTTGGCAGCCGAGGACTATCCCGAGGGCGCGAAAAAAGGCGTGCCCATTACGATCGGAACGCCAGCTGTCACGGTCATCCACGCCGGCACCCGCAAACAGGATGGTCAGTGGGTGACGAACGGCGGCCGCGTGCTGAACCTCGCCACCTCCGCGCCCGATCTCGCCACCGCCCGCGCCGCAGTTGAGGCGGCGTTGCCCCAGGTGAACTGGTCCGGCATGCAGGTGCGCAGGGACATCGGCCTCAAAGCCCTGAAGCATGCCCAGGCTGGGAAGACCGTTCAGGATCCCTGGTGATCAACCCCGGTCGCGGAGGAGCCAGACCACCAGGGCCAGCACGAAGCTGATCAGCGTCAGGATGCCTGAGGCGCGATGGATGCGCGGGGCGTGGCTCCGGCGGCTGCGACCCTCCCGCCAGGCCAGGGCCATGCGCCCCAGCAGCAGCGTGGCACCGGCCAGGCTGAGCAGGACGATGCCCACTTCCAGGTGGTCGGCGGGGAAGGCCCGGGGCCGCAGAAGCATGTGCAGGGCGACCACGGTGATGGCTGCGGTCATGAGATGGCCGTGCAGGCGATGATCGCCGCGGTGCACCGCGCGCAGCCCAAAGGCCACGAGCAGGAGGGCGGGGATCAGCAGAAGGTCGAGCATCCCGACAGACTACTGCCAACGATTTACAGCGGCAGGGCCTCCATCCGCTTCTCGCCCTCCCAGCGGTAGAAGCCTGACCCGGACTTGCGGCCGAGGCGGCCGGCGGCGACGAGCTGCCGGAGCAGGGCAGGGGCCTTGAAGCGGGGCTCCCCGAAGGCGTCGAAGAGAACTTCCGCCACGCTCTCCATGGTGTCGAGGCCAATGAAATCGCTGAGATGGAGCGGTCCCATGGGGTGCCCGCAACCCAGCTTCATGGCGGCATCGAGATCTTCGACCGAGGCCAGCCGCTGTTCGGCGCAACGCATGGCATCCAGCAGGTAGGGCACCAGCAGCCGGTTGACCACGAAACCCGGGGTATCCGGAGCGATCACGGCGGTCTTGCCGAGCCTCTGGACGAAGCTGCGCAGCGACTCCAGGGTGGCCTCATCTGTGGCGAGGGTGCGGATGATCTCCACCAGGGGCATGGCCGGAACCGGGTTGAAGAAGTGCAGGCCCGCCAGGCGGGCCAGGCGGTGGGGGGCCAGCGCCGGGCTGAGCTGGGCCACAGACAGGCTCGAGGTGTTGGTGCAAAGCAGCGCCGAGGGCCCCAGCACACGATCGAGTTCGAGGAAGGTCTGGAGCTTGAGGTCGAGGCGTTCGGGGATGGCTTCCACCACGAGATCGCACTCCGAGAGCGAGGCGAAGGCCAGCGTGCCGTTGAGGTTCCCCCGCCATTCGCCGCGCTGTGGTTCCGTGAGCTTCCCCTTGGTCACGGCCCGCTCCCAGGCGCCATGGATGCGGGCCAAGCCCTTGGCAAGCAGCGCCTCGTCGGCCTCCTTCACCCAGACCTGGCAACCCGCCTCCGCCGCGCATTGGGCGATGCCTGAGCCCATGAGCCCGCAACCGACGACGCCGATGCGCTGGATGTCCATAGGTGCCTCCTGCCTATCTTGATGTCCTGAAATGGGATCGTCTCCATTCTCCGGGAAATCGACCGCCACGGGGCACCTGACCTCCGGTAGAATCCGCCCAGCGAACCCGGAGGGACCATGCTCGGTCCATTGAAAGACCTCCTCCATCACCAGGCTTGGGCGGATGCGACTTTTTTCTGGGCTTGGGGGGCCTCTGGCGCTCTCGAGGATGTGGATCTGCGCACCCGGACGGATCATATGGTGTCCATCCAGGAGGCCTTCCTGCAGGTGCTCAAGGGTGATGTGGTGGTGCACCCCGACCATCCCTTGCCGGCCTTCCAGGTGCTCAAGGCGCGATGTGAGGCCAGCCATCAGGTGCTGCGGGCTTTGGGGCGGGGCCTCGATGAAGCTTCGCTCTCCCGTACCGTGCGGGTGCCCTGGTTCCCGGATCCTCCCTGCGTGATTTCCGTGTCGGATGTGCTGCTGCAACTCTGCCTGCACACCCAGCACCACCGGGGACAAAACATGGCACGGCTCAAGGCCCTGGGCGCCTTGGCGAAGAATGTGGACTACATCATCTGGCTGTGGAAGCAGAAGCCTGAAGCCCGATGGGGCTAGATCCGTCCCGCGGGGCCGGCCAGGACGGCCCTCAGGCGCCGGGTCAACTGGCCCACGGTGAACGGCTTGCGGAGGAGTGGCGCATCGGGCCTGGCTAAGCCGTGCGGCCCCAGTTCGTTGGCGGTATAGCCCGACATGTAGAGCACCCTGAGGCTCGGGCGGGACTGCACCAGTTCGGCCGCCAGGGCGGGTCCGCTGTCGCCTGGCATGATCACATCGGTGAGCAGGAGGTGCACCTCGCCAGTGCGGTTTCTCAGGATGTCCCGCGCCTCGTCCGCATCACCGGCTGCGAGCACCAGATAGCCATTCGCGGAGAGGATGCGTTGGGTGGTCTCCCGTACGGACGCTTCGTCTTCGACCAGGAGGACGGTCTCCCACCCCTGGATCAGGTTGGCAACGGAACTGGCCTCATCTGCCTCGATCACTCCGCTGGCGCGGGGAAACACCAGTCGGATGGTCGTCCCTTTTCCGGCCTGGGATTGGACATCGATGCCGCCTGCGGCGGCCTTCACCAGGCCGTAGACGGAGGCCAGCCCAAGGCCGGTCCCCTTCCCCCGGGCCTTCGTGGTGAAGAAGGGCTCGAACAGATGTTGAAGCGTAGCTTCGTCCATGCCGGTGCCGGTATCGGTGATGTCGAGGGCCACGGCTTCGCCAGCGGCGATGGGCAGATAGGGAGTCACCTGGGTGTCGGGGATCGTCAGGTTCTGGAGCGTCAAGGTCAGGTGGCCCCCATCGGGCATGGCATCACGGGCATTCGCTGCCATGTTCAGGAGCGCCTGTTCGAGTCCATTCGGATCGATCGTGATGGGCCAGATGCCCCAGCCAAGATCGAGCACCAGGCGGATGCGTTCCCCCAGGAGCCCTTCGAGGAGGGGGGCGACACCCTTGAGGGCCTCGCGCGGATCGATGGTCTTCGACTCGGGCAGTTCGCGCCGGCAGAAGGCAAGAAGCCGGCCCGTCAGGACCGCGCCCCGAGTGGCGGCTCCGTAGATGCGTTTCAGGTCGAGCCCGGCGGGATGCCCTTCCGGCAGGTGGGCCTCGGCGAGCTCTGCGTTGCCGAGGATGGCGCTGAGCAGGTTGTTGAAGTCATGGGCGACCCCACCGGCCAGGCGTCCCACCGCCTCCATCTTCTGGGCTTCCCGCAGCTGATCTTCCAGGCGGTGCCGCTCCGAAATGTCACGGGCATTCAACACGAAACCATGGACCGTCGGATCGTCCAGCAGGTTGCTGGCGGAGATCTCGAGCACGCGCCAGTCCCCACCCGAGTGCCGCATTCGGCACTGGTGGATCCGCGTCTCCGGGCTGCGGAGCAGATCCAGGAGAAAGGCCGAGGTCATCGGCAGATCTTCGGGATGCAGGAGCTCCATGACTGATTTCCCAGTCAATTCATCGGGCTCGATGCCCAGGACTTTCAACGCAGCTGGGCTGGCGAAGGTGACCACGCGCTTGCGATCGAGGACAAGCACCAGATCGGAAGAATGGCGCACGAGCGTTTCGAACCGGGCCTGGACCCCCGCGGTGGCCGCCTCCGCGGCGTGCCTGGAAGTCTCCTTGAGGGCCAGGGTTTCCCTGAGCAGGAGGACGAAGATGAGCAGCAGGACGCCGGCCAGCACCTTCTGGATCGTCTGGCTCTCCATGGCCCCGCTGAACAGCACCGGCAGCAGGCCAAGGGTGACGAGCACGATGGCCACCATCGGAACCGGGCTGACGGGAGCGGGCCGGAGCGGCTGGGCAGGAGCGGGATCGGCCAGGATGCGCCAGCTTCCCACCAGCGCCAGGATCAGGGACAGCGCATTGCTGATGTTCACCCAGTATTTGAGCCCCGGCACCGTGAGCTGGGTGATCTCCATGGCGAACATCATGTCGGCCAGCCACGAGATGCCAATGCCAGCGAGCAGGAGGTTCAGGGCCGAACGCGAAGGGAAGGGCTCGGCGCGGAGCAGGACCGAATTCAGGGCCATGACGCCAAGGAAGGCCAAGCCCGGGTAGATGATCGAGAGTATGGAAATGAGGGTCTGTGGCTTCTCCAGGGTCGGGTGGATGGCGAAGAACCAGAGCGGGACGCCGACCCCGACAATGAACGCTGCGCTATCCAGCAGAACCCTCCAGCTTCCAGGCAGCGGCGGACTGGCCTTGGGGAGCCGGCTCAGACCGAGGAATGTGATGGGGTAGGCCACGATGTAGAAAACATCCACCAGTCCGAGGTTGGCTTCCTGGCTCTGCCATACGGTCGTGAAGGGCCACAACAGGCTGGCCAGGACGGACATGGACCAGGCCAAGGCAAGCCAGCCAGTGGCTTGCCGGTAGCCCGGCGGGAGGTCCAGCCGCTTGGACGCCTTCCAGAGCGTTCCGGTCGTCAGCACCTGCAGCAGTGCCAGAAAGCCGAGTTCCAGGATCCTGTGGCCGGTCGTCGGCGGGGGATAGGTCGCCACCCAAAGGACATAGAGCGGGACACATAAGGTCACGCCCTTCAGCCACCAAGGGGCACGCTGGAACCATGAAAGGTGGAGGCCTGCGAACATGGACACCAAGGGAAGGGGTGGAAGCATGATCGCTGGAAAGCGGCGAGCAGACTATACAACCCTTGAGAATCTATCTGGCGAGCACGGCTTGCGCCCAGGCGACGGGGGAGGTTCCACCCCTGGGTTCAGATCTCCAGGTAGGTATGGAGCTTCCGTTCTTCGGTGAGCAGCGCCCTGAGCGCCTCGGCGGCATCGTTCTTGGCACTGGCCTTGCGTTTGGTCTGGGGGCCCTGGATCAGCACATCCGGGTCGTAATGGACGCTGCGGAGGACGTGGTCCACCGTGTCGCCCTTCACGATGTGCTGGACCTTGAAGGTGTCGTCCTCATGGACCATGATGTGCGCTTCGTTGGGCGCCCCGAAGAGGTTGTGCCGCATGCCCAGAATGTCCTGGTAGGCGCCCGTCAGGAAGAACGCCACATAGTAGGCTTCTCCGCCGCGCGGCTCATGGAGCGGGATCTCGTCGCGGACATCCTTCAGGTCGATGAATTTCTCCATTTTCCCGTCGCTGTCGCAGGTGATGTCGCAGAGGGTCGCGGACAGTCCCGGTTTCTCCTTGAGTCGGTGGATCGGCATGACGGGGAACAGCTGCTCGATGGCCCAGTGATCCGGCATGGACTGGAAGATGCTGAAGTTGGCGATGAGCTTGTCCGCCAGGCTCTTGTTGAGATCCTGGAATTCTTCCGGAACGTACTTGAGGCTCTTGTTGCTGAGGATGCGCGACAGCTTGCGGCACACTTCCCAGAACAGCGTCTCGCCCTTGCTGCGGTCCTCCAGGCCCAGGTAGCCCAGGTTGAAGAGCGTGAGCATCTCGTCCTTCTGGGTGATCGCATCGTGGTACATCTCCGAGAAGTTCTTGATGGAGATGTTGTCCCGGGTGTAGGCCAGTTCCTTCAGGATCTGCGGCTCATTGCCCGTGAGGGTCACCGTGTACTTGGTGTGGGTGGTGTCGATGAGCCCGATGATGTCCACCACCACCACCTCGTGGTAGGCCACGATGGCGCGGCCCGATTCGCTGAGCAGATCGGGCATGGGCACCTGCTCCTGGGTGCAGATGTCCTTGGTGGTGTAGACCACATCCGCCGCGTACTCGGAGATGGTGTAGTTCATGGAACTACTGAAGGTGGTCTTGCTGCCGTCGTAGTCCACGCCGAGGCCGCCGCCCACATTGAGGTAGCGGATGGGCACGCCCATCTTGCGGAGCTTGGCGTAGATGCGGGTGGCCTCCTTCATGGCCGACTTGATCTTGCGGATGTCCGTGATCTGGCTGCCGATGTGGAAGTGCAATTCGATGACGCAGTCCAGGAGATCGCGCTTTTCCAGCACCTCGATGGCATCCAGGATTTCGCGGGTGGTGAGGCCGAACTTGGCGTGATCGCCGGCGCTGGTCTCCCACTTGCCCGAGCCCTGGGCGTTGAGCTTGGCCCGCAGCCCGATGAGCGGCTCCACCTTCAGTTCCTTGGCCACCTTCAGGATCAGCGGCAGCTCGGTCATCTTCTCGACGGTGATGACCACCTTGCGGCCGGCCTTGCGGGCCAGCAGGGCCATGCGGATGAAGGATTCGTCTTTGTAGCCGTTGCAGAGCACCAGGGCCTCGGGGTGGAGGTCCAGGCTGAGGGCGATGATCAGTTCGGGCTTGGAGCCAGCCTCCAGGCCGTAGTGGTATTTGTTGCCGGCGCGGACGATCTCTTCGACCACTTCCTTGGTCTGGTTGGTCTTCACGGGGTAGACGCCCTGGTAGCTGCCTTCATAGCCGAACTCGATGATGGATTTCCGGAAGGCCTCGTTCACCTCGACCACGCGGTGGGCCAGCACCTGGGGAAACCGCAGGTTCAGCGGGGTGCGGAGGCCCTTCTTCTTCAGATGCTGGACGATCTCGTAGATGTCGCAACTGAGGGACTCGTCCTGGGTGGGCGTGATCTCCAGATGGCCCTTGGCGTTGATGCCGAAGTAGCCGTTCCCCCACTCCTTCACGCCGTACAAGGTGCTGGCGTCCTGGACCGTCCAGTGCTTCATGGTCATCCCAGGGGCCTCCTTAAGGCCACCTTTGGCCGGAAGTTTGTTTATAGGTGAAAAACCCAGCACTTCCAATGAAAAATCACATTCCGGTGATTCGAGTCAGGGTGGCCCGCCAATGCCGGTCCCGCACGCGCCTCAGGGCGGTCCTCCGGGTGAGCTTCCGCCACTGGGCTGCGCCCCGGGGCAACTCCGCGGCAATCCGGGTGTGGAGCGGGCTGGGGCCGCCCCAAAGAGCCGGATCGCCCCAGACCGGTGCCCGGTTCCAGGGGCAGGCCTCCTGGCAGGCGTCGCAGCCGGCGGCCCAGCGGCTGTCCGCCAGGGCGGCGACGAGGTCGGGCGGCGGTTCTGTTTCGGTTTCGATGGTGTAGGTCGTCAGGCAGCGGGCCGGGTCCAGAAGGAAGGGCGCCAGAGCGCCGGAGGGGCAGGCCTCGAGGCAGGCCGTGCAGGTACCACAGTGCTCGGTCTGGAAGGCCTCGTCCGGGGGCAGGTCCAGGGATAGCAGCAGCACACCCAGGAAACCCCAGGAACCGTCCTTGCCCGCGATCAGCAGGGTGTGCTTGCCCTGCCAGCCCAGACCCGCCCGGGCCGCCAGCTGGCGTTCCAGCAGGGGCGCGGTGTCCACGCAGACCCGGCCCTCCAGGTCGGGCCACCGCGCCTGGGCCGACTCCAGCAGCCGGGCCAGGCGGGGCTTCAGGATCATGTGGTAGTCGGGGCCCCAGAGGTAGCGGCTCAGCTTCAGGCTGCCCGGGGCGGCGCCGGGCACGGCCTCAGGCCTGGCATAGGGGAAGAAACCCACCAGGGCGGTGCGGGCCTGGGGCCACAGGGCCCTGGGATCGAGGAGCGTCGCCGGGTCCAGATAAGGCAGCAGAGCCCCCCGGCCCTCCTGGAACCAGGATCGGAGCTGGTCTGCCTCAGCCAGGAAGGGGTCGCAGGGGGCGAACCTCACCAGGGCGAAACCCGCAGAAAGGGCCTCCGAGCGAAGCCAACCCTTGAATGCCAGCGGATCTGGGTGTTCAACTGACCTCAAGGACGCCCCTCCCATGGATATCCTCACCCTCGAACTGCTCGATGTCACGGTCTTCCAGGCTCTGCTGGAACTGAAGACGCTGCTGGCGGACCATCCGGGCGAAGCCATGCGCATCCGGGGCGAGGACGACTTGCTGAGGGTGAACGTGGTTGGCTTCCTCGAAAAGCAGGGCCGGACGGCCAGGACGGTCCGTCAGGGCGGCCAGTGGGAAGTGCTGGTGGCCCAGGCGTCCCGTGCCATTCCGCTGGTCTCGCCGTCCGCACCGACCCTGCCCCCTGTGCTGCTGCTTCGAAGCGCCTTTGCCCCGGGGGACCGGGCCCTGGGCCGGCGCCTGCTCCTGGAGACCTTGGCCCACCTGGAGCCAGGCACACCCTGGCTCTGTCTCGCCCACGCGGCTGTGGAACTGCTCGATGATCCGGGGGCAGTGGCAATCCTGGAAGGCCTGAAGGGAAGGGGCATCCCCGTACATGTGTCCGCCTCCAGCCTGGCTCACGGCGGCCAGGAGACGGCCGGATTCGATTTGATCCCCGACGAGGGCTGGCAGAAGCTCCTTGGGCGCGGCGGCGTGACCGTGTTGTAGGCTGGAAGCGGAGCCCGTCCCACCCAATGAACCTTCCCAACCTCCTCTCGGTCGCCCGCATCCTCATGGTGCCGGTGCTGGTCGTCGTCCTCATGACCAAGGTAACGAACCACGAAGTGATTGGTGTGGTCGTGTTCTGGGTGGCCTCCATCACGGACTGGCTGGATGGCTATCTGGCCCGCCGCTGGAAGCAGGTGACGACGCTCGGCAAGCTCCTAGATCCCCTGGCGGACAAGCTGCTGGTGGCGGGGGCCCTGATCTCCCTGGTGGAACTGAACCTGGCGCCCGCCTGGATGACCTTCATCATCCTGGCCCGCGAATTCGCCATCACGGGTCTGCGGGGCATCGCCAGTGAGGAAGGCCTCACCATCCCCGCCGGCACCGTGGGCAAGTGGAAGATGGGCTTCCAGGTGGCGGCCATCTCCTGCCTCATCCTCGGCCCCCGTCTCGACTACTGGCTCTACGACTGGACCGGCAAGGAGATCTTCCACTTCTTCATCCAGCTGAACCGGCCCTACACCTTCTTCTGGGGCATGGGCGTCCTGCTGCTCTGGGGCGCCGTCATTCTGGCGATCTGGAGCGCGATCACCTACTTCCACGGGTTCTGGAAAGTGGTCGGACCGCGCATCATGGCCGAGAACAGCCACCTGACGGGCCCAGAGGATTCCGAATGATCCGCAAGTACCTGCTCGCCGGTCTTTTCACCTTGTTGCCGCTGGTGGTGACGCTCTGGATCCTCAAGGGCATCTTCACGGCCCTGGTGGGCATCTTCCGGGGACCGCTGACCTGGCTGGCCCATCTGATCCACATGCCAGATCCCCCCACCTGGGGGCTGGCGATCTTCTCCGCCCTGGCCACCGGGCTGATGCTTTTGTTGGCGGGGGCCCTGGTGGGCAACTTCATGGGCCGCCAGGTGCTGACCTGGTTGGACGAGCTGATGATGCATGTGCCGGTGGTGAAGACCATCTACGGCGCCACCCGGCAGCTCATGGGTGCGATCCAGTCGGGCCAGGGCGGCAGCTTCAAGGATGTGGTGCTCGTGGAGTGGCCGCTCCCGGGATCGTTCACCTTGGGCTTCGTGGCCAGCCGCGATTGTTCCTGGGCCGTGCCTGGAGGCCAGGACATGATCTCGGTGTATGTCCCGACCTCCCCCAATCCGACCTCGGGCTATGTGGTCATGATCGAGTCTGCGAAGGTGCGGCCCATGGACATCAGCGCCGACCAGGCTCTGACCTGGGCCGTCAGTGGCGGTGTGGTCGTGCCGGGAATCCCCAACCCCAAGTGATGGCGTTGTGGCCCATGGCTATACTTGGAGTTTCCAACAACAAAGTCCGGAGGGTACTCGGGTGAGCATGCTGGTCTGGAATCCAGAGTGGGAAACCGGAATCTGGAAAATCGACCAGCAGCACCGGGAACTGCTTGGCCAGATCGAGGGCCTCATGGTGGCGATTCATGCCAACGAAGCCGAGGCGCGCATTCCCGGCCTGTTGGCTTTCCTGGCCGGCTATGTGGGCAGGCATTTCCAGGACGAAGAGAGTGAGATGGAGGCCTCGGCCTACCCAGGTCTACCCGCGCATCGGGCCATCCATGACAATATGCGAAAACAGGTGGCCGAACTGGCCCTGCAGCACAAGACGAATCCGGCAGTGATCACCGACGATGTGCTGAATTTCTTGACCGACTGGCTCGTCAAGCACATCAACGGAGAGGACCGCCGCATGGCCAAGCACCTCGTACGCTGGGCATCAAACCAGGCGCAGGCGCGGACATGACATTCTCCGACCGCCAGCCTGGTCGAGTGGCCGGATGATCTCAACTCTCGCTGGGAAGCGGATCCTC
Organism: Holophagales bacterium; assembly: GCA_038320645.1. Taxonomy (GTDB): domain Bacteria; phylum Acidobacteriota; class Holophagae; order Holophagales; family Holophagaceae; genus Geothrix. Next base: position 34,490 of record JBBQEL010000015.1, on the reverse strand, counting down.
GTGACCGGCGCCGGCAGCGGCATCGGGCGAACGGCCGCCCGGTTGTTCAGGGATCGCGGCGCCGACCTGGTCCTGGTGGGAAGACGGCTCGAGGCCCTGCGTGAAACCCTGCCCGATGCGATCCATGCAGCGCTCGATCACTCGGATGATGAGGCGGTGGCGAGCTTCGCCAGGGACTGTCCAGCCTTGGATGGAATGTTCCTCAATGCGGGGCTGCTGCTCACCGGTTCGGTCGAATCCACGCCGGCCTGCGACTTCGATGCGGTGATGGCCGCCAACCTGCGCGGTCCCTGGCTGATGGCCCATCACCTCGGCCCCAAGCTGAGAGTAGGCGGCAGCGTGGTCCTGGTGGGCTCGAACATCGGCATCCGTGCCATCCCGGATAGTGCCGCCTACGCCGTGGCCAAGGCGGGAGTCCACATGCTGGCGAAAATCCTGGCGCTGGAGTGGTCCCCCCGGCGGATCCGCTGCAATGCCATCGCCCCTGGGCCCGTGCTGACCCCCATGGTGGTGGCGCGCCTGGCAGCCAGTGCGGATGCTGCTGGGGATCTGGCGCGCCTGGCTGGCGTAAATCCCCTGGGGCGGCTGGGTACCGAAACCGAAGTGGGCGCTCTCGCGGCCCACTTGCTGGGTGACCAGAGCGCCTGGACGACGGGCACCGTCATCACGATCGACGGCGGGGCGGACGCGGTCTATTAGGTCTCGGCCTACTCCACGAAATCCAGATCCCGCCCATGGGTTTCCGGCAGCCCCCAGAGCGCGCCAAAGGCCAGGAGGAAGCAGACGGCACCCACGGCCCAGGCGGAGCCCACCAGGCCCAAGGTGTGCCGGAGGAACAGGAAACTGCCGGTGATCAGCGGGACTGCCCCGCGCACGAAGTTGGGGACGGTGGTGGCGACGGTGGCGCGCAGATTGGTGCCGAACTGCTCGGCGGCCACGGTCACGAAGACGGCCCAGTAGCCCGTGGCCAGACCCAGGTAGCCCGCCAGGAGGTAGAACGCGCCGGGCGTCATGCCCCGGGCCGTGAGGTAGATTGCGACCCCCACCAGGGCTCCGGCGACGAACCACCCGACCACCTTCTTGCGGGTGTGCCAGGCCTGACTCAAAAAGCCGCTCAGGACGCTGCCCAGAGTGATGCCCGTATAGCAGAAAGCGACCGCCGTGCCAGCGTTCACCGGACCCTTCACCTGCAGCACTGGGGCGAATTCCGGCGAGAAGGTGATGAGGATGCCCACCACATACCAGGTGGGCAGGCCGATGAGGATGCAGCGGACATAGCGGCCCAGCCGGTTCCGATCGGTGAAGAGGCTGAGGAAATCCCCCCGGGCCACCGTGGCCTCATGGGTCTTGGCGAACATGAAACTTTCCCGGATCCCCACGCGGAGGAAGAGCAGGGCGATGCCCAGGCCGCCGCCGATGGCATAGGTGACGCGCCAGGGGAAGAAGTCTCCCACCAGCTTGGCGGTCACCGCCCCGAAGATCCCTACGGCGGCCACGATGGCCGTGCCATAGCCGCGGAGATCCTTCGGGAGGATCTCCGCCACCATGGTGACGGCCGCGCCCAGTTCTCCCGCCAGACCCAGGCCCGCCGCAAAGCGCCAGAAGGCATAGGCCGGTACGGACTGGACGAAGGCATTGGCCAGATTCGCCACCGAGTAGAGGGCGATGCTGCCGAACAGGGTGGAGAGGCGTCCCTTCTTGTCGCCCAGCACGCCCCAGAAGATGCCGCCGAGCAGCATGCCCGCCATCTGCCAGTTCAAGAGCCGGGCTCCAACCTCGATCTGCAGGGACGCTGGCACGCCCAGGGCCGTGAGGCTGGGCTGGCGCACGATGGGGAACAGCAACAGGTCAAACATATCGACGAAATAGCCGAGGGCGGCCACCAGGACGGTGAGATTCAGGACCGAGCGGATACGGGTTTGGGTCATGGTGGCTTCATTGAATCACGAGGACACGGCACACTGCTTCCATGTCTGCTCCCGTCTGGCCCACTCCACCCCAAGGCGCCTGCGCCCTGCCCATGAATCTGGCGGTGGAAGTCGCCATCGTCGGCGCGGGCATCCACGGGGCGGCCCTGGCGCGGGAACTGACCCTGCGCGGCGTGACCTGCGCCCTGGTGGACAAAGGTGAGGTGGGTGGTGGCACCAGCCAGTGGTCCAGCCAGCTGTTGCACGGGGGCATTCGCTACATGCTCACGGGCGACCTCCGCCAGATGCGGGAAGGTCTGGCGGAACGGGCGACCTGGGCGCGTATCGCCCCGCACCGATGTCGCTGGGACGCCTTCTGGATGCCCCACCGCTTCTGGGTGGAGGGGCTGGCCCATCGCTTCGGCATCGGGCTGTACGATCACTGGGGTGCCGAGCGTCCAGGCTGGTCCCCGGCCCTGGCACTGGGCCATGTCCCCCAAGCCGCTTTCACGGCTGATCCCCGCAGTGCCGAGGGGCCCTTCAGCGGGGCCACGGCCTACGCCGATCTCATGACCTGGGATCGGGAACTGACGAAGGACCTCGCGGCTTCCAGCGATGCGTTGCGCCTGGATTTCCAGGATCCGGAGGGCTTCGAGGAGACCGCTGGCGAGTTGAAGTCCGTGCGCCTCCGGGATCGCAGCGATGGGACCAGCCGCCGGCTCCAGGCCCGCCAGTGGATCTTCGCCCTGGGTCCCTGGACCGATGGCGCCATGGCGAACTGGTTCGGAGAAACCCGGAAGCGCCTGCGCCTGTCCGCCGGCATCCACCTCTGGTTCGATGCGGTGCCCGGTTGCGAACGGCCCTGGGCCATCCGTCGTCCCAAGGGGCGCATCCTCTTCGTGATCCCGCGGGATGGCCTGCTGCAGGTGGGGACGACCGAACGCGAAGTCGAGGGCGGCTGGGTGCCCATCGTGGCGGCGGAGCGCGAGGAACTGTTCGCGGCCCTCGAGTCGAACCTGCCCGCCATCCCCTGGCGGCAGTTGCCCATCCGGGCCGAGGAACTGGGTGTGCGCCCCCTCGTGGCCGCCGGCGGCGCCACCACCCACCTGAGCCGGGAGGCCGTCCTGGAGCGGCATGCCCGTTTCACCAACCTCACCCTGGTCCTCGGCGGCAAGCTCACCACCGCCCGGGCCCTCATGGCCCACCTGGCCAGGGACCTCACCGGGAGCACCTGCGCGGCCTCCACCACCGCACCCCTGCGCCTTTGGGATGGACAGGCCCCGGAGACCCGGTAGAATTGTTCCTTCCGGTCCCGTAGCTCAGCTGGATAGAGCATCAGACTACGAATCTGAGGGTCGTACGTTCGAATCGTATCGGGACCACCACTCAACCCCCGTCAGTATTGAACGGGGGTTTTTTTATCTTCGTTAGACACGAGGAGAGGTAGATGCCCCAATGGATCGCTCATCCCGCAATCGGCTGACGGAAAGCTGTGTCCCCTTGTTCGGAGGCGCGACCCTGTTCGACGCCATCGCCAGGGCGACATGCCGGGCCGGGTGCCTGCCGCGCAAGGAACTCTTCGAGGCGTGGGAGGTGGCTCGCCGGGTGCGCCGCCGGTTCCGAGGCGGGCGGATCATAGACCTGGCCTGTGGACATGGGCTGCTGGCGCAGATCCTCCTGCTGCTGGACAACACCTCCCCGGAAGCCTTGGCCGTGGATCGCAACGTGCCGAAAAGTGCTGCGACCCTCCATGCCGCGCTGAGCGCAGCCTGGCCGCGCCTGCAAGGCAGGGTCCATTTTCTGGAGACCGATCTGCAGAATGTGCCGTTGCAGCGGCAGGATGTGGTGGTCTCGGCGCACGCCTGCGGGGGGCTGACTGATCTGATCCTGGCAAGGGCCGTGGAGGTCGGGGCCCGCGTCGCTGTTCTACCCTGCTGCCACGATCTCGATCACGGCGATCTCGGGGGGCTGGAGGGCTGGCTAGACGGTCCGCTGGCCATGGATGCAGCTCGTGTGGCCCGCCTGCGTGGGCACGGGTACCGCGTATTCACCCAACTGATTCCAGCGGATATCACGCCGAAAAACAGACTGCTGGTGGGTGAGCTGGAGCCTTCCCCACTCCAGGCATGACGCAAATGGAGCCGACAGAATTGAGACAAGCGGAAAGTAGGTCTCCGTGCACGCGCTCCCCCCAAGGCTTGTCAGGAGATACCTTCAGTGGGACGAAGCGTCAGGGAACTACCCGGATTGAGCTTCTGATGGCAGGCCCAGGTGCTCGCGGGAGTTCGCGCGGATTTCAGGCGCACAGGCCGGATGCTATTTGAGTTCCGGGAACTGGTTCTCACGGAACTCGGTGGGGGAATGGGTCTGCTCGGCCGCCAGCTTCCGCAGTTCCACGCGCCGGATCTTGCCGGAGATGGTTTTCGGCAGGTCGCCGAATTCGAGGATCCGGATGCGCCAGTAGGGTGAGAGTCGCTCCCGGATGAAGCGGAAGAGGGCCAGGGCAGTCTCGCGGTTGGGCTCGAAACCCGCGCGCAGGATGATATAGGCCTTGGGCACGGCCAGCTTGAGGGGATCCGGACTGGGGACGACGGCGGCCTCAGCCACGGATTCATGCTCGATGAGGAAGGATTCGAGCTCGAAGGGGCTGATGCGATAGTCGGAACTCTTGAAGACGTCATCGGCCCGCTCCACGAAGAACAGGTAGCCGTCCTCATCCCGAGTGGCCACGTCGCCGGTGCAATAGAACCCTTCGGCCTCGGCCTTGGCCATCTTGGAGGGATCGTCCTTGTAACCCGCCATGAGACCCAGCGGTCGGGGGTTCAGCTTCAGGGCGATCTCGCCCTCCACGGCTTCGTGGCCATCCAGATCCAGCAGCACCACCTCATAGCCCGGCAGCGGGAGGCCCAGGGACCTAGCCTTCACGGTCACGCCCGGCGAGTTGCCCACGATGGCCGTGGTCTCGGTCTGCCCGTAGCCATCGCGGATGGTGAGGCCCCAAGCCTTCTGGACCTGGATGATGACCTCGGGATTCAAGGGCTCACCGGCGCCGACGAGGGCCCTCAGTTGGACCTTGTAGGCAACGAGATCCTCCTGGATGAACAGGCGCCACACCGTCGGCGGCGCGCAGAGGGTGGTGACGCCTTTTTCGACGATGACCTGCAGGGTGGCCGAGGCGCTGAACCGGGCCGCCCGGTAGACGAAGATGCAGGCGCCGGCATTCCAGGGGGCGAAGAAGCTGCTCCAGGCGTGCTTCGCCCAGCCCGGTGAACTGATGTTGTAGTGGATGTCCCCCTCGCGGAGCCCCACCCAGTACATGGTGCTGAGGTGGCCGACGGGATAGGACTGGTGGGTGTGCAGCACCAGCTTGGGCTTGGCGGTGGTCCCCGAGGTGAAGTAGAGCAGCAGCGGATCCGTGGCCTGGGTGGGGGCATCTGGCACATAGGTGGTGGAGGCGCTGTAGAGCGTGTCCACGCTCAGCCAACCGGGCGCCTCACCGCCCACGCAAATGCGGGTGAGGCTGGGATCCATGTCGTCGAACTTGGCCGTCTGGGCGGCGTCCACCACCAGGTGCCGGATGCCACCCCGCTCGATGCGGTCCTGCAGGTCCGTCTGCGAGAGCAGCAGGGTGGACGGCACCAGCACAGCCCCCAGCTTGATGCACGCCAGCACCACTTCCCATAGGGGCATCACGTTGTCCAGCATGATGAGCAGGCCTTCACCCCGCTGGACGCCCAGAGCCCTCAACGCATTCGCGACCTGGTTGCTGCGGTGCGAGAGGTCCTGGAAGCTGACCTTCGCTTCGCTCCCGTTCTCCTCCACGATCCACAGGGCGGGGTTCTGATTGCCCTCGGCCAGGACATCAAAATAATCGAGGGCCCAATTGAAGGTCTGCAGAACCGGCCAGCTGAATGCCTGCCGGGCATCGGCCCGCTGGTCCCGATGCTGGAACTAGACATTCCGGGCGTGGAGGAACGCCTCTCGTTCGTTCATGGGCCTCTCCTCGGCGATGGGACGATCCGGGCAATTTAAGGCGGGGCGAAACCATCGTCCAGGAGCAAACATGGCACATGGGGGCACGGAAGGCTGGCCGCACGCTGCGTTACGCCTTCCGGCCGTGCTACGGTGATCGCATCGCACCAGGCTTACGAGGCGCTCTGTGTTCAGCATCATCCCTGACGGCATCAGCTATCGGGAATTCGTCCTGCTCAAGGACGGCCAGGGAGTGCTGCTCAGGATTGCCGCGGCCAGTGACGTTGACCGCGTGGAAGCCTTCATCCGCGGGCTATCACTCGAAAGCCTGGCCATGCGGTTCATGGGCGGCGTGGCCAGCGTCCCCCGCAAGTTCGTGGAGGAACTCTGTGATCCGAACCTCCACCTGCGGGCCTGCCTGCTGGCGGTGGAGGGGGAAGGTGAGGAAGAGCGGGTGCTCGGTCTGGGGAACTACGTGGGCGGCGGGGGAGCCGTCGCCGAGGTGGCCTTCATGATCGGAGATGCCCACCAGGGGCGCGGCATCGGCACGCTGATTCTCGAGCGCCTGGCGGGCCTGGCAGCCGCCTCCGGCTACCTGGGCTTTGAAGCGGAGCTCTATTCCAAGAACAGGAAGATGGACAACGTCTTCATGGACACGGGCTTTGAGACCCGCCGGGCCATGGAGGGGGGCATCGTCCATGTGGAATTCCCCCTGAGCGCCCCCGAGGCCTTGAGGGAGCGGGCTGATCTGCGCGATCGGGTGGCCACGGCCAACTCCCTGGTTCCACTCCTGAGGCCGCGGGTCGTGGCGGTGGCGGGAGCCTCGCGGGACCCTGGGTCCGTTGGCCATGCGATCTTCCGCAACATCCTCCAGAGCGGCTTCAAAGGCTCGGTCTATCCGGTCAATCCCAAGGCCGACTCCATCGAAGGTGTGCAGGCCTACCCCTCCCTGGCTGCCCTTCCGGAGACCCCGGATCTGGTCATTCTGGCGGTGCCGGCCACCAAGGTGTCCGCCCTGGCGAAGCGGGCCCTGGAGCGGGGCGCCCGGGGGCTTCTGGCTTTGGCCGCCGGGTTCGCGGAGACGGGACCGGAGGGCGCCCGGCGGCAGGAACGGCTCCTGCGGCTGACCCGCAGCCACGGAGCACGCCTGGTGGGGCCCAACTGCCTGGGACTGCTGAACACCAATGCGGCCGTTCAGTTGAACGCCAGCCTGGCCGTGACCATGCCGCCCCGGGGCAGGGTGGGCTTCTTCAGCCATTCCGCAGCCCTGGGCGTGGTCATCCTGCAGTACGCGGCCGAGCGGGGCCTGGGCTTTTCCACCTTCGTCTCCGCCGGGAACCGGGCCGACGTGTCCGGCAATGACCTGCTGCAGTACTGGGACGAGGATCCGGATACGGATCTGGCCCTGCTCTACCTGGAGACCTTCGGCAACCCCCGGCGCTTCTCCCGGCTGGCGCGCCGGATCTCCCGGCGCAAGCCGATCCTGTGCGTCAAAAGCGCCCGGAGCAACGCCGGACGCCGTGTGGCCATGGCCCATATTGCGGCCAGCCCCCGGGATGACCTCGAAGTGGAAGCCCTGTTCCACCAGGCGGGCGTCATCCGGGCCGACACCCTGGAGGATCTGTTCGACATCGCCCTGCTCTTGTCCAACCAGCCCCTGCCCCGGGGGAACCGGGTGGCCATCGTCAGCAACTCCGGCGGGGTTGCGACGATCTGCGCGGATGCCTGCGAAACGCACGGCATGGAGATCTCGGGTACCGGCGTGGTGAACCTGCATGCCATGGCGATGCCCGAACACTATGAACAGGCCTGCCGGGAAGCCCTCGAGCATCCGCAGGTGGACGCCCTCATCGCTTCCTTTGCCTGCGTGGGCACCTGCGATCCCTCCCTGGTGGCCCGAGCCATCCGGCGGGCCTCGGTGCGGGCCGAGCAGACCACCGGCATCGCCAAGCCCACCCTGCTCTCCCTCATGGGCGTGAGTGGGGCGGTACCCGTGGGCTCGGCCGCGCTGGGCGAGAGCGGCGGTTGGCACCGCACCTTCCCCTCCTACCGCTTTCCGGAATCCGCTGCGCTGGCCTTGTCCAAGGTGGTGGAGTACGCGCGGTTCCGCCTGCAGCCACCCGGAAGGATCCTCGGCTACGCGGGTTTGAAGGCCGGTGAAGCCCGGCGTCGCGTGGAGCAGTTCGTCGAGGCGCTTCCTGGACCGGCCCCGGCGACCTTTCCGGAGGCCGACACCCTGGAACTCCTGAGATCCTTCGGCATACCCGTCGCAGTGGCTCCGGAGCCTCTGAACCGGAAAGGTCCGCAGGTGTCGCTCCACCTGTCGGCGGACCCCGATTTCGGGCCCATCTGGCGCTTCCGCCGCCAGGCCGGGGACTCCGTGCTCCGTATCACGCCGCTCACGGACGTGGACATCGCCGAGGTTCTGGTGCGCATGCGCCTGCGTCCCTCCAGCGGACTCGGCGAGATTCTGGGCCGCCTGACCCAGCTTGTGGAAGAACTGCCCTGGCTCTCTACCCTGGAAGCCCGGGTCGTCATCCAAGCGGAAGCCGGCTCCGTCCGCCCACTCACCCTGCAGCCTGACCTGCGACTGACCTTCAGCCAAACCGGCTTCCGCAAGCCCTGAACCCCAGTCCTGACCATGAGAGAGGGTCGCCATGCTCGTGAAGGAAATGATGTGCAAGCCGGTGACCGTGATCCCGATCGGGGCCACGATCGGCGAGGCCGACCAGATCCTCCAGTCCCGCGGTTTCCGCCATCTGCCCGTGGTCGACCAGGGGCGCCTGGTGGGGATTCTCACCGATCGGGACATCCGCTTCGCCACCATCAGTCTCTGCCCGGCACCCCGCAGTGGGGCGGATTCCGTCACCCTCGCCATGAGCAGTCCGCCCCTGACAGCCGATCCCCTGGACCCCGTGGAGGATGCCGCCCGGATCATGCGGGAGCACAAGATCGGGTGCCTGCCGGTCCTGGATGGGGGCGAGCTGGTGGGCATCCTGACTGGCATGGATCTGCTCGACGCCCTGATGACGCTCACGGGCGTGACCAAGCCTTCCTCCCGTCTCGAAGTGACGCTCATGGACCGGCCCGGTGAGTTGGCCCACCTCACGGCCTTCTTCGCCAGCCGCCAGATCAACATCCTCTCCCTCCTCACCTACCCCATGCCCAACGAGGCTGTACGCACCGTGCTGCGGGTGGATTCGAACCACGTCCGTCCCCTGGCGGAGGAACTCCGCGCCGCCGGCTTCACGGTGCTCTGGCCCCCCCCCAAGCCATGGCGACACTGATCCACCGCCCGGAGTACGCCGGGTACGACTTCGGACCGGAGCATCCCTTCACGCCGGGCCGGCTTACCATGCTCCTGGACCTGATCCGCAGCCTGGGCCATCCGGTCGCACCGGTCCCGCCGCCTGCGGCGACTCGGGAGGAGATCCTGTCCATCCACGATGAAGCCTTCGTGGCGATGGTCGAGGCGCTGGATCGCGGCGAGACCCGACCCGAGGCAGAACGATTCGGCCTGGGCACGGGAGACAACCCCATCTTCCCGGGCATGGACCTTGCCGCCCGATGGCTGGTGGGCGGGACCCTCCATGGAGCGCGGCTGCTGATGGAGGGCACCGAGACGCGGTTGCTCCAGCTGGGCGGCGGGCTGCATCACGCGCAACGGGACCGGGCCGCGGGCTTCTGCCTGTACAACGATCTGGCCGTGGCCATCAGGGCCTTCGTGGACCACGGCTGGCGCGTGGCCTATCTGGACATTGATCTCCACCACGGTGATGGGGTCCAGAGCCTGTTCTACGACAACGACCGGGTCCTGACCATCAGCCTGCATGAGACCGGGCACTACCTCTACCCGGGAACCGGCCACATCCAGGAGCTGGGTACCGGCTCGGCGCGGGGCCTCAGCGTGAACGTCCCCCTGGAGCCCTTCACGGAAGCCGAGAGTTATCTTGAGGCCTTCGAGGCCGTGGTGCCCCGCGTACTGGAAGAGTTCTCACCCCATGTCCTCGTGGTCCAGGCCGGCGCGGATGCGCACTTCGCGGACCCCCTGGGGGACCTCTCCTTGACGACCCAGACCTTCGCCACGCTCTACAGGAGAATCCTGGAGCTGGCCGAGGCCCACACCAAGGGCCGGGTGCTCCTCACGCTGGGCGGCGGCTACGAAGCCCAGGTGGTCGCCCGGGTGTGGACCATCCTCTATCTCACCGTGATGGATCTCCCCATCCCCGAGGAGCTCCCGGCGGAATGGCTCGAGCGCTGGCGCGAGCAACTGGGACCCGAGGTCGGCCGAACCCTCCACGACCCGGTGCCGGCTTTCGACGAGCTCCCGGGCCGGCAGGAGCGTGCCCGCCGCAACCAGGACGTGGTCGCCCGCCTGGTGGACTCCCTGCTTCGCTACTGGCTCTGAAATCCCCCCGCCTGGGGTGCTCCGGTTCCCTCGAAGCACGATCAGACGCCTTGAGAATTCCTGGACTGGGCCTTCGGAGGACAGCCCGGTGACAGACCCTGGAGATGATTCGTAACACGAATGTATCCATGGGTTCACATAGGGGTGGGAACATTCATGTGCTGTGAATCACAAGGTCGGGAACTTCCTGGGTTTTTGATGGACGATACGGTTTCCTCCGATTAGCTTGAATCCGTTGACCCTCACACAGTGTTTGTTGGTCCGCTGGTCAGACCGCCCGGTGGCCACCTTGGCTCTAGCCCCCCAACCCTCCCACTTAGGAGCACACCCATGAAGATCTCCCGCATCGCCGGCATCGCCGCGCTGCTCACCGCCGGGTTCGCCCAGGCCCAGACGCCTTCCATCAAGTTCGATGGCGTCCTGTTCGAGTTCTGGCAGACCCAGATGATGGACAACAACCTGCGCAACAACTCGACCGCTACCGCTGGTGCCTCCAAGTACTACGGCCTGGATTCCCGCTTCGCCGAGAACAACTTCGCCGTGAAGCGCGCCGAGATTTATTTCGGTGGGACGGTGACGGATACGATCACCTGGAACGCGATGTTCGATCCCAACAACAGCAACACCACCTCTGCGCCGAACAACGTCCTGCAAGATCTGATCATCACCTGGGCCCCGGTGAAGGGTTTCAACCTGAAGGCCGGCCAGTTCAAGATGCCGACCACCTATGAAGCCACCCTGGTGTCAGCCCGGGAAATCCTGTTCTTTGAACGCAACCAGCTCAACCGCGTCTTTGGCGACAAGCGCGATCGTGGCCTCTGGGCCAGCTATGGCTACGGCGACGCCAAGAGCTTCGCGGGCAAGCTGAACCTCGCGATTTCCAACGGCACCACCGAAGATGGCAGCGGCGGCAAGAACAACGAGAACACGCTGACCGGCGCCGGCAATGCCCAGAAGGACTGGACCTTCCGCTTTGAGAGCACCTTCCTGAGCAAGCACAAGGCCGGCTTCTACTACCGCGAGGGCGTAAGCAACCTCAAGGATTCGACCATGCTGAGTGCCACGATCCCGGGTACCTGGACTGTTGGCGCTCCTTCCGCCACCCAGATCAAGGACACCAAGGACAAGACCACGCTGCAGGGTGTCTACTACGCCTTCAACAGCGCCTCCTGGCAGATGAGCGCCGAGTACGGCACGGGTCTGCTGGGCCGCCGTTTCCCGACCCTTTTCGCCGCCGCCGCCGCTCCTTTGCGTGAGCACCTCGACCAGAAGTTCACGGGTTACGCGGTGGATGCTGCCTACAAGATGGGCGCCCACTGGTTTACCGCCCGCTACGACATGATGAACTACAACTCGGGCGACAACTGGTACACCGCCACCAATCCCTACAAACCCACCACAGGCCCGAATGCTGGAAGCGATTTCAGCCCCAAGTACACGGAAATGACCGTGGGCTACAACTATGTCTTCATCCCCACCAAGCAGTCAGCGGGCAAGCTGAAGCTGGACTTCGTCAAGCGCAGCAGCAACTTCCTGAACCCCCGCGCGGGCCAGACCGGCGAGCAGGGCGGCAACAGCCTCGTCGCCTCCCTGATGGTCGCCTACTGAGCCAACTCAGCTAGCTGATCCTTCTCAGCACCGAAGCCACGGAACTCCTGGGTCACAACCCGCGGGTTCCGTGGTTTTTTATGGCCGGATCGGGGTAGACTTTTCATCACCTTCCCACCACATCTTTTTTGCACTGGAGCAGCCATGCGAAAGCATCTCCTGGCACTGGGCGCCACTCTGGCGCTGTCCCCCTGTCTGCTGGCGCAGAAGATCGGCGTCATCAACTCGATGAGCGGCCCCGAAGCGCCCATCGGCGAGAACATCAGCAACGGCATCAAGCTCGCGGAAGAGGACCTCAAGAAAAAGGGCTTCAACCTCCAGCTGGTCTGGGAAGACGATACGGGCAAGCCCCAGATCTCCATGAGCGCCATGGAGAAACTGGCGACGCGCGATGGCGTGGTGGGCGTGGTGGGCCCCTACACCTCGGCCTGCTCCAATGCCGTGGCCAAGCTGGCGGAAAAGTACAGCGTACCCCTGCTCATTCCCGCCGCGGCCAAGGAGGAGATCACGCGTCAGGGGCTCAAGAATGTGTTCCGCATGAACGCCCCCGCGGACAAGTACGCCTCCAGCCTGATCGATGCCGCCCTGACGCTCGGCAAGCCCAAATCCATCGCCTTCATCTACGAGAACACGGATTTCGGCACTTCCACCTCGAAGACCGCCAAGGACTATGTGGCCCAGAAGGGGATCCAGGTGGTGGCCGACGTGTCCTACGCGAAGGGCTCCGCCGACTACCGCTCATCGCTGGCCCAGGTCAAATCCAAGAACCCCGATCTGGTCTTCATGGTCTCCTACGTGGCCGACGCCATCCTGCTGATGCGGCAGTCCAAGGAAGTGGGGCTGCAGCCCCAGGCCTTCCTGGGGGCGGGCGCTGGCTTCACGACGGTCGAATTCGCCAAGGAAAGGGCCATTTCCGAGGGCGTCATCTCCTGCACCCAGTGGACCGATGATGTGAACTGGCCTGGCGCGAAAGACTTCGGCGCCCGCTACCAGACCAAGTTCGGCAAGGAACCCACCTACCATGCCGCCTGTGCCTATGCCTCGATGATGATCATGGCCGAGACCGCCCGGAACGCTGGTGGCGATCGCGCCAAGACGCGGGAAGGCCTGAAGGCCGGCAAGTGGAACGGCGTGATGGGCGAGGTCAAGTTCGCCGACTACGATGGCTTCACCAACCAGAACAATCACACGATGCTCGTGCAGCAGATCATCGGCGGGAACTATGAGACGGTGCAGCCGGCCCAGTTCGCCACCAAGAAAGCGGTCTATCCCTTCCCCAAGTGGAAGTGACCTCACCCAGCCCGGGGGCGCCAATGGGCGCCCCCTTTTGAATCCCTGGAGTTCCACGCGCCCATGGCTGTCTTCCTGCAATCCCTCATCAGCGGCATCCTGATCGGCGGGGTGTACGCGCTCATCGGCATCGGTCTCACGCTCATCTTCGGCGTGATGCGGGTCATCAACTTCGCCCACGGCGACATCCTGATGGTGGGGATGTATCTCACCTACCTGATCTTCACGCTGCTGGGGATTGATCCCTTCGTCTCCGTGCTGATCACGTTCCCCTTGATGTTCCTGTTCGGAGGCTTCCTCCAGAAGGTCTTCATCAACCGGATCCTCGATGCCCTGGCCCAGAACCAGATCCTGCTGACCATCGGCCTGGGGCTCATCATGAGCAATACGGTGATGCTGATCTTCACCTCCGATTACAAGATCCTCACCACCTCCTATTCCTCCTCCACGATCCAAGTGGGCGGCGGCGTGTCGGTCTCCTGGCCCCTGCTGGTGTCCTTCCTGATCACGGCTGCCATCACCGCGGCGCTCTACTGGTTCCTGTTGAAGACGGACACCGGCCAGGCCATCCGGGCCACGGCCCAGGACCGCGATGCGGCGCAGCTCATGGGCATCAATGTGAAGCGCATGTCCATCATCGCCTTCGGTCTCGGCTCGGCCCTGGCGGGCACCGCCGGCGCGCTGATCTCGCCGACCTACTATATCTTCCCGCAGGTGGGTGCGGTCTTTACACTGAAGGCGTTCGTGATCACGGTGCTCGGTGGCATGGGCAGCGTGGTGGGCGCCACGCTGGGTGGGATCCTCATCGGGATCACCGAATCCATGAGCGCGGTGTACATCTCCTCCGGCTGGAAGGATGTGGTGGTCTTCGTGCTCTTCCTGCTGGTGCTCCTCTTCAAGCCCTCGGGCTTGATGGGCAAGTCGCGGACCTGAGGAGACCACCATGACCAAGACCATCCTCAAAGCCATCTTCGGCTTCCTCGTGCTGGCCTCGCTGCTCGTGATACCGCGCTTCGTGGAAAGCCCCTACGCCCTCCACATGATGATCCTGCTCTTCCTGAGCGTGTCCCAGGGGCAGAGCTGGAACATCCTCGGCGGCTACGCAGGGCAGCATTCCGTGGGACACGCGGCCTATTTCGGTGTTGGCGCCTACACCACCATGATGCTCATGCACACCTGGAAGATCGCGCCATGGGTCGGCGTATGGGCCGGTATTGCCCTGGTGATTGTCGTGGCGCTGATCATCGGCAGCATCTGCTTCCGCCTGCGGGGCCCCTATTTCGTTCTGGCCTCCATCGCGGTGGCGGAGATCCTCCGGCTGTCCGCCATCAACCTGACTACCCTGACCAACGGCGCCGAAGGCATCCTGGCTACGGAACTGCCCGCCTTCAAGATCGGCGCGACCGTCGTGACGGACTTCGCTACCAAGGTCCCGTTCTATTACATCGGACTCTTTCTGGTCCTGCTCACCATCGGCATCACCTACCTGGTGCAGCATTCCAAGCTGGGTTATTTTTTCCAGGCCATCCGTGAGGATCAGGATGCGGCGCACTCCCTGGGCATCTCGATTCCTCTCTACAAGAACATCGCCCTGGTGATCTCCGCGGTATTGACCTCTCTCGCCGGGAGTTTCTACGGCATTTATGTCGGGTTTGTCGATCCCCCCACTGTGCTGGGCCTGGATGTCTCTGTCCAGATCATGCTCATCTGCATCATCGGGGGCATGGGCACCCTGTGGGGGCCGGTCCTCGGCTCCCTGGTGCTGGTGCCGCTGTCCGAAGCTCTGCGCAGCAACCTGATCACCGAGGGGCTGGTGAAGATCGGCATGGTCAACGCCGAGTCGAAGGTCGGCGTGTTCCTCAAAGAGAACCTGTCCCATGCCCACGTGCTGCTCTACGGCATCCTCGTGGTGCTCGTGATCCTGTTCATGCCGGATGGACTCATGGGTTTCCTCAAGAAGCTGGCCTCGCGCCGGAAGCAGGAGGCGGTCTGATGGCCATCCTGGAGATCAAGCACATCAGCAAGTTCTTCGGCGGTCTCGCTGCCAATTCCGATGTCTCCTTCTCGGTGGAGGAGGGCATGATTCTGGGTCTCATCGGGCCCAATGGCGCCGGCAAGACCACTCTCTTCAACTGCATCACCGGCTACTATCCACCTTCCAAAGGCGAGGTCATCTTCAACGGCCGGCGCATGAACGGGCTGGATCCAGACAAGGTCTGCATGTTGGGGATGGTCCGCACCTGGCAGAAGGTCCGCCCCCTAGCCAAGCTCTCGGTGGTGGACAATGTGATGGTGGGCGCCTTGGCCCGGACCTCCTCCCTGAAGATCGCCCGGGAGATGGCCATGGAACAGCTCAAGGTGGTCCGCATGGAGCACCGGTGCGATTTCCTGGCGGGCGGCCTGCCCATTGGCGAGCGCAAGAAACTTGAGGTTGCCAGGGCCCTCGCCACCCAGCCGAAGCTCCTGCTGCTGGATGAAGTCATGGGCGGGCTCAATCCGGCCGAGAGCGAAGAAATCATCCAGCTCATCCTCGACATCAAACAGCGCGGCCTGACGCAGATGGTCATCGAGCACGACATGAAGGCGATCATGCGCATCTCCGATCGCATCGTGGTCCTGACCACCGGCGAGAAGCTTACGGAGGGCACGCCGCAGGAAGTCGTCAGCAACCCCGATGTGATCGCCGCCTACCTGGGTGAAAGCCATGCTTAAGATCGAGAAACTCAATTTCGCCTATGGCGATCTCAAGGTGCTGTGGGATGTGGACCTCGAAGTCAACGAGGGGGAGATTGTCACGGTCGTCGGTGCCAACGGTGCTGGGAAGTCCACGACACTCAAGAACATCTCCCGTCTGGTCAAAGCCACTTCGGGCAGCATCACCTTTCAGGGCAAGGATCTCGGGAAAATGCAGCCCCACCATGTGGTGGAGGCCGGGATCGTGCAGGTGCCGGAGGGCCGCCGCATCTTCCCCGAGATGACCGTCCTGGAAAACCTCCGCATGGGGTCCTATGTCAAGGCCACCCGGGCCGATCGGCAGAAGAACACCGACTGGGTGTTCGAGCTGTTCCCCCGCCTCAAGGAGCGGGAGAAGCAGCTGGGTGGCACCATGTCCGGGGGCGAGCAGCAGATGCTCGCCATCGCCCGTGGCCTCATGGCCAACCCCAAGGTGCTCCTCCTGGATGAGCCCTCACTGGGCCTGTCTCCCCTGCTGGTGAAGAACATCTTTGACATCATCACCGGAATCAACAAGCAAGGCGTTACCATCCTTCTGGTGGAGCAGAACGTCTACCAATCCCTGCGCATCGCCCACCGGGCCTACGTGATGGAAACCGGGCGGGTCGTGCTCACCGGCAAGGGTGAGGAACTGCTCAACAACGACCACATCAAAAAGGCCTTCCTCGGCATGTAAGGAGAACGCGATGACGTCAGTTGACAAGTGGATGACCAGGAATCCGATCACCATCGAGCAGGACGCTTCGATCATCGAGGCCATCCACCTGATGAAGGAGAAGGGTATCCGCCGCCTTCCGGTGATGGTCAAGGGTCGGTTCACCGGGCTGATCACCGAGCGGATGATCAAGGACTACACGCCGGGCAAGGCCACTTCCCTGGATACCTGGGAAGTCCATTACCTGCTCTCCAAGACGCCGGTGAAGGACGTGATGAACGCCTCCCCCCGGACCATCACGCCCGACGAAGATCTTGCGACGGCCGCCCAGGCCATCCTGGACCACAAGCTCTATGGCCTTTGCGTGGTGGATGGCAAGGGCGAGCTGGTGGGCATCATGTCCGTGGGCGATATGCTCCGGGCCGTGGTGGAGTTCGCGAAAGCCGACAAGTAGGCGCCAACCAGCCAGATCGAAAAGCGGACCCGAGCGGGTCCGCTTTTTGTCGCCGGGAGCGGGATTCGGTCTCTGTGGTTGACCGTGCCTCCGGTTCCCCGGGAAGATCGAAGGGCAATCCCCTTCTCCAGGAGGTTTCTTGAGCACAGCTCAACGTTTGCGCGACATCCGCGATGGCTTTGAGCGCCCCTTCTGGGTGGCCAATGTCACCGAGTTGTTTGAGCGCCTCTCCTACTACGCGGCCTTTGCCTCCCTGGCGCGGTATCTGAACGAGTCGCTCGGATTCCCGACGCAGGATGCCAGCAGCCTGGCCGGACTGTTCGGCGGGCTGGTGTGGTTTCTGGCGGCCTTTGGCGGGGCCATAGCGGACCGCCTCGGCTTCCGCCGCGCGCTCTCCCTGGCCTACCTGATTCTGAGCGGCTCCTATTTCCTGCTCGGGTCCCTGGGATCTGCCTGGATGGCTCCCATCCGCGGCACGGTGCCCCTCGGCGTACTGGTCGCGTTCGTGCTGATGCTGCCCGCCCTCGGCATTGCGCTGGTGAAGCCGGCCGTCGTCGGGACGACGGCGAGAGCATCGAAGGACAATGTCCGCTCGATCGGCTATTCGATCTATTACACGCTGGTGAACATCGGTGGTGCTGCCGGCCCCTTTGTCGCCTCGTATGTCCACCGGCATATGCGTGTCGAAAACGTCTTCCTCGTGGCCGCAGTCAGCGTCTTCGTGATGTTTTTTGCGGTAATTCTGCTGTTCAAGGAACCGCGCAAAGAGGGGGATGTGCCCCTTCCATCCCTGGCTGAAACGGGCCGGAATTTCATCACGGTGCTCTCGAACCCGAAGTTCATGCTGTTCCTGCTGATCTTCACGGGGTACTGGGTGGTGTACTGGCAGGAATTCATCACGCTGCCGCTGTATGTCGTGAAATACATCGATCCGAAGGCGGATACGGAACTCCTGCTGATGACGGGTCCCCTGATCGTGATCGCACTGACAGTGCTGATCAATCTGGCCACACAGAAGGTCGCCTCCGTGAAGGCGGTCACGCTCGGAACCCTGATATCGTCCCTGGCCTGGATCGTCCTGATTTTCAGGCCGACCGTGACGGGCGTGATCATCACGCTCATTTGCGTCGCGCTGGGCGAGATCGTCCAGTCGCCGCGGTACTACGAGTACATTTCGCGCCTCGCCCCACCCGGCCAGCAAGGCACCTACATGGGCTTTGCCTTCCTGCCGATCGGCCTCGGCTCGATCATCGGCGGCTGGTTCGGCGGGAAATTGATGCATTACTTCGGCGAAGTCAGACACCAGCCGGCCGGCATGCTCTGGACGATCACCGGGGTGGGCGTACTGACGGCGGGGCTGCTGTGGGCGTACGACCGCATGCTGCCCGCGAAACCGGATGAGATCACCTCGGCCTGAAGCACAGCATCGGGCCTCTCCTGAAGGGATCTTGAGGCCTGACCCTCAGAGGTTCCACTTCAGGAATTCCCACATCGCCTGATAGCGCGCCCAGTTGTGCTGGGGCGCCCGGGGGCTGTGGTCCGAGCCCGGGAGCAGCACGATCTGGACGGGTTGTCCGGCCTTCTGCAGGGCGTCGATGAGCATGACGCTGTTCTGGGGATGCACGTTGTCGTCCAGCGTACCGTGCAGAAGCAGCAGCTTGCCGGAGAGGTCCCCGGCGGCCCTGAGCACGGAACTGGATTCGTACCCGGCCTTGTTGTCGGCGGGCAGGCCCATATAGCGCTCGGTGTAGATGCTGTCGTACAGGCTCCAGTCCGTCACCGGCGCGCCGGCGATACCCAGCTTCCAGGCCTTGCTGTGGGTGAGGGCGTAGGTGGTCAGGAACCCGCCATAGCTCCAGCCATCGAGGCAGATCCGATTCATGTCCGCCCAGCCCTGGGCCTTCAGCCAGACATGGCCGTCCAGCAGATCCTGCAGTTCCTGCGCCCCCAGATTCCGGTGGATGCCGTAGGCACTGGCCAGGCCCTTGGCGGAGGCACTGCGGTTGTCGCAGATCCAGGTGGCGATGCCCTGTTGGGCCAGGAACTGATACCAGGCCATGTCCCTGCTCCAGGCGTTGCGGACCGAGGGGGCCGCCGGTCCCCCGTAGGTGTATTGGAAGACGGGGTATTTCTTCGCCGGATCGAAGTCCACGGGCAGGACCAGCAAGGTCTCCATGGAAAACCCATCCCGGGTCTTCACCTGCTGGAGGGTGACCTTGCCGAGCTGCAGGGCTTTCCAGCCTTCGCCCGGATTGGCGTCGATGAGACGCAGGCGCTTGCCCGAAGCGTCATGCAGGGTCTGTTGGGGCGGGGTGTGGATGTCGCTCCAGGTATCGAGGAAGGCGGAGAAGGTGGCGTTGAAGCGGAGGCGATGTGAGCCGGGCCGATCCGTGAGCCGCGTGAGCCCCTTGCCGTCCAGGCCGATGCGATAGGCATCCTGGCCGATGGGACTGCGCTCCGTGGCATCGAAATAGACCTGGAGCGTCGTGGCGTCCACGCCATGGACCTGCTTCACCGCCCAGTCGCCGGTGGTGACCGGGCCGACCAGGTTGCCCTGCTTGCCGTAGCGGTAGATGTGGTGATGGCCGCTGCGTCCGGATTCCCAGAGGAACCCGCCATCCGGCAGGTGGTGGGGCAGGGGCAGCCGCTCCTGCCAGGCCCGGCTTTCCTCGTGGAGCACCAGCTTCGAGGTGGCGCCTTCGTAGCGACGAAGATCCAACCAGCTTTGGATGCGGTTCTGATGGGCAGCCAGCAGCTGGCCTCCGGGCGCCCAGCCCACCTGCACGATGAGCGTCTGCTGGCCAGGGTATGGGTCCTCCATCCAGGTTGTGCGGCCCGCGAGATCCACCACGCCCAGTCGGGCGCTGGGATTGGGATCCCCCGCCTTGGGGTAGCGGGCTTTCAGGGGCTTCTGCGGCTGGTTCCGATCATCCATGAGTATGAAGACCGGCACCTTCGTCTCGTCCAGGCTGAGGTAGGCGATGCGTTTTGAATCGGGGGACCACCAGAAAGCTCTGGATCCGTTGGCACGGCCATAGACCTCCTCCTGGTACACCCAGTCCAGGCGGCCGTTGAATACGGTCTCGCCGCCGCCGGTGGTGAGGCGGGTTTCCTCGGCGGTCGCGAGGTCCATGCGATAGAGGTCGTTCCCGCGGAGGTAGGCCACCTGGGAGCCATCAGGACTGAAGGTCGGTTCCTCCGGCTTGTCGCCTGCGAGGCGCTTGGTGGCAGTGCCCTTCAGATCCACCAGGAAGAGGTCGTCAGCCACCTGCAGCAGGAAGGCGCTGCGATCGACACTCCAGGTGAAGCTCCCGCGTTCCAGGGCAGTCCTGGTCGCGGCCTCCGGGGCTCCTGCGCTCAAAAGGGCTGTCTGGAGGCGATCGGATTCAAAGAGCGGCTTCGCCTCCCAGGTCATCGGATCAATCCGCAGCAGGCTCACCTTGGTCCCCTCCCGCCGGGTCTGCAGCAGGGCCCCATCCGGGAGCCACTCCAGCCGGGTGGCGGGCAGCCCGGCATAGGTCTTCTTCAGGGTGGGGTGGGCGAGGGCTTCCAGGGTGATGCGTTCCGTCCCCTGGCCCAGCAGGCACGAGGCAAGGGTCAAACAGGCCAGGGCAGCGCGAAGGGACATGGGACTCCCGGGGAAGACCTTATGTATATCGCAAGACGAGGCGAACTCGATGCCTCAGATCGGCTCCAGCCTAGGCCGGTGTGCCTTCAGGGGGCGCTCTGCGATCGGGGGATAGTCCAGATCCGCAGCGCGATTAAAGGGGCAGGTGGGGCCGGGTGAGGTTGCGATGGCCGTTGGTGGTCACCAGCAGGTTGTCCTCGATGCGGATCCCACCACAGGGGGTGAGTTCATCAATCAGTGCCCAATTGAACTTCGCCTTGTGTTCGTTCTCGCGGAAGGGGCGCAACAGCATGGGGATGAAGTAGAGCCCCGGTTCCACGGTGAACACCTGGCCCTCGTCGATGGTGCGGGTGGTACGCAGAGTGGGGTGTTGGGGCGGCGGGGGCGTGGTCGTGCCATCGGGCGCCCCCTGCCTGCCGGCCACGTCATGCACCTGGATCCCCAGGTGGTGGCCGAGGCCGTGGGGGAAGAAGGGGCGGCTCAGGCCGTTCGCCACGGCCTCTTCTGGATCGGTGTTCAGGATGCCCTGGTCCTTCAGGAGACCGGCGATGAGCAGGTGGCCCTGGTGGTGGAGATCACCGTAGGCCAGTTTGGGCTTCACCAGGTCGCAGAGCTGGCGTTCGATCTTCTCCATGCCAGCCACGAGGGCCGCGAAGCGGCCGTCACAGTGCGGTGCGGCGACGGTTCGCGTGATGTCGGCGGCATAGCCACGCACCTGGGCGCCGGCGTCGATGAGCATGACAGCACCGTGCTTCAGGCCGCGCTTGCCTTCGTAGTGGAGGATGGCGCCCTTCTCGTTCAGGGCTACGATGCTGCCGTAGGGCATCTCATGGTCCACGATGCCTGCGGCCTGGACATAGGCGTGGTGGATCTCCAGTTCACTGGCGCCCGCCAGGAAAGCGGTGCGGGCCACCTGGTGACCACGGGCGGCGATGACCGTGGCTTCCTCGATGCACTGGACTTCGTAGGCGGATTTCGTGGTGCGATGCCAGTCGAGGTGGGCCGTGAGCAGGGGCGGGTTCAGCTCCAGCCCGGCCGTGCCGGCGGGATCGGTCTCGTTGCCGATGTAGGCGGCGCGATTGAGCGGGCCCAGGCGCTTCCAGACATCTTCTGCGGTGCCCACTTCTTCGATCTCGAAGGCGGCCGCCCAGAAGGGATGCCCGAGCGGAGCCTGCTCGTACCAGAAATCCTCGGGCGCGAAGCGGATCAAGCGGGGCCGCTGGCCAGGGCGCACCACCAGCAGGTGGTGGGGGCCCGCCATGGGGCACCAGTGGGCGAAGTGGGGCGTGGGGTGGAAGGGCGCCTCCTGGTCGTCGGCGAAATGGGTGTAGACCTTCCCGCTGGAGATCACCAGCGCATCGTAGCCCGTCTGGGCCAGAGCCTCAGCCGTGGTGCGCTGGCGCTCGGCGATGTGGGCGAGAAAGAGGGTGGCGAGATCGGTCATGGGGCATCCAGAAAGAAAAGTCCAGGGTGTCAGAGGATCGGTGGATCGGAAAGTCAGAGGAAGCGGAGGGGTTTCTCTTCGGGTGCAAAGCCATGGCGCACGGCCTTCTCGAAGAAGAGGGCCAGGCTTTCGCGCTCGGTTTCGCCCAGGGTGTAGCTGATGTTCTCCGTGAGGTACTCGTGCAACTCGATCTTGGTCCAGCCGATGGTGCGGCGGGCTTCTTCGACGATGGCGGGAAGCTGGGCCAGTCCGATCTCCAGGCTCTTGTGGAAGAAGGGGCCAACCCCTCCGGGAACCGGGAGTTCCGGGGCATCCTTCCGGATGAGCCACAGGGCGAACACGAAGGGCAGACCGGTCCAGGCGTGCCATTCCTCGGCCAGGTCCAGCACGAACAGCCCCTGGCGCGGGGCGCGCATGGCCATGTCGCCGATCATCAGCGCCGCATCATTCCCGGCCAGCATGGCGGGCAGGTCGGGGCCCATGTCCACGACGACCGGGCTCACGCCGTAGCGCTCCCGCAGCAGCAGCTGGGCCAGTACCACGCTGGTCCGGCTGGTCGTGTCCAGAGCCAGGGTGCGGATCTGTTCCGGCGGCACCCTGGAGAGGATCACCACGCTCCGCACCCGTTTGGGAGAGGCGATGCAAAGGCCCGGCACGATGCGGAGATCGGGGATCCGAAGGTACTCGATGGAGCTGACGATGCCCGCATCCACTTCCCCTGCCCGCAGTCGGTCGGCGCAGGCCGAAGGGTAGTGGAATTTCAGATGGAAGTGCTCCCAGCCCAGCCCGTGCTTGAACCCGTGGTTCAGGGGGGCGGCATTGAGATAGTCGATGATGGACAGACGAAAAGGGGCAACGGCCATGGCATGAGTCTACCGGGGCCCTGGAATACCTGGGCAGGCTTGCAGGGGCCTGCCATCATGCCTTCATGGTCCTCTGGCACTACGAGCTGAACACCCCGATGGGGCTCATGCGGGCCGCTTTCGATGGCCGCGGCCGCCTGCGGGAACTGATGCTGGAAGCTCACGACCCGCGCAAGACCAGCCCCCTGCCGCCCAAGGAGCAGCGGGAGGCCAAGCGGTTCCTGGATCTCCAGCTCGAAGCCTACCTGGCAGGCACCCTGCGCACCTTCACGGTGCCGCTCGATCCACAAGGCACCTTCCCTGAGATCCGGGTGTGGGATTTCGTGTGCGGCATTCCCTACGGCCAGTCGCGTCGCCCCTCCGAATTCGCCGCCAAGCTCGGTTTGGACGAGGAGGTCGTGGTGATGGCTTGTGCAGCCAACCCCATCGCCCTGCTGATCCCCGCCCACCGGGTGATCCTGCCTGGGGAGGGGCCGCTCCCGAAGGCTTTGCGGGACCTCGAATCCGGCCTGGGTTGGCGGAAGCCATGAGCGTGGCCTTGGGCCATCGCGACAGCCTCTCGCCAACAAAAAACCGTGATGCTGCCATGCTCAACGGCATGCCCGGTCTCCTCCACCCGCTCGCCACGCCCCTGGGGGACCTGGGCGCAGCCTTCGATGCGGATGGCAGGCTGGTTCAGCTCATCCGGTTCCATGGCGCACCGCCGGCGCCTCCAGAAGGCCCCGAGCCGAAAAGCCTGCCCTACCTCCGGCGGCAGCTCGAATCCTATTTCTCCGGCAATCTGCGCGATTTCAACATTCCCATGATCGCGGAAGGCACGGAGTTCCAACGCCGGGTCTGGAAGGAACTGCAGAGGATCCCCTATGGTCAGGCCATCTCGTACCTGGAACTGGCGCGGCGCCTGGGCGACGAGAAATGCATCCGTGCGGCCGCTCGGGCCAACGGCGCCAACCCCATCTCCATCCTCACCCCCTGCCACCGGGTGATTGGATCGGACGGATCACTCGTGGGCTATGGTGGCGGCCTGGACATGAAGGAATTTCTGCTGCGCCTGGAGGGCGCGCTGCCCAAGGCCCCGCCTCAACCGCGGTTGCCGCTGGTCTGGGACTGAAAAAAATCCAGCGCCGGTGTTTGGAGGACAGCACCCGTCTGGGCCTCTAGTCTGAAGGCATGCGCTGGTCGGACGAACACCTCTACGAACGGATCCTGGCGAAGGACGCGTCCTTCAATGGCCGGGTCCTCACGGGCGTCCTCACCACCGGGATCTACTGCCTGCCCTCCTGTTCCGCGCGGAAGCCGCTGGCCTGCAATATCCGTTTCTTTCCGGACGAGGCGGCCGCCCAGGCCGCGGGCCTCCGCCCCTGCAAGCGTTGCCGGCCCGATGCGTACTATCGTGGCGATGATGCGGATCTTGCCAACCTCGAGGGGGCCATGACCCAGGCTGCAGCGGCTCCTGGCGCCATTCACGATGTGGAAGCCCTGGCGGAAGCGGCGGGTGTCGGCGTCACCAAGCTGAAGGCTCTTTGCCGTGAGCACGCCCACACCCAGCCCGCGGCCTTCCTGCAACGGATCCGCATTCGTGCCGCCTGTGGCCGCTTGGTTGCCGGAAAGGGTAATCTGCCTGATCTCGCCTTTGAGTCCGGTTATGAAAGCCCTTCGGGCTTCCACGAGGCCTTTCGGCGGCAGACCGGACTGAGCCCCGGGGCCTACCGGACCATGCTCAGCTCGAACGGATTCACCCTGCCGCTGCCCGCCGGGCTCCGCGTACAGGATGTGCTGGCTTTTCATGGTCGGGACGGGCAGAGCGTTTGTGAACGGGTTGAGGGCGCCCGCCTGCACAAGGCCTTCCTTTGCGAGGGCCACGCCTCCGTCCTCACGCTGACTTTCCAGGGGCCAGGGGTGGCCGTGTCCCTGAACGGAGCGGAAGGTCCGAAGGCCATGGCCAAGGCTCATGAAGCTGCGTTGCGGTTGCTGGGATGGCCAGGCGATCCGGGGACCTTCGAGACGGCGCACCCGGAGCTGGCCCGGGGCCGCGAGGGCCTGCGGGTGCTGCTGACGCTCGACCCTTTCGAGGCGCTGGTATGGGCCATTCTGGGGCAGCAGGTGAACCTGGCCTTCGCCTACGCCCTCCGCCGCGACCTGATCCGCCTGGCGGGGCTTCCGGCCGCCGAGGGTCTCATCGCCCACCCCGGTGCCGCCCACATCGCCGCGCTGGAGGTTGGGGATCTGCAGGCCCTGCGGTGCTCCCGGCGCAAGGCCGAATACCTGCTGCACGCCGCGGCCGAAGTGGCTGCGGGACGGCTGCGGCTGGAGGACCGGGCCACGGCCACGGGCGCCGCCCGGGAGCTGCTGGCGCTGCGGGGCTGCGGTCCCTGGACCGCCCAGTACGTGCTGATGCGCGGTCTGGGGTTCCGCGACTGTGTGCCCGTCGGGGATGCGGGACTCACCCTGGCGCTCCAGCGCTGGCTCGGACTCGACACCCGCCCCGATGGACCCGAAACGCTCCGGCTGATGGCAGCGTTTGCGCCCCATCGGAGCCTCGCCACCTTCCACCTTTGGGCCAGCCTGAAAGGAAGCCCCGCATGACCGGAATCCTGCTGGTCGAAACGCCGCTCGGTCCCATCCAGGCAGGCTTCGAGGCCGAAGGTGTCCTCAGGCCTTGATGGTCCTGAGCGGTCCGCGCTCGAGTTCCAGCCGCGTTTCTTCGGTGGCGCTGAAGGCCGCCTTCAAGACCGCCAGGCCCAGGTTCATGTCCACGCCGCCGCAGCTGAAGAAATCCACTGCCGCGAACCGGTGCTCGGGCCAGGTGTGGATGGCCAGGTGGCTTTCGGCGATGATCACGGCGCCGCTGACGCCGTGGGGGCTGAAGTGGTGGAAGCTGTGGGTGACGATGGTGGCACCGGAGGCCTCCGCGGCCTGGAGCATGGCGGAGGTGACTCCCTCCAGATCCGCCAGGGACGCGGCGTTGCAGCCACTGAACTCCGCCAGCAGATGGTGGCCCAGGGCGGTCATGGCCGCTTCGTCATCAGGGCCACGCATTCCACGAGGCTGGTGAGGGGGAAGAGGTCGAGGACGGCGAGCTGGTCGAGGTGCCAGGTGGCCGAGAGCCGCTTCACATCCCGGCAGAAGGCCGCGCCATCACAGCCCACCAGCACCAGCGTGCCAGCCCCGGCGTTCGCCAGGCGGTCGCAGAGGGCCGGTTCGAGCCCGGCCCGGGGCGGATCCAGCAGGATCACATCCGCCGGCTCTCCCAGGCCTTCAGGCACCCAGGCAGCGACATCTGCGACCAGACACTCGGCAGGGAGCCGCGCGGCTTCGAGGTTGCGCCGGGCCCAGGCCACGGCCGCATCGCCGGATTCCACCAGCACGCGGTATTGGAAGCGCTGGCCGAGCAGGGCGGAGAACAGTCCCACGCCGCCGTAGAGGTCGTACAGCGTGGCGCCCTTCAGGTTCCAGGTCCGCAGCAGGTTTCCGAAGGCTTCGGCGGCCCAGGGCGGGCTCACCTGGAAGAAGGCGCCGGGTTCGTGCTGCAGCGTGGCCTCACCGAGGCGATGCCGGATGGGCTCGGTGTTGCGATGCCAGCCATCGGGTTCCAGGATCCAGGTACGCCCGCGTTCGTCCGTGGCCCAAACCGTGTCGGCGGGGGTTCCCGTGGCCAATTCCCAGCGCCCCTGGCGCGTCGGCAGGGCCAGGCCGACCAGTGCTTCCTGCAGCCTGGGGATGGCCTTCGAGATGGGATCGGCCGCGGCGGGGCAGGCCGAGATGGGCACCAGGGTGTGGCTGTTCCTCTGGAAGTAGCCGAGCGCGGAGCCGTCCCAATGCAACTGGATCCGGTGGCGGCGGGCGCTGTCGGGGGCGGGGTGCCAGGTCCAGGGCACCGCTTCACCCAGTTGGCGGCGCAGCAGGTCAGTGGCCATCTGGTGCTTGAGGTCGGCGGTGTGGCGGCCGGCTTCCCACAGTTCACAGCCGCCACAGATCTCAGCCACGGGGCAGGGGGATTGGACTCGCCGGGGATCCCGGGTGATCCAGCGGGTGACGCGGCCCTCGCCGTGGCGAGCTTTCCAAATGACTTCAGCCTCAACGATTTCACCGGGGAAGAGGGCCAGGGGGGCCTCCAACAGCAGCAGGCGGCCATCCTCGGATCGGCCGACGCCCTTACCGCCCCATGCCAGCCGTTCGATCGGTCCCCGCCAGCTTTCCTTGCGGACAGGGGAATTCCGATATGCTGGCGGCACCTTCATCTTGCCGGACCCTGATTCCCTCTTCCTGGAGCCTGATTCCGCCTTGCGATTCACCGTAGCCGTCCCCCCAGAGCACCGTAACACCCTCCTGGACAGCGTTGCGGGGGAGATGCGCAGCGCTCTGGTGTTCGTGGACGGGGTGCCCGCGGAGGTGGTCCTGGGGGTCGAGGGAGAGGGCGCGTTCGCAGCCTGCCCCACCTGGCCCGGTACCGTGGCGGCGGTAGCCCTGCTGAAAGCCGGTTGGGAGCGGGCGAAGGACCGTCGGTCCATGGAACGGCTCCATGAAGTCGGGCGCGCACTGGTCTCCGAACAGAACCTGGATCGTCTGCTGGATCTGATCCTCAGCAAGGCCCGGGAACTCGTGAAGGCCGAGGCCGGCTCGATCTACCTCCTGAGTGGGGAGGCGGAGCGCCGGGAGATGCTGTTCGCCCACACCCAGAACGCCCGGGTGAGCCTGCCTTTCCACCGCATCGTCATGCCCGTGTCCCATCAGACCCTGGCGGGGTTCGTGGCCATCAACGGGGAGACCCTGAACATCGAGGATGTGTATCAGATCCCCGCGGCGGCGCCCTACCGGTTCAACGACAGCTTCGATCGGCAGGCCGGCTATCGCACCACCTCCGTGCTGGTGGTGCCCATGCAGGATACGGAAGGGAGGGTGCTGGGGATCCTCCAGTTGCTGAACCGGCTGGACGAGGATTCCGGAGAGGGCCGGACCTTCTCCGCCGAGGATCAGAACCTCGCCCAGAGCCTGGCAGGCCAAGCGGCGGTGGCCGTGAAGAATGCCCAACTGCGCGAGGAGATCGAGCAGCTGTTCGAAGGCTTCGTGGCGGCTTCCGTAACGGCCATCGAATCACGGGATCCTGTGACCAGCGGCCATTCGGGCCGGGTAGCCGACCTGACGGTTGGGCTCGCCGAGGCCGTCAACGCCACGCCCAATGGCACCTACGGCGACCTGGTCTTCACGGACCGCCAGTTGCGCGAGATCCGCTACGCCAGCCTGCTCCACGATTTCGGCAAGGTGGGAGTGCGGGAACAGGTGCTGGTGAAGGCCAAGAAGCTCGCTCCGGACCAGCTCGAAATCGTCCTCCAGCGGCTCCGCCAGCGGGAGTTGGAAGAGGCCCTGGAGCTGCTTTCTTCTGCCTGGAGCCGAGGAGAGTCGTTTGATCGCAGCCGCTGGGAACGGGTGGTGCAGGATCGTCAGGCGGAATCAGAGGGACTGATGCATCTGGTCCGCCAGAGCAACGAGCCCACGGTGTTGGCCCAGGAGATGGCCGAGGGCTTGGGCCTGCTGGAGCACCTCACCTTCACCCACTGGAGTGGCGAGCGCCGGGAAGTGATCGAGTCCGGGAACCTGGCCAGCCTGAGGATCCGGCGGGGGAGCCTTTCGGAAGCCGAGCGCCTCGAGATCGAAAGCCATGTCACCCACACTTTCCGGTTCCTGGAGCGCATCCCGTGGACGCGGGATTTGGCTGGTGTCCCCGAGATCGCTTACGCGCATCACGAACGCCTCAGCGGTCGGGGCTATCCCAGGCAACTCGGCGAAGCCGGGATCCCCGTCCAGAGCCGGGCCATGGCCATCGCAGACGTGTTCGACGCCCTGACGGCCCGGGACCGGCCCTACAAGGGCGCCGTGCCCCTGGACCGCAGCCTGGCGATCCTCGACGAGGAGGCCCGCGAGGGGGCCCTGGATCGGCCCCTGCTGGATCTGTTCATCGCGGCCAAGGTCTTCGAGCGGACCACCCGGAGGACCTGAGGCTGGAGGCCCAAGCCCGGAGGCTGTAAGCTAAAAGATTGGAGTATCCATGTCTGAACGCGAACCACGGACGATCGATCTGCAGGGGATCATGGACCTGCTGCCCCACCGCTATCCCATGCTGCTGGTGGATCGGATCCTCGACTTCGAGCCCAAAACCTGGATCCGCGGCCTGAAGAATGTCAGCTTCAACGAAGAGGTCTTTCAGGGGCACTTCCCCAGCCGGCCGGTGTTCCCGGGTGTCTACATCGTGGAGGCCATGGCGCAGACCGGCGGCTGCCTCCTCATGCGGGAGTACGAGGATCGCTCCCGGAAGGTGATCTACTTCATGGGCATTGACGGGGTGAAGTTCCGCAAACCGGTGTTGCCCGGCGATCAGCTGGTCATGGAAGTGAAGGTGCTCCAATTCAAAGGCCGCATCTGCAAGATGCGCGGCGAGGCTTTCGTGGACGGCCAGAAGGTCGCCGAGGCCGAATTCATGTCCATGTTGATGGACCTGGCGGAGGGAGAGGGAAAATGAGCGCACAGATCCATCCGAGCAGCGTGGTGAGCCCAGAAGCCCGGTTGGGCGAGGGCGTGGTCGTGGGGCCCTTCTGCCTGATCGAGGGCAACTCGGTCATCGGCGCCCGGACGCTCCTTCGCAGCCATGTCGTCATCGGACCCCACACCGAGATCGGTGAGGACAATGACATCTACGCCCATTCCACCCTGGGCATGGGCCCTCAGGATCTGAAGTTCAAGGGCGCCCCGACGCGCCTCCAGGTCGGCAACCGCAACGTCTTCCGCGAGGGTTGCACGCTCCACCGCGGCACAGAGGGCGGTGGCGGCCTGACCACCCTGGGTGACGACAACTTCCTGATGACCGGCTCCCATGTGGCCCACGACTGCCATGTGGGAAGCAAGAACATTTTTGCCAATTGCGCCACGCTGGCGGGCCACGTGGAAGTCGGCGACGGCTGCAACATCGGCGCCTTCTCCGCCGTCCACCAATTCTGTCGCGTGGGGCATCACGCCTTCATGGGCGGTTTCACCGTGGCGACCCAGGACGTGCTGCCCTTCATGAAGACGGCCGGCGCCCGTGACACCAAGAGCTATGGCGTGAATACCATCGGCCTTCAGCGCAAGGGCTTTTCCATCGAGGTGGTCGAGGGGCTGAAACGGGCCCACCGACTGCTCTTCCACGCTGGGTTGCTGCGTGAGGAGGCCATGGCCCAGGCCGAGAAGGAAGTGGGCCACATCGCCGAGGTCGCCTACCTGTTGACATTCATTCGCGAAGCAAAACGGGGCGTGCACCGTGGCTGACCAGCCTGATCTGAGCGGAACCCGGCGCCATGCCACCCTCGCCATCATCGGCCTCCCCAACGCTGGCAAGTCCACCCTGCTGAACGCCCTGCTGGGGCAGAAGCTGGCAGCCACGAGCCAGATGCCCCAGACCACCCGGACCCGGGTGCTGGGCGTGGTGGATCGGGGCGATGTCCAGTTGGCGTTCCTGGATACGCCGGGCATCCATCTGCCGAAGCACGCCCTCAACGAACGTATGATGGCCCATGTGGATCAGGCGCTCGAGGAAGCCGACATCCTGCTCTGGATGGTGGATGCCGACGACTACCTGGGCACGGGCGAGCACGCCCTGGCCAAGCGCCTGCGCAAGCTGGACCGGCCTACCTACCTGCTATTGAACAAGATCGACCTGCTGTCCAAGGGGCGGCTCCTGGAGAAGATCGCCACATACAAGGACCTGCTCCACTTCAAGGAGATCGTCCCCATCGGTGCCAAGATGGGCCTGAACCTGGATCCCCTCTGGGCGCTGCTGGAGCGGGATGCCATCCTGCCGGGCTGGCCCTATGCCGAGGAAGTCTTCACCGACCAGACGGAACGCTCCCTGGCCGCGGAGTTCATCCGTGAAAAGGTGCTCCGGAAGACCCGCGAAGAAGTGCCGCACGGCATCGCGGTGCTCATCGAACAGTGGCTGGAACCGGATCACGCGGATTATCCCGAAGACATGGGCCCCGAGGGCGTCTTCATCGCCGCGCAGATTCTGGTGGACCGCGATGGCCATCGCAAGATCCTGCTGGGCAGTGGCGGCGAGATGATCAAGGACATCCGCCAGAGCGCCCAGCGCGAACTCAAGAAATTGCTCCAGCGCCCGGTGCGGCTCGAGCTGTTCGTGAAGGTGGACGAAGGCTGGAGGGACCGGCCGGAACGGCTGGACCGGCTTTCGATCTGACCCATTAGATCGAGAGATCCGTCGCGCGATGCTCCACATCCAGCGGAGCGAGGCCATCCGTGCCGGTCACGGAGATGTACTGGCCGCGCACGGGATCGAAGGCGAAGACCTCCCCGGTCTCGATCTTGTAGAACCAGGCGTGCAGGTGGAGCATGCCGTTGGCCATGGCCTTCGCCACCGCGGGATGGCTCCGGAGGTTCTCCAACTGGACCAGGACATTCTCTTCCACCGTGGCGTGCAGCAGCTCGTGGCCCTTGAGATGCCCGTAGCTTTCCCAGATGATCCGTTCGGTTTTCCGGGCATGGGCCAGCCAGGCTTTGGTGGCGGGCAGATCGCTGAGCTGCTCGGGTTCCAGCAGGGCACGCATGGCGCCGCAGTTGGAATGGCCGCAGATGATGATGTCCTTCACATGGAGGCTGGAGACCGCGAATTCGATGCCGGCCGCCATGCCGCCCATGCTTTCGAAGGGCGGAACCAGGTTCCCGACATTGCGCAGGATGAAGAGTTCCCCGGGCTGGGTCTGCGTGATCAGGTTCGGGCTGATGCGCGAATCCGAGCAGGTGATGAAGAGCGTCTCGGGCGCCTGATCCTGGCCATCAAGGCGCTCGAACAGCTCGCGATGGCTGCTGAAGATCTGGGTCTGGAACTGGTGGATGCCTTGGACGAGCTTTTGCATCGGCTCAGTCTACCTGAGGTCAGGCGCTAGATCAGAGGCTGAGGTTGGCTAGGTGCTCTTCGGGGGTGATGGGCGTGTTCGGCTCATCGTGGATGATCTTGCCGTCGCGCAGCTTCACGATCCGGTGGGCGTGGCGGGCGATGTCTTCCTCATGGGTGACGAGGATGATGGTGTTGCCCTTCTGGTACAGATCCTCGAAAAGGGCCATGATCTCGATGCTGGTCTTGGAATCGAGTGCGCCCGTGGGTTCGTCCGCCAGCAGGATGGAAGGATCGTTCACCAGGGCCCGGGCGATGGCCACGCGCTGCCGCTGGCCGCCCGAAAGCTGGTTGGGCATGTGATCGCTGCGGGTGCCGAGGCCAACATTTTCCAGGGCCTTCTGGGCCATCTGGTGCCGCTCTACGGGGGTCTTGCCCGCGTAGATCAGGGGCAGCTCTACGTTCTGCAGCGAGGTGGTGCGGGCCAGCAGGTTGAAGGTCTGGAAGACGAAGCCGATCTCCTCATTGCGGATCTGGGCCAAATCGTCATCTGTCATGGCCGAGGCCAGCTTGCCATTGAGTTCGTAGGTGCCGTTGGTGGGTGTGTCGAGGCAGCCGATGACATTCATCATTGTGGACTTGCCTGATCCGGAGGGGCCCATGATGGCCACGTACTCACCGCGCTGGATCTCCATGGACACGCCGTCCAGGGCGCGGACTTCCATGTCACCCATCTGATAGACCTTGGTGATGTTGGTGAGCCGGATCAAGGGAGCTTCGGACATGGATACCTCGGAAGGACCTTTCGGTGCCTGGTTCATCTTCGCAGATGTCCGCGGTCCGGTTTAGGGCTGGAGGGTGTTTCCCGCTACAATCCCGGATCCGTCCTTTCGGTACTCTGGTGTCCCCCGCCGATGATTTCGTCCCTGATCCTAGCCCTGGGTCGGCCGCTGCTGCGGCTGAGATACCGAATCGCCCCCCAGGGGGTGGATGCGCTGCCGGATGGCGGCAAGCCGGGCATCCTGTTTCTGGCCACCCATCCGACGCTGGTCGATCCCTTTCTCCTGGTTGCAGCGCTTCATCGACGGTTCGCCCCGATCCTCGTCGCGGGCCGGGATCACGCCGCATCCGCTCCGCTGCGCTGGCTCGCGAAACTGCTTGGAGCCCGCGCCCTGCCGGATCCCGCCGCCCATGGTGACCGCTGCCGGGAGACGCTGAACGCCGAGGTGATGGCCCTCGCCGCCCAGCTCTGCTCCGGACGAAATTTGCTGATGTTCCCGGCGGGGCGGCTCGCCCGGCAGAAGACCGAAGATCTCGCTGACAACAGCGTGGTGGAAACCATCCTGCGGCTGGCTCCCGGGACGCGGGTCGTGGTCGTCCGGCTGCGTGGGTTCTGGGGAAGCCGGTTCAGCTCAGCTTCTGGACGCCGCCCGAATCTGAGTGCCGAACTGCTCAAGAGTTTCGGGCTGCTATGGGCCAACGGTCTGTTCTTCATGCCCCGTCGGGATATTCGGCTGGAACTGGAAGAGATTCCGGACCTCCCGACCGGCCAGGGCAGGTCCGTCCTCAATCCGGCGCTGGAAGCCCGCCTCAATCGGGAAGCCACGCCCCGGACCTTTGTGCCCTATCTGTTCTGGAGGGATCGTGCCTCCCTGATCCTGCCCGAACCGCCCCGGCCCCGGGTCGAGGGGAACCCCCGCACGGTCCCGCCCCAGGTGCGGGATGCGGTCCGTCGCCACCTGCAGGCGGTCACGGGGGTGCACGACCTCCAGGATTCCCAGACCCTGGTGGGAGAACTCGGCCTGGACGCCCTGGGCCATCGCGAACTGGAACTCTGGATCCAGCGCGCCTATGGCTATCCCTGCAGCGACCCGGCCTCGCTCCAGACCGTGGGCGATCTGATGCTGGCGGCCACTGGAGCCGCGGTATCCCTGCGCCAGGGTGAACTCAAGGCCGTGCCCCACGCCTGGTTCCACTCCCGGACGGACCTGCCCATCGAGATGCCCGCCGGGGATACCATCCTCGAGGTGTTTCTGAAGCAGGCCAAGCGGGATCCGGGCCGGATCGTGCTGGCGGATCAGACCGGCGGCGTCAAGACCTACCGGGATGTGCTCACCGCGATCCTGGTGTTGAAGCCCATTTTCGAAAAGTTGGAAGGCACCCATGTGGGTCTGATGCTGCCGGCTTCCGGCGGCGCCAGCATCCTCTACCTCGCGCTGCTCTTCGCCGGCAAGACCCCGGTCCTGGTGAATTGGACTGCCGGGGCACGTAGCATGGGCTACGGCCTGGATCTGGTGGGCGTCAAGCACGTCGTCACCGTATCCACCCTGATCAATCGCCTCGATGCCCAGGGTGTGGATCTCTCGGCCGTGAAAAGCCGCCTGCTGCTGCTGGATGAAGCCGGCAAGAAGATCACCCTGGTCACCAAGCTGGCGGCGGCCTTCCGGGCCCGGTTCAACTGGACGCCACTCCTGGCGGCGACCCCCCCCGAAACGGCCGCCGTGCTGTTCACCAGCGGCAGCGAAAGCCTGCCCAAGGCGGTGCCGCTGACCCATGGAAACATCCTGGTGAACATCCGGGATGCCGCCCAGGCCCTCGATTTCCGCGAGGATGAGCGGGTCATGGGCTGCCTGCCGCCCTTCCATGCCTT
>JBBQEL010000014.1:0-54362 GCA_038320645.1 Holophagales bacterium | reverse complement strand
GTTCTTGAGGGCTTCCTCGCGGACCTGGGGGATGTCGCGGGTGATCTCTTCAGGGCCCAGCTTGGTGTCGCGGGCGTGGACTTCGAACTCTTCGATGTGGATGGTGGTGTAGAGGTCTTCCTTCACCACGCGCTCGGAGATGAGGATCGCGTCCTCGAAGTTGTAGCCGCGCCAGGGCATGTAGGCCACGACGAGGTTGCGGCCCAGGGCCAGCTCGCCGTGATCGGTGCAGGGACCGTCGGCGAGGATCTGGTCTTCGGTGACGTATTCCCCCTTCTTCACCAGCGGGGTCTGGTTGAGGCAGGTGTTCTGGTTGCTGCGGGCGAACTTGACCAGGGTGTAGATGTCCACCCCGGACTCGATGCCTTCGGTGTCGGGATCATCCTCGACGCGCACGACGATGCGGTTGGCATCCACAGTCTCCACGATGCCGGAGCGGCGGCAGACCACGCAGGCGCCGGAATCCTTGGCGGCCACGTACTCCATGCCGGTGCCCACGATGGGGGCCTCGGTGCGGATGAGGGGCACGGCCTGGCGCTGCATGTTGGCGCCCATGAGTGCACGGTTGGCGTCATCGTTCTCGAGGAAGGGGATGAGGCTGGCAGCCACGGAGACGACCTGCTTGGGACTCACGTCCATCAGGGTGACCTTGTCGCGGGAGACGATCTTGGTCTCGCCGCCGAACCGGACGGTGACATCCTCGTCCTGGATCAGGCCGTCCTTGTCGACGCGGACATTGGCCTGGGCGATGACATGGACATCCTCCTCCCACGCGGAGAGATAGAAGGCGTGCATCTCGTACTTGGCGGGACGCTTGCCGGCCTTGACCAGCTTCTTGTTCTCGGTTTCCAGATCTTCGAGCCGCACCACTTCCAGGTAGCCCAGCTTGGAATCGCCCACGCTGGTGACCTTGGCGAAGTGGACGATCTTGCCGTTCTCAATCTTGAGGTAGGGGCTTTCGATGAAGCCGAACTCGTTGATGCGGGCGTAGCAGGAGAGCGAGCTGATGAGGCCGATGTTCGGACCTTCAGGGGTTTCGATGGGGCAGATGCGGCCGTAGTGCGAGGTGTGCACGTCGCGCACTTCGAAGCCCGCGCGGTCGCGGCTGAGGCCGCCCGGTCCAAGGGCCGACAGGCGGCGCTTGTGGGTGATCTCGGAGAGCGGGTTGGTCTGATCCATGAACTGGGAGAGCTGGCTGCTGCCGAAGAACTCCTTCATGGCCGCGATGACCGGCTTGCTGTTGATGAGGTCATGGGCCTGCAGGGGGCTGTTGGGATCCTGCGCGATGCTGAACTTCTCCTTGATGGCCCGCTGCACGCGCACCAGGCCGACGCGGAAGCCGTTCTCGAGCAGTTCACCCACGGACCGCACGCGGCGATTGCCCAGATGGTCGATGTCGTCCGCGCGAACGGGCGCGATCTCCCCGACATCCTGGCGGGTGGTGTCGTACTTCTTCAGCCGCAGGAGGTAGTGCACGGTCTGCACGAAGTCGTCGGTGCCGAGGGTGCGCACATCCAGATCGGTGCCGAGGGACAGCTTGGCGTTGATCTTGTGGCGGCCGACCTTGCTGAGGTCGTACTTCTGGGGATCGAAGAACATCCCGAAGAGCAGCTTCTTGCTGGATTCCAGGGTGGCGGGTTCGCCGGGCCGGATCTTCTTGAAGAGCTCCTTGGCGGCTTCTTCGCTGTCCTCGGTGTGATCCTTGGCCAGGGTCTCGGAGAAGACCTTGCCGGTCGCGTCGGAATCGGGAAAGCAGACGTCGAAGGAATGGATGTCGTTGGCCAGGAACATCTCCAGATGGGTCTGGAGGAAGGGCTCGTTGGCTTCCATGAGCACTTCGCCGGTACCCATGTTCACGATGTCCTGCAGCAGCACCGCACCATCGAGCATCTCGCGGGAGACGGGGACGTCCTTGACGCCGGCCTTCTCCATCTGCTCGAGCAGGCGGCGGGTGATCTTCTTGTCCTTCGGGAGCAGCACTTCCTTGGTCTTGGGGTGCTTCACGTCCTCGTCGGTCTTCTTGCCCTGCAGGTGGTCGCCCAGGGCGACGCTCAACTTGCCCTTCTTGAGCAGGAAGGTGGCGGGGGTGTAGAAGTGGCGGAGCATGGCTTCGTTGGAACCGAGCACTTCGCTGAACAACCCGAGGGCGCGCATGAAGGTGGCGCCGAGGAACTTGCGCTTGCGGTCGATGCGGGCGTAGAGGAGGCCCTTGGCATCCAGCTCGAACTCGATCCAGGAACCGCGGTAGGGAATGACCTGGGCGCTGTAGAGGCTCTTGTCGGACGAGATGCTGAAGAACACGCCGGGGCTGCGGTGCAGCTGGCTGACGATCACGCGCTCGGTGCCGTTGATGATGAAGGTGCCGCGGTCGGTCATGATCGGCAGATCGCCGAAGTAGACTTCCGAATCCTGGCTCTGCTTGAAGCGGCGGTTGCCCTTGTCATCCTTGTCGAACTGGTTGAGGCGGACACGGATCTTGAGCGGAGCGGCCATGGTGGAGCCGCGCTCGACGCACTCGTCCATGCCCATCTTCTGCTTCATCGCGACAGGCTCCTGGCACACGTCGCAGATGGTGGCGGCATTCTTGTTGCGGGTGCCGCACTGGGGGCAGTCCACCGTGGGATCCTTCGGGTGGTCCGAGACGATGCTGTGGCTGCACTGCTTGCACTGGGTGCGGAGGTGCTCGAGACCCAAGTACTTCTCGCACTTGCAGGCCCAGTGGCCCACGGTGTAGTCGAGGAACTCGACTTCGAGCGTGGCATCGGTGCCATCGGGGTTCTTGCCGTTCTGGACGGGGAACATCGACTCGAAGACGGCCTTGAGGCCGCGGGGTTCCCGCTCGCTGTGCAGCAGGTTCATCTGGAGGAATTCGTCGTAGCTCCGCTTCTGGATGTCGATCAGGTTCGGGATGGGAACCAGGGACCGGATCTTCGAGAAGTTATGGCGCTGGCGGTAGATGTTCTGCTGAACACTCATGGTTCGCTCCAGATGAAGTTGGCGGAACCTTCTATGGACGGCACGCGGTAGGACAATTCAGAGCTGCGGGCCTGGGGCAAAGACGGCTTTGTCCCAGGGCCACGGCCCCAGGACTGGTACTACGAGCAATGACGCGGGAAATGCAGGTACGGACCGATGACCACTCCGCCACCTGACGGTGGAAGGTGTGGCCCAGAAACGAGGATGGCGCTGCGACGGCGGGCGTTTGGCAACCAGGGGCCTTTGAAGGGGCGGGGTCCGAGCAGGAGTTCGGACGGAAGGAATAATCGTACCACATCCAGACAAAGCCGCAAAGCGCAAGGTGTGGGGCACACCCTACGCTTTGCGTTATTGCTGAAAGAAAAGCTACTTGATTTCGACCTTGGCGCCGGCCGCTTCGAGCTTTTCCTTGACCTTCTGGGCCTCTTCCTTGGTCACGCCTTCCTTGACGGCCTTGGGAGCACCGTCGACCAGGTCCTTGGCTTCCTTCAGACCCAGGCCGGAGACGAGCTCGCGGACAGCCTTGATGACGTTCAGCTTGTTGGCGCCAGCTTCCATCAACATGACGTTGAACTCGGTCTGTTCCTCGACGGCAACGGCGGCGGCGCCGGAGGCGGCGGGAGCAGCCATGGCAGCGGCGGAAACGCCGAAACGGTCCTCGAGGGCCTTGACCATGTTGGCCAGGTCGAGCACGGTCATGGTTTCGATTTCAGCGATGAGCTGATCAGCAGTGAGAGCCATGATGGCCTCCTATCATTCGCAATGGGGTTATGGACTCGGGGTTGGGTACTACTCGCCGGCCTTCTGCTTGCGGATGCCCTCAAGGACGACCGCCAGACCGGAGATGGGGTACTTCATGAGGTAGAGCAGCTTGGCGAGCAGCACATCGCGGCTCGGCAACTCGGCCAGAACCTGCAGCTGCTGGGCGTTCATGGGCTTGCCATCCATGATGCCAGCCTTGAACTTGGCAGCAGGATTGTCCTTCAGGAAGCCATTGACGGCCTTGGCCAGAGCAACCACATCCTCGCGGGTGGTGGCCACGGCGCTGGCGCCCTGGAAGGATCCGCCGAGGGCTTCGAAGGTGGTGTCCTTCACGGCCAGGCGGAGCAGGGTGTTCTTGCTGACACGGTACTGGGCCT
The DNA here is from genome assembly GCA_038320645.1 of Holophagales bacterium. Lineage (GTDB taxonomy): Bacteria > Acidobacteriota > Holophagae > Holophagales > Holophagaceae > Geothrix. Next base: position 50,247 of record JBBQEL010000014.1, on the reverse strand, counting down.
TGCTCTCGCGGACGCTCTTGCGGAAGGCGGTGTCCTTCCCGACCACGAGGCCCTTGAATTCGATCACGACGGCCGAGGTGGCCGAGGCGAAGGTTTCCTTGAGTTCGGCGACTTGGGCGATCTTCTGGGTCTTTTCCATGGTCAACCTCCTACTTCTCAACGACTGCGGTGTTGAGGGTGATGGAGGGGCCCATGGTGGAGGCGATATACATCGTCTTCACATACTTGCCCTTCGCCGCAGGGGGCTTGGCCTTGTGGACGGCATCAATGAGCGCCTTGGCGTTCTCTTCCAGCTTCTCGACGCCGAAGGAGAGCTTGCCGACGGGCGCGTGGATGATGCCCGTCTTGTCGACGCGATACTCCACCTTGCCGGCCTTGATCTCCTTGATGGCCTTGACCACGTCGAAAGTCACGGTGCCGGTCTTGGGATTGGGCATGAGGCCGCGGGGACCGAGCACTTTGCCCAGTCGGCCAACGCCCTTCATCATGTCGGGGGTCGCGACCAGGGCATCGAAGTCGAGGAATCCGGCGGCGATCTTCTCCACCAGTTCATCCCCGCCCACGATCTCGGCGCCCGCAGCTTCCGCTTCCTTGATCTTTTCGCCACCTGCGATCACTGCCACACGCATAGTCTTGCCCGTTCCGTGGGGCAGGACGATGGTGCCACGGACCATCTGGTCCGCGTGGCGTGGATCCACGCCGAGCCGCATATGGACTTCCACCGTCTCGTCGAACTTGGCGAAAGCCAGGTCCTTCACGACGGTAAGTGCGTCCTTCAGCTCGTAGAGGCGATCCTCGATCTTGGCCGCGGCAGCCCGGTAATTCTTTCCAGGTTTTGCCATATTGGCTCCATTCGAACGATCTCCCGCGATGACGGTCGCGGTAACCGGGACTGCCGCACGCTGCGACTTTCCAACAAAGAGTGCGTCGCGTGGGCCTGGGGCCCGCGCGAGAAAGACAGGCCTAATCGGTGACTTCGACGCCCATGGAACGGGCGGAGCCGGCGATGGAACGGACGGCGGCCTCGAGGCTGCTGGCGGTGAGATCGGGCATCTTCACCTTGGCGATCTCCACGAGCTGCGCCTGGGTGATCTTGCCGACCTTCTGCTTGTTGGGGGTGGCACTGCCCTTGTCCAGACCGAGCTTCTTCTTGATCAGCACGGCGGCGGGCGGGGTCTTCAGGATGAAGCTGAAGCTGCGGTCGGCGAACACGGTGATGACGACGGGCAGGATGGTGCCCTTCTCGACGGCACCCACGGACTTCGCGTTGAACTGCTTCACGAACTCCATGATGTTGACGCCATGCTGACCCAGCGCGGGGCCGACGGGAGGGGCCGGGGTGGCCTCGCCTGCGGGCAGCTGCAGCTTGATGTAACCAGTGATCTTCTTTGCCATCGGATGGCTCCCGCGGAGGATTCCGGCGCATGCCGGCGACGTCCGCCTTGAGGGTGGTGGGCCGCAAGGTCCACCGACCGGGGTTGAAAAGGTCCCGGCCGAAAGAGGCCGGGACTGGAAAGTCTACCGAGAAATCATGGAAATGTCTTCCAGGTATTGCTAAACCCGGGCCTGGCGTCGTCAGGCCCGGGAACGAAAAACGCTAGCGTTTTTCGACTTGGATGAAGTCCAACTCCACGGGCGTGGACCGGCCGAAGACCGTGACCAGGACCTTGATGGTGGAGCGCTCCTCGTGGATCTCGTCCACATCGCCCTCGAAGTTGGCGAAGGGGCCATCGATGATGCGGACCTTTTCGCCCTTCTCGAAGTGGTACTTCGGCTTGGGCTTTTCCTGGGTCTCTTCGGTGTGGTGCATGATCTGGCGGACTTCATCGTCCGTCAGGGGCGTGGGCCGCTTCTTGTTGGCCCCCACGAAACTGGTGACCTTGGGCGTATTGCGCACGAGATGCCAGTCGGCATCGGCCATCTCCACGGAACCGTCGGGCTTGCGCTCCACCTGGATCTGCACGAGCAGGTAGCCAGGGAACGACTTGCGCTTCTTGATGACGCGTTCCTTCTTGCCGGACTTGGCGTCGACCTTCATCTCCTCGTAGGTCTCCTCGGGGATCTGGATGTCCCCGAAGCTCTCCACGCGCTCTTCCATCTTGATGCGCTGGCGGAGATGCTCCATGACCTTGGCTTCGTAGCCGGAGTAGGTATGGATGATGAACCACTTCAGCTCGTGGCCTTCCGGCTGGGCCGGTTCGCTCTGGGGGGATTCTTGCGGGATGCTAACGAGATCGGTCATGGCTGCCTCCGCTTCAGCGGGTCTTCAGGAAGAAGAACGCGAAGCCCTTGGAGAGGACCCAGTCCACGGACCAGAGGTAGATCCCGACGAACACCGAGACGATCACCACGGTCCAAGCAGAGGTCATCACCTTTTCCTTGCTGGGCCAATCCACTCGATTGAGCTCAGCCGAGAGATCCTTGACCTGTTGCTTGATGGCACCGATCACGATGAACCCCGTGGAATGGACATGGATCAGAAAAACCTGGCCCCGAGCGAGAGCGCCGGGGCCAGAGTGTGGCAGGGGAGACAGGCTTCGAACCCGCGACCTGCGGATTTGGAGTCCGCTGCTCTACCAACTGAGCTACTCCCCTGTGGGAACCGCCCGGCTTCTGGTGGAGCCGGGCGGGTAACCCTGGGCCGGAGACCTACTTCGTCTCGCGGTGGATCTTGTAACAACCACAGAAACGGCAGAACTTGTTGAATTCAAGCTTGCCCGTGGTGGTCTTCTTGTTCTTGGTGGTGCTGTAGTTCTTGCGTTTGCACTCTTGGCACTGCAAATGAATGATGTCGCGCATGGAGACCTCCTAAGGTCGGAGCAGGGCAGCGTTAGGCCAGAATCTCGCCCACGTTGCCGGCGCCCACCGTACGACCACCCTCGCGGATGGCGAACTTCAGACCCTTGACCATGGCGATGGGCTGGATCAGTTCGACGGTCAGAGTGACGTTGTCGCCGGGCATCACCATTTCGCGGCCGGCTTCGAGTTCGATGGAGCCGGTCACGTCAGTGGTGCGGAAGTAGAACTGGGGACGGTACTTGTTGAAGAAGGGGGTGTGGCGGCCGCCCTCTTCCTTGGTGAGCACATACACCTGGGCATTGAACTTGGTGTGGGGGGTGATGCTGCCGGGCTTGGCAAGCACCTGGCCGCGCTCCACGTCCTTGCGCTCGATGCCGCGGAGCAGAATGCCCGCGTTGTCGCCGGCCTGACCCTGATCCAGGGACTTGCGGAACATCTCGACGCCGGTGACGACCTTCTTGACGGTGTCCTTGAGGCCGATGATTTCGATTTCCTCACCGACGCGAACGATGCCAGCCTCGATGCGGCCAGTGACCACGGTGCCGCGACCGGTGATGGTGAACACGTCCTCGACGGGCATGATGAAGGGCTTGTCGATGGCGCGCATGGGATCGGGAATGTAGGAGTCAACCGCAGCCATCAGTTCATGGATGCAGGCGCAGTCCGGATGATCCGGGGTTTCGGCATGATCCAGGGCCAGACGGGCGGAACCCTTGATGATGGGAATGTCGTCGCCAGGGAACTGGTAGGAGGACAGGAGGTCGCGGATTTCCATCTCGACCAGCTCGGTGAGCTCGGGATCGGCGATGTCCACCTTGTTCATGAAGACGACGATGTAGGGCACGCCGACCTGACGGGCGAGCAGGATGTGCTCACGGGTCTGGGGCATGGGGCCGTCAGTGGCGGCGACCACGAGGATGGCGCCGTCCATCTGGGCTGCGCCCGTGATCATGTTCTTGATGTAGTCGGCGTGGCCGGGGCAGTCCACGTGCGCGTAGTGGCGCTTCTCGGTCTGGTACTCGACGTGGGCCGTGTTGATCGTGATCCCGCGGGCCTTCTCTTCAGGCGCGGAGTCGATTTGGGCGTAGGACTTGGTCTCGCCGCCGAACTTCTTGGCCAGCACGTAGGTGATAGCCGCGGTCAGCGTGGTTTTGCCGTGGTCCACGTGGCCAATGGTGCCAATGTTGACGTGGGTTTTGGAACGGTCAAATTTCTCTTTGGCCACGGGTGCCTCCTGAAGGGTGGAAGAGAGTAAAGAAAGGGAACGAACGATAGGGTGGAGCCCACAACCGGGCTTGAACCGGTGACCTCTTCCTTACCAAGGAAGTGCTCTACCACTGAGCTATGTGGGCCTTGAACCTTGCCGCCTGAAGGCGGTGGGGGTGTTGCCGCCAACCGGGTGGTCCGGCCGACGGGGTGGGTGGAGCGGGAAACGGGGTTCGAACCCGCGACATTCAGCTTGGAAGGCTGACGCTCTACCAACTGAGCTATTCCCGCGAGTCGAAACCCGAGGACGGGACCCAGGCCTCCAGTGGTAGCTGAAGGACTGGTGCCGAGAGAAGGATTCGAACCTCCGTAACGCGTTGCGTGGCAGATTTACAGTCTGCTGCCATTAACCACTCGGCCATCTCGGCATGCTTGTCCAGTGCCCCTCCCGGGGCTTGTCAATCGTTCCCCGGAAAGACCCGGAAAACATCCCGTTGAAACCCCTATCGGGGCTCCGCGTCAGGGTCACTGCGAGGCAGGGCTTTCCTGACAGGGAACTCGAAAGGTATCACGGCAACGGAACACCCTCAAGGGGAAACTTCCGAAGCGACTCTCCCCGCCGGGCCAGCACGCGGAACAGTGTCACTGCCGCGGCGGCCGAGACGTTGAGGCTCTCGATGCCACCGGGCATGGGGATGTGCAGCAGACCATCGCAACGCTCCCGGATCTTCAGGTGCAGACCCTCGCCTTCGGCGCCCAGGACCAGCACCGTGGGCCGGTCAAAGGCTTCCTGCAGGTAGTCGCGGCTGCCTTCACCGGCGGCCAGTCCGTAGATCCAGGCCCCACCCTCTTTCAGATCATCAAGGGCGCGGCCCAGGTTCACCACGCGGCACACGGGCACCCGGCCGGCGGTACCGGCGCTCGCCCGCACCACAGTCTCGTTCACGGCCGCGGACCGCCGCTCGGGCAGGATCACGCCATCCACCGCGGCAGCGGCGGCGGAACGCAGGATGGCGCCCAGGTTGTTGGGGTCCGTAATGCCATCCAGGGCGAGCAGCAGGGCGGCATCTCCCCGGTCGGCCACCTTCGCCACCACGGCTCCGAAATCGGCATAGGCGAAGGGACCACCCTCGCCCAGCACGCCCTGGTGGCGCTGGCCCTGGCTGCGCCGATCCAGCCCCTCCATGGGTTCGCGATGGATCAGCACGCCCGCTTCCGCGGCCATGGACACGAGCTTCGAAACCCGCGCGAAGGCCGCGGGGGCGATCCAGAGGGCCTGCAACTCACCTCGGGTGAGAGCCTCCTCGCAGGCGTGGGGGCCGAGAAAACGCATACCTGGAGCCCCTTCCCTAGAACATCTTCCTGAAGCCGATGGCCAGGAGATGACCCATGCCCTCCATCCGGAGCCGATCGGGGAGGACGGTACGGTAGCCGGAGGCACTCCAGTTGCCGACCACGGTGCGCGAATCCTGGTCCTCGCTCTGCCGGTACTGGTAGCCGAGGTTCAGTTCGCCACCCCAGATCTTGTAGCCGGCGCCAATGGAGAAGGCCGCGGTGCGCGCCCCGCCGAGCAGAGGCTCCACCGCGGATTCCTCGACGCTCCGCTGCGCAAGGTTCAGCCCGCCCCGCAGGGTCCAGGCCTTCCCGAGTTCCACTTCCACGGAAGCGCCCAGGCTGAGATGCGACTTGCCCCGGGGCAGTTCGGCCGGCGCCGTGACGGCTCCCGAAGGCGTTTGCATCTGCGCGAAGGCGGGCACCCGGAAGTTGGCCGAGGTCCACTTCAGGTCGGCCTCCCAGGTCACCATCGGGGTGACGCGGTGCCGGAGACCAAAGGTCGTCTGGGAGGGCAGTTCCATGGTCGGGTTGCCGGCGACGGGACGGGCGAGGGCGAGCAGGGAAGCGGCGCGGGCATCGGTACCCAGATCAGCATTGAGGCTCAGCCCATCGTTGGCATAGAGCCCGAGGTGGCTGCCCTGGAAGCCGGCTTTCAAGTCAAGGTCGCCCTTGAGCCCTGACTGGTGGACGAAACCAAGAGTCCAGCGCGGGCTGAGCGCCCAGCGCAGACCAAGCGAATAGCTGGGCACCACCTTGCTTCCGTTTTGACCCACCCGCTGCTCCACCAGGCCATTCACGGCATTGGTGGGCGACACGGGAAGGGTCGGATCGTCGGCCACATTCAGGCGCATGACGTTGGTGGAGTCATAGGCCAGGCGGGCGACGCCAAGGCCGACGCCCAAGGACAGGTTGGGACTGAACGACCAGGCCAACTGCCCTTCCAGCCGATGGGCGGAGAGGTCGACGCCATCGCCCAGGAAGCGGCTGAAGGCCTGGTCCAGGAGTTTTGCATGGCGCAGGAAGGGCTCATCCAGCTTGAGACCGATGGTCAGGCCTGGCGACAGGCGCGCCGCCAAGCCGAAGCCGCCGATCGCACGGTTGCGGTCAAGGCTGAACAAGGTGAACTGGTTCGCTTCCAGGCTCTGCTGGTTGGCGGACGCTTCGACCCCCGCGGCCAGATAGACGCCGCCCTTCTCTTTCAGGGAGGCAAGCAGCGCAGGATTGAGGCTGGCTGCCTCCAGGCTGAAGCCGTAGGCCACCTGGGCCCCACTCCGGCCGATGCCCACTGGATCGACGGCCGGCAGGGCCGCGCCCTGGGCCGCGGCCGGTAGGGCGCCCACGCCCAGAATCAACCCCGCCCCGATGATTCCACGAACCGCCTGCGCCATACCAACTGCCTCCGAGACACGCTTCTTGAATGACCCGAACCCAGGAAGGGTTCAAGCCGAAGACTCCAGGATCGCCAAAACAGGGTGAATCACCAAGCGGAGTGTTCCGATCAGTGCTCCGACTCCCCCATGAAGCGCACCAGAAGGCGATCCACCAACTCCCAGACCTCCAGCAGGGCCGCCAGACACATGACCAGGCCAAGGCCCAGGGCCAGGGCCCGGCCCCAGGGCCCCATGAGGGCGCGGCAGAACTCGGGCCAATGCCAGAGCAGCACCGGGGGTTTCAGCCGCCCGTAGAACGCCAGCGTGGACAGAAGCATCCCGCCCCACAGCAGGTAGAAGAACCTCAGCGCTCGGAAGAGGACGTCCCAGGCAAAGGGACGGGGGCGGGAGAAAGGCATGGAGGGGCCATCATAACCCGGGGAAGGCTCAATCCGCGGCATGAAGCTCGATGAAGAACTGCGTGCCCTCTTCCCAGTCGGTGGTGAACCCGACCTTCCCGCCCAGCACCGATTCACCCAGCACCTTCATGCCATAGGTGCCCAGGCCCCGGCCCCGGGAGGCCTTCGTGCTGAAGGAACGCTGGAAGATGCGGTCGACGACTTCGGGGGGCATGCATCCGGGGTTCTGGACGGTAAACCGGGGCCGGCCGTCCCGGGACTCGTAACAGATCCGCCCCTGGGCTCCAGTCGGCATGGCTTCCACAGCGTTACGGACCATGTTCGTGAGGATCCGGCCGAGAATCGCCGGGTCCGTCCGGATCGGGGAGTCCTCGGCAGCGGAGGGCAACCAGAGCATCCGGGCTTCGACCTCTGGGCCGAGGGATTCCAACAGGTCCGCCAGGATGCGTCCTGGCGAAACGGATCGGGTCTCCGGGGTGAGATCCCCGTACTCGGCCTGCAGGAGCCGGCGCTGGGCCTCCACCTCGGCCGTCAGGTGGGCAGCCATGTCGAGGATCCGCTGGGCGGCGTTGGCGGGATTCGCCCCGGCGCCCTGCAGGATTTCTGTCCAGCCCCGCAACCCCTGGAGCGAGTTCATCAGGTCGTGGATGAAAATGCGCTCCAGCATCTCCCGCCGCTTCTGCGCGCTGATGTCCTGGAGGGTGAGCAAGGTCAGTTGATGCCCCGAGACCGCGATGGGAAGCGAGCGTGCGAAGAACTCCCGCGCCTCCCAGCGGCCATTGCGCTGGATGCTCATGAGACATTCACCAGAGGCCGGCTGGCCCAGCCCCTGGGTGGAGAGCAGCGAAAGCAGGGCCCCGCAACGCCGGCAGGCCTTGGAGGATCCGCAGCCATCCACGCCCTCGTTGGCATGCACGCAGCCGAAGGCCTCGCCCAACCGCAACCCGCTAGCGGCGGGTTCCTCCAGCGCGAGGGCATCCAATAGCGCCTGATTGGAAGCCAGGATCTGGCGCTGGGCGTTGAGGATCATGGCGTAGCTGTCGGCGGCCTGGAGCACCGCGTGCAGCACGGGATCCTCCAGGCAGAGACTGGCGTACGCCCTGACTTCTGCTGGCTCCGCCCGCCCCGTGGAGGCAAGGTCAAATCCAGGTTCGGGCGGAAGGCTGGCCGGGGTCATTGGGGCCTCGTGCGGGGAGTATGCACCTGCGGATGGCTTCGAGGAAGCGGCATTCTCAACCCGGTGGTCAGGCGTGCAGGACTTGCCAGCCCAGGCGGAGGATCAAGGCCCCCACGACCCCGATGAACACGCCCCGGATCCAGTGACTGCCTTTGTTCAGGGCCACATGGGCACCCAGGTATCCGCCCACGCCATTCGCGGCGGCCATGCTCAGCGCCACCGAAGGGAGCCAGCTCCCCTGCCAGACGAACAGGCCCATGGCCGTCAGGTTCGAGGCCCAGTTCACGCTCTTGGCCAGGGCCGAGGCCCGCAGGAAGTCGAAGCCCAGCACGGCCACGAAAAGGAAAATTAGCAACGACCCCACGCCGGGGCCGAAGAAGCCATCGTAGAAACCCAGCAACAGGGCGATGGCGGCTGCCAGCCCTCGCTGATGACTGAGCCCGAAGCGCGGTGCGTGCAGCTGACCCAGGTCGGGCTTGAGCAGGGTGAAGGCCAGCATGACCACCAGCAGGCCCAACATCACCGGACGGAGGAAGTCCCCGTGCACCCGGTAGGTCAGCCACACGCCGCCCGTGGCACCCAGAGCCGAAGCCAGCACCGGCGCCACCATCTCGCGCCAGGCCAGCGTCCCTGAGCGCAGGAACTGGCCCGCTGCCATGGTGGCGCCCGTAACGGCCACCACCTTGTTGGTGCCGAGCAGAGTCGGCAGCGGGGTGCCCGCAGGCAGCGCAAGCATCAGGGCCGGTACCGTGATCAACCCGCCGCCACCCACGACCGCGTCAACGAAGCCCGCCAGCAGCGAGGCGAGCATGAGCAGAAGGAGCGCTGGCAAGCCGGGCACGGGCTCAAACTTTCAGAATCTCGGCTTCCTTGTGCTTCATCGCGTCATCGATGTCCTTGATGTGGGCGTCCGTGACCTTCTGGATGTCCTCCAGCGTCTTCTTCGCCACATCTTCAGAGATGTGGCCTTCCTTGAGCTTCTCGAGCTTCTTCACATCCTCGTTGGCGTCGCGGCGGATGTTACGCACACCGGTCTTGATCTCCTCGCCCAGGCGATGGAGCACTTTGACCAGATCCCGGCGGCGCTCCTCCGTGAGCATGGGAATGGGTAGGCGGATCACATTGCCATCGTTGGAAGGATTGATGCCCAGGTCGGACTTGAGGATGGCCGTCTCCACCGCCTTGATGGCACTCTTGTCGAAGGGTTGCACCACCAGCATTCCCGCTTCGGGCACCGAGACGGTGGCCATCTGGTTCAGGGGTACCACGGAGCCGTAGTAGTCCACATGGACGTTGTCCAGCAGGCTGGCGTTGGCACGGCCCGTCCGGATGGTGGCCATTTCCTTCTTCAGTGCTTCCAGGGACGCATGCATGCGGCGCTTGGTTTCCTGCAGGATGGCATCGGGGGTCTGGGCGGACATGGGCACCTCGAAAGATCGGTAAACACTCCTTTATACCGCAGGAAGCACACAAGGCCAGGGGTGGTAGAGTGGGGGCACTTTCCCGAGGTTCCCATGCGTACGCTCCGCCTGCTGGCCCCATTGGCGTCCCTGGCTTTGTTCGCCGCCCCGGCAGCCGCTCCCACCTCGGTCGAGATGGCCCTCACCAGCGCAGATGGTTTCGCGCTCAAGGGCACCCTGACGCTGCCCGCCATGAAGGGCAAGGCTCCCGTGGTGATCCTGGCCCACCAGTTCAACGCGAACCGCGCGGGCTGGGCTCCCCTCGCCGAGCGCCTCGCCGCCCGGGGCATCGGCACGCTCGCCCTCGATCTCCGTGGGCACGGCGCCAGCACCCGGAAAGGGGCGGCTGAGGTGGCCGTTTCGGCCGACTTCATGGTCTCCGCCAAGGCCGTCGGGTTCGACCAGATCCCCGCGGATCTGGCCCAGGCCGCGGCCTGGCTTCGCCAGCAGCCTGGCGTCGACGGCCGCCGCATCGGTCTGGCGGGCTCCAGCGTGGGCGCCTTCTCGGTGCTGCTGGCCGCCCCGGCCGTGAAACCCGTCGCCGTCCTGGGCCTGAGCCCAGCGGGTACCGGCGCCTTCGGGGAGGGTGCCCGGGAGGGCCTCAAGGGCGCCGTACTGCGAAGCCGAGCCTCGGTACTCATCCTGGCTTCCGCTGGCGACAAGGACTCCTTCGCCAATGCCCTGGCCCTCAAGAACCTGCCTGGCGTTTCGCTGACCTTGAAGGAAGGCGATGACCATGGCTTCGCCTATTTCAAGGAGAACGCCGACCTCATGGCGGTCTTCTTCGGTGAATACCTGACCTATCACCACACCGGGAAGGCCTACGCCGCCAATTCCGCGCAACCTGCAGCCACGCCCAGGAATGTCATCAACGACCAGACCCTCGCCGAGAAGAAAGCCGCGGACGCTCCGAAGTAGCCGCCCGCGGCCTGTCATCAGGAAATCCTAGTGGAACTGCTGGGCCTCGGTGGAACCGGCCAGGGCCAGCGTTGAGGCCAACCCGCCGCTGATGGCCTGGGCCACCTCGTCGAAGTAGCCAGTGCCGACTTCCCGCTGATGCCTGGTGGCGGTGTAGCCCTTTCCTTCGGAGGCGAACTCGGCTTCCTGCAGCCGGGAGTAGGCGGTCATGTGCTCGGTGCGGTAGGCGTTGGCCAGCTCGAACATGCTGTGGTTGAGGCTGTGGAAGCCCGCCAGGGTGATGAACTGGAACTTGTAGCCCAGGGCCCCGAGTTCACGCTGGAAGGCGGCGATCTCCTCGTCGTTCAGCTTCTTCTTCCAGTTGAACGAGGGTGAGCAGTTGTATGCCAGCAGCTTGCCGGGGAATTCGGCATGGACACCCTCGGCGAATTCCCTGGCTTCCTTCAGATCTGGCGTGGAGGTCTCGCACCAGATCATGTCGCAGTAGGGCGCGTAGGCCTTGGCGCGGGCGATGGCCATCTGGACGCCGCCGGTGATGCGATGGAAGCCCTCCGGAGTGCGCTCGCCCGTGAGGAAGGGCTGATCGCGCTCATCGATGTCTGAGGTGATGAGGCGGGCGGAATCCGCATCCGTGCGGGCGATGACGAGGCTCGGCACGTCCATGACATCCGCGGCCAGGCGGGCGGCCACGAGGGTGCGGATGAAATGGCCCGTGGGGATGAGGACCTTGCCGCCGAGGTGACCGCACTTCTTTTCGCTGGAGAGCTGGTCCTCGAAGTGGACGCCCGCGGCGCCGGCCTCGATCATGCCCTTCATCAGCTCGTAGGCGTTCAGCGGGCCACCGAACCCAGCCTCCGCATCCGCAATGATGGGCAGGAACCAGTCGCGGCTGATGCCACCCTCACCGTGCTCGACCTGATCGGTCCGCTGGAGGGCGTTGTTGAGGCGCTTGACCAGGGCCGGGACCGAATTGGCGGGGTAAAGGCTCTGGTCCGGGTAGGACTGCCCTGAGAGGTTGGCATCGGCCGCCACCTGCCAGCCGGAGCAGTAGATGGCCTTCAGCCCTGCCTTGGCCATCTGCACCGCCTGGCCGCCCGTCATGGCGCCGAGGGCGCGGGTGGGCTCGTCGTTCTGGAGCAGCTTCCAGAGCTTGCGCGAACCCATCTGGGCCAGCGTGTGCTCGATGCGGATGCTGCCGCGGAGCTTCTTCACGGTTTCGGCCGAGTAGGGCCGGGTGATGCCCGCCCAGCGATGGGTGGAGAAGTCATCTTCGATGGGGGGGATGGGGAAGCGGGGGGTCATGGATTACCTCGAAAAGGGGGTTGGGAGTGGCGCTATGTCAAAGATTGACTTATTCTGATTCAAGTCAATGAACAGCTGATTTGATAGGGGTTGAACTGAAAATTTTAGTCAATAATTTTCATTGATTTTGTAAATTGATGTAAACGAGGTCCCATGCCTGCCGCCGCCCCCAACAAGCCCGCCGCCCGCCTGGGCGCCAAGATCCGCCTCCTCCGCCGCCAGGAGGGATTGAGCCAGGTCCAGCTGGCCGAAGCCCTGGGCATCAGCCCCAGCTACCTGAACCTCATCGAGGGGAACAAACGGCCCCTCACGGCCCCCCTGCTCATCCGGCTGGCCCAGCAGTTCCACCTGGATCTGAAGGCCCTGGCCCCGGAGGAGGATCAGCGCCTGTCCGACGACCTCATGGAAGTCTTCGGCGATCCGCTCTTTGAGCCCCTCGGGCTGCAGGCGCAGGACGTCCGCGAACTGGTGCAGAACAATCCGCAGCTCGGCCGGGGTGTGTTCGAGCTCTACCGCGCCTACCAGCACGCCCAGGACAGCCTGGGCACCCTGTCCGCCAAGCTCAGCGACGGCCAGGGCTTCGACCCGGAAGCCACGCGGCTGCCCTCCGAAGAGGTGGGCGACTTCATCCAGCAGGTCATGAACCACTTCCCGGAAGTGGAAGCCGCCGCAGAGGCCCTCTGGTCCAGTGCCGCTCTGGAGGCGGACAACCCCTACCCCGGCCTGGCGGCGGCGTTCGAGGCGCAGGGCATCAGTGTCCGCATCCATCGGGTGTCAGAAGGCCCGGGCCTCTTGCGCCGCTTCGACCCAGACCGCCGCGTGATCAGCCTGTCAGAACTGCTGCCCCAGCGCAGCCGGACCTTCCAGCTGGCACACCAGCTGGCGCTCCTGGAGCACAGCGGCCTGCTGGACCGGCTCACGGCCCATCCGCTGTTGCGCACGGCTGCCTCCCGCGCCCTGGCCCGGGTGGCCCTCGCCAACTACTTCGCCAGCGCCGTGCTCATGCCCTACGAGCGGTTCCTGAAGGCAGCCAAGACGGAGCGCTACGACATCGACATCTTGGCCCGGCGCTTCCAGGCCAGCTTCGAGCAGGTCTGCCATCGCCTCACGACCCTGCGGCGGCCCAATGCCGAAGGCGTGCCCTTCCACTTCCTGCGCATCGACATCGCCGGCAACATCTCGAAAAGCTTCTCCGCTTCGGGCATCCGCTTCGCGCGTTTCTCCGGCGCCTGCCCCCGCTGGAATGCCCACGCGGCCTTCCTCACCCCCGGCCTGATCCGCACCCAGATCAGCGAGATGCCGGACGGGCGCAAATATTTCTGCATCGCCCGCACGCTGCAGAAGGATACCGGTGGCTACCGCGGCCAACATGCCATGCAGGCCATCGGCCTCGGGTGTGAAATGGGCCACGCCAAGGAGCTTATCTACGCCGATGGCCTGCGCCTGGATCAACCGCCGGTCCCCGTGGGCGTCACCTGCCGGCTGTGCGAGCGCACTGACTGCGAACAGCGGGCCTTCCCGCCCCTGCAGCAGGCCTTCAAGGTCGAGGAGAACCTGCGCCGGACCAGCTTCTATGCCCGCATCGAGAGCGATAGGTAGGGGTCATTCCCGAATCGCGGAAGCCACGAATTTAGTCACAGCTGAACCGGGCATGCATCCACCAGGGGCCCAAACAAGTCATCCCCGTTGATCCACGTTGATCCCGGCTGAAAATCATTTTTTTGCCGGGGATGGACGGGGATTTTCGGGGATAAGGAGAAAGCATGGCTGCGGCTAAGGATTCAGCCGCGGCCAAGCCGCCCGATGGGTTCCTCGATCCAGCGGTGCACCGCTGCCGCGGCGAGGATGGCCAGGCCCAGGGCCAGGGTGAAGCCCAGCAAGCCCTGCCAGTGGGGCGCCACCAGTTTCATGGTGAAGGGGTGCAGCAGGTAGAGGCCGAAGCTCCAGGCACCCAGGTGGGTGAGCGCTTTCCCGAACCAGCCGAGTTCACCCGCCCGGGTAAAGGCCGCCAAGGCTACCAACAGTGTCACCACGATCAGGTAGCGGTAGCGGAGCCAGCCCGTCAGCACCGTCAGGTGATCGAAGAACTGGGGGAACGGCCGCAACAACACCCAGAGCAGCGGCAGGGCCAGCAGCAACGCCACCTTGGGCTCCAGCCGCTTCTCGGTGGCTGCGTGCAGCCCGGCCAGCAGGCCACCCCAAGCCAGGAGGAAGACCTGATTCGGGGCCACCACATAGGCGTGGAAGCGATTCCACTGCTCCTGCGCCATCACGCCATGCAGCGTCGCAGGCAGGCTCCACAGCCAGAGCCCGAGCGCCAGCGCGGCGAGGAACCAGAGGCCGCCCTGGTCCCGCAGCCAGGCCAACGCCGGATAGATGAAGTAGAGCAGGGCCACCAGACCCACATACCAACCGCCGGTCACCAGGGCATGGTTGGGGTGGAAGGCCCCGAAGGTGAGCGTGAGGTTCTCCAGGATGTAGCGCCAGGAGGGCCCCGGTCCCATGCCCACCCGGAAGATCAGGTTCAGCGCGACGGCCAGGTAGAACACCGGCGCCAGGCGCAGGAAGCGCCGCAACCAGAACCGTCCGAGGCCCTCTTTCTGGAGGCGCGTCCAGCTCGCGGTCCGGAACAACAGGAAGCCGCTCAGCACAAAGAACGCCGACACGCTGTAGTTCCCGAACTTCGCCGTGGCCATGTTGAGCCCAGAACCCGAGACGGTCAGTTCGAACCACACGCTCAAGTGGTACACCGCCACGCACAGCGCCAGGATGCCCCGGAGGGGATCCAACAGGCCGAGGCGGGTAGGCTTGCTCGATTCACGGGCCAAGACGGCTCCCTAGGCTGACTTCGCCTTGGCTTCCGCCACGGCTTCGGCGATGACCTGATCGTCCACACCATGCCGACGCAGGCTGTCCACGACCAGCTTGACCTGATCGTTCTCCAATTTGGCCAAATCCTTCCTCAAACCCTGGCCAATGTAAGTCCTGATGAGCGGTTGGTAGCCCGAGAACCCCAGGACGGGGGCCACCATCTTCAGGTCCTCAATCACATCCTCGGGGATCCGGATGCTGATGGTGGTCATGGGGCGGTCCTTCTTGAGCCGTTTGTGGATGCGTTCACTCATGTTCATAGCTCCTCCTTTCCGAGGGTGTGGCTGGTCGGGCTGAGATGATGCGGATGGCGTGCGGGTGCCGGACGACATGAACCACGAACAGGAGTGACCAATCTTCCGTGAGGCCAATGGCGGCTTCCCGTGGTTCATCCTGGTCTGTGGCGTCTACCAGGCTGAGAAACGGATCAAGGAAGACTTCACAAGCCTGCTCGAATGCCACCCGGTGCTTGCGAAGGTTAGCCGCAGCCTTTTTGGAGTCCCACTCGAAGGTTTGACCCTGGAACTTGAACCTGGTGTCCATCGAGCAAATGTATATACGTTGTCCATGCGCGTCAAGGGCTGGAATCTGCAATCCCGTCTGGCACGGCTCTACTTGTAGCTCACCTTACCAGTGCCCTTCACCAGCCGCCCCAGCACCCAGGCGGGTTCCTCGGCTTCACGCAGCTGGTCGAGCACCTCGGTCACGCGGTTGGCCTTCACCACCAGCACCATGCCCACGCCCAGGTTCAGGGCCTGACGGGCGTCGTCGATACCCAGGCCGCCCTTCTCCATGAGGAATGTGAAGAGCGCTGGGATCTGCCAGCTGGCGGTATCAATCTCCGCGTCCAGCGTCTCCGCCAGCACGCGAGGGATGTTGTCCGTGAGGCCGCCGCCGGTGATGTGGGCCATGGCCACCAGCTTGCCCGCCTTCACCAGCGGCATCACCTGGGCCAGGTAGCTTCGATGGATGGCCAGCAGGGCCTGGGCCACGGTCTGCGTGGTGCCCGGCAGGAGGTCGTTCACGCCGAGCTTTTCGAGCTCGAAACAGACCTTGCGGGCCAGCGAGTAGCCATTGGTGTGCAGGCCCGAGCTGGGCAGACCGATGAGCACATCGCCTTCGGCCATGTAGGAGAGTCGCGGCAACAGGTCCGCCTCATCCACCACGCCCACGATGGTGCCGGCCACATCCACTTCGCCCTCGGCGTAGACGCCGGGCATCTCCGCGAGCTCGCCGCCGATGAGTGCCGTGCCCGATGCTTTGCAGGCGGTGGCCATGCCCTTCACGATCTGCTCGATGACCTCGGGCTCCAGCTGCTGGGCGGCGATGTAATCCAGGAAGAAGAGCGGCCGCGCACCCTGTACCAGGATGTCGTTGATGCAGTGGTTCACCAGGTCCTGACCCACCGTGTCCCAGATGCCGGCGCGGCGCGCCACCTTCATCTTGGTGCCCACCCCGTCCATGCTGCTGACCAGAATGGGTTTGACTTCAGAGAACCGGGCATCGAACAGGCCGCCGAAGAGGCCGATGTCGCTGCGGACGCCGGGGGTTTTCGTGGCCTTCACGAGGGGCTTGATGCGCTTCAGCGCCTCGTCCTGGCGGTTGATGTCCACGCCACTGGACGCGTAACTGACCTTCTCGCTCATTGCCCCTCCCGAATCCCCCATGATCCCACAGGGTTCTTTTCGGGCCGATGCCAATCCTCGCGCTGGAAACGGCCTATCCTTGGGATTGCCATGGATCTCCTCCGAATCAGCGCCATAAGGTCGGCCGGCCTAAGCGCCCTGAAACCGCCGCCACCGCCCGCCCCTGTGGCGGGCCAGGCCGCTTCAGGATTGGCGGCAACCCAGGATCTGGTGCAAGGTCTGGCCCAGGAGCTGTTCCGCCAGAGCCTGCAGACAGCCGCCGGTGCTTCCGTGACCGAGTCTGCCCGGGCCGTGAACGGGCCGTTCCAGGTGGCCACCGCCTCGCTCCTGGCTTCCCTGAACGCCCCCCAATCGGCCGCAGCGGCCACGCCCGTGGCCGGCGCCACCATCGCCCCAGAGCCGGTGCAGGCTTCCTCAACAGCCCCGACAGCAGCCACCCCCGCCGCCCTCCCAGCGGAGCTTCCGGCCACCCAGGATGCCTTCCAGACTGGATCGAGCCTGGATTTCGCCCTGCAAACGGCCCTTCGCTTCGGCGCGGGAGTTGCGCCGCTGGGCAATCCCCTCTTGCAAACCCAGTCGCTGGGAACCGGCCTGGTTCGGGATGCCGCGGCGGTGCCAAGGCTTGGCAGCCTGCAGCCTCGTGCCGGTGGCCCTGGTCCAGAAGCCTTCACCCAGGCCCAGGCGTCCGTCCGCCAAGCCCTCAACGTCTACCAGACGGTCCCAGCCACCCGAGAAACTGGCGCCTTGGATCTGCTGGCCTAGCGGGTGCTAGGATCCCTGCATGTTTTCGGTTGGGTTCGGACGAGGTCTGGGGCTGGCGCCAGCGGTCCTGGTAGGCCTGTCCCTGGTCCTGGGCTGCACCCGCCCCCAGCGTCCGTTGCCGCTGCCGCTGCGACCTCCGGCACGGCCCGCGGTGTCGAGTCCCCTCCCGCGCCTTGGTTTCACCCTCCAGGCCGGGGCCTTTGCGAAAGTGGAGAATGCCGCGAGGTTCTCGGAGACCCTGCAGGCTCAGGGCCTGGAAGCGACCTACTACGCCTCCGGCGACGGGCTCTACCGCGTCCGCTTCGGGAATTTCGTGACGAAGGAGCAAGCCCGGGCCCGGGGCGAAGGTCTGAAGGCGGCCGGGGTGATCGAGGCCTTCTGGGTGGTGGCGCCGGATGGCTCCGCCCCGGGTGCCTCCGGTCGCGTCAGGATTCGGCCTGCCGATGAAGGCGGCCTTCGCGCCAGCCTGGTGGAGACCGCCCGCACCTATGTGGGCGTGCCCTACCTGTTCGGGGGTACCACTGAGCGCGGGTTCGACTGCAGCGGCCTCACCGGGGCCGTGTACCGGCTGAACGGCTTGGTGTTGCCGCGCTCGTCCCAGGCCCAGTTCGATGCCGGTCGCCAGGTGGAGGTAGGCGGGGCCAGGACGGGGGATCTCCTTTTCTTCGCCACGGCGGGGGGGGGCCGGATCAGTCACGTGGGGATCTACCTGGGCCAGGGGTCCTTCCTCCACGCCCCGCGATCCGGGCAGGGCATCCGCCAGGACGAACTCTCGGACCGCTACTACCAGCGCACCTTCGTGGGGGCCCGAACCTACCTGTAGCCAACCGTTGGGTCGCAGGCGTCCAACCGGCGCAGGAGGGGGTCGGGAATGATTTGAGAATTTATATCGATTTTTTGAAAATTCTTCCCCATTCCCCCTACACTGTTGTTTGCCCGTCAGTTGTGCGGGCATAAAAAAGCGTTGCTGCCTCGCCTGGAAGGGACAATGCATCTGTATCCAGGACGAAGAAAAATAGGAAGTCATCATGGCTCAAGGCACCGTCAAGTGGTTCAACGCCGAAAAGGGTTTCGGATTCATCACCCCCGATGAGGGTGGCGCTGATCTGTTCGTTCACCACTCCGCTATCGAAACCACGGGTTTCCGCACCCTGGACGAGAATCAGCGGGTCAATTTCACCGTCGGCCAGGGCCAGAAGGGCCCCCAGGCTACGAACGTCACCAAGATCTAATCTCTCCGGGGGTTCCCCTCGGAACGCATGCGTTCCGAGGATCTATGGTCGCGCTGCGCGCATACCCCCGGACCCACAAAAAAAAGCCCGGCATAGCCGGGCTTTTTTTTATCCAGCCTCTCCGGGGGTTCTGCTGGCCTCCATTCGTTTTGGCATCCCTTTGGCGGTAGACCCCTTGTCCCAGCCGCTGGCTGGGCGAGAGGTGCCCAATGGACCCTGGATACTATGTCGCTGCTGGCAGTCTGAAGGCTCGCTCCTTCCAGCTGGAGGTGGTGGCCAACAACCTGGCGAACGCGGCCACGGTGGGCTACAAACCCGACCAGCCCTTCTTCGCCGTCTTCAACAAGGCCGCGGGGAGCGGGCGGAAGCTGCCCCTCAGCGGCCATTTGAATGATGGGGTGGTGTTCGGCGAGACCGGTGTGATCACTGAGCAGGGCAACCTGCGGGCCACTGGCCGTCCACTGGACCTGGCCATCGAGGGGAATGCCTTTCTGTCCATCCGTACCCCTGGCGGGGACCGGGTTACCCGGGATGGCCGACTTCAGTTGGGTCAGAATGGAGAGCTCCAGGCGATGGATGGCAATCCCGTACTCGGCAAAAATGGCCAGCCCATCACGGTGGATCCCAAGAACGGGAATGTCTCTGTCATGGCCGACGGCACTGTCCAGCAGAAGGAGCAGGTGCTCGGTCAGCTGGACCTGAAGGCCTACGAAAAACCAGGCGCCCTCAAGCGTTCCGGGGCCCTCCGTTTCGATCCCACCGGTGCTGCCGAAGCCCCGGTGAAGGGTCACGTCACCCAGGGGCATCTGGAACAGAGCGCCGTGGATACGGCCTCCACCATGGTCGAGATGATCCGCCTGAACCGGCTCTACGAGATGAGCCTCAAGGTGGCCTCGACCCTCAGCAATGATCTGGATGCCCGGTCCATCAACGATGTGGCCATCAGCCGGTAGTGCTTGTTCTTCAGTCTGCAGTGAATTGACCCGGAGGTTTTTATGATGCGTGCGATGTGGTCGGCGGCAGCCGGTATGAATGTCCAGCAGTACAACATGGACACCATCTCCAACAATCTGGAGAACGTGAACACCACCGGGTTCAAGAAGGCCCGGGCGGAGTTCCAGGATCTGCTTTACCAGACCGTGAACCTGGCGGGCACCAGCTCCAGCAACAGCACCACGATCCCCGCGGGCATCCAGCTCGGCCACGGCGCCAAGCTGCAGAGCCTCATGCGCCAGTTCAGCACGGGCAACCTGCGGCAGACCGGCAACCGCTTCGATATGGCCATCGAAGGCGATGGCTTCTTCCGGGTCACCCAGCCGGATGGCACCCTGGCCTACACCCGCGACGGCAGCTTCACCACGGACCAGAACGGCGCCCTGGTGAACGCGGCGGGCTACCAGCTCGATCCCAACATCACCATTCCGCAGGATGCCATGAGCGTCACGGTGGCCCCGGACGGCACCGTGAGCGTCACCCAGCCGGGCCAGACCCAGCCCCAGCAGGTGGGCCAGATCACCATCTCCCATTTCATCAATCCCACCGGCCTGAACCAGCTCGGCCGCAACCTGATGCAACCCACCCTGGCCAGCGGCGAAGCCATCGACGGCAATCCTGGCAGCGACGGCCTGGGCACCATCAACCAGGGCTTCCTGGAAGTTTCCAATGTGGACGTGGCCGAGGAGATGGTGAACATGATCATCGGCCAGCGGGCCTACGAGGCGAACTCGAAGACCATCCGCACCGTGGACGACATGCTCAGCCTGCTGAACAACCTCAAGCGGTAGAGCCATGCGCGCCGCTGCCTTCCTGCTCGCCGTACCCGGGCTCATGGCCCAGGCCCCGGGCGTTCCCCCCGCTGAGCGCCTGGCCGATGCGGCCCTAGCCTTCGCCCGGTCGGAAGCGGCAAAGCTGGGTGGTGAGCACCACTTCAGGGTGGCCCAGCCACCGCGGGTGCCCATGACACGGCCGGGATCACTCACCTTCGAGGCTTCCCACCTGAGCAAGCGGGAGCCGCTCGGCCGCTTCTTCGTGGTGGTGGCCCTGAAGGTGGATGGCGAAAAGATGGGCATGACCCGGGTGGACCTCGAGGGCAGTTGGGTGGGCACGGTGCTGCGCGCGAAGGGTGATCTGGCCCGGAAGACCGACCTCACCGCCGACCAGGTGGAACCCAGCCCTTTTGAGGGCGTGCCACCGGATGGCGCCCTGACGGAGCTCCCCGAGGGCCAACGGCTCATGCGCTCCGTGGCTTCGGGAAAGATCCTCACCCGGGCCGACCTGGAGGCCCAGCCGCTCGTGCAGTCGGGCGACAAGGTGCGCCTGACCTCCACCTACGAAGCCCTGACCATCAGTGTGGACACCACCGCCCGCAGCAAGGCCGGTCTGGGCGACCGGGTGCGGCTGGAGGCCCCCGGGGCCCGCCGGACGGTCACAGCCGTGATGACCGGGCCTGGCGAGGCGAAGCTGCAATAGGTATCGGAGATCTAAGCATATTCCCTTGGCCTGAAAGGCTTCCGACCGTATTCTGGTCCCTTCGCTAGGAGGAGCCCATGGCTCACGAGGGTCACGAACACGGACCAGACTGCAACCACGATCACGACGATTCGTTCGAAATCGAAGTCGTTGAACTCGAAGACGAGAATGGCGAGAAGGAAGAGTTCGCCATCCTCGAGGAACTGGAGTTCGAGGGCCGCAACTTCGCCATCCTCGCTCCCCTCGCCGAACTGCAGGCCCAGGAAGAGGGCACTGCGGATCCCGAGGCCGGCCTGAGCCTGGAGATCTTCGAGGTGAAGGACGATATGTTCACCCCTCTGGAAGACGAGGAGCTGGCCGAACGCCTCATGAAGCACCTCGACGAGCAGGAAGCCAAGCTCAAAACCGAGGAAGAGAAGGACTGACCGCCATTCCATAGCAAGAAGGCCCCCGCGATGGGGGCCTTCTTGCGTTTGAGGGAAGCCAGTAGGCTGAAAACATGGTGTCCGACCCGATCCGCTTCGAAGGCCGCGTCCTTTTCCTGACGGAGGATCCGGCACGGATCCTCCGTCAGTTCGCGGGCGAGGACCTGGAACCCTCCGAAGCCGGTCCGCTGCGGGACCAGATCAGCACGGACGAGATCACACCCGCGTTCATCTGCTACCACTTCGACGAAAAACTGGGGGACTTCCCCTACCTGGGTCTGCAGTGCGGCACGACCTTTCCGGTGAAGGAAGGTTCCGTGCGGGCCGGTGGCTTCGCCGTCAGCGTGGCGGGGAAGCGCCGCGGCAAGGGCAGCAGCCGCGAAGCCAGCCCCTACGCGGAATGGTGCGCGGGCCTCCGCCTGGTGCTCGCCGAAAGCTTCGAACGCATCTACCGCCAGAACTGCCAGAACCTGGGGCTGCTCACCAGCACCGACTTCGGGCTGATTCCGCGCATCCAAGGCGGCGAGGCCATCCCGCTGTCGGAATTCACGGCGGGCCTCGATCCGGTAACCGCGGAGATCGTGCGCCAGGGGGGGCTCTTCGCCTACAACGCCGCGCGACTGCAGGGCGAGGTGACGCCGCCCCTGCCGGGTCACGGCTCGCGACCCATGACTTACGCCGAGAAACTGCTGGCGCGCCACGCGGTGGTGGACGCAGCCAACGGGCTGACCGGCCTGCCCTCGGTGAAGCCCGGCGACGGTCTCTTCGTGAAGGCCGATTGGCGCTTCAGCCACGAGTACGTAACGCCCATGGCGGCGAGCTTTCTGGAGAAGGCCCTGGGCCCTGGAGTCACCCTGCGCGATCCCGGGCGCATTCTGGCCTTCCGCGATCACCTCACCTTCCTGCATCACAGCATGCAGACCGAACACCGGGCCATGGGGCTGCTCACCGTGGCCGAACGGCTGAAGCCCGCGCAGGAGGCGTTCTGCGCCAAGCACGGCATCCGCCTCCACGGAGAGCTGCCCGATGGCTCCGGCAGCGAGGGCATCTGCCATTCGCTCATGACCGAGCGTTACGCCTGTCCGGGCCAGGTGGTGGTGGGCACGGATTCGCACACGCCCCACTCGGGGGCCTTGGGCTGCCTGGCTTTCGGCGTGGGCACCACGGACATCGCCTGCGCCTGGGTGACGGGTGATGTGCGCGTCACGGTCCCACCCACGCTGCGGGTGCGCCTGTACGGCCGGATGCGGGCCGGAGTCTCCGCCAAGGACATCGTCCTGCACCTGCTGGCCCAGCCTCTCATTCGCGAAGGTGGCGCCATCGGTCATGTCATCGAATACCAGGGCGAAGGCCTGCTGGATCTTGATACCGACGAACGTGCCACCCTCACCAACATGGCCGCGGAGATCGGCGGGTTCACCGGCCTCATTGCCCCGGATGCGGAGACACTCCGCTTCCTGCAGGAGCGACGGGGAGTGGCTCTGGAGCTGGAGCCCTGGATGCACAGCGATGAGGGCGCCGAGTACGCCCACACCGTGGCCGTGGACTGCGCCGCCCTCGGCCCCATGCTGGCCCGCCCCGGCGACCCGGGGAACGGCGTGGCCCTGGCGGAGCTGGGCGAGGACATCTCCATCGACATCGCCTACCTGGGCCGTTGCACCGGGGGCAAGCGCGAGGATCTGCGGCGGGCCTTCGAGGTGGTGCAGCCGGCGGCCCAAACAGGCCGTCGCGTGCCAGAAGGCGTGCAGTTCTTCGTGCAGTGCGGCAGCGAGGACGTGCGCCGCTACGCCTTCGAGCACGGCTGGATCGCAGCCTTCGAGGCCGTGGGCGCAGTGGTCCTGGGCAGTTCCTGCGGCGCCTGCATCAACGCGGGCCCTGGCGTATCCACCCGCCCCGACCAGGTGACCATCAGCGCCATCAACCGCAATTTCCCCGGCCGCAGCGGCCCCGGCCAGATGTGGCTGGCCAGCCCCGCCACCGTGGCCGCCAGCGCCTTGGCTGGGCGCATCGTGGGCGCCGGCGCGTGATGGATCCCGTGCTCGCCGCCCGCTACTGCGCTCTGCTCCTGGCTGCCCTTTCGCGCGAAGGCGCGCCATCTCTGGATCGCAGATCCAGAGTCCTGATCATAGACGCGGCTCGCCAGCGGTTAGGGCTCCTGCAGCACGGCGGTCTGGTCTTCGAGGTCAGCATCTCCACAGCCAAGAACGGCCTCGGCTGCGAAGAGGGTTCGTACCGCACCCCCACGGGCTGGCACCGCCTCCACGCGCGCATCGGCGCCGGGGCCGAACCGGGCAGTGTGTTCCGCCACCGCCTGG
This sequence comes from Holophagales bacterium, assembly GCA_038320645.1. Taxonomy (GTDB): domain Bacteria; phylum Acidobacteriota; class Holophagae; order Holophagales; family Holophagaceae; genus Geothrix. Next base: position 26,541 of record JBBQEL010000014.1, on the reverse strand, counting down.
CCACCGGTGACGTCTGGCGCGGCGAACCCCGCGACGAGGATCTGATCCTCACCCGGGTGCTGACGCTGGACGGCCTGGAGGAAGGCTGGAATCGCGGCCCCGGGCGTGACTCGCTGGAACGCTTCATCTACCTGCATGGCACGAACCAGGAGGGCCAGTTGGGCTCGCCGGTCTCCCATGGGTGCGTGCGTCTCGCCAATGCCGCTGTGATGCAGCTCTTCGACCTCGTAGCGGAAGGGGATCCGGTGCTCATCGCCGGGGAACTGGCAGCTGACGGCCTGGGCCTCGGCCGCCTGCACTTCGCGGGCGTGGCAGGCAGCGGCATGAGCGCGCTCGCCCAGTTCGTGGCCATGAAGGGCGGCCAGGCCAGCGGCAGTGACCGCAGCTTCGACCGCGGGCAACGGCCGGAAGCCCGCCTCCAACTGGAAGCCCTCGGCGTGGTCATCCATCCACAGAACGGCTATGGACTGGAAGGCGACTGCACCGCCCTGGTGGTTTCCACCGCGGTCGAGGACGAGGTTCCCGATGTGGCGGCGGCCCGGAACCTGGGCGTGCCTGTCCTCCACCGCTCCGAGCTGCTGGCCCACCTGGTGGCTCGGTACCGCACCCTGGCCATCACGGGCACCAGCGGCAAGTCCACCACCGCCGCCATGGTGTTCGAGATTCTGCGAGGCGCCGGGGCCGATCCCTCCATCATCACCGGCGGGGAGTTGGTGGCGCTGCAGCGCGATGGGCTCTGGGGCAACGCCTGGGCCGGTACCTCGGAGCTGCTGGTCATCGAGGCCGATGAAAGCGACGGCTCCGTGGTGCGGTATCACCCGGCCGTGGGCGTGCTGCTGAACCTGCAGCGGGATCACAAGGAGATGGCTGCGGTGGCAGACATGTTCCGCCGCTTCCAAGCCCAGGTGCGCGAAGCGCGCGTGGTGGGCGAAGCGGAGAACCTGCGGGAATTCACTGAGGGCGCCAAGGTCTTCGGGTTCGGAGAAACCGCAACCCTTCGCGCCGAGGCACTGCAGCTCGACCACAAGGATTCCACCTTCCTCGTGCAGGGCCTGCGCTTCCACCTGCCGGTACCAGGGCGCCACAACGTGGAGAATGCCCTGGCGGCGATCGCGGCCTGCGCAGCCGTGGGCGTGCAGCTGGAGGCCATGGTGGGCCCCTTGGCCACCTTCCAGGGCGTCGCCCGGCGTTTCCAGGTGCTGGGCACCCGCCGGGGCATCACCGTGGTGGATGACTTCGGCCACAACCCGGCCAAGGTGGCGGCCTCGATCCGGGCCGCCCACCTGCGGGTGCAGAATGCCGGAGGGCGCGTCCTGGCCGTGTTCCAGCCCCACGGTTTCGGTCCCTTGAAGTTTCTGCGAGCGGACTTCGTCGAGACCTTCGCCACCGAACTGGCACCCAGGGACAAACTTTGGTTCCTGGATGTCTTCTACGCCGGCGGCACCGCAGCCCGGGACATCAGCAGCGCCGAGGTTGTCGCCGACATCACCGCCCGCGGCCTGGCCGCCGAGCACGCCCCGTCGCGGGACTGGCTCGTGGAACGGCTGGCGACTGAAGCGAGGGACGGCGATCTGGTGCTCGTGATGGGGGCGCGCGATCCGTCGCTGACAGACCTGGCTGCGGCGATTCTGAATCGGCTCGGCGAGCCTATTTATCCAGCACAGGAATGAGGCTGTAGCACTTCTCGAGCCGTTCCTTCTGGATGCCGCCACCGATCTTTTCAGCCTTCGCCTTCTCGCCCGCCAGGATGGCGGGAACCAACTCGGTTTCGCGAGTGTTCTTGAAGGCCGCCCAGGTTTCCTTCAGTTCCTTGAATGGAGCCGCCCGCCCTTCGGGAGCCTGCACCTGGGTTCGGCGCTATACACTTGGGCCTGAAGGAGGCCCCATGGATGAGGCGAGGACGGCCCGGGCAGTCCGGGAGTTGCTGACCAGCCTGGGCCAGGATCCCGATGCACCAGAGTTGCAGGACACCCCGGCCCGCGTGGCGGACTTCTGGAAGGAGCGTCTGGCGGGCTACGGGATTGATCTGGCCGCCGAACTGAAGCCCCTGCCCGGCGATCTGGCCCCCGTGCCCGTCATCCTCGAGCGCATCCCCTTCGTGAGCACCTGCGAGCATCACCTCGCCCCCTTCGAGGGCCACGCCACCATCGGCTATCTGCCCGGTGCAGGTGGCACCGTGGGCCTGAGCAAACTCGTCCGTGTGGTGCAGGCCTACGCCTGGCGCCTGCAAGTGCAGGAGCGCATGGCCCAGCAGATCGCTGAAGCCCTGCGCTCCCAGCTGCGCCCGGCGGCCTGGGGGGTCCAACTGGTGGCCGTGCATACCTGCATGAGCCATCGTGGTGTGAAGACCCCGGGCATCCCGGTGCGAACCCTGCTGCTGGGCGGCGCCTGGGAGGCCGCGCCCCCGGCCCCCTTCGGCCGCTGATGTTCAGCGTCCGCTCCGACCCCGGGCGCAACCGGCTTTACATCACCCTGGTCGGGCACCTCGAAGGGCTGGAACGCCAGTCGGCCATCAAGGCGATCCTGGCCGAGGCGGACAAGCTGGCCCCTGGCTTCGGCGTGGTCACAGACATCTCGGAGTTGCACGCCTCCGATCCGGAAGGCTTCAAGGATCTCCTGCGGGCCAAATCCGGCCTGCGCATGAAGGGAGTCGGCCCGATCATCCGGGTAGTGAAGATCCCCCTCAGCCGCATTCAGGTCGAGCGGGTCTCCGAGGCTGCCGGTTATCAGGCCGACCATGTGGACAGCCTCGAGGAGGCCGATCGCAGACTCGATGCCCTGCACTACGTTCCGCCGGTCGACGCGTGAGGCGGGGCACCGGACGATTGACCAGTGCGTGTCCAGTCGAGGCGGCGAACCTGGATGTGGTGGCCTCCGCGCTGAAAGAGATCCACAAAGCGGCCGACACCTCCGCCAAGGCCATCCGCCTTGAAAGCCTATACGACAGCGCTGCGCGTCCCCCCGAAAATCCGCCGAAGAAACCGGAGCGCGGTCGCACTGGCCCTCCTGGTCGGCTGCCCAGGTCCTGGCCCCGGCCAGCGCCACGGCCCGGATGCCACCCTGGAGATGAACAACCCGCTGACCCCAGGCACGCCTGGCGTCGTCGCCTATCTGGGCCAACCGCCGATCCCGGTGGTTCCGCTGTATACCAGGCCCTCTCCGAACGGCTTCCAATGGCAGGTTTCCGGACCAGGAACCCTCCGGGACCAGGCCGGAAACCCGCTCCTCGCCGCCACTTCCACCGGGGTGGTGTACGACCTCCCACCCCCGGCTGGAACGGCCAGCAATCAGGCGACGCTCACGGCCACCTACCGGGACGACTACGGCACCAGCAGTCGGCTGGACCTGACGCTGAGCCTCCAGACCCCGCACTACCCCATCTTCAGCGTCTACAGCGCCACCCGCTCGGCCGGCGCGCCCCTCTTCCCCGGTGAGGCCGACACCCTGCGGGCCATCTACACCGCCCCGGCCCAGGTGGACGCGCCCCGCACCGCCGGGTGACGACCACCCTGCCGAACCCCTGGAAGGGGGGCGTCCTGAGCTCCAGCTGGACCCTGCATCTGCAACCGAAATGACACCCGGAGCCGACCCCGTGCCGGTGGCCTCGGCACCTGCCCTTGTGGATTCCCGATAGCCGATGGCAGGATGAGGCTCACGCCGCCACCTTCTCCCAGCGCTCCCGAAGGAGATCTCCCGTGGACAGTCAGAGCCGCATTCTTGTCGCCGGGCACCGCGGCCTGGTCGGCAGCGCCATCCTCCGCCGCCTGCAAGCCGCCGGGTATGAGCACATTATCACCCGTACCCATGGCGAGTGCGACCTCGAGAATCAGGGCGCCTTCTTCAAGCTCTTCCTCGAAGGACAGCCCGAGATCGTGAATGTCGGTACCGGCGAGGACATCACCATCCATGAACTGGCGGAGGGTATCCGCACCACCTATCAGTGGTTCCTCGGCCACCAGGCCGAGGTGCGCGTCTGAACCCGGCAGCCCCCATCCGGATCTTCGTGGACGCGGATGCCTGCCCCGTCAAGGACGAGGTCTTCCGCGTGGCCACGCGCTGCGGGCTGAAAGTGCTGCTCGTCGCCAACGCGCCGCTCCGGGTCCCCCGGAATCCCCTGTTCGAGTCGGTGGTGGTGGCCAAGGGCCAGTTCGACGGGGCCGACGACTGGATCGTGGAGCAGGTCACCGCCACGGATATTGTGGTGACAGCCGACATTCCCCTGGCGGCCCGCTGCCTGGAGAAGGGTGCCCGCGCCCTGGACGCCAAAGGGCGGGTGTACTCTCCCGAATCAATCGGCGATGCCCTGGCGGGCCGCGAACTGATGACCCATCTCCGCGCCATGGGGGAGATGGGGACCGGCCCAGCGCCCTTCACGACCAGGGACCGCTCCACCTTTCTGCAGCGGCTGGATGACCAGATCCAGGCGATCAAGCGCCGCTCGCGGTAGACTGCCCATGAGGCAGGAGTGGATCCAACCTTCGTGATGATCGGATAAGCCATGGCCAGGAAGCCCAATTACAACTTCGAGAAACGGCAGAAGGATCTGGCCCGGATCAAGAAGAAGGAAGAAAAGCTGCAGAAGAAGGCGCTGAAGAAGGACGCCCTGGGCAACGACATTCCGGAGACTGAAGGCGACGACACGGAGAGCACCGAGGACCCCTCCGGCGAGGCCGAAAGCCACTGAACACTCCCCCTTGCGGAGGCTCCTTGGACACGAACGCCGAAGCCAAGTGCCAGGCCCTGCTGACCCTTCCCGTGGCCGCCCTGGGGACTCTCCACGAAGGGGCGCCCTTCGTGTCCATGGTGCCTCTGGTGCCTGCGCCCGATGGGTCTGGGTTCCTCATCCATGTGAGCCGGCTGGCCCAGCACACGCAGGATCTGCTGGCGGACGGCCGCGTCAGCCTGATGTTCATGCAACCCCTCGACGGAGACCTGGATCCCCTGGCCCTCCCCCGGTTGAGCCTGCAGGGCAAAGCCGAACTGGTTCCGGCGGATTCTGCCGCCTACCCTCCGGCCGCTCAGGCGTACCTGGCGCGGTTCCCCCAGGCGGAAGTGACCCTGGGGCTCGGCGATTTCGCCTTCTTTCGCATCAGGCCCGCGGCGGGCCGGCTGGTGTGCGGTTTCGGCCAGGCCTTCAGCCTGAGCGCCACCCAGATTCAGGATCGCCTGCGCCAACCCTCCTGACCGGTGCTGATCCGATCCGGGCCACCTCCACGGAAGGACGGGACTCTGGACGTCGGGCCAGTTCCCTCAAAAGATGAGGTATCCTCTTGAGATCCTTTCCCTCAGGCGGGTCCCCCGCCTTTGAATCCACCCCCTTCGCTGGGAGCCACCTGTGAAACGCCTGTGGACCACACTCACCCTCGGCCTGGCGCTGGCCTGGCCGCTCGCCGCCCAGGAAGCCCGACCGGCCCCGGTTCCGGCGGATCCCTACCTCTGGCTGGAGGAGGTCCTGGGCGAGAAGGCCCTCGACTGGGTCAAGGCCCGCAACGCAGAAGCCACCACGGAGATTGCCGGGGCACCCAGGTTCGAGCCCCTGAAGGCGGACCTGCTGAAAATCCTGGACTCGAAGGAACGCATCCCCTTCGTATCTAAGCAGGGGCCCTTCTACTACAACTTCTGGAAGGATGCCAAGAACCCCCAGGGCGTCTGGCGGCGCACGACCCTGGCCGAGTACCGGAAGCCGGAGCCCAAGTGGGACGTCATCCTCGATGTGGACGCATTGGGCAAGGCCGAAAAGGCCAACTGGGTCTGGGGCGGCGCGCAGATCCTGAAGGCCGGCGGCTACCGCCATGTCCTCATCAGCCTGTCCCGCGGCGGTGCCGATGCCCGCGTGGTCCGCGAATTCGATCTGGGGACCCGCACCTTCGTGAAGGGTGGCTTCGAGCTGCCCGAAGCCAAGGGCCAGGCGTCCTGGATCGACAAGGATCATGTCTACGTCGCCACCCATTTCGGTCCCGACACCATGACCACCTCGGGCTACCCCCGCATCGTCAAGCGGTGGACCCGCGGCACGCCGCTGACCGCCGCCCTGGTGATCTACGAGGGCAAGCCCACGGATATGTCAGTGGGTGCCGGGTATGACGACACCAAGGGCTTCGAGCGCCACTTTGTCTACCGCACCCCCGCCTTCTACAAGGGCGAGCTGTTTCTGCAGGGCCCGGACGGGAAGCTCCAGAAGGTCGATATCCCCGAGGATGCGAATGCCCGGCCGCACCGTGAGTGGCTCTTGATCACGCCCCGGAGTCCCTGGCTCGTGGGCGGCAAGACCTATCCCGCAGGCTCCCTGCTCGTGGCCCGCTTCGATGACTACATGCGGGGCAAGCGCGAGCTGACCATGCTCTTCGAGCCCACCGCACACTCGTCCCTCGCCGGCTCCAGTTGGACCCGGCACCACCTCATCCTCAACGTGCTCGAGGATGTGAAGAACACGCTCACCGTGTTGACGCCAGGGAAGAATGGCTGGCGCCGCAAACCCCTGGCGGGCGCGCCCGGCTTCGCCACTGTCACAGCCGGCGGCGTGGATTCGGATGAGAACGACGACTACTTCATGACCACCAGCGGCTACCTGACACCCACCACCCTGCTCCATGGCACCATCGGGAAAGCCCCGGAGAAGTTCAAGGAACTGCCGGCCTTTTTCGATGCCACCGGGCTGGAGGTCAGCCAGCACTTCGCCACCAGCCAGGACGGCACAAAGGTCCCCTATTTCCAGGTCGCGCAAAAGGGCCTGAAGCTGGACGGCTCGAACCCCACCCTGCTCTACGGCTACGGTGGCTTCGAGATCTCCATGACCCCGGGCTACAACCCCAACACCGGCCGGGCCTGGACCAGCCAGGGCGGCGTCTATGTGGTGGCCAACATCCGCGGCGGCGGCGAGTACGGCCCCCGCTGGCACCAGGCGGCCCTGAAGTCCAAGCGGCATCGTGCCTACGAGGATTTCGCGGCCGTGGCCGAGGACCTCATCGCCCGCAAGGTGACCACCCCGAAGCATCTCGGCACCCAGGGCGGCAGCAACGGCGGCCTGCTCATGGGCAACATGATCACGCTCTACCCGCAGCTCTTCGGTGCCGTGGTCTGCCAGGTGCCCCTGCTGGACATGAAGCGCTACTCGCACCTGCTGGCCGGCGCCTCCTGGATGGCCGAGTACGGCGACCCCGACAAGCCCGAGGAGTGGGAGTACATCAAGACCTTCTCCCCCTACCAGAATGTGAAGGCCGACGCGAAGTACCCGCCCGTGCTCTTCACCACCTCCACCCGCGATGACCGGGTGCACCCCGGCCATGCCCGCAAGATGATGGCAAAGATGAAGGACCTGGGCTTCGATGTGCACTCCTACGAGAACATCGAAGGCGGGCACGGCGGGGCCGCCAACAACGCCCAGGCCGCCCACATGACCGCGCTGGCCTACACCTTCCTCTGGCAGCGACTGAAGTAATGCAGCAACGAAAGCAAAAGGCCTCGGCAGTGCCGGGGCCTTTTGTGTGCTGCCCAGGAAAGGCATTCTCGGCATATCGAGGATGCGGCTCTCGGCCAATCGGGGATCGCGTCCAGTCAAAGCCTTCATAGAATTCAGATATTTTTTAATGATTCGACTTATTGCATTGGCATGAGGATCGCTCTACCTTAGGGCGCCGCCGATCGCGGCCCTTCAGGAGACACGATGTCCTTCCCCGAATCCAAAACCCACCAGAACCTCAAGGCCGCCTTTGCCGGCGAGAGCCAGGCGAACCGCCGCTACACCTGGATGGCCCAGGTGGCCGAGAAGGAATGCCTGCCGGAAGTGGCCGCCCTCTTCAAGCACAGCGCCGATGGCGAGACCGGCCATGCCCTGAAGCACCTCATGTTCCTGGCGGCGAAGGCCGGTGACCCCGCCACGGGCCTGCCCCTGGGCGATTCGCTGACCAATCTGAAGTCCGCCGTTGCCGGCGAGACCTACGAGTACACGGACATGTACCCCGAGTTCGCCCGGGTGGCCCGTGAGGAAGGCCACACCGAGATCGCCGCCTGGTTCGAGACCCTGGCCAAGGTGGAGCGCTTCCACGCCGGACGTTTCCAGGATGCGCTGACCCGGCTCCAGGCCGGCACCATCGCCGCCCCCGACGCCGACATCGCCAAGCACATCTGAGGTCTCCCATGCTCCTCACCTTCGACCCCGTCACTGAACTAGCCCGTTACGAAAGTCGGCAGGCCTTCCTGGCCCGTCAGGCCGCCCTGCGGCTCGACCTGGCGGAAGGCATCACCTTCCAGCCCGAAACCAGTGAAAGCGTCGAGGATCAAGTGATCGAGACCCTCTGGGCCGAAGGGAAGACACCTGACACGGTGGCGCCCGAGGAACTGGCCGAGGCCCGGGCCTCCTTCGCCGTGCTGGCGCCCCGCCCCGAGGTGGGTGGCCGAAGCATCGTCGCCACCCTGTTCCTGGGTTTCCCCGATGAGGTGCGCAACACGCGCCTGGCCGCCCTCCACCGGTTCCCCGACCAGCTCTGCCTGGAACTCAGTGATGGCTCCCTCGAGGGCCCCCTCGTGGACCGCGGCGCCGCCGGCCCCGAGGACCGGCTGCCCTCGGTGCTGGCCCTGCGCTACCTCATTCCGGACGGCTGCAGCATCGTCGCCCTCGTCTCCAACCACGCCGAAGTCTCAGGCTGCTGGCCCGCGCCTGCCACTTGGGGCGCCTGGCCTTCCTGAGGAGAGACCCATGAACCGCTCCGTCATCGACCATCTGAATGCCGAACTGGCCACCGCCTTCGTGCTGGCCCTCAATGCCAAGCGCTACCACTGGACCGTCACCGGCCCCCACTTCCGCGACTACCACCTGCGCTTCGAGGATCTCTACGCCGCCGCCGACGGTACCGTCGACGAGTTGGCGGAACGCATCCGCATGGCGGGCGGCATCCCCCTCCACGCGCCCGCCCAGATCGAGGCCCTGACCAAGGCCGCCATCTCCAGCCCCGCCCTCCGGCTGGATCCCGAAGCCATGCTGAAGGAGGCCCTGGCCAACGAGGAGGTCACGATCTCCCTGATGCATGAGGGCATCGAGCTGGCCAATGGCGCTGGTGACCCCGGCACTGCCGACCTGCTCACCCGCTTCGTGCAAGCCCACCAGAAGGAAGCCTGGTTCCTGCGGGAGATGCTGGGCTAGCCTGCTTTATCCAATTTCCTACTTTTTTGGTAAACTACTATTCCGCGATCCGCGCACTCAAGGAGATGCTCATGGCCTACACCGCCAAGTCCTATGACCACCTGAAGGGCGGCGCCCTGAAAGGGCTCAGCGACGCTCAGCTCGACCAGCACTTCACGCTCTACAAGGGCTATGTCGGCAAGCTGAACGAGATCGAAGAAAAGCTGGCGACGGCCGACAACACCAAGCCCAACTATTCCTTCAATGACTTCAGTGAGCTGAAGCGCCGCGAGGCCGTGGCCTTCAATGGCTCCTTCCTGCACGAGCTCTACTTCGAGAACCTGGGCGCGGATATGACCGTGAGCGCCGGCCTGAAAGCCGCCCTGGACGCTGTCGGCGGCCAGGACAAGGTCATTGCCGACCTCAAGGCCACGGCCATGGGCGGCCCGGGCTGGGCCCTGCTCACCCGCAACCGCCGCGACGGCAAGCTGCACACCTACTTCGTCGCCGAGCACCACCTGGGCCTGCCCATCGAGCAGGACCTGCTCCTGGTGCTGGACAGCTGGGAGCACGCGTTCATGGTCGATTACGGCATCGCCCGCGCCAAGTACCTCGACTGCTTTGTCGAGAACATCAAGTGGTCGGAAGTCAGCAAGCGCTTCGGGAATTAAGACACGGACCGTCAGCGCCTCTCTAAACGTGTTCTTTTGCTGGGCCCCTTCGGGGGCCCGTTTGTTACCTGGGGTGCGGGTTCCTTCAAGCTCACCCGCGGGCGGTCAGCGGCCCATGCAGAACCCCCCGCGCCGCGCGGATGGCCTTCTCGGTGGTCGGCCAATCCAGGCAGGCGTCGGTGACCGAGCAGCCGTATTGCAGCTGGGAGAGATCCGCCGGGATCGGCTGGCTGCCGGCCTCGATGAAGCTCTCGAGCAACAGGCCCAGGATGGAGCCATTGCCGCAGGCGATCTGGTTCACGCAGTCCTGCCCGACCAGCGGCTGCAGCTCCGGCTTCTTGTAGCTGTAGGCGTGCGAGCAGTCGACAACGATGTTCGGCGCCAGCTACGCCTTCGCGAGGGCCTGTTCGGCCATGGCCACGCTCACCGTGTCGTAGTTGGGACGCCCCCGCCACCGCCACGAAGGACCAGGTCCCCATAGCCGTTGCCGCGCGCGTGGACCACCGCGGAGCGGCCCTGGTTGTTGAGGCCGAGGAAGCGGTGGGGACTGGCGGCCGAAAGGATGGCATTGATCGCCGTCTCCACCGAACCATCGGTGCCGTTCTTGAAGCCGACTGAGGTGGACAAGCCCGAGGACATCTCGCGGTGCGTCTGGATCTCCTCCGGCGTGGGCAGGAGCTCGAAGGCTTCGATGTTGAGGTTCTCGGTCTGTTGCATGCTGCGCCCCGATGGGTTCCTGCGGCTTGCTCGTTCACTGCCCCTGGGCGATGCGCGAGGCCCGAAGCACGGCCCGGAAGACGTCCTCCACGCCCTGGGAATCCAGGTGCGCCTCTTCGGCCCAGGCGCGGCGGGCCTGGAGCTGGGCGCCTTCGCGATCGGGATCGTGGATAGGCAGGCCCAGCTCGGCCTTGGCGCGGCCGGCGCGCAGCACCAGCTCCGTGCGGCGGGCCAGCAGGGCGACCAGCTCCTGATCGAGCGCGTCGATGTGGTTGCGCGCCTCCTGCAGGACCGGCGACCGGGTGCCCAGATCGGGAATGGCCAGCTGTTCATCCGCGCCGCTCACGACGGCCTCGGCAAGGCTCTGATGGATCGCCGACAGGGCCTCCAGCAGACCGTCCCGCGCCCCGGCGGCAAAGGGATTCTGGTTCTGCAGCGCCACGAAGAGATGGCCCGCGTCCTCCCGCACGGATTCCAGCGTGCGGGCGATGGCGTGAAAGGAGGGCGGCGTGAAGGGCAGCTCGGCCCCGGCACCGACAGCCAGCAGGCCCTTGGCGATGAAGAAGGTGAGGGCGTGGGTGGTGGCCATCACCCGGTCATGATCCTCGGCGCTCTGCCGCAGCACCTCGCAGCCGAGGCTCTCGAACAGGCGCTCCACCCGATCCGCGGCGGTCGGATGCCGGGGCGAGGCGCACAGTACCACGCGCAGGGGCCGCTCGGCGCGGGCCAGGCTCACAGGACCGAAGAGCGGATGAGTACCGGCATGGGGGATAGCGGCGCCCAGGTGGGTCTCCAGCAGGCCACAGGGGCCCACCTTCACGCTGCCCACATCCAGTACCAGGTGATCGGGTCGCAGATACGGTCGAAGGGTTGTCAGAGCGCCTTCAAGGGCCGGGATCGGCACCGCCAGCACCAGGGCTTCGTGGGCCTCCACCAGATCCCGGAGGCTGGCGACCCGATGCTCAACGGGGACTTCCGCCGCAGCATCCCAGGCCCGATAGGCGTGGCCAGCCTCGTGGAGCAGCGCACCCAGCGCCCTCCCGAAGCGGCCAAAACCCAGGATGCCGATGTGCATGATATCCCTCGATAGGAGGAATGATCCTACCGCAGCGCCTCCGCTGGCAGCTCGGCTCCAGCTACTTGCAGTCGCAATCGTCGCCGCAGTCGCCCTTCTCCATGCCGGCTTCTTCGCAGGCGCAAGAGCTGCCGCAGCAGCCGCCGCTGCCATCGGTGAGGGTGGATTCCGCCAGGGCCAGGATGATGGAGTGGGGATCGCCCTTCACCCGCAGAGCCATGTTCACGACCTCGATCATGTCCTCCTTGGAAACGCCCAGGGCCTCCAGGCGGGCCTGATGGGCGCGGAAGGCGCGCTCGGCATTGGCGCCGATGGCGGCACCCAGGGCGACGAGGTTGAGGGTGATCTCGCTGAGGCCGGCCAGTGCAGCAGGAGGCGTCTGGGGTTCGGTCTGGGTGGTCATCGGTGCTCCTGGCAGGGGGAATGAGGGCGATCAGGCCCGATCGGGAAGCCTCAAGTCTTGGGCAGGCGGGCCGCCAGAGGGGTCACAATCCAGGGATTGCGGGAGGCGGGCCTGGGCGCGGGACCGGCCCCGGCCCCTTCGCAGACACCCATCCCACCCTCCCCCTTCAGGCGCTGCGTCCCATCTGGGCTTCGGCCTCATCCAGCGCCGAGGCCGGGCCGCTGAGGGCCAGGAGATCGCCGGCCTGGAGTTGGGCCTCGGGCCTAGGCTCCAGGAGGTGGCCGTCGCGCAGCAGAGCCACCAGGGCCACACCCGCGCTTCCAGGCAGATCCAGCTCCCCCAGGCTGCGACCCAGGGAGGGGCAGCGGGGACCAATGCGGAGGGTCCGCCAACCGCCCGGAGCCGGAGCGGCCTGAACCTCCGCCCAGGGGTCCCGGGCCTCCTCGCCCATCCATTCGGCGCCCGCGAAGAGATCCTTCTGAAGCCGCTTGGCCCGCCGCCAGAGCAGGAGGGGGACGGCCAGAGCCGCGGCGGCTCCCAGGGCGCCAAGGGAGGCCAGGGGGATCAGCATCAGTACTGCGGCCAGAACCGGCAGGCCGGCCAGCAGAAGCACGCCCAGCCGCAGGCCCGTGCGGAAGGCGCGGCGGGTGTCGGGCTGCTTGCCCAGACCGACCGGGCCCGGCAGGTCCAGCAGCCCCTCGGCCAGGATCCGGCTGCGGCGCAGCATGCGGCTCACCAGCAGGGCCACCAGGGCAACGGCCGCCAGCAGGACGGTCCCCTGGGCCAGGGTGTGCCCCAGGACGCCCCGGCCTTCGAGCCAGGCCGTCCCCATCCGCAGCACCCGGGGGGCGAGGACGGCCACGAGCCCGATGAGGGCCGCATCCAGCAGGAGGCGGAGGAAGGTCCGCCGCACAGAGGCACCCGGGGCCTTCCGGAGGGCTGGGGTCCGCAGAGCTGCGGCCCAGGACTGGTAGAGGCCCAGATAGGTCCTCAGGGCCAGGGGAAGATGCCGTTCCACGAGCCGAGCCGCAGGTGCCCCGGCGGAAAGCAGGGCCGGCGTGGCCAGCGCGGTGGCCACGCAGATGGCCGCCAACAACGCGTAGCGGGCGGGGTCCACCACCCCGAGGCCGATGCCGGCACTCAGGAGAATGAAGCCGAACTCACCCACCTGGCCCAGGGCCAGGCCCGCGCGCACGCCCAGGGCCAGGGGCAGGCCCGCCAGGGTGGCGCCCACTGTGACGGAAAGGGCATTCACGCCAACGACCATGGCGGTGAAGAGCAGCACCAGGGGCCAATCCCGCACCAGGATGGCCGGATCCATGAGCATGCCCACCGCCACGAAAAACATGGCCGCGAAGAGGTCGCGCAGGGGATGGACGAGGTGCTCCACCTTGCGGCCGCGGCCGGATTCACAGACCAGCATCCCCGCCACGAAGGCGCCCATGGCCACGGAGAAGCCCGCCCAGGCCGCCAACTGCGCCAGGCCGAAGCAGAGGCCGGCCACCACCACGAGCAGCACCTCATCCCGGGCCCAGTCGGCCACCCACCGGACCACGCGGGGGACCACCAGGCGTCCGGCGCCGACGACCACCGCCAGGAAGACCGCCAGTTTCAATAGCGTCCCTGCGATGGCCCCGGCGCTGGGCCCACCGAACGAGGCCGCTGCGGTGAGGGCGGCCAGCAGCAGGACCGCATGGAGATCCTCCACCAGCAGCACACTCAGCACGGTCTCCTTCAGCGCGCCCCGGATGCCCCGCTCGTCGAAGAGCTTGGCCAGGATCATGGTGGACGCGATGGACAGGCTCGCCGCGAAGAAGGCGCTTTCCAGCGGCGGCCAGCCCAGCAGCCGCGCCACCAGGAAGCCCGCCGCCAACTGGGTGCCCACCTGGAGGGTGCCCGTGAGCAGGGCGGTCATCCCGGCGCGCAGCAGCCGCGATAGGCTGAACTCCAGGCCGATGGCGAACATGAGGAGGATGACGCCCAACTCGCCCATGAGCCGCACATTGCCCATGTCTGCCACCAGGGGCACGGGCACATGGGGCCCCACGATCATCCCCGCCATCAGGTAGCCCAGCACCGCGGGCAGCTTCAAGCGCTGGAACAGTACGGAGGTGAAGGCGGCGACGCCCAGCACCATCGCCAGGTCCAGCAGCAGCCGGTGGTGGGCCTCCACGGCCTCAGCCCTTCGCCAGCCGCGTGAGCGTCTCCAGCGCCTCGGCGGGGCCCATGATCAGCAACACATCGCCGGCCTGGAACCGCTCGTCGCCGGACGGGTTGAACTGCAGCCCGGCCCCAGGGTGGACCAGGCCCACCAGCAGCGAACCCGTGGCGTGCCGCAGGCGGGCCTCCCGCAGGGTCTGGCCCACCAGGGGCGACCGGGACGCGATCTCGATGCGCTCCATACCCAGCTCCAGCTGCTCCTGCTGGAGCACGATTTCGAAGAAGTTCATCACCTCTGGCTTGAGCAGCAGGCCCGCCATGCGGCGGCCGCCGATCTCGTAGGGGCTCACAATGTGATCGGCCCCGGCGGCCTTCAGCTGCCGCTCGGTACCCAGCTTGGCGCTGCGGGCCACCACGGGCAGGTCGGGACGGATCTGCTTGACCGTGAGCGTCACCAGCACGTTGTCGGCGTCCGTGGTCAGGGCGGTGATGAGCCCCCGGGCCCGGCGGACGCCCGCGCGCTCCAGGGTGAGGTCATCCATGGCGTTGCCGTAGAGGATCAATTCGCCGGCGAAGCGGGGGCTGCGGCCCTTGGTTTCATCCTGCTCGATGATGACGAACGGGACGCCCGCCTTCTTCAGTTCCCAGGCGGCCTGGAAGCCCATCTTCCCGAAGCCGCAGACGATGACATGGTCCTTGAGGTCGTCCAGGCGCTTCAGCATGCGGCGCTCCATGAGGTAGCCCCGGAGGTCACCCTCGAGGAGCAGAGCCGTGAGGTTCGAGATGGCGTAGGTGGCGACGCCCAGGCCGACGATGAGGTAGAAGATCGTGAACAATTTGGTGCGGGCGTTCACCTCGCCCAGTTCCCGGAAGCCCACGGTGAACAGGGTGGTGATCGCCATGTAGAAACTGTCCAGGGCGTTGATGTGCGACAGGGAGTGGTAGCCGACGGCGCCCGCCACGATGACCGCCGCAAGCAGGGCCAGGGCATAGCGCAGGCGCCGGAGTGGGGCGTCAGCATGCACGTCCCGGGTGGGGAGTGGAAAGGGGCTGTTCAGCCGCACCTCAGCCCCCCAGTCCGTGCTTGATGGCGAAGTTCATGGTGCACAGCGCCACCAGATGGCCACCGCAGGTCAGGCGGCATTCGACGATGGCGCCGCGGCCCGAGAACCGGATCACCTTGCCTTCGCCGGTCACCTCGCCCTTGGCGGGCTCCAGGTAGCGGATATGCAGATCCGAGGTGGCGAAGGGCATGGCGCCATCGAAAGCGGTGCTGAGGGCCAGGGCGCCCACCATGTCCGCCATGGTGGCCAGCACACCGCCATTCACGTTGCCGCGCGCTCCGTTGATCACTGCCTTGGTGGGCAAGAGGCGCATGACCGCCGCGCCCGGTGTGGCTGATTCGATGGTCAGTCCCCAGTCCCGGATCAGCTCCCAGGGATGGAAACGCGCCCGCAGACGCTCCAGGAAATCCGGAGCCAGCGTCTCTGGAATCTGCGGCTTGGCCATGATCCAGGATAGCCGTAGGTGCTTCCCGTTGGGGGTTCACGCCGATGGAGCCTACCGGTCACGGCGCGTTCACGGAGCCGTGAGCGAATGGTTGCGGAGGGTTTCCCATGTCTCTGCGCGCGACTGTTCCCATGGCCATGCTATTGCTGGGCCTGGCCTGCCAGGCCCCGGAGGAGACTCCGGTGAAACCGGCCGCGGCGCCCGTGGCCGTCCCCGTGAAGGAAGTGGCCCTGCCCACCTATGCCGCGGAACGCCCCATCGCCGGGGAACTGAAGAGCGTTGGCTCCGATTCCATGGAACCCCTGATGGCCCTCTGGGGCGAGGACTTCAAGAAGTTTCATCCCCGGGTGAGCGCCCTCTTCCTCTGCAAGGGCTCCGCCACGGCGCCGAAGGCCCTCATCGACGGCAGCGCCCTCATGGGCCAGATGAGCCGCGAGATGAACGAGCAGGAGGTCGCGGCCTTCCAGGCCAAGTTCGGCTACGCCCCGACTCGGATCCCCGTGGCCGTGGATGCCCTGGTGGTCTACGTGAACGCCAACAACCCCATCAAGCAGATCCACATGGAGGAGATCGACGCGATCTTCTCCACCACCCGCAAGAGCGGGGCGAAGGCCGATGTCGTCCGCTGGGGCGACCTGGGCCTGGGCGGGGACTGGAAGCAGCGGGACATCCAGGCCTACGGCCGGGACGAGAACTCGGGCACCCGGGCCTTCTTCAAGGAGCACGTGATGAAGAAGGGCGATTTCAAGCCCTCCGTAAAGGCCTTCGTGGACCAGTTCGCGGTGGTGGAAGCCCCGGCGGTGGATGGCGGCGGCATCAGCTATGGCCCCCTGCAGTACGCCAACCGCATGGTGAAGGGCGTGCCCGTGGCCTCCTTCGGCACAGACCGCTTCATCGAGCCCACTCTGGAGAACATTCAGAAAGCCACCTACCCCCTGACCCGGTTCCTCTACATCTATGTAAACAAGGCCCCCGGCAAGGCCCTGGATCCCGTCGTGAAGGAGTTCGTCCGCTTCGTGCTGTCCAGGGAAGGCCAGGCCGGCGTGGCCAGCTTCGGCGCCGTGGCCATTCCCGGGGACTTCGCGGCCATGGGCGTCGGCAAGCTCAACTGAGTCCTGCATGCGAACTCTCCTTCTTACGCTGGTGCTGCATGCCGGCTGCTTCGCGGAGCCGCCGGCGCCCACGCCGCCGCTGGTGATTCCTGAATTTTCTACCGCCTCGAAGGAACCCGTGGAGCTCCGCTGGAACATGGCGGAGTCCGCCTTCCCGGTGAACGCGGGCCTCCAGATCGGCGCCCAGGTCCGCGGCGTCCTCGCGCTCCCAGCCACCGACCCCGGGCGTACGCTGATCCAGGTAGAGATCGCCTTCCCCCTCCTGGCCCGGAACAGCCGGACAATCCTGCTGCCCGCCGGTACCCGGCTGGTGGGCCGGGTGCATCTCCTGCGTGGAGAGCTCCGATTCGTGGCTTTCGAATCCTTTCTCCTGCCGGATGGGCGCAGCTTCGGGCTGCCGGAAGGCGTATTCAGCCTGGGGCCGGGCCGCCTACTGGCCACCCAGGACGGGACCTACGCCCTATTGACGGTGGCCCGACCCCTTCGCATGGAACCCTTCGGGCCCCGCTGACGAGGAAGGTCAGAGCTTCAGCACGCCGCGCAGGGTCTCGGCCATGGCCTGGAAGACTTTGGTCTGGGGGCTGTCGGGATGCTCGGCCACCAGGGGCTTGCCGCTATCGCCGCCTTCGCGGATCGCCAGATCGATGGGCACCTCGCCCAGGAACGGCAGTTGCATCCTCGCGGCAGCAGCCTTCACGCCGCCATGGCCGAAGATCTGAGTCTCCTTTCCGCAGCCAGGACAGAGGAAGCTGCTCATGTTCTCGATGATGCCGAGGATGGGCACCTTTACAGTGCCGAACATCCCGATGGCCTTCTTGGCATCGAGGAAGGCCACGTCCTGCGGCGTGCTGACGATGACGGCGCCATCCACCTGGGCGTTCTGGATGAGGGTCAACTGCACGTCGCCCGTCCCCGGCGGCAGGTCGATGAAGAGCACATCGAGATCGCCCCAGGCCACATCCTTCAGGAACTGCTGGAGGGCCTTGTTGAGCATGGCGCCGCGCCAGATGACAGGGCGATCCTCCTCGATGAGCAGACCCATGGACATCACCTTGATGCCGAAGGCTTCGAGGGGCAGGATTTGGCCATCCGGCGTGCCCAGGGGCGAATCCTTCAGCCCCAGCATCATGGGGATGGAGGGGCCGTAGATATCCGAATCCAGCAGGCCGACCTTCAAGCCCTGCTGGGCCATTGCAAGGGCGAGGTTGATGGTGACGGTGCTCTTGCCCACGCCGCCCTTGCCGGAACCCACCACCACGCAGCGCTTGATGCCGGGGATGAGATTCTTGAACTCCACCTGGGCGGTCTTCTCCCAGCCGATCTCGATGTCGGCCGAGGCCACGCCGGGCTGATTGAGGATCAGCTCCTCCAGGGCCTGCTTGATCACCTGCACGCGATCTTGGTAGGCCTCCATGAGCTGAAGCAGCACTGTCACCTTGCCTTCGGTGACATCGATGCCCTTCACCGCCTTGAGGGTGGCGAGGGTGGCATTGGTCCCGGGTACCGTGTAGGCATTCAGGGCTTCGAACAGGGCAGCGCGGCTGATCTTGGTCATGCGTGTCTCCAGCCGTCCAGTTTGCCACGGCGCTTGCGCGTTGGAACACGCAAAACTGGTCGCGGAAGTCTCGGACAATCACAGAAGACGCGGAAAGGGAGGTGGGCCTGTCTCTGATTCTGCGTTTTCCGCGCCTCTTCCGCGCCTTCCGCGACCAGCGTCTTTCTCAGGAAAGGATCAGATGTCCGGATCCAGCGGCCCCAGCCTCTGGGTCAAGGCTCCCACGCCGCTGGCGAGGAGGGTGTGCTCGTAGATGCGGAGCTGGCTGCGCAGGGGCGGATCCTGCAGATCCAGGCCGCGGCGGAGCACCTGGCCATCCGGCCCGATGACCCGGCCCTTGAGGGTGTCGTGGAGTTGCAGTTCGACCATCTCCACCACCTGGGCGGCCAGGAGGGGATCGCTGAGGGGGAAGGCCAGTTCCACGCGGCGGTCGAGGTTGCGCGGCATCAGGTCGGCGCTGGAAAGCAGGGTCTCCGGCTGGCCATCGTTGGCGAAGTGGTAGATGCGGGCGTGCTCCAGGAAGCGGTCGATGATCGAGATCGCGCGGATGTTTTCGGACAGCCCCGGCACACCGGGACGCAGGCAGCAGGTGCCACGCACGATGAGATCCACCTTCACGCCTTCCCGGCTGGCCTCGTAGAGCAGCTGGATGAGTTGCGGATCCACCAGGGCGTTCATCTTGAGGACCATGCGGGCGGGCCGGCCCTCCCGGGCGTGGGCGATCTCCCGGAGGATGCGGGCCTTGAGGGCCTTCTTGAGGTGCTGGGGGGCCAGCAGCAGCCGGTGGAACCGGGGCGGCCGAGTGTAGCCCGTGAGCATATTGAAGAGGTTGGATAAGTCTTCGCCGTATTCGGGCCGGGCCGTAAGCAGGCCGAGGTCGGAATAGAGGCGGCTCGTGCGCTCGTTGTAGTTGCCGGTGCCGAGATGGCAGTACCGCTTGATGCCCCCGGGCTCCTGCCGGACGACGAGACAGGCCTTGCAGTGGATCTTGTGGTTGGGCAGGCCATAGACCACATGAACGCCGGTCTTTTCGAGACGGCGCGCCCAGGCGATGTTGGCAGCTTCATCGAAGCGGGCCCGCAGCTCGACGATGGCCGCCACCTGCTTGCCCCGCTCCGCGGCGCGCTCCAGGGCCGCCGCCACGGGGCTGTGCGCCGTCACGCGGTAGAGGGTCATCTTGATGGCGAGGACCTTCGGATCCTCTGCCGCCTCGCGCACGAACCGCACGACGCTGTCGTCGAAGCTCTGATAGGGGTGGTGCAGCAGGATGTCGTTCTTCGTGATGGCCTCGAAGATGCTGCCACCATGATCCAGCTGGGGCGCCGGCAGTGGCGGCAGCGGGCTGTCCTTGAGGTGGGGCAGATCCAGCTGGCCGTAAAGCTGCATGAGATCCGAGAAGGCCGTGAGGCCGACGGTGGGGTAGAGATCCTCCGGACTGAGCTCCATCTCCTCGATGAGCATCTCCAGCACCGGGCCGGACAGGCCCCGCTCGTACTGCAGGCGCACCACGGCGCCCCGGCGGCGGTCGCGCAGCCCTTCTTCGACCGTCTTGAGGAGATCTTCGGAAGGATCCTCCTCCACCGGCAGATCCGAATCCCGCGTGACGCGGATGGCGTGGCAGCTCTTCACCGTGTACCCGAGGAAGAGGCGCGACAGGTGGTGCTGGACGACATCCTCGAGCATGACGAAGGCGTGGGTGCCCGGCGCGGAAGGTACCCGCAGAAACCGCGTGGCCTGGCCCGTGGGGACATGGATGAAGGACAGTTCCGAGGCCGGCAGATCCCCATCCAGCTGATCCTCGTCCGGTTCCAGCTCCACCACCAGCACCAGGGCCCGGTTGCCCAGGCGGGGGAAGGGATGGCCCGTATCCACGGCCAGGGGCGTGATCAGGGGCAGCAGACTGCGCTCAAAGTAATCAAGCAGGAAAGCCGTCTGCGCCCGGTCGAGTTGCCTGAGGCTCAGAATCTGGATGCCCTGGGCTTCCATCTGGGGCTCGAGGATGGCGTGGAAGAGCTCGTGCTGACGGGCGGAATAGGCATGGATCTTCGAGGACACCTGCTCCAGCAGCTGCCGGGGGGTCAGACCATCGGGGCCGGGCTGGGTGATGCCCGCGTCGATCTGCCGCCAGATGCCTGCCACCCGCACCATGAAGAACTCGTCCCAGTTGTTGGACACGATGCTGAGGAACTTCACCCGCTCCAGCAGGGGCACCGTCGGATCCTCGGCCTCCTCCATCACCCGGGCGTTGAACTCCAGCCAGCTCAGCTCGCGGTTCAACAGTTCCTCGGGACGGGGGATGGGATGGAACACGGGGGCCCTCTGCACCAGCATCCTACAGGTTGGGTGTAACAGCCTGATGGTACAGATGATGAATCGTCATGGTCGAAGAACTTCCTTGGTTTTCGGGCCCTATTGAGGCAGAATCGATGGTTCGGCCTTCCAAGGGGAAGGTCTGAATGGTCCGCCCGGACCCATCCCAACGAGAGGGCAGCCACACCATCAGGGTCGGTGCTGCCAGGTAGGAGGAACCACATGTCCCAAGAAGTCCTGATCGTTCCCAAGCGCGACACTTTCGGCAAGGCCGCCGTCCGCGACCTCAAGAAGAGCGGCATGATCCCGGCCGTGGTCTACGGCCTCAATGAGCCCCCTGTCGCCATCGCCATCAGCCCCAAGGCCGTGGCCCGCGTGATCGCCAGCGACGCCGGCATGAACTCCGTGCTGTTCCTGCAGCGCGAAGGCACGGACATCAAGCGCCACGTCATCATCAAGGCCCTGCAGCGCGACCCCATCACCAGCCGCCTGCGCCACGTGGATTTCATGCGCGTGGACATGACCCTCAAGGTGCGCGTGAAGGTGCCCGTGCACCTCGTCGGCACCGCCATCGGCGTGAAGAGCCAGGGCGGCGTGCTCGACTTCTCCCACCGCGAGATCGAAATCGAATGCCTGCCGAGCATCATCCCCGCCCACATCGACGTGGACGTCACCAACCTCAACGTGGGTGACAGCATCCGGTTCGAGGAACTCACCCTCGGCGCCAACATCGTGTTCACCGGCGATGCCCACCAGGTGGTCTGCTCCCTCCACGGCAAGGCCGCCGAGGAAGAAGTCGCCGCTGCCGTGGCCGCCCCCGTCGCCGAGCCCGTGGTGGCCAAGAAGGGCAAGAAGGACGAGAAGAAGTAGCTCCAACCGGCATTCAACCTTGCGCGGGCGCCTTTCGGCGCCCGCGTTATGTTAAGAGCTAACCATGTGGACGCTTGTACCCCTCGGCAATCCCGGTCCTGACTATCAGGACACGCGCCACAACCTCGGGCGCCTGCTGCTCCAACGCTGGATGGCGGACCGGGAGCTGGCGCCGGCACCCTCCAAGCGCTTGGCCTCGGGCGCCCTCTATCCCCTGACGAAAAGCCTCCAGGCGCTGGTCCCCAGCGGCTACATGAACCTTGCCGGCGAAGTCTGCATCCAGGCTGAGGCTGCGGGCGTCTATCCGCGCCGCCTGGTGCTGCTGCACGACGACAAGGACCTGCCCCTGGGCACGGGCCGCTTCCGGCTGAACGGCTCGGATGGCGGCCACAACGGCCTGCGGTCGATCTTCGAGTGCCTGGGCACGCCGGACCTCGCGCGCCTCCGCCTGGGCCTCGGCCCCTTCCAGCGCCCCCTGGCCGACTTCGTGCTCGAGCCGTGGACGGATCAGGAATGGAAGGTCATCGAGGCGCTCGACGCCCCCTTCGCCCGCTTCCTCGTCCTGCTCGGGGAGACTGCAGACCTGGGCACCCTGGGGGACAAGGTGAATCCGGCGGGGTTCTGGGTGCAACCCGATCTGGAAGCTGCCCATGGACTTCGGGCCGCACAGGCGCCGCCCCTTACCAAGCCGTGGGATCACCCTCCCAGCGATATGTCACTACTTCAAAATGATGGAAGCGGCGATTCAGATTGATGGTGGCGCAGCCGTCGCTTGGATCAGTTATCTAAATAGATACCCTTTTATCAACACTTGTGGATTGGCGCAGAAAGCGCTCCCTCCTTGCGTCGGCTATCGCCGTCGCTTCAGCAGGCCGTGTGCCACTCGCAGGATCTCGCCACCGATACCGACCGAAAGGGGTGTAGGCCATGGCCCGTCGATACCCCGGCAAGGACCCGACCCCCGTGCTTTTCGTCGAGGACAATCCGGTCTTCCGATCCATGCTGGTCTACCTTCTGCGTCGCCGCTTCGCCTGCGTTCATGTGGCCAAGGATGGCCTGGAAGGGCTGGAACTGTTCCAACTGCACAAGCCAGTGCTGGTCATCACCGACATCCTGATGCCCCGGCTGGATGGCCTCGCCATGGCGCGCAGCATGAAGGAGCAGATCCCGGGCACCCAGATCATTTTCCTGACGGGGGTCACCAGCGATACGCAGGCCCTGCTCTCGGCCATCGCCGTTGGCGTCAGCGACTATGTCCTGAAACCAGTCGATCCCGAACGCCTCCACGCCGCCATCGACAAGTGCCTAAGGCTCTATTCCTTGGAAAGAACGCTCCTGGAGTCCAATGCCCAGACCGAGAACATCCTGGAAAGCCTGGGCGATGCCTTTCTGGCCCTGGATCAGGATTGGCAAGCCACCCACGTCAACCGGAAGGCCGGGGAGATGCTCGGCAAGAGCCGGGAGCAGCTCCTCAGTTCGGCGTTCCAGGATCATTTTCCTGACCCGCTCTGCGCCCTGAACCGGGCCGTCAAAGACGCCATGCGGACCCAGAAGGCGACCTCCCTGGATCACTTCATGGAATCCACAGCCACCTTCTATGACGTGAATGTCTATCCGCTGGGCGGCGGACTGTCGATCCACTTCCGCGACATCACCGAGCGGAAACAGGCCGAGGAGGCCAGGCGCTTCCTCGTCTACCACGACGAGCTCACGGAACTGCCGAACCGGGCCTTCCTGCACGACAACCTCAACCAGGCCATCGCCAGGAGCCGCCGTTCAGGCAAAGGCGGAGCCGTCCTGTTCCTGGACCTGGATCGGTTCAAGAAGATCAATGATTCCTTCGGCCACCAGGCCGGCGACCGTCTCCTGCAGGAGGTGGCAAGGCGGCTGAGAAGCTGCCTGCGGGAAAGCGAGACCATCGCCCGTCTGGGCGGGGACGAATTCGTCATCCTGGTGGAGGCCTACGAAGGGACCGCTGACCTGATCGAGGTCACCAATCGGATCCTGCTGGCCCTGTCCCAGGACCTGGTGGTGGAGGGCCTCCATCTCAACATCACCGCGAGCATCGGGATCAGCCTCTTCCCCGGCGACGGCCTCAGCGTCGATACCCTCCTCAATGCCGCCGATGCAGCGATGTATCAGGGCAAAGACAAGGGTCGCAACACCTTCCAGTTCTATCATGCCGACATGAACGCGCACTCCCAGCGCATGCTGCTGCTGGAAAGCGAACTTCGGATGGCCATCCAGAACGGCGGGCTCACCATCCACTATCAGCCGCAGTTCAACCTGCGCTCGGGGCAGCTGGTGGGCTTCGAAGCGCTCCTGCGCTGGCGGCACCCCGAGCGTGGGATGATCTCGCCCCTGGAGTTCATTCCCCTGGCGGAAGAGACCGGACTCATCATTCCCATCGGCGAGTGGCTCCTGGATACCGCCTGCCGCCAGGCGAGAATCTGGCTCGATCGCTACGGCGAGCCCCTTTCCCTCGCGGTGAATGTGTCCCGGCGCCAGTTCTGGCAGGGTGACCTGATCGGCTCCGTGGACCGGGCCCTGATTGCCTCCGGCCTGCCACCCCAGTTGCTCGAGCTGGAAATCACCGAAAGCATGGTGATGAACGATTTCGAGGCTGCCATCGTCAAGATGCAGGAATTCCAAGACCGCGGCCTGAAGCTGTCCATAGATGATTTCGGGACGGGCTTCTCGTCCTTGTCCTGCCTGAAGCGATTCCCACTCCACGCCTTGAAGGTGGACCAATCCTTCGTGCAGGACGTGACGACCAAGTCCAACGACGCGGCCATTTCGGTGGCCATCGTGGCCCTGGCCCGCGCCCTGCACTTCTCCATCGTGGTGGAAGGGATCGAGACCCGCGAGCAGCTCGCCTTCTTTCAGGCCCTGGATTGCGATTCCGGACAAGGCTTCCTGCTGAGCCCCCCCGTCCTGGCTGAGCAAGTGGACGCGTGGATCACCAAGCGGCAGAACAGCCTCCTCATGCACAACCTTGCCCCCATCCAAACCGCCAGATCCTCCGACCAGGCCACCCTGAAGATGGCCTAGGAGTCTGTCCAATCCAAGGGTGAGTGGGAGGGGGATCACGAACGGGATCTCGGCCACCAGCGTCAAACCTCAGGGGTATGGCGACTGGACAGTTGAGCTCAGGGCGCAGCTGATTCAGATCGCCTTGTCGGCCTTTTTCGCCACAGCCTGCTTTTCGAGACGCGCCAGGACCTGCAAATCGCCATTGGCAGCTTCATTGGCGGTTTCCGTTGGCGACTCGGCCACCTCCTGGGCCGCTGACTCCGGGTGTTCTGCCAGGGCCGCTGCGGTGAAGCAAGTGCGCCATCCGAATTGAAGGATGGGCTCCGTCATTTTGAGGGGTTTCCCTGTCCCATGGCATCGTATGTTTGATGTAAGTTACTTAATAATAAACAATTAATTTAGTGGCTCGGATGCTGCGTTGTTCTGCTGGGCGGCACCTGCCGACCTCAGAGGGGCTGTGGCTGTTGCGCCTGCTACCGATCCTCTTTCCCCAACCCCAATCCCAACAAGAAAGTTAAGATCCCATGAAAACCAAGCTGACACCCGCCCTGCTCGCCCTGCTCCTCACGGCCCTCGCTTCACCCCTGGGTGCGGCCGAGAAGGCCAAGTTCGGCGGCGCCCTTTCCGTCGACCTGCCCCTGGATGACCTCAAGACCGATACCAACAACCGCCTCGGCCTGGGGTTGGCCTTCCAGATCGGCATCGATCTGGGTGGCGGCAGCCTGATCCGGCCCGAGGTCGGCTTCAACGCCTATAGCGCGAAGCATGAGAAGCGCCCGGGTTCCAGCTACCGGGAGGACATCACCCTCGGCAATGTCGAGGCTGGCGCGGACTACCTCTACTTCCCCGGGGCCACGACCCGCACCGGTTTCTACCTCTTGGCAGGGCTTCGGATCGAACGCTGGGCGACCGCCTTCAGCACCCGTGACGAGATCGGTAGCACCACCATCACGACCAGCGAAGTGACCCACCAGAAGACCGCCCTGGGCGGCAAGGCTGGACTCGGCTACCAGTTCACCAATGCCTTCGGAGTCGAAGCCCGGTATGCGCGCTCCAGTTACAACGGTACTTTGGGCGCGCGCGTATCGGACAGCAGCCCGGAAAGCCCCGTGACGGACCGGACCGCGACTGCCATTCAAGTCTCGGCGACCTTGCGCTTCTAGCCAAGCCCGGAACTGCCGCCAGAGGGAGCGTCCTGCTTGGCTGGACCTCCCCTCCGGTAGCCGTCCCTAGCCGCTGCCACACCCTTCATCCGCCACCGGAGACCCGCATGAACCTAGACAACCTCTACTCCCACAAGTCCACCCTGTTCGCCTTCCTCGCCGGGGCCGCCGTGGGTGCCGTCGTGATCGCGCTCACCACTCCGAAGAAGGGTGCCGACCTTCGCAAGGACCTCACCGGGATTGGCCGCCGCGCCAAGGGTGGCCTTGATGCTGCAGCCCAGCAAGGCGCGAAGGCCCTGGATGACCTGGCCAAGGGCACGGCCTGCGCCCACTCGGAGTTGAAGCGGAGCATGGATGCCGCTGCCAGGGATCTCCAGGGCTGAGCTGTGCTCCGGTCCCGCTCCGTCGGGCCATTCCATTTCAATCAGCCATGACGGTGAAAGGGCGAATGACGCCGCTGTGGCCGCAAGGCTCGGTTGCCCCCGCCTTCTCACAGGCAACGCCTGCGATGCCTGGAGTCCGTGCTGAGACTTTCCGTTGATCTTCCAGCCTTTCCGCGCGAAACTGTCCCTTCGCGTCCTCCGCTGGAGGGCTCTTCCTTGCTCCCTGGAACACCAAAGGGGGCTTCACATCCACAAGGAGGACAGATGCGTCGCTATGAGACCATCTTCATCGCCTCCCCCACGCTGACGGACGAGCAGGCTGATGAGCTCGTCAAGCAGTACGAGGGGATCATTGCCGAGCAGGGTGGCGAACTGCTCAAGACCGACAAGTGGGGCCGCAAGAAGCTGGCCTACGAAGTCCAGAAGTTCAGCGAGGGCTACTACACCCTGTTCGAGATGAAC
>JBBQEL010000013.1:0-59432 GCA_038320645.1 Holophagales bacterium | reverse complement strand
GCCAAGCTTCTGCAGTGGGCTGACCGGCTGGTAGGGCAGCAGCTGGATGCCCGCAGCCTGCATGCGGTCGAAAAAGGCCTGGGGCGTGCCCAGGGTGCCCACACAGTCGTAGATGATGTTGACCTGGATGCCCTGCCGCTGTTTCGCGATCAGCAGATCCGCAAATTTCATGCCCAGAGGATCCTGATCGAACAGGTAGGTCTCGAGGTTGATGTGGTCCTTGGCTTCCGCCACGGCCGCCATCATGGCCGAAATGGTGCTGGGCCCATCAAACAGCAAGGTGACCTTGTTGCCGGCGATGAGGGGGCGGCCCGTGGCGGCCTCTTCCAGACTGGCGAGTGCCTTGGCGTCGATCCTGTTGGGACCGAGGCGCCGGGCCAGGACCGAGGAGGCCTCCTTCTCGGTCAGGGCGCCGCGGCCGTTGACCACGCTTGGCGTGGCCGGAACTGGGACCGGTTCCTTCAGGTAGCCCAGATCAGGCAGCCGGGCGCAGGCGGTGGCCAGCAGAGCCAGCGCGAACAGAGCGACCCAGGGAAGCAGGCGCATCTCAGGCGGAACCGATCTTCGACCCGAGCAGGCTCGCCAGCTGTTTCAGCTGTTCCCGCTGGAGCTCCAGCAGCCCTTCCCACTGCTTCTCACGCAGGTGATCCAGCTTCTCGTGGAGCAGTGTGACGGCCGCAAAGGGGCGCACGAAGGTCCAGGACCCGCCGAAGGTCGCCACGGCCCCGGCGGCCCGCTGGCCGAAGGTGATGTCCGCGTTGCCCTCCGCCCGGACGTCCCGGGCGATGTGGCTGCGGTCTGCCACATGCTGGGTCACATGCTTGGTGCGGTCGTCCAGGTCCTTGTAGGGGATGCCCAGGAGCCGCGAGGCGATCTCTTCTGGTTTCCGCATGGTGGATTCCTTGCTCGGGGGTGAAGCGGTGAGCCTTCAGGCGACCATGACGATGCCGTCGAACTGCTCGGGATGGATGCCCGTGTGCTGGGCGCCGGAGGTCGCAAGGATGTCCCTGGCCTGACTGGTAGCCTCGCTGCCCGTACCATGGGTGATCACAAGGAACTTGTTCGACTGGATGGCGGTTTCGTACTGCAGGCAGGTATTTTCCGGAATGCCGATGCCGTAGAGGGCTGCCGCCAGCGCGCCCAGGCCGCCGCCCACCACCGCCCCTTCGAGGGCGCCGACGATCCGGTTCACCATGGGACCGAACACCACGAGTGGGCCCAGCCCGGTGACAACGAAGAGGGAATAGCCGCACAGCAGGCCCAGGAAGCCGCCCCAGAAGGCTCCCAGTTTCCCCCAGAACTTGACGCGATCCCCCGCCTGGTAGAACCCGATGACGTGTTCCTCCGTGCGGATATCCTTGCCCACGATGGACAGTTTCGTCATGTCGAACCCGGCCAGCTTGAGCGCCTTGATACTGAGCTCGGCTTCCAGATGGGAATCGAAGACACCGACAACTGCGTTCTGCTGGGTCATGGTCCACTTCCTTCAGAATGGGAGGAGCATTCGTCTGCTTGTTGGGCGGCGAAAGGTCTTGAAACCCGGTGGGGCTTCAAGACCTTCTGCCAATCCAGGTCCGAAACCCGGTCTAAAGATCGGCTGACTTGGGGACCGTGAGGCCTTCCCCGGAAAGCACCAGCTCGACCCGGCGGTTTTCCTGACGACCCGCGGCAGTGTCATTGCTGGCGATGGGGTTGCCTTCCCCGAAGCCCCTGGAGCTGATGGCATCAGCCTTCACGCCCTGCTCGATAAGGAAGTCCCTGGTGTTCTGGGCCCGCTTCTCGGACAGGATCTGGTTGGAGGCATCGCTGCCATTGCTGTCGGTGAAACCTTCCGCCTCGATCTTCAGCCCCTTGTGGACGGAGAGGATGCCGGCGATCTTTGCCAGCTTCTCGCGGGCAGGCGGCAGCAGGGTGGCCTGGCCGTTCTCGAACAGCATGCCGGACATATTCACGATGAGGCCCCGGGCCGTGGCGCGAGTCTGGAGGACAGTGTTGAGCTCCATCATCAAGCGGGTGCGGAGACCTTCATTGCTGGTCTTCAGGTCCTCGTTGCGGGTCTTCAGGCCCTCGTTGCGAACCTGCAGTCCCTCGTTCTTGGCCCGGAGTCCAGCGTTCTCGGCGATGGCCTGCCGGGACTGCTGAAGGGCGGCATCGCTGGCGGCAGTGGCCACGGCGGTGGCGCGGTTGGCCTCGTCGAGCCGGTCCTGGTTCAATTTCTTTTCCTGCGCCACACGGGCCACCTCCTGCTTCTGGACGGAGATCAGACGGGCGTCCTCGGACCGCTGCACGGCCTCGCGGGCGGCGATCACCCGGGCCTTGCTGCTGTTCTTCGTCGCCTCGGCCTGGGCCAGATAGTTCTCGGCCTTGCCCATGGCTTCGGGGGCGTAGAAGGATCCACCGGATGCCTGGGCGATGCGGACGGCGTTGCGGGCCTGGTAGACGCCGAAGGGCGTCTTGGCATCCATCACCATCGGCAGCGCCGGGCTGATGTTCTGGGTGTACTGGCCTCGCTTCAGCAGCTCGTACTTGGCGTCGATGAACTCGAACTGCTCCTTGGAACCCTTCCTGATGGCATTTTCCATCACGACCACATCACTGGGCTGGCTGACGGCGAAGTAGGGTTCCGCGGTCACGACGAGGCCGAAGGTCTGCAGCTTTTCGGTGACGGTCACCTTGCCCTTGCCGTGCTCAAGGATGAGCTCGCCCAGGTTGGTGGCACGGCCCTCGGGAGAGATCCCCCAGAGCACATAGGTCAGGAACTCACCGCCGAAGCTGGAGGCGGGGGGAAGGTTCTTGACGCGGGCCGTGATCCGGATGGCACCGTCCTCAACCTTGACCTTCGCGTCACCCTTGGCATCGGCCACGAGCACCGTACCCAGGAGGTCGATTTCGGTGGAGTGCTTCATGTTCCGGTAGTTGATGGCCTTGGCGGAGCCCTGCACGACCGTGATCCGGTACAGGGGCACGGTGGGTGACTGGGCCACAGCGGTCAGGTTCATGGTGGCGTTGTAGGCGGCGCTGGAGGTGGGGGCGCCGGCCTGCGCGACCAGGAGGGCCGTCATGAAGGGGAGGGTTTTCCAGATATGCATGGGTATACCTTTCATTTGGTTCCTGGGGGGCCACTCAAGACCTCCAAGCCGAAGGGTCGATGGCCTGTGAATCCTGTCTGGTGCTGGCTCAGCCCCGCAGATCTTGCGCCGCGTCCGTGATACTGCACTTCAGGTCGGTTGCGGCCTGGGCACTTCGCTCTTTCAGGTCATCCCATGTTTCGCTGGCGTCATCGGCCAACTGCCCAGCCCGGCGCTTGGCACGAGCGGTAAGGTCCTTCAGGTCCCCGCGCAGTTCGGGGCCGGTCTTGGGCGTGGTGAGGGCCACCACCACCGCGCCAACAACGGCGCCGGCGAGGAAGGTCATGATCATGGGTCCTGCGTAGGATGCCTTGGATTCGCTCATGGTGTTGCTCCTATTGAGGTTCTTGGGTGGATGACTTGCTTTTGAAGAGGGCCAACACGCTGCTGACCGCTCCCAGGAAACCGCCCAGACCACGGGAGGCCGATTCGAAACTGCCACGGAACTGGGCATGGAGGGCCTCCACCGTGTGGCCAACAGCCCCGATGGTTTTTGCAAAGGCGGAGAACTCGCCGAGGGAAACCTCCACCGAGCC
Source organism: Holophagales bacterium (assembly GCA_038320645.1). Taxonomy (GTDB): domain Bacteria; phylum Acidobacteriota; class Holophagae; order Holophagales; family Holophagaceae; genus Geothrix. Next base: position 55,768 of record JBBQEL010000013.1, on the reverse strand, counting down.
CGCCATACGGTCCATGCGCAACCGCGAGGCGTGCACATCCCCGGCGATCTGCGAGATGTCCTTCTCCACCCTGACCAGGAAGCGGTCGAGGCCCCGGGCCGTTTTGTGCAGCTGGATCAGCAGCGGCACCAGGGTCGCGACGAGAATCACCAGCACCAGGATGAGTGTGATGTCGAGGGCGAGCGGCATGATCGGACTCCAGTGGTGGGGATCAGTCGCCCTGATGGGCAGTCAACATCCAGAGGGCCTTGTCCATGGCGCGGCTGACGGTGGTGTAGAGGTCCGCCGTGTCCCGGTCGCCCGCCTTCTCGGCTTTGCGGATGGCCTGGCGCATGCGCTTGGTGTACTCCCCGTAGCGATCCACCAGGGCATTCACATGGTCCATGCTCTTCCGGGCTTCCAGTGGGTATTCCTTGAAATGGGAAGCCTCCGCGGCCGCCCGGATGGTGCCGAGGGCCTGCCCGCCCAAGGCGACGGCCCGCTCGGCGAACTCGTCCACATAGGCGGACAGCTGCCCATAGAGCTGGTCGAACAGCAGGTGCAGGCTGTAGAAGTTCGAGCCCTTCACATTCCAGTGGGCCTGCTTGGTCTGGTAGGCCAGATCAAGGGTATCGGCCAGGGACTGATTCAAGAGCGCCACCAGGTCGTCGACCTGTTTCTCGTCGAACAGGGGGTGTTCCAGAAGGGCACCGTGCTTGCTCATGGTTGACTCCGTGAGGGTTCATGTGATGAAAGGACCATGGCTGGCTCAGGCTTGCCCGGGCCGGCCGCGGGAGAGGGCCTTGATCTCCGCCCAGGTGGATTCCGTGTGCACTTTCACGCTCTCCCAGGCATCGTCCCGGACCTCCTTCAAGTAGTTCAGGCGATGGGTGGCTTGGTCGTGCTTGTGCTGGATGGCCTCGAAGACCTGGTCGGACTGGAGCTTGGTGCCGCCCTCGAGATCTTTGGCCTGGACCCTCATGACCGCGAGCTCGGCCTTCCATTTCGCCAACTGGGCTTCGAGGTTGCTTTCGTAGGCTTTGCGCTCTGGAAGCATGGAGAACTGTCCCTGGTAACTAGACGACCCTCCGGCCCTGGATGAGCCGGACGAGCACCACAACGATGGCGATGACGAGCAGGACGTGGATGAACCCGCCCATGGTGTAGGCACTCACGAGGCCCAGGGCCCACAGGACGAGCAGAATGACGGCGATGGTCCACAACATGGGAACCTCCTTTTGGAAGAGAGGGGCGGGGCGCTAAGCGATGCGCCGACCCTGAATGACCTGGATGATGACGACGACGATGGCGATGACCAGAAGGACATGGATGATGCCGCCCAAGGTGTAGGCGGTAGCGAGGCCCAGGGCCCACAGGACGAGCAAGATGACGGCGATGGTCCACAGCATGGGGACCTCCTCATGGAAGGCGTTGATGGCCGGCCCCCCGAGGGTTTCGGTGGGCCGGTTCGATAGGTGGTTGGATTACTTGACGGTCATCTTGTTGGTGACGTGCTTCACTCCGTCGATGTCCTCGGCCAGCTTGGTGGCGAGGTCGCGCTCGGCGGCATTCTTGGCTTCTCCGTGCAGGGTCACCACACCGTTCTTGGTGGACACCTTGGTGGCCAGCGCGTGGGTGGACTTGTGGAAGAGGATGGACATCTTCACCTGGGCCGTGATGGAGCTGTCGTCGATCTTCTCACCGGCGGTCCGGTGGGCCTGCTTGTCGACGACCAGGTTGTTGCGGACATCCTTGACGCCCTCGACGTCCTTCGCGTACTCGGTCGTCAGCTGTTTCTGGGCTTCGGAGTGGGTCTTGCCCGTGAGGGTGACCACACCCTTCTCCGTGGTCACCGCGGTGGCCGAGGCGCTGACATTCTTGTGGAAGGCAAGCACCGTCTTCACCTTCGTGGTGACCCAGGCATCCGAGTTTTCAGAGGGCTGATCACCGATCACCTTGAGGTTGTTGTTCACGGCCTTGACGCCGGGCAGTCCGGAGACAGTCTCCTGGGCCAGGAGCTTGTGGTATTCGCTGGAGACGGTGCCGCTGAGCGCGACGACGCCATCCGAAGAGGCCACCTTGATGTTGTCGTCCTTCAGGTGGGTCTTGAAGTTGTGGCTGGTCTTGGCGGACTGCTCGATCTTGCTGTCCATGCTCGCAGCTTGCAGGGCGGTGCCCCCGATCAGGATCATGGAGACGGAGGCCAGGAGGGCGGCGTTGGGATTCAGGCGGAAATGGCGCATGGTGCGGTCTCTTTCTGCCCCAAGGGGCGGTGGGTTGAGCGATTCCCGCGACGGTAGTGGCGAACAGGCCAACGGCCAAGTCGGACTCCGACACGGGGGCGAAACGGATTCCATGACTTCGGGAAATCCGGTGGAGTGCTGCGGGACGAGCGTCAGTTCAGTCAGCCGCCGGCCTAAGGGCAAGCCGGACTTCTTCAATCGAATGGTGGCGGGAGCTGGTCAGGACATTCTGTTTCGCCTCAGACCTGGGCTGGCTCCACAGGGAGTCGTTGGTCAGGGCGGGACTGCCGGCCAAGGCCGGCTCGGTCCAGACAGCGGTGGCCTCGGCCGGCACCGGGGAGCGACGGCTGGCGCGGGGGAAGCCCGGGGCAGAAAGGACGGTCGAGGGCCGGATGCAGCCGATCTGGGAGGCCACCACCGCCAGCCCGCCCGTGAGGACGGTCATCCAGAAAGTGACCTGACGAAGGACGGAAGCACGGGAACGCAAGGCAGATCTCCTCAACTGAAGGCTGTTTGTGCATGATTCAGGCCACTTGTGTAATTGTTGTAATTTCTTTATTTAAATGGAAATCATTTGAGTGGAATGGTGCTAGATTCAATCAAGATGAAAGACCCGCTCCTTCAGTCCGAAGGATTTCAGAGCTCCTAGAAGGCCAGCCATGCGCGCCGAAGATCTGGACCACAAGGAACTACTGGAGATGGACGAGGAAGGCGGCGTGATCCGGTTTGCCGGACAGCGCGCGATCCTGCTCGATGCCGTGGCCATGGGCCTGCTCCGCAAGTACCTCGTGGAAAACTTCGGCCTCACCGCCGCGCGGACCGTGCTGACCCAGTTCGGCTTCGCCCACGGCTGGCGCATGGCCGAGGCCCTGAAGGCCGAATTCAAGTGGGCCAACGACGAGCAGTGGCGCCAGGCAGGCACCCGGATCCACACCATGGAGGGCCTCTTCGGTGTGGGGTCGGACAACCGCGACCCCCTGTCCACCGAAGGCATGATGCTGGTGGCCTCCTACGAATCGGAGCAACACCTCCTGCACTTCGGGCGGGCCGACGCCCCCATGTGCTGGACCATCAGCGGCCTCATCAGCGGCTACCTCAGCCGGATCGCCGGGAAGGAAATCTTCGTCCTGGAGGACCGCTGCCAGGGCAAGGGCGACGCGGGCTGCCATCTCTTCGGCCGCACCCGCGAGGAGTGGGGCGACACGAAGGCCGAGGAGCTGCGTTTCTACGATAAGAACCGGCTTTCCGATTGCCTCGATGTGTCGATCCACCGGGTCACGGCGACCCTGAAGGCCGCTGAACGGAAGATCAAGGAGCATCAGAAAGCCCTGGTCCAGGTAGCGCCCCTGGGGGACGAGTCGGTCCTCGGCATCACCGCCAAGAGCCCCGCCATGCGTCAAGTCGTAGACCTGGCCCGCCGGGTGGCCAAGGTCGATTCCACGGTTCTCATCACGGGCGAAAGCGGGTCGGGCAAAGAGCGGATCGCGCGCCTGGTCCACGACGAATCCACCCGGGCGGCGGGCCCCTTCATCGCGATCAACTGCGGGGCCATCACCGAGACCCTGCTGGAAAGCGAGCTCTTCGGGCATGCCCGGGGCGCCTTCACGGGTGCTACCCACGACCGCCCGGGCCTGTTCGAATCCGCCCATGGGGGCACCCTGCTCCTGGACGAAGTGGGCGAGGTCTCACCCGGCATGCAGGTCAAGCTGCTGCGGGCGATCCAGGAGCGCGAGATCCGGCGCGTGGGCGAGAACAAGACCCGCAAGGTGGATGTGCGCATCCACGCCGCGACCAACCGCGACCTGGCCCTCGGCGTGGCCAGCGGGGCCTTCCGCCAGGATCTCTACTACCGGCTCAAGGTTGTCGAGCTGCATGTGCCGGCCCTGCGCGAGCGCCGCGAGGACATCCTGCCCCTGGCGCGGATCCTGCTCGCGGGATCGGCCCTGTGGATGAAGCGGAAAATGACCGGTCTCACGCCGGGCGCCACGGATCAGCTCCTGCGCTATGGCTGGCCTGGCAACGTCCGGGAGTTGGAAAACACCATGGAGCGGGCTGTGGCCCTGGCGCCGGGGGCCCGGGTGGAGCTTGAAGACCTCCCCGAGGAGATCCGGCACGCCCGCCCCCTGGCCAGCGTGACCAGCGATGGGCTGGTGAAGCCCCTGGAAGCGGTCGAAAAGGAATACATCCTAGCCGCCCTGGCACTGAATGGGGGCAATCAGACCCGCACGGCCGAGCAGCTGCAGATCGGCTCCGCGACCCTCTACCGCAAGCTCAAAAGCTACGGCCTCATCGGTGGCGTGCGCACGTCCTAGCCAAGCCGGGGTCTGCCCCCGCAGGGCCGCAGGGTCCTACAGGTCGCAGACGATCTTGCGCTTGTAGACGACGCTGGAGATCTCCGACCCGGTATCGAGGCCGATGCGCAGGTGCAGCTTGAAGCGGCTGCGCTGGTTGAAGCGATCCACGGCCTCGATGATATCCAGGGCCTTGTGGGCGGCCCGGATCGAGTGCTCCGCCACTTCGTCGCTGAGGCCGATGCCCGCCAGGTAGGCATTGCCGATGGTCCGGTTCCGGTCCAGGACCGGGACCTCCGAGTCGTCGAACCGGGTGGAGAGATCTTCCAGCACGCCCAGCAGCACCTCGGCGCTGGCGCCTTCCGCGAAAGTGGTGAATTCCAGGATGTCGGAGAACAGGACCGTCACCTCTGCATAGCCCTCGGTGACGAGCTCCGTGTACGGTCCGGACTCGACCTCGGGGCGTGCCTTCATCCGCTCGAAGATGGAAGCCGGCAGCGCGTTGAGCAACAGGCGCTGGGAGACCTTCTGTTCCGCCAGCAGGCGTTCGTTCAGGGTCTTCGATTCTTTGTGCAGCAAGCGGACTTCGAGCATGTTGTGGACCCGCAGCAGCACCTCCGCCAGATCCAGTGGCTTGCTGAGGAAATCCTTCGCGCCGGCCATCAGGGCCCGCAGCTTGTGGGCCGGCTGGGCGGTGATCACCAGGACAGGGAGGTAGCCGCCAGTTTCGATTTCCTTCAGGTTCTCCATGACCTGGAAGCCATCCATGCCCGGCATCTGCAGGTCGAGCAGGACCAGGTCGTAGTGGTTCAGGAGGTGCAGTTCGCAGACCTTGGTCGGGTCCGTGGTGGCGGTCACATTGAGGTAGCCGGCGCCGAGCAGCATCTGCTCGAGCAGGGCCACATTGGCTTCCTGATCGTCGACGATCAGGATCCTGCCGAGAAGAATGTCTGTTGGACTGATCATGGTTCCACCTACTCCCTGCCCTATTTGCTCGAAGTCATTTCAGCTTCTGTCAAAGCCTCATCTAACGCATCCATGAAAGCCTGGACATTGATGGGCTTGGTGATGTACCGGAAGAATCCCAGCTCCAGGCCCTTGGTGACGTCCAGGGGCATGGCATTGGCACTGACGGCCACCACCGGGATGTGGGCCGTCAATGCATCTTCACGAAGGATCTTCAGGGCCTGGATGCCGTTCAAGCCTGGAAGATTGATATCCATGAGGATGACATCAGGCTGCTGTTTTTGCGCCAACGCAATTCCAAGGGTCGCATCCACGGCGCTCAGCATGGCGAGCTCGGGGCGCCGGCCGATGAGCTGCTGGATCAGGTCCAGGTTGGCGGGGTTATCCTCGACGCAAAGCACGGTCCTGGACTGCTTGATCTTCGCCGGCGGCGCCTGGGGTGCGACAAGGGGCTCGCTGGGAACCATCACCAGGACAGGTGCGACCGTTTCATCCAGGTCGAACCAGAAGGTGCTGCCAGCTCCGACGGTGCTGCACAGTCCGATTTTGCCGCCCATCAGTTCCACCAGCAGCTTGCTCATGACCAGGCCGATGCCCGTGCCTTCCTCGGCACCGTGTTCCTGCCCCAGGCGGTTGAAGGGCTGGAAGAGCTGCCGCTGTTTTTCGGTGGAGATGCCAAAGCCCGTATCCCGGATGCTGAGGCGGGTGCGCCCTGGCCTGATGGTGGCGCAGGTCACTTTGACGGTGCCTCCGGGCCGGTTGTACTTGATGGCATTGGACAGGAGGTTGATGAGGACTTGCTTCAGGCGCACCCGGTCCGCCTGGACAAAGGACGGAACCGAGAAGGTGGGGAACGAGAACTGGATGTCCCGAGCCTGTCCCTGGGGTTCGATGATGGACCGGCAGTCGTACAAGATCTCCTCCAGGGAGACGGACTCCTGGGAGAGCGACAGCCGGCCGGACTCGATCACCGCGAGATCCAGGATCTCGTTGATCAGCTCGAGCAGGTACCAGCCCGCATGGAGGATGCGGTCGATGCTCCCCTTCTGCCCGGCGGAGGGCGGCGGACTGGAGGAATCCATCAGCTGCGCGAAGCCCAGGATTGCGTTGAGGGGTGAGCGCAACTCGTGACTCATGCTGGACAGGAATTCCGACTTGGCCTGGTTGGCCTTGTCGGCGATCAGGATGGCGCCCTCCAGCTCGGTGTTCTTGTCCTTCAGGGCCTGGTCCAGCCGGGCGCGCTCCGCTTCGATGCGCTTGCGGGCGGTATTGTCGGTGCCGATCAGCAGGTAGCCGATAATGCCCCTGTCGTCATCCCTCAGGGCCGTGACCGACACCACCGCCGGGAACCGGCCACCGTCCTTGCGAATCAGGGTCAGCTCGTAGATGTCCTCGATGCCCCGGGAGGCCTTGAAAACCAGGGCGTCGAAGCCCGGGGCGATCGGCGTCGAGAGCTCCAGACTGAGGGCCTCGGCCCGGGCGATCACTTCCTCAGGATCCGAAAGCTCGGCGGGCGTGACCTTGTTCATCACATCCGCAGCCAAGTAGCCCAGCATCTTTTCCGCACCGACGTTGAAGATCTGGATGACGCCCTTGGCATCGGTGGCGATGCTCGAGAAATTCGCGCTGTTGAAGATGGCGCTCTGCAGGGCCCCGGCCTGCACCAGGGCTTCTTCGGCCTGTTTGCGAACACTGGTGTCGCGCAGGATGCCCGTAAAGTACCGCTCCCCACCGAGGCTCATCTCGCCGATGGCGATCTCCAGAGGGAAGCACTGGCCATTCTTCCGCTGCCCCTCCGCCTCGTGGCCGTTGCCCGTTTCGCCGGACGCTGGAAAGGTCAGCAGCAGGCTTGGATCCAGCCCGGGAATCAGGTGGCTGAACGGCTGGCCCACGAGTTCGGACGCCGTGAGACCAAACATCCGTTCGGCGGCGGGATTGCCCGTTGCGACGATGCCGTCCTTGGCCCGGATGGTGATGATCCCATCCACCACCGTGCTGAGGATCGTCTGGATCTTCACGGTGTTGTCATGCAGGGCCTGCTGAACTTCGAATTCCTCGGTGACGTTCCGGAACACCAGCACGGCGCCGACCACCTTCCCGTCGGCGGACCGGATGGGCGCGCAGCTGTCCGCGATCGGGCACTCGCTGCCATTCCTGGCAATCAACAGGGTATGGTTCGTCAGCCCCTGGATCGTGCCGTGGGTGAGGGTGTCCCCCACGGGCGTCTTGGCGGGCTCGCGCGTCTCCTGGTTGATGATCACGAAGACCTCGCCCACCGGCTGGCCCAGGGCTTCCGCCGCGGTCCAGCCCGTGAGTTTCTCGGCCACCGGATTCATCAGCTTGATGCGCGCGTCGGCATCCGTGGCGATGACCGCATCACCGATGGAGTCGAGGGTGACGGCCAGCTTGGCCTCGCTTTCCTCCAGGATGGCGTTGACCTCCCGCAGCCGGCCACTGGTCGCTTCCTGCGCCCGCAGCATGCGCTCGGTCTCGAGATGGACCAGGTCCCGCACCTGCAGCCGCGACTGGCGGTGGACCACATAGACGATGCCCAGGGCCACCAGCAGGGAGAACAGGCAGGCGGCAAGGATAAAGTTGAAGAGCCGGGCCGTGTGGGCCTGGAAGGCGGCCTCGTTGCGGGCCAGGACGATCAGCTCCGCCTGCCTGAACGCGCGGAGCTCCACATCGATGGCATCCATCAGGTCCTTGCCTCGGCCACTGGCCACGGCGGCCATGGCCGCGGCGGTGTCCTGCCGGCGGCGCAGCTCGACGGTCCGGGCCATGTACAGCAGCTTGGCGTCGATTATGGGAGTCAAGGTTTGCAGGTGTTCCCGGGACACACTGCCCAGGTTCCGCCGCTGAAGGGCCTCCAGCTGGGGGTGCACCTTGTCCAGCACGCGCAGGTAGGATTCGAGGAAGGCCTCGTTGCCGGTCAGGACAAACCCACGCTCCCCCGTTTCCGCATCGCTCAGGGCCAGATCCAACTTGTCCGCCTCGATGATGACTTCGAAGGTCCCCCGCCCCGCCGAGGCCGATTCCTTGATGCGCGTGTAGGCCCAGAAGGACGGCGCCACCAACAGGATGGCCAGCAGGCAGGCACCAGTCGCGGCGGCCAGGGTGGAATAGGTGGATTTCAGGGTCATAGCACCACTCCACACCGGCTGGGCCGGCCCAGGTTCGTCGTCATGGCTGGCCTCCACTGGAACCGTCTCTGCGCTTTCGGGGAAAGCCCCACAGACGGAACCTCCCCAACCCCTGACCATGGCACGATTCATACCATCCTGTTAGCTCTTAATTATCTATTATTTAAATATTTAGGCCGCACGAAGGCCCACCAAGAATCAATCATTTTGGCGCTCCGCTCCTTCATCCTCGAAGGGGTCCTTCCCCCCACGCATGAGGCGAGTTAGCGCTCAATCTCCGGTTCCGCCAGCTTGCTCACTGCGAGCTTGCGGATGTCCGCGTCCGCATCGTCCTTGGCGATCTGGCCCAGCACGGCCTTGTTTGTGAGCCGGCTCACGGCGGCTGAGCGCACGCTCCAGTCCTGGTCGCTCCTGGCCACCCGGGCCAGGGCGGCCTGGTCCCTCAGCCGACCCACGGCCACCTTGCGGATGTCGATATCTTCGTCCTTCAGCGCGATGGTGGCCAGGTGGCCCTGCCCGGTCAGTTTTTCCACCGCCGCCAGCCGCACACTCCAGTCAGCGTCCTGAGTGGCGATCCGAAACAGCGCGGCCTGCTCCGTCAGCAGGCTCACCGCGAGCTTGCGAATGTCCGCGTCCGCGTCCAAGGTGGCCACCTGAGCCAGGTAGGCCTGGTTCGTGAGCCGCTCCACGGCTGCCTGGCGCACGCTCCAGTCTTTGTCGCCCCTGGCGATTTCGAACAGGGCAGCCTGCTCAACCGGATGCTCCGGACCGGCCCGCCGCCCTGGGCCGCCCTGGCTGGCTTGGCCGGCTGGGGTTGCGGGCTGATCGCTCCTGATGGCCGGGAGCGGTCCCGCCTGATACGGGGCGACCTGACTCGGGGGCGTCACCACTCCAGGCTTAAAGGCGATGGCTGGACCGGAAGGCGGGACTGGCGGGACTGGCGGGACTGGCGCGCTCGGGCTGGTCTGGGGGGTGGCAGCGGTGGTCAGCCCTGCATTCGGATTGCGCTCCTGGCTCGTGACCTCGGTCAAGGCGGCCGGGCTCGCCGGAGGCGCCGCGGACGGCTGGCTGACGGGGGCCGTCTCGCCCGGCAGGGCCAGCTGGGTGAGGACGGCCTGGTCGGTCAGCTTCCGCACGGCGGCCAGGCGCACGGCGGGATCCGAGTCATTCTGCGCGACCTTGGCCAGGGTCGCCGGGTCCGTCAGCTGTTCCACGGCAGCCTTGCGCAGGCTGGCGGCAGCTTCGTCGGTGGCAAGCTGGGACCGCACGGGGGGTTCCACCGGGGGCTTGGTTTCGGCCCGCCGAAGGGTGGTGGCATCCACCTCCACGAACTGGATTCGAGTGGACGGCGCCGCCGTCGTCGTCGGGGTCTGGTCGGTGGGCGACTTGCAGGCCAGCCCCAGGCCACCAAGGGCGATGGCCAGGGCGCCGCAGGACCACCTTGTGCTGACCATGCGCCACCTCGCGAGCTGCGAACCCTGCTGACTCGGGTTCCGCCGGAAAGGACGATCCGGCCGCCCGCCGGCTGGCTTACCGTGATCCACTGGAAGCATGGGTGCACCGGTGGAATCCCGATTCTCTTTCCATCTCAAGGCGACGGGAACCTTGATCAAGCTGGCTGCGCAGTCCTGGGTGGACGACTACGCGCCCAGCATGGGAGCGGCCCTTTCCTACTACACGCTGTTCTCGGTGGCTCCCCTGCTGCTGATTGTCATGGCGCTGGCTGGATCGGTGTTCGGGGCCGAGGCCGCGCGCGGTGAGATTCTCGGCCAATTGCGCGGACTCATGGGCGAGGAGGGCGCCCGGGCCGTGCAGGCGCTGCTCGAAGCCGCCCACCGGCCGGGCCAGAGCGCCGCGGCCACGGTGGCGGGCGGCGTGTTCCTGCTGGTCGGCGCGACCTCGGTGTTCGTCGAGCTGCAGGATGCGCTGGACCGCATCTGGCGCGTGCCGCAGCGCATCAAGCCGAGCGGCTGGTGGCGAGTTATGCGGTCGCAGCTGCTGTCCGTGGGCATGATCCTGTGCATCGGCTTCCTGCTCATGGTCTCCCTCATCGCGAGCGCCGCCCTGGCGGCCTTCGGCAGGTGGTGGGGGCCGCTGTTCGCCAGCTGGGAACTGCTGGGTCACACCATCAACTTTGCGCTCGACTTCGTGCTGACCTGCACGATCTTCGCCCTCATCTACAAGTTCATGCCGCGGGTGCGCATCCAATGGATGGATGTCTGGGTGGGCGCGGCCGTCACGGCGCTGCTCTTCACCCTCGGGAAGCTCCTGATCGGCCTGTTCATCGGGAAGAGCGGGATCACCTCCGTATTCGGCGCCGCAGCCTCGCTCGCGGTCGTGCTGATCTGGGTCTACTACTCGGCCCAGCTGTTCCTGCTCGGCGCCGAATTCACCTGGGTGTTCGCGCATACCTACGGCTCCCGCAAGGATCAGCCCGTGGTGCCGGCGCCGCCCGTACCGACGCACCTGCCGGCCGCCGAGGGCACGCCGTCCAAGGACGCCCAGCCCCCCGCCTGAGCGCGAAGGCGTCGTCATGACTCAACCGTCGAGGCCGCGGGCGATTCCCCGTGGGCCTGCGCGTAGAGATCCAGGGACCAGAGCGCCACGGCCGCGATCACCGGGCCCAGAAAGACGCCTGCCCACCCCAGCCAATGGACGCCACCGAAGATCGCCAGCAGGGTCACGAGCGGGTGCATTCCCGTACCCGCGCTCTGGACCCAGGGCCGGATGAGGTTGTCGGAGATGCCGATCACCACCGCGGCAATGGCCATGCCGATCCCTGCGCCGATGCGTCCGGAAGCGAAAAGATAGAGGGTCGCTCCCACCGTGACCGGCATGGTGCCCACCACCGGCAGCACCGAGAGGACCGTGGCGATGATGCCGAACATCAGCGCACCCGGCACCTGGAACAGGTAGAGGGTGATGATCGTGAGGCTCCCCTGCACCGCCGAGACCGTCAGCTCACCCACCAACGCGCCGTGCACGTTGTCGCGGATTGAGGCGAAGAGCGCCTGGGTCTCGCGGGCCTTGAAAGGCAGGATCCGCCGCAGCCAGTCCGTGGCCGCGGCCCCATCCCGCAGAAAGAAGTAGAGCGCCAGGATGAACACGAACACATCGATGACCTGACCCGGCACCGCGGCGGCGATGCCTCCCGCCAGATCTCCAAGCGAGTTGGCGAGGCGCTGGGCCGCCTCGGCAGCTCCGCTCTGGATCCGCGCCACAGGCAGGGATAGGCCCTTCGCGATGCCCGAGAAGTGCCGGGCGGCGACCTCCTGCATCCGGGTCGTGATCTGACCGAGGCCGCCTTCCAGGAATCCTTGGACCGAAACGACCAGGCGCACAGCAAGCAGGCCGATGGGAAGCACGACCAGCACGAGCGCCCCCACCGTCAGCAGGGTCGGCGTCGCCCTTTCGAGCCTGGGCCACCGGGCGGTGATCCTGAGCCGCAGCGGATCCAGGAGGATCGCCAGGAGCATCCCGAGGGCCACCGCGACGAGCAGGCTGCGCACCATCCAGAACAGCAGAAGGAAGGCCGCCGCGCGCAGGATGATCGACAACCAGCGGTTCGTCGCGTCCGTCCTGCTGAAGCCCTTGCGGGTCGGCACGGCCATCAGTGCCCTACCCGGCGCATTCGCTCACCTGGGTCCGGTTCCGGCTCCACTCCAGGAAGCTGTCTGCGTCCAGTGGCTTCGCGATGTAATACCCCTGGGCCAATTGGTAGCCGAGATCCCGCAAGAGGTGCCAGTCCTCCGCCGTTTCCACGCCTTCGGCCACGGAGACGATGTTCAACCGCCTGGCCATGTCGAGGCTGGATTCCAGGATCACCCGCGCCGAGTGCTGCCGGACCGCATTCGCCACGAACGACTGGTCGAGCTTCAGCTCCGTGAAGGGGATGCGGGTGAGCTGCTGCATGGAGGAATAGCCGGTTCCGTAGTCGTCGATGGACAGGCCGAAGCCTTTCATGCGGAGCCGGGACAGGTTTTCCAGTACCTTGCCGATGTCCGTGGTGGTGGCGGATTCGGTCACTTCGAGCACCATGCTCCGGGGCTCCAGATTCTCTTGCCGCACGATATCGGTCACGCGCTCGGCCAGCTGCACATCGACCAGCGATTTGATAGACAGGTTGACGGAGACCGTGACCTCCAGACCGCTCTCCCGGCGCCACAGGCTGCAGAAGGCCGCTGATTTTTTCAGCATGATCCAAGTCAGCTCGTCGATGAGGCCCTCGGCCTCGAGCAGGTCGATGAAGGCATAGGGGCCCACGATGCCCAGGCGGGGGTGCCGCCAGCGGGCGAGGGCCTCAGCACCCTTCACCCGCCCGTTCGCCAGCTCCACCTTGGGCTGGAAGAAGGGTTCGAACTGGTTGTTCTGCAGGCCTTCCACGATTTCCTCAAGCACGAAGGAGGGGCCGTCCGGCTTGACTGGGGCCGGGCTGGGCAGCGCCTTTCGGTGGCGCTGAATCAGCGCTTCCAGCTTGGGCGGCGTGATGGGCTTCTGGATGACCCCCAGGATCCGCAACCCATAGGCCATGGTCATGGTCTCCACGGAGGCGAGCAGAGCGCTGTCCAGCGCGCTGGCCAGGATGACCGACACCGGAAGGCCCGCTTCCCCCAGGTGGCGCATGAATTCCATGCCATCCATGCCCGGCATGTCGAGATCGCTGATGATGATATCGATGGCGGCGTCCGGCTCACGGATGACTTGTAGCGCCGCGTGGCCGTCTCCGGCCACGGCAAGGTGTACGGCGCCGAGACCCGCCAGCATGGTCAACAGGAGCCGACGCTGGAACTCATGGTCTTCCACCACCAGGAACCTCAGATCGGAGATGGACATATCATCTCCTCGCAGTGCGCGTTCAGGCGCAGCAGCTCGTGATTGAAGGGGCGCATGGCCGCCTGGATGGCCGTCCAGTCGTTGGCGCGGCTGGCCTGCTCAAGGCGCTCGCAGACCGCCGCCAGGGCCACGGCCCCCACCATGCTGCTCGCCCCCTTGATGCGATGGGTCAGGTAGGTGACCTGGGGCAGGTCCCCGCTGTTCACGGCGGCCAACAGCTGGGCGGCGTCGGCATCGTTGACCTTCCGGAAATCCGCCAGGATCGCGCGCTGGGCCTTCCCATTCCCAAAGGTGATCTCGTCGAGAACCGTCTCGTCCAGCGTGGCGTCCAGCGTGGCGACCTGCGGTTTGAGCGGCAACCACCGCTCCAGCTTCCTGGCCAGGTCTTTCAGTTCGATCGGCTTCGCCAGGTAGTCGTCCATGCCGGTGGCGAGGCAGTTTTCCGCCTCGCCCCTGAGCGCGTTCGCCGTGCAGGCGATGATGGGGGTGCGACCGCCGCCCTGGGTCGCTTCCAGCTGGCGGATGGCGCGGGCCAGTTCATAGCCATTCATCTCGGGCATGTTGCAGTCGGTAATGAGGAGCGCGAACCGGCCGGTCTTCCACTGGTCCAGAGCCTGCAGGCCGTCGGCCACGCTTTCCACGGCATAGCCCAGCAGGTTCACCTGGCTCTCCAGCAGCGACCGGTTGGTCGGGTGGTCATCAGCCATCAGCACCAGCGTGCCTTCGGCTTCGGCCTCCGCGATGCTTGGCGTAGGTCGGCCCACCTTGGCGGCCAAACCTTTGCCGACGCCGGCCAAGACATGGGCACGGGGTAGGATGGCCTTCGGGTCCGCGATCGGCAGAGAGAGCTCCAGGATCATGGTCGTGCCCTTGCCGACCTCGCTGATCATCTCGATCGATCCGCTCATCAGCTTGGCAAGGCGCTGGCAGATGGTGAGCCCCAGGCCCGTGCCTCCGAACCGGGGGGCGATATCCGCGGTGGCCTGCACGAATGGCTGGAACAGGCGGGCCTGGTTCTTGATCGAGATGCCGATGCCGGTATCCGTAACCGTGAACCGGATCCGGTCGACGCCGAAGGCTCGCCTCACCAGTTCCACTTTCATGTCGACGGAGCCCTTGTTGGTGAATTTGAGGGCATTGCTGACCAGGTTGTTGAGGATCTGGCGCAGCCGAATCGGATCGACCAGGAGGGCCGGACTGATGTCGGGATCCACGGTGTAGGTGAACAACAGGCTCTTCGCGCTGGCGAGGCCGGCGTAGATGTTCCGGACGATCTCAACAGCTGCGGAAATCGAGGCGGGTTCCGGACACACTTCCAACTTCCCCGCCTCGATCTTGGAGAAATCCAGGATGTCGTCGATGATCCGCTGCAGCGACCGGCCTGATTCCTGCACGACCCCCAGCATGGTGAGCTGGGCACTGTCGAGCTTGGTGAGACTGAGCAGTTCGAGCATGCCGAGCACCCCGTTCATGGGGGTCCGGATCTCGTGGCTCATGGTCGCCAGGAAGACACTCTTGGCCCGGTTGGAGGACTCAGCCGCCTCCGTCTGTCTTTCGGCGTCCTTGCGGGCACTGATATCCCGGATCGCGGCGGTCACCAGAATGCCCTCGACGTTCTCCAGTGGGCTCAGCATGATCTCGATCGGGAAGGAGACACCGTCCTTGCGCCTTCCGGAAAGTTCGATGCCTGTGCCGATCTGCTGGGCAAGGGCCTCTGCCTCCGTCCGGGTGCCGTCCGCGATGATCCGCTCCGCAAAGCCCTGCTCGATGATGTTCTTCACCGGCTGGCCGAGGAGTTCGTCGCGGCGGTAGCCGAACTGCTTCTCCGCCTGGACATTGAGCAGGACGATGTCCCCGGCCTGGTTCACCACCACCATGCCGTCCGGAGCCGCTTCCAGCAGGCCGCGGTAGCGGCTTTCCATCTGCAACAGGTGGTTCTCCGCATCCCGGCGCACGGTGATGTTCCGGATCGCGGCCGTCACCAGGATGCCCTCGCCACTTTCCAGTGGGCTCAGCATGATCTCGATCGGGAACCGGCTTCCATCCTTGCGCAGGCCGGAGAGCTCCATCCCGGTCCCGATCTGCTGGGTCAGTGCCTCGGCCGCGGTCCGGGTGCCGTCGGCGATGAGCCGCTCGGCAAACCCATCGGGGATGATATTGGTCACCCGCCGGCCGAGGAGCTCGTCCCGGTGGTAGCCGAACTGATACTCCGCCTGGGCGTTCACCAGGATGATCTCCCCCTGCTGGTCCACCACCACCATCGCATCAGGAGCCGCTTCCAGCAGGCCGCGGTAGCGGTCTTCCATCCGGGCGTTTTCGCTGGTCTCCCGGGCCTCCAGGAGCGCGCTTTCCAGCGCCTTCTGCTCCGTGATGTCAGCCCAGAAACCGTTCCACAGCAGGCTGCCGTCGGGTTCCAGCCGGACGGAGGTGGTGGCGCGCAGCCAGCGGATGGCGCCGCTGGCATGGCGGATCCGGAATTCATGGCGCACGGCCTCGAAGGTCTCCGCCGCGTGCTTGAGCGCCTCTGTCATGGCCGGCCTGTCTTCCTTGAGCACCAGCACCCAGAACAGGTCTGGATTCTGCATGATGGCTGTCGGTTCTACGCCGAACAGTTCCATCACCGAGGGGCTCACATACTCGAAGCTCCGGCGCACCACAGCGTCGAGGTTGGAGCGGCACTGGTAGACCGTGCCAGGCAGGCTCTCGGTCATGTCGGCCACTTTGCGCTCGGCCCGCGCCCTGGCCCTGGCCTGGGCGACAAAACCCACATAGCCCAGGATCACCAGGCCGATCAGCACTGCGACGATGACGAAGATGAGCGTGCTTTCGTACCGGTGGCCGACCCCTTCCCGGCGCAAGCCGAGCAGCCGCATCTCTTCACGTTTGATCCGTCCGGTCAGTTCGTAGACCTGCACTTCCGATTTCTGGCCCACGCCTGCGATGACGATCGCACTGGCGGCTTCACTGCCCCCGTCCTTGTAGCCCTCCCCGTTGGCCCGCATGACGGCGATTCGCTCAGCCAACAGCGTTTCCAGTTGTGCGATCCGCTCCTGCTGCTCCGGATTGTCCACGGTGGATGCCTTGACGCCGAGGACCAGCTGATTGAGCCGGACGAGGGCCTGCGCACGCTCGGCCAGGAAGCCCTCTCTGCCGGTCAGCAGGTAGCTGCGCTGGGCCAACTCGGCGTGGCTCATCTCCTCGTTGATATTGCCGAGGGCCTGGATCACCACCAGCGAGTGGGTGATCCAACTCCTCGAGGCCGTGGTCTGGGCCTTGGCCTGGTAGAGCACCCAGCCCAGCAGGACAATCACGATGGCCGCTCCCCCGAAGGCCAGGTGGGCAAGGTATTTGAGGGGGAGGCGTTTCATATCCATTGTCCTGGCCGAAGGTGCGGGTGGTCCGGATCGTGCTGCGGTGCCAAGGTGCGTCTTCCTGCCATCAGGCGTGAACGGGACGGGCTGAATTTAGGGCCCGCCAAAGGGTCTATGCAGCTTCTAAGCCACGACTTAATTAGTTGCAGCATCAATAGTTTGTAATTCGCGAAATGGCGTGCGCAGCCTTGGGACATCAATTTGAAGCCGGCCTTCCTTCACTTTGAAGGTCACCCGTAGCGCCTGTTTTCAGCGTGGATGCTGAACCCTGGCATCGCTCAGAACCGCACGGCGTTGCCGACGGTGAACTGCCAGCGGGCCTGGTAGGTCTCGCGGTTCAGGGGCACCGCCACGCTCAGGAGAATCACGCGCCCCACCGAGCTTTTCAGGTTGCCCAACCGCAACCCCACGCCCACATCAGAGTAGATCCTGGACCAGCCCTGGCCGTCCAGCCGTCGCACCGAACCCAGATCCGTGAAGAAGCTGTAGCCGATCCTCACCAGGCCCCAGGGGCGCTGCTCCGTGAGCAGCCGGTAATCGAAGCTGGCGGTCCAGAGGGCATCCCCCGGATGAAGCTGGTTCGGGAATCCCCGCATGCCCTGATCTCCCCCGAGGTAGTACCAGGTCTCCGGATCGGGTTTCTTGGCGCGGTCCACAGTCACCATCCCGGCGAGGATCTGGTAGGGGGTCACCTTGCGGTAGCCCGTGAGGGCCAAGCTCAGGTGGCTGTTCTCCAGGCCCGTGGCGGGTTTCCGCCCATCCAGCGTGGCAGAGAAAAGGACGAGATCCTCGCTGGAGGAAGACCAGCCTCTGGCTGTCTTGATCCTGAAAAAAGGAGCCGCGATGCTGGAGCCGAAGGCCCGGCTGTAGACCCCGAGGTCCACCTCTCCGGTCCAGGCCAGGTTGTAGTCCTCGGGGCTGTCCATGCCCAGCAGATCGACGAAGTCATCGTAGGCATCTTCCTGGGTGGAGAAGGTGACCCCTGGACCCCGGAGCCGTCGATCGATGAGCACCGGCGCTGCCAGAGGTCCCGGTGGGGGTGTGGTGGTGATCGGTCCATAGCTGGTGTCCTGTCGCACGAAGAACAGGCCACCTCGCCAGACCCGGTTTTCGGTTGTATGCAGAAGCTTGGCGCCCGACAGACGGACCTCGTCCTGCACGAACGGGGCCTGGTAGATCTGCTTCCCCCGGTCGTAGAGATACAGGCTGGAGTGTCTCTGGGCGAAGCCGACGCCGGTGGACCAGGGCGTGTCCAGGGCGAAGAAGGGACGCTCCACCTGGAGGCTGCGCAGGAACCCATCGCTGAGGTACTGGGTGTGGGCGTTGAGGGTCCAGCGGCTCCCGAAGAGCTGGGGATCCCCGTAGGACAGGCCCCAGGTGCTGCGCTCGTGATCTTTCGAGAAATCGAAGGCCACGCTCTTGCCGCTGCCAAAGAAGTTCTTTTCATCCACCCCGAAGCTCGTGACGCTCTGGCCACCGACCTTGGAGAAGCTCGCGTCCACCTGCAGGGTCCAGGCATCCTGCACCCAGACCTTGGCCAGCACGGTGCCATCCGGCTGCTCGACCGGATCGATGCGGGCGTTCTTCACGAAGGGCAGGGCCCGGAGGAGGCGCTCCGTTTCACGGATGCGGCGTTCCAGCACGCGCTCGCCCTCGGTGAACAGGAGGACCCTGCGGATGACGGCTTCCCGGGTGGAGGCGTGCAGGTGGTTGGCCGTGCGGCCAATCCAGTTGTTTTCCTCGGGCTTGGCGAGATCGAACACCTCCCCGATCACGACCTCGATCTTCCCGATGGCGGCCTTCCGGGCCTCCAGGGCCTTCCAGGCCTTGGGCGGCCGGGCCGCGGTCAGGCTGAGGCACGCAGCCATGAGGAAGCTCGTCAGGCAGGCTCCGAGCCTTCGCCGTTCGCTCAAGGGCGCCTGGTTCACACAACACCTTCCAGTTATCCCCTGGCGTCATTCATCCCTGGCTTACAGCCATCGAGACGCGACGCCAGGGGCGGTGCACCCGTCCCCCCCGGAATGGGTGCAATGGTTTAAATTCGGCCCATGAGCAGCAGGACGATCAAGACGAGCAGCACGAGCCCGAAGCCGCCGCTCGGGGCGTAACCCCAGTCGCGGCTATGCGGCCACCGGGGCATCGAGCCCACCAGCAGAAGGACCAGGACGACGATCAGGATGATTCCAAGCATGTGAGTCTTCCTTTAGGTGGTTCTGCCCGGGCGTTGATTCGACCACCCAGGCGTTCAAAGACGATTCAGGCGGTCCGCTTACCGGCGAAGAGAAGCACTGCACCCCCGACGATCGCCAGCACGCCGAGGACGGGGGACAGGGGGAACGACTTGGTCTTGTCGGCCATCACATGGATGGATCCGACGTCGACGACCTTTTCCCGGGTGGTGTAGGTGATGCCCTGGTAGGCCACGGCGATGACACCGCCGGCGATCAGCAGGATGGCGAGCATGACGCTGGGTTTCATGGTGTGCTCCTTCTTTGGCTTGGCGCGCTGCTGCAGTTACCGGTTTTCATGGTTCCTCCAGGTTGCGGTTGAAGGGAGCATCGCCGACTCCTGCAGGGCAGGAATCGATGCGAAATACGACCGATCTTCCGAATGTCCTTCCCGAGCCTTCCCCCCGTGCCTGGCGGGGAATCTGGAATCCCTATAGCATTTATCGAACCATTTCTTTAACCGCATCATTGTTTGATCTTGCGAGCAATGCAAGGATCTGCGGCTGCTGGCCGATCCATCAGGATGATGGATTGTGGCGTTCAATTCGAGGGAAGCGCTGAGCCGAATTCAGACCGCTGGATCCTGGAATCCCCGAAGTCCGAAGGCACTTCCCCACCGTGCCGGACGCCCTCCAGAACGGCATGCAGCTTGGCCACCAAGGTGGCCTTCTGGATGGGCTTGACCAGGAAGTCCACCGCCCCGGCGTCCAGGCATTCCTCCACCACATTTCCTTCGGACTCACCCGTGACCATGACGATCGGAATGGTCGAATAGTTGGGAATGGCCTTGATGCGCCGTGTGAGGGAGATCCCGTTGCTGCCGGGCAGGTTGATGTCCATGAGAATGAGATCCGGACGGCGCTTGTGCAGGATGGTCAGGGCCTCAATCCCGGAGGCGGCATAGATCACTTCGTAGGAGCTCTGGGCCAGGGCCAGGGTGATCTGGTGGAACTGCAAGCCATCGTCATCCACCAGCAGGATGATCTCGGGCGTCTGCCTGGACAGGACGGGCACTGGGACAGTGGTGGGGGCCGACCCGACCGGAAGATCCTCGGCATGGAGCTCCGTACGCTCCGTCCAGCCCTGGGCCAAGGTCTGGATCGGGGGGACGGGGATCATGGTCAGGCGGGTGTTCCGGCGCAAACAGTTGTGGATGGCCATGGGCAGCCGCAAGGCTTCCTGGGGTTTTGGCCAGTAGATGGCAAAATCATCAAAAAAGCCTCTCTTGCACAGGGTGTAGACCTCGGGGAGTTCGGCCTGCTGGCAGAGAACGAGGGTCTGATGCGGGTGGGTGGCGCCCCTGACACCCTGGCGGAACAGCTCCCTGCAATAGCGCTCGGCCTTCTCCACCGACCGGAACGCCAAGATCAGGAGGGCCGGGCGGATCACCTCGAAATCCCGGACCCACTCCCTGGGATCGGTGGAAAGGGTGATGGTGGAATACTCCCCCGACAGTCGGGCGACAATCCGCTTGCCGTCGGCAGCATGGTCCGTCACCAGCAGGATGACCGGTTGGGGACTCATGAGGGGTGGCCCTCAGGCAACGGATGCCAGGCCATGGTCATGCCTCCGACAAAAACCGGGAGACCGCTTCCCCGACCTTTGTTACGAGGGGCTCGAACACCGCGATGCTCTCGGCCATGGCCGTCCAGTCTTCGCTCTTGGCGTCCCGCTCGAGCCTGGCGCACAACTCACCCAGGGCCAGGGCACCTACCGCGCGGCAATCCACTTTGAGGTTATGGGTGATGCGTTGCACGGCCCTGGCGTCACCGGCGACATACGCGGCGCGGAGCTCCAGCTTCAAACCTCGGGATACATGCAGGAATTCCGTCAGGAAGGAGCGAAGGCCGGTCGGATCAGGGCCGATGATTTCTTCCAGGATAGTCAGATCGATCAGTGGTACCGACCGCACGCGTGGCTCCCGGCTGCCCGGCGACGTGGCACCCGCACCGATGGAGACCGGGGTGATCCTAACCTGGTCCGGGGCGGGCATGGGACTCCCATGGGGTGGCCTTGCCACAGCAAGGCACCGGATGGTGCAGTTTCCAGGCCATTCGCATGCTACCTATGGAATCAACGAGTTGCACAACCTGCATCCGGCACGCCGCCGCTGCCTCCATCAATACGAAGCGTCGTGTCCCTCGTTTTGAATGGTTCCCACTCAGCGCGGGCCTCCTGCTTGGGGGGAGGGGCCTGGCTGCGCTCCCCGCAGGATCGGGGCCATGGTTCGAGGTGCTAGCATCGAACTCATGCAACTGAGCGCATTGCGATATGTTGCGTGGACTGCGAGGGAAGGCTTGATGAATGCCACTCTGCCGGATCGCATTGCGTTCCTGGGCGGTTTCCTCCCTCGCCTGTGCGGCATCGCCACCTTCACCCACGACCTCTGCGAAGCGGTGGCGGACGCCGCGCCTGGATCCCTGTGCTTTGCGGGAGCAGTGAACGATCGCCTCGAAGGGTACGCGTACCCGCCGCGCGTGCGCTTCGAGCTGGACGAGAAGGATCTGGATTCCTACCGCCGGGCGGCCGATTTCCTGAACTTCAACAACGCGGATGTGCTGTGCGTCCAGCACGAATTCGGCATCTACGGCGGACCCGCAGGCAGTCACCTGGTGGCCCTGCTCAAGGAGCTCCGGATGCCCGTGGTGACGACCCTCCACACGGTGTTGCGGGAACCGAACGCCGCCCAGCGCAAGGTGATGGAAGAGCTGGTGCAACGCAGCGACCGCCTGGTGGTGATGGCCCACAAGGGCGCGCAGATCCTGAAAGAGACCTACGGTGTGCCGGACTTCAAGGTGGATCTCATCCCCCACGGCATTCCAGACATGCCCTTCATCGACTCCAGCTTCTACAAGGCCCAGTTCGGCGTGGAGGGGCGGATGGTGCTGCTCACCTTCGGGCTCCTGGGCCCGGGGAAGGGCATCGAGAGCGTCATCGAGGCCCTGCCCGAGATCGTCCGGCGGCATCCGAACGTGGTCTACCTGGTGCTCGGCGCCACCCATCCCCACCTCGTCGCCCGGGAGGGTGAAAGCTACCGCCTGGGCCTGGAGCGACTGGCCGAGGCCCGCGGGGTGAAGGAACATGTCATCTTCTACAACCGTTTCGTGTCGCTGGACGATCTCAAGGAGTTCATCGGCGCCACGGACATCTACCTCACGCCGTACCTCAACGAGGCCCAGATCACCTCGGGCACGCTGGCCTATGTGTTCGGCGCGGGCAAGGCCGTGGTGTCCACACCCTACTGGCACGCCCAAGAGCTGCTGGCCGACGGGCGCGGCATCCTGGTGCCTTTCCGCGATCCGCAGGCCATCGCCGAGGGCGTCTGCACCTACCTCGACGAGCCCGACCGGTTGAAGCGGACCCAGGAGACGGCCTACCAGCTCGGGCGGGATATGATCTGGCCCCGGGCGGCCCAGAGCTACCTCGAGTCCTTCCAGCGGGCCGGGGCCGACCGGAAGGCGGCCCCCCGCAAGGCTTTCGCCGGCTGGACCCTCGCCAGCCGCCCCTACGAGCTGCCGCCCCTCCGCCTCAGCCACGTCGTGCGCATGAGCGACGGCACCGGCATCTTCCAGCACGCCACGTTCAACGTGCCGAACTTTGCCGAAGGCTACTGCACCGACGACAACGCCCGCGCCCTGATCCTCTGCGTCCTTCTGGACGAAGTCGGCGGGCGGCCTCCGGAGGAACTCCTCGATCGCCAGGCCACCAGCTACCTCGCCTTCCTATCGGCGGCCCTGAACCAGGGCACCCACCGCTTCCGCAACTTCATGAGCCACGGGCGGGAGTGGCTGGAGGAGGCGGGCAGCGAGGACAGCCATGCCCGGGCCCTCTGGGCACTGGGTACCTGCACGGGGCGCTCCCGCAATGAGGGCCACCAGCGGCTGTCCGGGCTGCTCTTCGAGCGGGCGCTGCCCACGGTCAGCAGCTTCTCCTCCCCCCGAGCCTGGGCCTTCACCCTGCTGGGCATCCATGAGTACCTGCACCGCTATCCCCAGCATCCCCACATGCTCTCCTTCCGCGCCACCCTGACTGACCGGCTCGTGCAGCTCTGGCACAGCTGCGCCACCGAGGATTGGCCCTGGTTCGAGCCGATCGCCACCTACGACAACGCCCGACTCTGCCAGGCCCTGCTGATCAGCGGCCAGTGGATGCCCCACCCGGAAGCCCTGGAGATCGGCCTCAGCTCCCTGCGCTGGCTGGCCTCGCTGCAGAAGACGCAGGCCGGCCACTTCCGGCCCATCGGCAGCAACGGCTTCTGCCAACGGGGCGGCGCCCACGCTGATTTCGATCAGCAGCCCGTCGAGGCCCAGGCCATGGTGTCGGCCTGCCTCGAAGCCTACCGGGCCACCCAGGATGAGGTCTGGTCGAAGGAGGCCCAGCGCGCCTTCGAGTGGTTCCTGGGCCGGAATGACCTGGGCCAGTCCCTCTACAACCCCAGCAGCGGCGGGTGCAGCGACGGCTTGCACGCCGACCGGGTCAGCGAAAACCAGGGCGCGGAATCAACCCTTGCCTTCCACCTTTCCCTTGCGGAAATGAACCTCGCGGAGCATCTCATCACCCACCCACTGAGGTTCGCCTGATGTCCCCCATCCGTGTCCGTCACCACGACCTGACCCTGGCCCCGGAAAGTGGGCGGGTCATCCTCCGCCCCTTCATTCCCTCGAGCACCCATCGCGTCACCACCATCATTGGCCGCGCCCTGGCGCTTAGCGAGGCGGAAGCCAAGCGGGACCTGGCCGCCGTCCTCAAGGATTTCGACCTGCGGCACGTCGATATCGAGGCCACCCTGGTCGCCAATTTCGAGCGGGTAGCTCCCTTCCTCTTCTCCCAGCGCCCGCTCTCCCCGGCCCGCAAGCTGCTCATCGGCGCCCTCTTCTCCGGCGAGTACGCGCTGGAATCGGCTGCGCTATTCAACCCCTCGATCGTCCTCCATCCCGAACAGGGGGATCTCCCCGAGGGCGCCCTGCGGTTCATCATGAGCCTCCGCGCCACCGGCGAAGGCCACATCTCCTCCATCGAGTTCCGGACGGGCCTCATCGATCCAGATGGCCAGATCCGGCTGGACCCGGTCTCGCGGTTCGTGAGCGTGCCGGAACTGGACCCCAACCCCCGCTACAAGAAGTCCGTGTTCATCGTGAAGCTGCACGAGATGGGCTTCGACAACGGCGCCTCGAACGCGGTGATGGAGCCTCTCGGCGAGACCTTCACCCGCAGCGAGCTGAACCACAATGTGGTTCGGGTCCGGCGGGAAACCCACCCCGTCACCCAGGGTCTCAGGGAAACCCTCACCTGCATCCAGTGGCTAGCCGACTCCAACTACGAGCTGCACTTCTCGCCGAAGCTCGCCATGAGCGAGCGCATCATCTTTCCCGTCTCGTCCAACGAAAGCAACGGCATCGAGGACGCGCGCTTCGTCCGCTTCGTCGACGACGATGGCAGCGTGACCTACTACGCCACCTACACCGCCTACAACGGCCATGCCATTCTCCCCCAGCTCATCGAAACCCAGGACTTCCTCAATTTCCGCGTCCTCACCCTCAACGGCAGCGCCGTCCAGAACAAGGGCATGGCGCTGTTTCCCAGGCGCATCGACGGCAACTACGCCATGTTGTCCCGCCAGGACGACGAAAGCCTTTTCATCATGTTCTCGGACAACCCCCACTACTGGAGCGATCCGCAACTGCTCCTGCAGCCGGCCGAGATCTGGGAGTCCGTCAAGATCGGCAACTGCGGCTCGCCCATCGAGACCGAGGCGGGCTGGCTGGTGTTCACCCACGGGGTGGGACCCATGCGGAAGTACTGCATCGGGGCGGCCCTGCTCGATCTGAACAACCCCACCAAAGTGCTGGGCCGCCTGCATGAGCCCCTCCTGGTACCGGAGGGTTCCACCCGGGAAGGCTACGTACCCAATGTCGTCTACAGCTGCGGCTCGCTGCTGCACGGCCGCGATGTCATTCTCCCCTACGCCATGAGCGATCGCGCCACCGCCATCGCCAGCGTATCGCTGGACGACCTGCTGGCCGCCCTCCTGGCCTGAGCCGTCGTCCCACCACTGGACCGTCGTACAGCCCGAAGGCGGGGGGGTCAGCCGCCCCGGCACTCCTTCGGATTGATGCCCCGTGGCGTCATTTTGAACGATCCTTTCCCCGCTGATTCTTTCTGGCCGAGCCCCAAGGCTCACCATGGCCGCCCTTGTTTCAGCGGGTTACGAGCCACCGTCGTTTCGGAATGGAAGCTGCTCCCTTCCAGGGTCGTTCCTCGGGATCGATGCAAGCCCGCGGTCTGATCGTCGGCTTGGCTGGGGGCTTCGCCCTCGAATGGAGCGTTCCCTTGAGTCGATCCAGCCCCCCGTCCAAGCCTGGCCACCCGGTTGAGCCGGTGCCGCAGGGGGCGGACCCGGTCAAGCGCCGGGTGACCTTCGAAGTCTCCACGGCGACCCTGATCCGCCTGGTGGTGGTGATCGTATCCCTCTGGCTGGTGGTCCGGCTGTGGCCAGTCATCCTCGTGCTGGTCGTGGCCCTCCTGATCGTGGGGACCCTGAGCCCCACCGTGGAATGGCTCGAGTCACGGAAGGTGCGGCGCGGCTTCGGGATCGCGATCGTCTTTTCCACCGTGTTCCTCGGCGCCTTGCTCCTGGTGACCCTGACGGTGCCTTCTGTTGTGGCCCAGGTCGCCGCACTGTTCGAGCGCGAACCCGCTTTCCGGGCCGGCATGGCCGACCTGTTCTCCCGGCACCACCTGAGCGCGCCCTTCGCGGACTGGCTGCGCAACCTTAAGTACGGCGGACCGGGCAACACCGTGGGCGCCACGGCCTTCACCTACACCATGCGCCTCTTCGAGATCGCCGCCTACGGCATGAGCGCGATCTTCCTCGCCCTCTACATGATGATCGACCGGGACCGCCTGCGTGGCGGGCTCTTCTCGCTCCTCCCCCGCACCCAGCACCTCCGGTTGTCGCGGGTCATGCTGAACGCCGAGACCATTGTCGGCGCCTACATCCGCGGGCAGCTGATCACCTGCTTTCTCATCGGTGCCTTCACCTTCGTCCTCCTGACCGCCTGTGGGGTCCCGAACGCCATGGCCCTGGCTGTCTTCGCGGCCATCGCGGACGTGCTGCCCTATATCGGCGCGGCCCTCTCGGTGATTCCCGCGGTCCTGGCGGCACTCGGCCAGAGTCCCACCGCCGCCTTGATCGTCCTGGTGCTGATGCTCATCTATGAAGAATTCGAAAGCCGGGTGCTCATCCCCCGGGTCTACGGGCATTCACTGCGCCTCCCACCCTCGGTCGTCTTCTTCGCCCTCATGGCCGGCGGCACGCTGATGGGTCTGCTGGGCGCCCTCCTGGCTCTCCCGGTGGCGGCGACCATCATGATGCTCATCGAGGAACTGCGTGTGGACCTTCCGGGCCAGCAGGAACTGGTCGCGGACACGGCCATGCGGGCCCGGGATGACCTCGAAGAGATCGAGTACGAGCGCCGCACCGAAGGCGTGGCCGCGGAGCAGGCAGCGGCCATCGCCGTCGAGATCTCCTTCGATCGCCGGGAAGAGGACAGGCACCCCAGCCAGACCCCCGAAACCGGGGGGACTTCATCGCCTGAATGATCCGGTGGAGGCGCTCGCGAATACAAGAAGGCAGAATTAAATAACGAGCCTTTGCTGAGTGGATGTCGCCCACCTGGGGGCCGGGATGGTAACGAGTGAATCGAATCTATTCACACCTGCAAGGCACCATCCCGTCCTCGGCAGAGAAGCCAGAGTTTTGACTTTTCCGTCAGGTGTTTCTCTATTCCGCGAGGACCATCACCCGCGGCTCGCGGCCGCGTTCCCTGCGCTCGATCAAGCTGGAGGGGGGCAGCCCGAGTCCCGATACCAGATATCGCCTTATGGCTTCGGCGCCATGCTTCTGGGGCGCCATGATCACGAACCGTTTCCCAGGCCAATCCTTGTTGATCTGCGCGAGGACCGATAGGGCCTTCCGGCTTGCCTCGGTTGGGGCTCCATCCGGCCCGAGTGCCAGGGCTGGCAGGAAAGGCACGGTCGTGATCTCAACCGCTACCGGTTCGCCCAGGTTCCTGGAAAGCGCCACCTTTGCCCAATGCCTCTCCTGCTCGTTCGCAGGATAGTCCCGGCCCAGGAGGATGCGCACGGTGATGGTTTCACCCTGGTTGGAGAAGGTGACCTCCGCCCCCCGCATCGGAAAGGGCGCGAAGGAGGGCAACAGATCCAGACAACCTTCGTCCAGTCGCCTGATCACCTTGGCGCGGAGTGCCGCGAGCTTTTCCGGTGCAGGGGGTAGTGCAGAAACCATCAACAGGGGCTGCCCAGCCAGTTCGACGCGACCCGAGTGGACAATGATTTCCTCCAGGTCAAGCTGCACCGGGGTTTTCAACTCGGACGCCAAATCGATTTCGATCTGTTTGGTCTTGGAGGGTTCGAAATAGGAGACGGTGTTGACGGAAGCCGAGACGGCGAGTCCCTCCCGTCCCTGCTGGAACAAATACGTGGTCATCCGGGAGTGAGCCTTGCTGTCCAGATGGCGCTTCAGGACCTGCTCGATGCGCTTGCCCAGCCTGGCCTTGCGGATGTCCGTCACGAGGGTGATCACCAGCGGAATAGAGACCAGTGCCAGCACGATCCCGAAAATCAAGTAGCGCCTCTGGAGCGGGTATACGGCGCCTTCAACCATGGTGGCCCGGAAGCGGAAGAGGTGGAACACCAGGTCCGAACTGATGACGATGGCCACAAGATTGGTGAAGAAGAGGAGAAAGCCTCCTAGGGCCAACGTGAACTGGCCGGTGCCGACACCGTAGCCAACCACACTGAGGGGGGGAATGACTGCCGTGGCCACCGCCACGCCGGTGGTGATAAACAGATAGTTCTTCTTGGCGCAGAGAGCGTAGGCACCGGCAGCGCCCGCGATCCCGGCAATCAGGAGATCGTAGAGGTTGGGGCGGGTCCTGGAAAGGATCTCCTCCGTGGGTGCCTTGAGTGGCGACAGGAACGTGAAGCAGGCGGCGATCACGACGGACAGGAGGATGCTGATCACGATGATCCGCAGGACCTTTCGGGCCAAACGGAGATCTCCCATGCTGAAGGCCAAACCGACCGTAAAGATGGGCCCCATGAGCGGCGAGATGAGCATGGCGCCGATCACCACTGCAACACTGTTGGTGAGCAGTCCCAGGAGCGCGACCAGGCAGGAAGAGGCAAGCATCAGGAAATAGCTGCCACTGAACTCGGCGTGGGTCGTCAGGTCCTTGATGATGTCCTGATGGTGAATTCGGGAGGTGGCGGCATCGAATTGGGTGGCCAGCCGTTGGGAAAGCAACTTCCAATAGGCGCGGAGCATAACGACCTCCTAGGCTCAGCCTAAAGCAAATCAGGGTGCTTCGTCTGATACCGGTATGAAGGGGAACTGCCGAACCTCGAAGACCCTTCTGCGTCTGAATCATTTGGGCCTGCCACAAATTCAGTCAAACGTTCCTGGTGAACTCTCTGAACGCAGATAGGTCGGCAACCAACCAGCCAACGTGCGATAATGTATGGACACAACAAAGCGGGTGTGGCGCATCAAGTGTCACAGGTAAATGGAAAGGTCGGGCCGCCTTCCGGGCATGAGCGATCACGCTTTGTGGAGGCTTTATGGATTCGATCCATCCCAGTGACGGCCCTCTTGATTATCGCCTCGTCGCGGGTTCATCTCGGTCATCGCCGACCCCCGGGTTGGTGACGCTCCATGGTCGGACTTTGGATGACATTGCGGGCATCCGCTCGCTCATGCAGAAGGTCTATCCTCCACCGCATGGACCCGAAGCGGTTTGGTTGGAGACATTCCTGCTCCAGCACTTAGCTCACTTTCCCGATGGGCAGATCGTGGCCTCGGACAGTCAAGGGTCCATCATTGGCACATCTACGACCATGAGGTTGCCCCTTGAAACAGCCATCGTTCCCCATTCATGGCCTGAAATCACAGGCGAAGGGACCCTTCGAACACATGTGTCTGATGGCAATGTTCTCTATGGTGTCAACATCGCAGTGGATCCGGATTGGCAAGGGCAGGGCGTAGGCCGGCTGCTTTACGATGCCCGATTGGATTTGGCCCGAAGGCTGGGATGTTCTGCTTTCGTGGCTGGGGCCCGCATCCCCGGTTATCACCTTCACGCGCATGCCATGAGTCCAGAGGCCTACGTGGATGCGGTGGTCCAAGGAGCCATCTGCGATCCGACGCTCTCCAAACAAATTCGAATCGGCTTCGAAGTCAGGGGGGTCCTGCGGGACTATGCTCGTGACCATGAAACCCTTGGTCACGCGGCCCTCATCTATCTCAAATTATAGGGAAGCTTATGCGATTCACGGCACCAACCCCCTTTCTCTCCCGCCCCGTCCGAGTTTGCGGAATTCAGTATGCCTTGAGGCCGGTTTCGACCTTCGATGACTTCGCGAAGCAGGTCGAGAATTTCGTGGATGTGGGTGATGACTACGATTCGGACATCATCGTGTTTCCCGAACTCCTAGGAGCCCAGCTCCTGAGTTGCCTGCCCGAGAATTTCAATCCTGAAACCGCGATGCGGGCTATCGCTGAACGGTTCTCTGATCCGTTCGAGAAACTGTTTCAGCATCTTTCTGAATCCTACGACCGCATTCTGGTAGCTGGCACACATCCGCGCCTGGCTGGAAACCGCCTGGAAAACGTGGCGTCCATCTTCGTGCCCGGCCATAAGCCTGTGCATCAGCCAAAACTTCACCTCACGAGAACCGAGCGGGACATCTGGAAGTTCGATTCAGGCCAAGATATCCATATTGTGGAGACGGATTTTGGTCGCTTTGCCGTCTCCATCTGCTACGACGTGCAATTCCCAGAGGTGGCACGCATCCAGGCTGAACAAGGTGTGCAACTTCTCATTGTTCCGTATCTGACGGACGATCGTCGCGGTTACACACGGGTCACCACCTGTGCCCGAGCACGGGCCGTTGAGAACCAGTTTTTCGTTGTGACGGCAGGCATGGTGGGGAGCCTTCCACTCATCACGGATCTCACGGCTCAATATGCCCAAAGTGCTGTATTTACCCCGTCCGATTTCTCCTTCCCGATG
The DNA here is from genome assembly GCA_038320645.1 of Holophagales bacterium. Taxonomy (GTDB): domain Bacteria; phylum Acidobacteriota; class Holophagae; order Holophagales; family Holophagaceae; genus Geothrix. Next base: position 25,621 of record JBBQEL010000013.1, on the reverse strand, counting down.
GATGGGGTAGCCACTGAAGCCGCCGCCAACGTGGAAATGGTCCTGGTGTCGGATCTGGATTTAGCCTTGCTGGATCAGGCGCGGGCCCGCGGATCCGTTCTGAACCATGCCGACGCAGCCAAGGATGGTTTGCACGTGACATTTGATGGTGAGGTACATGTTCACCAATTGCCCTGGTCTGATCCTTCCATCAATTCCGGGCGGACACCTTCCTAAGGCTCGTCCCCTCATCTATCACTGGGGCCACTCCACGGCCTGCCCGAATTGCCAAGCTGGGTTTCTCAGAGCCAACGAATCGGGGACCAGGCGTGTTGGAATTCCCTCCAATCCAGGAATCAAACTTGGTGAGGAGCCAACTCTGGCTTATCAAATAGTTGGTTCAGTATCGATAGATTGGCGCCAACCCCTCCAACGATTGCGCCTCCAACTGGACCCGGTCACTGGACAAAGGGTGCCCTGTTAGTTGGTTGAAACCAAATTCGATACCTATTCAATTGGCCATTTTGCAAATGGAACAGCACAAAAGCATCTGGAATGGGCAGGGGTCCCCACAATCAAATCGATTACGAAGGTTTTCGTTGACTGCTACGAAACTTGTCGTATCTTTTCGGTATTCCTCCTTTGGAGCCCAGTCCCATGCAGCCTGTCACCCGTCCCACCGACGCTGAACTCGCCATCCTGCGGGTGCTCTGGGAACGGGGACCCAGCACCGTGCGGCAGGTCTTCGAGGTGCTGTCGGCGGAGCGGGAGCTGGGCTACACCACAGCGCTCAAGATGCTTCAGATCATGCATGAGAAGGGCCTGGTGCAGCGGGACGCCTCGGACCGCGTCCATGTGTTCGCCACGGCGCAAACCCAGACCCAGACCCAGCGCAACATTCTGGATGATCTTCTGGAGAAGGCGTTCGGCGGATCCTCGACGAGCCTGGTGCTACAGGCGCTGGCCACGCGCAAGGCCAGCCGAGAGGAACTGGCCGAGATCCGCCAGATGCTCGATCAGGCGGAAGGGAGGAAGCCATGACCCCACTCTTGTCGTTGGCCCAGCACCCCTGGGCGCAGCACCTGGGCTGGACGCTGATCCACTTCCTTTGGCAGGGCGCGGCCCTGGGCCTGCTGGCCTGGCTGACGCTGACGCTGCTGCGCGGAAGCAGCGCCAAGGCCCGTTACGGCGTGGCCTGCGCCTTCCTGGTGTTCATGGTGACGGCACCTGCGACCACGTTGTTGATGTTGCATCGGCAAGAGCCACTCCCCGCCATGCTTTACCTAACCGCGGAGGCGACAGCCTCCGCGGCACCAGCCACGCCCCTGGTCCAGCGCGTCAAAGCCAGGTTGGATCCCGCCCTGCCCCGGCTGCTGGCCGGCTGGGTGGCCGGTGTCCTGTTGCTCTCCACCCGCTTCCTGGGCAGCTGGCTCCGGGTGCAGCGCCTGCGGCGCCTGGGCGCGACCCCGGTGCCCGCCGAGTGGCACCTGGTGCTGTCCCGCCTCTGCCGCGAGTTGGGGCTCGGCCGCACGGTGCGCCTGTTGCAGTCCGCCGCCGTCGAAGTGCCCACTGCCCTGGGCTGGCTGCGGCCCGTGATCCTCCTGCCGGCCTGCGCCCTCAGCGGCCTCTCACCCCTCCAACTGGAAGCGATCCTCGCCCACGAACTGGCCCACATCCACCGGGGCGACTTCCTGGTGAACCTCCTGCAGTCACTGGTGGAAGTGCTGCTCTTCTACCACCCCGCCGTGTGGTGGCTGTCCGCCCGCATCCGCGCCGAGCGGGAGCTCTGCTGCGACGACGTGGCTGCCGATCTCTGCGGCGATCCCCTGGTCCTGGCCCGCGCCCTCACGGATCTGGAATCCCTGCGCGAACCACTATCCCCTTCACCCACCCCTCTGGCCCTGACCGCCAACGGAGGCTCCCTCATGCACCGCGTCCGCCATCTTCTCTATCCGGCCCTGCCCATCACCACCGGCGCCCGCGCGACGGCCCTCGCCGTCCTGGCCGCCTCGCTGCTGGGCGCGGCGGGTGTGGCCCTGCAGGACAAGGCGAAGGAAACCCCGGCCAAGCCTGACAAGAACACCCACATCGCGGTCACCGACGACAAGCGGAAGCTGGATGTGCGCATGAAGGGCGACGTCAAGCTGAATGGCGAAGCCCCCGACCCTGTCGTCGTGTCTGGAGACGGCAGCTTCAGGGTGGAAGAAAAGAAGGGCGGGAAGACCCGTGCCTACGCCGCCACCAAGGACAAGGCCACCTACACCGTGGAGGGCAAGGAACTGCCCATCGACAAGGAAGGCAAGGACTGGCTGCGCGAGGTGCTGCGAAGCATCAAGCAGAATGAGCGTGGACAGAAGCGGGAACAGCTCGTTGAGCTCCGAACTCACCACTCCGAAGACCGCACCCGGGCCAGGGAGGATCGAACCCGCCCCATCGAGGACCGCACTCGGGCCATGGAGCACCTTGAGCATGACCTGGATGCCCGCAGCCACGCGCTGGAAGCCCAGATGCAGGACCTGGAGCGGCGGAGCCAGCAGGCGATGCCCGAGGAATCAGCCAAGCTCCGGGCCGAAGCCGATCGCCTGAAGGCCGAGGGCGCCAGGCTCAAAGGGGAAGGCGAGCGCTTCAAGGTCGAAGCGGACCGCTTCAAGCACGACCCCGAGCTGAAGGCGCTCCTGGCGCAGGCCGAAAAGGAAGGCCGCAGGGTTCAGGTGGAAGTGATCCGGAAGCAGGGTGACCTGCCGGGCACCGTGATCGTGGAGCAGAATGGCAAGCCCAAGAACGTGAGCGTGAAGCACTTCAAGATCAGGACCGATGGCGCGCCTGCCAAGGAGCAGGAAGTCACGGTGGTCGAACATGGCGACGAACGGAAACGGGCCGAAGAAATCGAACAGAATATCCACCTCTCCCCCATTCATGCTCCCCGGATCCATGTGCGAACCTCTGACCGCGACGAGGAAGATGATCCCAAGGCGGAAATGGCCGAAATCAGGGCCGAGCTGAAGGCCCTTCGGACCCGCCTGAATCAGTTGCAGAGGCAGATGGCCACTGCGCCAAAACCCCCCGAGGCGACCTTGGCGCCGCTTGCACCGGGGACAGAAAAATCGGCCCAGCCGGTGCCACCACCACCGCCGCCGCCGCCGCCGCCGGCAACACCGGAAGCGCCTCCCGCACCCCCAGCACCACCAGCACCGTCCAAGTAGGCGGATCTTCTCCACCATGAAAGGGGCCCGCATTGCGGGCCCCTTTTTATACCGAGTCGCGTTCGGAGCGATAGAAAAGGAACCCGATTATCGTGCCAAGCTCAGCCTGAATAGCTTGAACCGCGAATGACGCGAATCGCCCTGCGGGCGCGCGAAAGGCGATCCGGCATCCCTCCGTCTCCGCACACGAGACGGGCCTGCCTGCCTTCAAGAGCCGGCAGGCCCGCCCCGTGTGCGGCCAGCCACGCATAGCGCGGCTGGGGGCCATCGGCCCAGACGGCCCATCCTCGCCGTATTCGCGCCCTTTCGCGTCATTCGCGGCTACAGTTTTTATCCGTTGATCTTGAGAGGAGCAGGCTGAGTGTCGGCGATAATCGGGAAAAGGAATTTCACCGCCAAGACGTAAATTCGTATCAGAGGCCCTGGAGGAAAGCCTCCACCCGCTCCCAATCCCGCGTCAGCGGGAAGGGCGGCAGGGCGGCGCGCACCTGGGCCGCGTAGCGCTTGCCGAGTCGGTCTTCGCTGGGCAGCATGAGGCGCGGATCGAGCACGGCCACCACGCCGCGATCGGCGCGGGTGCGGATGAGGCGGCCGATGCCCTGCTTGAGCTTCAGCGTCATCTGGGGCACCTGGATGCCGATGAAGCCCAGGCCTTCCCGCTGGGCGTCGGCTTCGCGGATGCGGGCCTGCAGCACCGGATCATCCGGGGGCGCGAAGGGCAGCGCCGACACCACCACGAGGCTCAGGGCATCACCCGGCAGATCCACGCCCTGCCAGAAGCTGGCGAGGCCCAGCAGCGCCGCGGACGGCGTGGCGCGGAAGCGTTCCAGCAACTGCGTGCGTGAGTGGCCGTCGCCCTGCACGAAGAAGGTGATTTCGGGCAGCGCAGCCTCGAGGCGCGGGCGGAAGGCCGCCAGCATCTTGCGGCTGGTGAAGAGCAGCAGGGCGCGGCCACGGCTGGCCCGCATCAGGCGTTCCATGGCCGCCAGGGAGGCCTCAATCCAGGCGGGATCGCCCACGCCGCCGCCCGCGCCGGGGCGGCGTTCGGGCAGATCCGGCGGCACGAAGAGCAGGCCCTGGGTTTCGAAGTCGAAGGGGCTTTCCACCAGCTCGGCGACTTCCACCTCGGCCTTCGTGAGCCCCAGGCGCAGGCCCAGGCCATTGAAGCCGCGGCCATCGCGCAGGGTCGCACTCGTCAGGAGCACGCTCTCGAACCCCCGCCGCACGTGCTGATGGAAGAAGGGGCGCACATCCACGGGATTCGATTTGAAGTGGACGAGGTTCGGCCCTTCACGGCTGAGCGTTGAAACCCAGCCATCGGGCTGCGCGAAGATCTGCTCCATGCGCGAAAAGGCCGTGCCCACCCGCTCGGCCAGCCGCAGCCAGAGCGGATTCTCGGGATCAGCACTGGCCAGGCGCCGCGCTTCCTTCCACAAGGGATCGCCGGCCTCCACCCAGTCGCCCACGGCATCGGCCAGCGCCGTCATCTCGGGACCCGGCGCCAGCAGGGGCAGCACGCCCCCCTCGAGGGGCACCCAGGCGAGGAGGTCGGCCCAGGAGCGCTCCCAGGGCTGCAGCAGGCCCAGCAAGGCGGCGCCCTGTTCCTTCGCAGCCTCGCGGAGATCGGTGAACAGCAGGTTCATGGCGCGGCTGGACCAGGCCTCGGCGCAGCTCTCCGTGAGCTGCTCCTCCAGGTCGTGGGCCTCGTCGAGGATGAGCACCGGCGCGTCCGGCAGCACCTGGCCGAAGGCGGATTCGCGCAGCACGCGGTCCGCCAGCAGCAACGCGTGGTTGACGATGATGAGATCCGCCTCGGCCACGGCGGCCCGCAGCCTCGTGAGGTAGCAGTCTTCGTAGCGGGGGCACTGGCGGCCCGTGCAGCGTTCGGCGCGGGCATTGAGCTTGTCCCAGAGTGGCGACTCGCCCTCGCCGAACCGGCCCAGCCCCTCGCGATCACCATCCTGGGTTTCCAGGGTCCAGCGCTGCAGGGCCAGCCAGAGCTGCTGATCGGCGCGGGAGAACTCCAGGTGGGGGTCCGCGGCCGCCGCCTCCCAGGCCGTGCGGCAAAGGTAGTTGGCGCGGCCCTTGGCGAGCACGGCCTTGATGGGCCGGCCCAGGATGCCCGCCGCCCGGGGCACATCCTCCTCCAGCAACTGCCGCTGCAGCTGCTTCGTGCGCGTGGCCACCAGGATGGGAGAGCGGCCGGCCGCCAGGGCCGGCACCAGATAGCCCAGGCTCTTGCCCGTGCCGGTACCCGCCTCCACCGCCTGGATCACCGCCTCGGGCTTCGCTTCGGGCTCGCTGCCCTGGTCGCGCCAGCGCTGGAAGCGGGCCGAGCCCTCCACCACGGTGTTGTGCACCAGTTCCGCCATGCGCCGCTGACCGGGCCGATCCTCCGCCCCGGGGAAACAGGCGAAGATCCGTCCCTCCGGCGGGGCGAAATAGCGGTCCATGGAATGCGCCATTGGATCAGTGTGATCGAGAGGCGGAAAAACAGCGAATTACTTATGGTACTCGCGGCCCCTGAGGATCGTGAAGGCTCGGTACAGCTGCTCCAGGAACATCACCCGGCTCAGCTCGTGGGGGAAGGTCATGGGGGACAGGCTCATCTGCTCCGGGATCTCTTTTTTCAAGTCGGGATCAAAGCCATGGCTGCTGCCCAGGGCGAAGGCCAAGCTCTCGCCCCTATTCATCCGGGTGACCAGCCACTGGGAAAAGGCCTCGCTGTCGCGGAGTTTCCCTTCCGGTGTGAGCAGCACCGGACACCTCACCACGGCCAGTTTCGGGCGGAGCCGTTCCGCCTCATCTTTCAGCTGCCGCACCGGATCACCCTTGCTCTCGGGCAGCTCGGTCACCTCCATCCGGGCGTAGGGACGGAGCATATCGAGGTAATGCCGCTCCAGGCCGCGGCAGGGTTCCAGGCGCAGACGGCCAAAAGCGAGGAGGGTGATCGGATACATGATCCCATTGTGATGAATTTCCCTTGGCAGCGCAGCGGGAAGGCTCCACCATTCTCAGTATTCCCGTTCTCTCCGGAGGTCCGCCCATGCGCCGTTCCCTGATGCTGTCCCTTGCCAGCCTGCTCCTCGTGCCCGCCTTCATCGGCTGCGGCAGCGATTCCATCCCCACCGCTGCGCCGGAGGCGGCAAAGGAACCAGCCGACATCCTCTACCACCTGCAGTACCTGGCCGTGCGCAAGGACTACAAGCACGCCGCTCTCATCGCCCCGATCACGCCGGATGTGGTGTTCCCCTCGGCCATGCACTTCCACCGCAACGCCAAGCAGATGGGCATCACCCTGACCCCCGAAGAACTCAAGGGCCTCGGCATCGAACACCTGGCCGACAAGCTGGACATCCTGCCGGGTGGGCCCGATGCCGTCAACTTCCCCGACTACACGGTGAAGGATGCCCGCCTCGCCTTCAACGCCGGCCTCTACCGCCTGTTGAAGGGCCTCAACGCCAAATCCTGGGGCAAGATGCGGCACATGGGCATCACCGACAACACGGCTGCCCGCCAGTTCGGTTCCCAGACCATCGTCAAGGACATGGCGCTCGGCTTCGACGGCACGAAGATCCTCGCCGTCAGCTGCATCAAGAAGTCCGATGGCAATTGGGGGGTCTCCTTCATCCGCTACGAAGTCGCTCTCAAGAGCATCAAGCAGGACTGAACGAGCTCCGATCGCGTGAGGATCGGAGTCAGAAAAGGGCCCGCGCTGCGGGCCCTTTTTCGGGAAAAGTCTTACCCTGACCCGGGATATCCATGCACATTCTCGCCAACTACACCCTCACCCCTGACGAAGCCCTGCGGGGCACGCGCACCTTCAAGCAGCTGTGGTACACCGTGTCCATGGTGGCTGGAGCCTGTCTGGTGCTGACGGGGCTTGGCAGCGTCTATCTCGCCGGGGATCAGCGGGGCCTGGGTTTCATCATGGCCTTCAACGGCCTGCTCTTTCTCATCCTGCCGGAGGCCGTGCTCCGCTGGGCCCGACTGCGGCGCGGCGCCCAGGCCTATTCGCCGGTGGAAGTGCTGCTGGATGACGAGGGCCTCACCCTGCGCACCGAAGCCTCCGAAGGTGGCCTGGCTTGGGCCGCCTTCGCGCAGATCCAGCGGCTCAATGGCTTCTGGCTCTTCCGGATCAGCCGTTCCCAGGCCGTCATCATCCCCGAACGGGTGTTCGACCCCGCGACCGCCGCCGAACTGGAAGCCTTCCTGCGCAGCCGGAACCAGATGCAGCTCTGAACCTCGGCGGGCCGGTGGATCACCCTACGGAAACAGGAAAAACAGCCCCGGTCCTTGTGCATCCAACGGCCCACGCCCATACTCAACCTCCGCTGCATCCGGACCCTCGCGGGGGGACGGTGGAGCGTCACTGACCACATGGGGGTGACCGGTTTCGACAGGTCGTGATCCAGGTGCACGGTGCAGGCGGGGGTTGGACGGATGGCCCCCTTATCAATCCGCCCAAACCAAACTGCCAACGATAACTTCGAACTGGCTCTCGCTGCCTAGGGCAACCTAGGCTCCGAGCGAGTCCCCGGGATCTCTGGGTACCGGGCTCGTTAAACCTCCGAAAGGGTGGCTTCGGCCTGCCGGACGGAGGCACCAGATAGGCTGCCGCGACGTCCCCTGACGGTGGCCGAGATCAGGGGACACACGCCCTGAGCGGCTCGTCCGTTCTCCGCCAGGGGGTTTCAAGAGCGGACCAAGCCTGTGGAAGAGCCGCCATCCGGCATGTCTTGGACGTGGGTTCGACTCCCACCACCTCCACCAAATGAAAGCCCCCGCTTGCGGGGGTTTTCATTTGGTGGAATTGCCGCTGCGGCCAGGTAGGCGCCCAATCCGACAGCCCTGTGGGCTGTTGGATTGGATGAGCGCCGTGGCCAGCAGCGACACGCTGATCGGACCACACAGGGAGGCTTCCAGTTCGGCGTGAGATGACTTGTTCGAGCCAGTCCCGTTCAGGGGCCGACCTTGAAGGGGCGCATCATCTCGTGCTCTTCGTGGGCGAGGATGTGGCAATGCCACATGTAGGTGCCGGCGATGTCGAACTTGGCCCGCACGCGCACATAACCCACCCGCAACCCGTCCAGCGAGGCGGGTGGCACACGCACAGTCTCCTTCCAGCCGGCCTCGTCCGCCCGGGCCGTGTAGGCGTTGTTCGATCCAGCCGTGACTGGGAAGCCAGCCTCATCCACATCAGGCTGAAGGCCCGCACCAATCACAGCCGGCATGGCGAGGGCGGTGGCGGCGGCATAGTCGGTCGCGGCAATGGTGCCCTTCTCCAGCACTTCGAACTGGACCAGGTGGATGTGCATGGGGTGCATATCGACGGTGTTGTTGATGAGGACCCAGTCCTCGATGGCATCCAGGGCGTGCTGTTCCTGGGGATGCAGTGGGTCGGCGAAATTCCGGCCGTTCACCTTGAGCATGAGCCGCGGAAGGGCGGTGCCGGTTTCGGAACTGTAGACGAAACGGTCGAACTCATCTGTCTCCTGCAGATCGAAATAGGCCGTCCGGGCAGGGGTGCTCCAGCCCGCGGGCCGCACGACGGGACGCGGGTTGGCCGGCAGCAGGCTGGTGTCCGCACCGGCGAGGGGCTTGCTGATGCGGAACTGGAGGATGCGGCCGACCGTATTGCTCGCCACGGCGTCGCCGCCAGGATAGGGGGTGGCGGCATCGTTGCGCAGGGTGAGGACGGCGCCGGCCGCAAACTTGCTGAAGTCGATGATCACGTCGAAGCGTTCGGCCGGGGCCATCAGCAGGCCACTGTCATCGGACCGACCCACGGACACTGCCGCCGGCAGAAGGCCACCCTCGTTGCCGATGAGCTGGATGGCGCTGGCGGGAATGCCACCGCCAGCCATGTTCTGCAGCCACATGTTGTACATGCGGGAATCCGACCCGTTCAAAATCCGGAAGCGGTACTTCCGCGGCTCCACATCGAGGTAGGGCCAGACCTTCCCGTTCACGAGGATGGTGTTCCCGAAGAATTCGGGGTACGAGGAATACACAGGCTCGCCATTCACCACGGCCTGCTCGCCGGTGGCGTCCAGCAGGGGCACGGACGAGTAGTGCAGGGAGCCGTCCTGGTTGAAGGATTTGTCCTGGATCACCAGCGGAATCTCGTAGTTGCCCGAGGGGAGGTTGCGGCTATCCTCCTGGGCGTCCCGGACGATGTAGTTGGCGGCCAGGCCCGCATAGACGTTGATCCGGGTGATACCGAGGGCGTGATCGTGGAACCAGACCTGGGCCGCCCCCTGGGTGTTGGGATAGGTGTATGTGACGGTGTTGCCGTTGGGGCGCGCCGGCCGGCCGGAAACAGGATCCGCGGGCAGGGCCGTCTGGGCATTGGGGTCGTTGGTGACCCAGGCGGCAGGGTGGCCATCAAACTCCGGTGCCACATGCCCACCATGCAGGTGGGTGACGAGGCGAAGCTCGGATTCGCCGGCATTGCTGCCGTCCATGGTCTTGTCTACGGTGAGCAGGTGCTTGGTGAGGAGGGCGCCGGTGGGGCCCTTCAGATCATTGACATATTTCACCGAGACCGGCGTGCCGGTTTCCCCAGCCAGGGTGGATCGGGCCTGGATGCTGGCCCCGAGGTAGCCGGCCCGGATGCCATTGACGTTGTAGCCCCAGACCGTGGTCCGGATGGGCGCGTTGGTGACGGGATCCAGGAAGTCGGTGCCATCCTTTTTCCGCAGCCCGAAATCGTAGCCCGTGGTCTGTTCGGCAGTCACCGTGTAGGACTCGTAGCCAGGCCGGCTGGCGGTGTCCGGCACAGCGAAGGGGATGATGGGCAGCGGCGTGCCGAACTGCCGCAACTTGAGAGGGTCCAGAACCTCGGTGGCGGAAGCGGCCGGGACCGCGACATTCTGGGTGACGACGGTCTTCCCACCGCCACAACCAACCAGAACGGCCACCATGGCCGCCCCGCTCAGAGAAAGAGACGTGGTCCTAGGCATGGCGTGCTCCCTATGAAGGCTTGGCCCTGGATGGCTCCGAAGAAACCTCCCGGTGGCCAAAGGCCAGCAATCGGGCTTCCCGAAACAACACTGAATACAGTCCTCAATGCTTGGACCTAGGCCGAAAGGCGTATATGGGTAGATCCCCCCATCCGGTGCCTGGAAACTTGGTATTTTTTGGCATAAACCCCTTGACGGGTATGGAATTATGCTACTTATCGGATATGTGGCTCTCCTTTCGGACCATCGCCTGTTTGTTGCTCCTGGTGGCGCTGCCTGCCTGGGGGCGCCCTCCTCTGGATCCACCCACCGCGGGTGAACGCATCTACCGCGATGGGGTGCTGCCTTCGGGCGCCTTCCTGGAAGGGGTCGTCAAAGGCGATATTCCCGTTTCGGGGCAGGCCATGACCTGCGCGCACTGCCACATGCGGGGCGGTCTCGGCTCAACGGAGGGCGGCGTCGTCACGCCGCCCATCCACGGCCCGCGGTTGTTCCGACCGGCCCACCGGGTCTTCCCCAGGCTCGCCACTGCGGAACGCGAACAGCGTGGCCTCAAGGGCGAGTCCCTGCGTCCGGCCTATACCGAGCAGACCCTGGCCCATGCGCTCCGGACCGGCCTGGATCCCACGGGCCGCGAATTCCACGACATCATGCCGCGCTACGACCTGAAGGACCGGGATATGGCGATTCTCGTCCGCTACCTCAAGTCCCTCTCCGCCACCTTCTCGCCTGGCGTGGACGCGACGACCCTCCGCTTCGCGACCATCATCGGCGCCGATGTCAGCGCCGCCGACCGGGCAGCCATGCTGCAGCCGCTGGACTCCTACATTGCCTTCCACAATCAGCTGGCCCGCGGCTTCGGCCACCGGATGTACCGCTCGCCTGTGGGCCGGGAGCTCATCCAGGATCACCGCACCTTCTCTCTGGTGCCCTGGGTCCTGACAGGCCCGCGCTCCACCTGGAAACGGCAGCTCGAAGCCCGCTACCGGCGGGAGCCCGTCTTCGCGTTCCTCGGCGGCATCACCAACGGCTCCTGGCAGCCCATTCACGACTTCTGCGAGGCCCACCGAATTCCCTGTCTCCTGCCCATCACGGACTTCCCCGTGATCTCCGACCGCGACTGGTACACGCTCTACTTCTCCCGGGGCCTTTGGCAGGAGGGGGAAACGGCGGCCCGGTTTCTGGCGAACGGGCCCGTGGCTGCCGCGGCACCCCGGGTGCTCCAGGTCGTCCAGGGCGACGCAGGCCGGGCCTTAGCCACAGGCTTCCAGGAAGCCTGGCGCGGCCTGGGGCATCCCGCGGCCAGGACCGTCCAGATCGCAGATGATCAGCCACTCGATGTGGCGTACCTCCAGGCGCTGCTCCGGAAGGAGCAACCGTCCGCCCTGCTGCTCTGGACCCGCCCCGGAGCGCTCGGGGCCCTGCGGGACGCCTTCGGCTCGATGCCTGTGCCAATCCCATGGGTGGTCTCCGCCGGTTACTGGAAGGAGGCAGTCTTCCACCTGCCCGAAGCACTCCGAAGCCACGCCTACATCACCTATCCCTACCGCCATCCGGCCGACGAGGCGAAGGCACGCGGCAACACCGTCACCAGTCTGGTGGGCGAGGCGGGTCGCCGGGATGAAACCCGGATCGCCTCGCGGATGTATTCCCTGGTGCAGGTCCTGAACAAGGGGTTCATGGAACTCGACGGCGGCTACTACCGCGATCACCTGCTCGACCGGATCAGCATGCTGCCTGATCAGTCGCTGCCGGACTTCGAGCGCCTGGGGTTCGGGCCCGGCCAGCGCTATGCCTCCAAGGGCTGCTATGTCATGCAGCTCACCCCCGGCAGCGACCCCCAGCTGGTGAAGCGGAGCGACTGGGTGAGCCACTAGGGTCTGTTGACACTATGTCAACCAGCCGGTCGTTAATCCCACCAAATGGCCCTGATTTAGTGCTTCCCATCACCTCTTGAATCATCGCACTCCTTTGGCCGGGTTCCTGCGGCTAGAGTCAGTTCGTCCCGTTTCCGGCCCCTGAACCATGCCGCCACAGCCCCGGGACGGGCCGCGCGGCGAATCCCTTCCTGACCACCTCGACCCGGGCATGCGCCCTTCTTTCTCAACACCTTCCTTCCTGGAGGAACCATGAGCCAGTACGTCAACGAAGTCCTCGAAGGCCTCAAGAAAAAGGCTCCCTGGGAGAGCCTCTTCATTCAGGCCGCTACCGAGATCCTCCACTCCCTGGCCCCGGTCCTCGAGAAGGAGCCGAAGTACAAGAAGCACGCGATCCTCGAGCGGCTGGTCGAGCCCGAGCGCGCCATCGGCTTCCGTGTGCCCTGGGTGGACGACAAGGGCATCATCCGCATCAATCCAGGCTGGCGCGTGCAGTTCAACAGCGCCATCGGGCCCTACAAGGGCGGCATCCGCTTCCATCCCAATGTCACCCTCGACACCCTGAAGTTCCTAGGCTTCGAGCAGATCTTCAAGAACAGCCTCACCGGCCTGCCCATGGGCGGTGGCAAGGGCGGCTCCAACTTCGATCCCAACGGCAAGTCCGACGCCGAGATCATGCGCTTCTGCCAGTCCTTCATGATGGAGCTGTTCCGCCACATCGGCCCCAACACCGACGTGCCTGCAGGCGACATCGGCGTGGGCGGCCGGGAAGTGGGCTTCATGTTCGGGATGTACAAGAAGCTGGCCAACGAGTTCACCGGCGTGCTCACCGGCAAGGGCCAGTACTGGGGCGGCAGCCTCGTGCGACCTGAAGCCACGGGCTACGGCGTGGTCTACTTCGCCGAGGAAATGCTGAAGCTCAAGGGCGACAGCATGAAGGGCAAGAAGGTCGCCGTCTCCGGCTTCGGCAATGTGGCCTGGGGCGCGGTCACCAAGGCCACCCAGCTGGGCGCCAAGGTGGTCACCATCTCCGGCCCTGACGGCTACATCTACGATGCCGACGGCATCAGCGGCGAAAAGATCGCCTACATGGAAGAGATGCTCCGCATCGACCGCATGTCTGTGGCCCCCTACGCCCTCAAGTTCAAGAATGCCCAGTTCCTCGCGGGCAAGCGCCCCTGGGAGCAGGTGGTGGACGTGGCCCTGCCCTGCGCCATCCAGAACGAGCTGAACCTGGACGAAGCGAAGATGTTGCTCGCCAACGGCTGCAAGACCGTGGTCGAGGGCGCCAACATGCCCAGCACCCTGGAGGCCGTCGAGTTCTTCCAGGCCAACGGGGACAAGATCATGTTCGCCCCCGGCAAGGCCTCCAACGCGGGCGGCGTGGCCACTTCCGGCCTCGAGATGTCCCAGAACTCCATGCGCCTGGGCTGGACCGCCGAGGAAGTGGATGCCCGCCTCCACCAGATCATGGTCAACATCCACAAGTCCTGCGTCACCGCCGCGGAGCGCTTCGGCACCCCCGGCAACTATGTGAACGGCGCGAACATTGCCGGCTTCCTCAAGGTCGCCGATTCGATGATCGACCAGGGGCTCGTCTAGCCTTTCCCGGCTTTTCAGCCAGACACAAAAAGGGGGCCGCTCGCGGCCCCCTTTTTGTGTCTGGAGAAGTAAACTTCGGGAATGATCGATCGAACCTTCAACGAGATCTTCCGCAAGTACGCTTCGGACAAGGAGATCTTCCACGATCTGATGCCGCTGCGCGCGCGCGAGATCCTCCTGGTGGCGCCGGCCTTCGATGCCTTCACACTGGAGCAGGATGGCCTGCTCACCGAGATCCTGTTCGATGGCTACTACCAGCTCAACATGAGCAACCCGCCCCGGGTGACGAACGTCTCCACCGTGGAAGAGGCCCTGGACAAGTGCTCCAACCGGCATTTCGACATGATCATCGTCATGAGCCGCCTGGGTCAGGGCGGCCATGTGGAGCTCTCCAAGGCCCTGAAGAAGGGCGCACCGCGCATCCCGATCTACCTGCTGCTCAACGACAATGTGGAAGTGGGCGTCATGGACCGGCGCCGCCAGGATCTGCAGCGACATTACGACCAGATCTTCGTCTGGAACGGCAATCCCGAGATCTTCATGGCCATGGTGAAGTTCATGGAGGACCGGGCCAATGTCCAGAACGACACGGCCGTGGGCCTCACCCGCGTGATCCTGCTGGTGGAGGACAGCATCCGCTACTACTCGCGGTACCTGCCCATCCTCTACAGCGAGATCCTCAAGCAGACCACCCGCCTGGCCAAGGACCACAACATGGATGGCCTGACGCGCACCCTGTCCATGCGCGTCCGCCCCAAGGTGATCCTGGCGACGACCTACGAGGAGGCCATGGCCTTCTGCGACCAGTACCAGGACTACCTGCTCTGTGTCATCACGGACCGCAAGTTCCCCAAGGACGGCGCCCTGGACCGGGAAGCCGGTATCAAGCTCATCAAGGCCGTGAAGGACCGCAATCCCTACCTGCCAACCCTGCTGCAGTCGTCGGACCCCTTCAAGGAATCCTGGGCCACCGCCATCCACAGCGGCTTCCTCAACAAGAACTCCTACACGCTGGGCGCCGAGCTTTCCAACTTCTTCCATGAGAGCCTCGGCTTCGGCGATTTCATCTTCCGCAACGAGCAGGGCCAGGAGATCGCCCGCGCCACGAACATGGAGGATTTGCAGGCGAAGCTGCGCACCATCCCCGTCGAATCGCTGGTCTACCACGCCTCGCGCAACCACTTCTCCGCCTGGATCATGGCCCGCGGGGAAGTCCAGGTGGCCAAGGTGCTGGGGAAGTTCCGCATCACCGACTACCGGGATCCGGAGGAGATGCGCACCTTCCTCATCAACGTGGGCGACTATGTGCAGCGCATGAAAACCCTGGGGAAGGTGATCCCCCTGAACGAGTCCACGCCCAAGGACGAACCCAACATCCTCAGGCTGGCCCCGGGCTCCATGGGCGGCAAGGGCCGCGGTGTGGCCTTCATCCATTCCCTCCTCGCCCGGATGGATCTCGACCACCTCGTGCCCGACGCCAACATCCGCATCCCCCGCTCCGCCATCATCGGCACCGAGGAGTTCACCTCCTTCGTCAGCCGGCATGGCCTGCGGCAGATGCTGCAGAACGACGTGGATGACGATGCCATCAAGCGGCGCTTCCTCATGGGTTCACTGTCCCCGGAGCTGATGGCCAAGCTCCAGCTGTTCCTCGCCAAGCACGGCAAGGTGCCCCTGGCGGTGCGCTCCTCGGGCTTGCTGGAGGACAGCCTCTCCCATCCCTTCGCGGGGCTCTACAACACGTTCTTCCTGCCCAACAACGATCCCGAGCCCGGCGTGCGGGAGGCCCAACTCGTGGAGGCGATCAAGCTCGTGTATGCCTCCGTGTACACGAAGGCCGCCCGCTCCTATTTCCAGGCCATCGACTACAAGATCGAAGAAGAGCAGATGGCCATCCTCATCCAGGAAGTCTCCGGCCGGCGCTTCGGCGATCGCTTCTATCCGCACCTCTCGGGCGTGGCCCAGTCCTTCAACTACTACCCCGTGGCCTACACCCAGCCCCAGGACGGCATCGCCAACATCGCCGTGGGGCTCGGGAAATACGTGGTGGAAGGCGACAAGGCCTATCGGTTCGCGCCACCCTACCCCGAGATGGACATGGTCGCGCCCAAGGAGCAGTTGCGCACCACCCAGAAGCACTTCTACGCGCTCGACATGAGCCGGACCGCCATCGACCTCTACGGCGGCGAGGACGCCACTCTGCTCAGCCTGGACATCTCGGAAGCGGAGAAGGATGGGGCACTGCAGCACTGCGCCTCGGTCTGGGACCGGAACGACGATCGCATCCGCGACGGCCTGGATCATCCCGGACCCCGCATCGTGAACTTCCGGAACATCCTCAAGTACGACCAGTTTCCCCTGGCGAAGATCCTGCAGAACCTGCTCGAACTGATCCGCGACGCCATGGAGACGCCCGTGGAGATCGAGTTCGCGGTGAACCTCGACAAGGACCCCCAGAACGGGAAGCCCACCTTCACCCTCCTGCAGATCAAGCATCAGCTGCTGGATTCAGCCGAGGTGAACCTGGATGCCGCGGAGCTGGATCCGGCGGAGGTCTTCCTGTTCTCCGAGAAGTGCGTGGGCAATGGCGTGGTCGAGGGTCTGCACGACATCGTCTGGGTGGATCCGGCAGGCTTCGATAAGTTCGACACCCCCGCCCTCGCCACCGAACTGGAGGATCTCAACGATCGGTTCCGGGCCGAAGCAGGGAAATATGTGCTGCTGGGGCCGGGCCGCTGGGGCAGCAACGACCACCATCTGGGCATCCCGATCACCTGGTCCATGATCTCCTGCGCGCAGGTCATCGTGGAGTACGCCATGGAGAACTTCCAGGCCGACGCCTCGCTGGGCTCCCACTTCTTCCACAACGTGACCTCGCTGAACATCGGCTACTTCACCGTGCCCTATCCCCGGGGGACGAACCTCCTCGACTGGGCCTGGCTGCGCCAGCAGCCCGAGGTGTGGCGCTCGGGCTGTCTCGTCCACACCCGGGTCGAGGCGCCCCTCCACATCGTCATGGACGGACGCCGCAGCGCATCGGCGATCTTCAAACAGGCGCCCGTACCGCCGCCCTCCGAGCCCGAGGAGGAGTACCTGTAGGACTCGCGGCGACGCCTCCGGTGCACGGCGCCCGGGGCGGTTCCGCTAAAGTAGGGCCTGGAGGCACCCTTGACCCCTCACCCCGGCAGCGTATTCGTGGTCTCCGCGCCCTCCGGCGCCGGCAAGTCCACCCTTGCCCAACGGCTGGTGCGGACCGTGCCGGACCTGATCTTCTCCATCTCCTTCACCACCCGGCAGCCTCGGCCCGGCGAAGTGGACGGCCGCGAATACTTCTTCATCGACGATGACCGCTTCGACGCCATGGTGCGCGACGGCGGCTTCGTCGAATGGGTGCAGGTCTACGGCCACCGCTACGGCACCGGCCGGCAGTGGCTGGAAGGGGTGCTGGCCACGGGCCTGGACGTGCTGCTCGACATCGAGACCACCGGCGCCCAAAGCGTGCGGAAGGCCATTCCAGAGGCCCGCATGATCTTCATCCTGCCGCCTTCCGCCGCCTCGCTGGAACAGCGCCTGCGCAGCCGCGGCAAGGATTCGGCCGAACAGATCGCCATCCGCCTGCAGCACGCCCGGCACGAGATGGAGCTGCATTCCGCCTATGACTACCTGGTGCTGAATGATGATCTCGAACTCGCCTACCAGCAGTTCGAAGGCATCGTCCGCGCCACCCGGGCCAGCCGGGAGCGCATGGCCCCCGTAGCCCAAAGGATCCTCGAAGGCTTCTGAGCAAACGGCGAGTCGCCCCGGGCCCGACCCGGGCGTATCCTGGAAGGAGTCTTCCGGGGAGCCCATGGCCCGTTTCATGAAGCGCAATTGGATGTGGATGGTCCTGGTCGCCACGGTTGCCGTGGCGGGCCCCCTCCTGGCCCACACCAGCGGCGAGGGCGCCCGCCAGCGCAGCCTCGACACGCTGACCGAAGTGATGGACCTGCTGCAGAAGCAGACTCCCGAGCCGCCTGCGCCCCGCCAGCTCACCCACGCCACCATCCAGGGCATGCTCCACACCCTCGATCCCCACTCGAACTATATGGACGAAAGCGAGTTCCGGCTGCTGCGCGAAGAGCAGAAGGGCTCATTCTTTGGCATCGGGGCGATCATCCAGCAGCACGATCAGGGCATCGCCATCATCAGCCCCATGAAGGGCGGCCCGGCCGAGCGCCTGGGCGTGCGCTCCGGCGACATCATCAAGGAGATCGACGGCACCAGCACCGAGGGCATGAGTTCCAATGCCGCGCTGCAGAAACTCCGCGGCGAGAAGGGCGTCCTGGTGGATCTCGCCATCCAGCGCTCGGGCATCGCGGAATTGCTGCGCTTCTCCATCCCCCGCGCCGAGGTGCCCACCAACAGCGTGTACTACAGCTTCATGCTGAACCCCACCACCGGTTTCATCCTCATCAAGGATTTTGGCGAGACCACTTCGGAAGAGTTCGAGAAGGCCGTCACCACCCTGAAGAAGCAGGGCATGAAGCAGCTCATCCTCGATCTGCGCGGGAACGGCGGTGGCGTGCTGGATGCCGCCATCGGCATCTGCCGCCAGCTGCTGGGGCCCGACCAGCTCATCGTCAGCCAGAAGGGCCGGGACGGGCGCGAAGAGAATCAGACCCGCACCAGCAAGGGCGCCCAGCTCGATCCCTTCCCGCTGGTCATCCTCATCAATCGCGGTTCCGCCAGCGCCAGCGAGATCGTCACCGGCGCCGTGCAGGATCATGATCGCGGCCTGGTCGTCGGCCAGACCAGCTGGGGCAAGGGCCTCGTCCAGAGCGTGCTCACCATCAACCGGTCCCGCGGGCTGGCATTGACCACCGCCCGCTACTACACGCCCTCCGGCCGCAGCATCCAGCGCGACTACACCCACGGCCTGGATGACTACTACAACCCCGAGGACGAAAAGGACGCCAAGCCCCAGGGCCCCGCCTTCAGGACCGATCTCGGCCGCACGGTCTATGGCGGCGGCGGCATCAACCCCGACTACGCCATGCCCGCCCTGCGCCTGAACGAATTCATGGTGAATCTCCGGTTCCGGTACCAGTCCCTCTTCCGGTACGCGGTGTACGAAAAGGAGCACTTCGGCATCAAGGCCGGCCAACACGCCGATGCGGTGATCATGGCGAGATTCCGCGCCTGGGCGACTGAGCAGAAACTGGCCATCTCCGACAAGGACTGGGAGGCCAATCTCGGCGCCATGCAGGAACAGCTTTCCATCGAGCTGCAGAATGTCGCTTTCGGCATCGAGGCCGGTTTCAAGGTCCAATGCGAGAAGGACCCCGTGATCCTCAAGGCCCTCGAGATCATGCCGGAAGCGGAGAGCCTGCTCCAGAAGAAACAGCTCCTCCAGCGCGGCGCCCCCTCCACTGTCGCCACCACGCTCTGAAACGAGACCGCCATGGACGTCACGCTGCCTGAGCACGTCGAAGCCCTGCGCCAGGAAGTGCGGAAGTTCGCCGAGAAGGAGATCCGCCCCCATGTCATGGCCTGGGACGAGGCCAAGACCTTCCCCCTGGCCGTGGTGAAACAACTGGGCGAGATGGGCATGATGGGCGTCATCTTCCCCGAGGAATACGGCGGCGCGGGCATGGGCTACCTGGAATACGCCGTGGTCGTAGAGGAACTCTCCCGGGTGGACGGCTCCGTGGGCATCACTGTGGCGGCCCACAACAGCCTCTGCGGCAACCACATCTACAGCATGGGCGACGAGCGCCAGAAGCAGGCCTTCCTGGTCCCCCTGGCCACCGGCAAGGCCATCGGCGCCTGGGGGCTCACCGAGCCTGGCTCTGGCAGCGACGCCGGGTCGCTCCGCACCACCGCGAAGAAGGAAGGCTCCCACTACCTCCTGAACGGCACCAAGACCTTCATCACCCACGGCACCGTCGGCGACATCTTCGTGGTGATGGCGCGCACCCGGCCGCCCCAGCCCGGCCACAGCAGCGCAGACGGCATCAGCGCCTTCGTGCTGGAAAAGGGCATGAACGGTTTCCGCGCCGGCAAGCAGGAAAATAAGCTGGGCCTGCGCGCCAGCGACACTTCGGAACTGATCCTCGAGGACGTGAAGGTGCCCGAGGCCAACCTGCTCGGCGAAGATGGCGTCGGTTTCAAGCAGGCCATGAAGACCCTGGATGGTGGCCGCATCAGCATCGGTGCGCTCGGCCTTGGCATGGCCCAGGGCGCCTTCGAGGAGGCTGTGCGCTACAGCAGGATCCGCCACACCTTCGGCCGGCCCCTGGCTGACCATCAGGGCATCCAGTTCAAGCTGGCGGACATGGGGACGGAGATCGAGGCCGCCCGCCTGCTCATCTATCGCGCCGCGGCCCTGAAGGACAAGGGCCTGCCCTACGCCAAGGCCGCCAGCATGGCCAAGCTCTACAGCTCCGAGGTCGCCTGCCGCGTGGCCGACCAGGCCGTGCAGATCCTCGGCGGCTACGGCTACATCAAGGACTACCCGGTGGAGAAGTACTACCGGGACGTGAAGCTCTGCACCATCGGGGAAGGCACCAGCGAAATCCAGCGGATGGTCATCGCGCGGTACCTCTTGTCCGAATATTGAACGGAGACGCTATGCGCACCGCCCTCCTCTTCATGGCCTCCATGGCCCTGCTCGCCTCCCGTCCCCTCCAGGTGGAGGATCTGTTCAAGGTGAAGCGCGTCAGTGATCCCCAGTTGTCCGCCACGGGCAGCCTGGCGTACCAGCTTGGTACCGTGGATTTCACCGCCAACAAGACCGTGAACCGCATCTGGTTCAAGGCCACCGGCGGCGACGCGAAGGAACTGGACCTCGGCACCGGCAGCCAGTCCCGGCCGCGCTTCAGCCCCGATGGCAAACGACTCGCCTATCAGTCGGGCGGGCAGGTGTGGCTCGTGGATCTCGCCACGAAGGAAAGGCACCAGCTCACGAAGCTGAGTGGCGGCGCCGAAGGCCAGACCTGGAGCCCGGACGGCAAATGGATCGCCTTCCTCGGCACCACCGTACCCAGCGGCGTGGAGGCCGACAACGTCGCCTTCCTCAAGGCCAAGGGCGACTCCAAGGTGTCCGGCCGTCTCTACACCACACTGACCTACCGCCACTGGAACGCGTGGAAGGATGCGAAGCAGCTGAGCCATCTGTTCGTGGTGCCTGCGGATGGCAGCGCCGCCCCACGGGATCTCACGGCGGGCTTCACCACCGATGTGCCCAACTACGCCGGTGTCTCCGCGGGCGATGGCTATGCCTGGGCCCCAGACAGCAAGGCCCTGGCCTTTGAATCCGCGCCCGACCAGGCCAAGGCCACCACCACCAATGGCGAGATCTACGAGGTGGCCCTCACCGGTGGCCGGGCCAGGAAGGTCTCTGACAATCCCGCCATGGACAACTCGCCCCGCTACTCGCCTGATGGCAGGTACCTGGCCTGGCGCGCCCAGCGCCGTCCCGGCTTTGAGGCCGACAAAGCCGAGTTGTGGGTCATGGACCGCATCACTGACAAGGTGGTCCGTACCACCCAGGCCTTCGACCAGAGCTTCGGGGACTACCAGTGGCAGGGTGCCAACCTCGTCGCCACCAGCGAGCGGCACGGCCGCACGGATCTGTACCGCTGGGACGGTGCGTCCGTGCAACCCCTCAGCGACCGCCTGCATGTGGAGGGTTTCGCCCTGGCGAAGGAGCACGCCATCGTCGTGTCCTCCAGCCTCACAACGCCCCCGGATCTCTACACCGTGACCCTGAACGACCGCAAGGCGACCCGCGCCTCGAAGCACAACGAGGCCCTGGCCACGGAACTGGGCTTCGCCCAGACCAGCGATCTCTGGCTGGACACACTTCCCGTGGAGGGCAAGCGGACCATGACCCATGCCTTCATCGTCAAGCCGGTGGGCTACGATCCCGCCAAGCGCTACCCCGTGGCCTTCGTCATCCACGGCGGGCCCCAGGGCGCCTGGGCCGATGCCTGGCATCCCCGGTGGAACGCCCAGGCCTGGGCCAGCCGGGGCTTCATCACCGTGCTGGCCAATCCCCGTGGCTCCACGGGCTTTGGCCAGGCCTACACGGATGCCATCAGCGGCGACTGGAACGGTGCCGTCATGACCGATCTCATGACCACCCTGGATGCCGTCCTCAAGCAGTTCCCCAACGCCGATCCCAAGCGCGTCATCGCCGCCGGTGGCAGCTACGGTGGCTACGCCGTGAACTGGATCGCGGGCCATTACCCCGACCGCTTCGCCGCTTTCGTCACCCACGCCAGTATCTTCAACACTGAATCCATGCAGTTGGGTACCGAAGAGTTGTGGTTCCCCCACTGGGAGTTCAAGGGCTGGCCCTGGGACAACGCCGAGACCAAGGCCCGCTGGCAGTCCCAGAGCCCCAGCAGCGCCATCGCGCAGATGACGAAGCCCATGCTCGTCATCCATGGCGAACTGGACTACCGCGTGCCCGTCACCGAAGCCTTCCAGCTCTACAACACCCTGCAGGTGCGCGGCGTCCCCAGCCAACTGCTCTACTTCCCCGACGAGGCCCACTTCGTGGCCAAACCCCAGAACAGCAAACTCTGGTACGAGACCGTGCTCGGGTGGTGCGAGAAGTGGACGAAGTAGAAAAGCTATTGGTTTCTTGGAATCGCCCCGCCACAAGCCCCTGAATCCGAGAGCGCCCGCCATGGCTCGAGGACGAAGGGGCGGCTGAAGGCGCGGGGATGGGGGAGTTCCAGGCTCAGCTCGGCGCCCAGCACACACAGGTCTTCCGGCGTCGCCCAGGTCCAGCATCCGGGCGAAGCATCCGTGGTGATGAGGTCCAGATCCAGCGTGCGGGGGGCGTTCTTGCCGGCGTTGCGGTCGCGTCCTTCGGCCAGTTCCAGGCGCAGCAGGGCTTCCAGCAATCGGCAGGGATCCGGCTCGGCGGTCACCAGGATCGCTACGGTGTTCAGGTAGGCCGGTCCGCGTCCGGATTCGTCCGGCGTCTCCATGACCAACGGTGAGGACACCACGATTCCCAAGGTGCGCAGCGCGGCTAACCCCGCATCCAGATGCACCTGGCGATCACCGAGGTTCGAACCTAAAGCGATGACGGCCTTCACGGGAGCCGCGAATTCACGCAAATGAATGCGCATGCCAATTCCCAATTGGCGCCCATTCGCGCCATTCGCGGTTTCATTGCTTGGTCCCGTATTCCGCCACGACCAGCGAATGGATGCCGCCGCGGATGAGGAAGTCGCCTTCGATGCACATCCACTGGGGCTGCGTGGCCTTCACCAGGTCGTCGAGGATCTGATTGGTGACGGCCTCATGGAAGGCGCCCTGGTCGCGGAAGCTCCAGAGGTAGAGTTTCAGCGACTTCGATTCCACGCAGAGCTGGTCCGGCTGGTAGACGATGCGCAGCTTGGCGAAGTCCGGCTGCCCCGTGAGCGGGCAGAGGCAGGTGAACTCCTCCGTCTCAAAGGTGATGGTGAAAGGTCGACCCGGCCGCGGGCTCGTAAAGGTATCGAGCTGGCCCGTGGGCCGGGTCACCACGAACTGGGGGAGTTTGTTGGGGAGCGTGGGCTTGGAGGTTTTTCGGGTGGCCATGGTCAATCCGGAATATGGGTGAGGGTGATTCGACGAGCCTCCAGATTAGCGGCTCAGGGGCATCGGCATCAGCCCGACGGGCTGCCGGGGATGGCGGGCATAGGCCACGGCGCCACCCGCTCCCTTCGAGGCGAAGTAGCGCTTGGCCGCGAGGGTCTTCGGCAGGTGGCGGAGCAGGTGCCAGAGGCTCCACCGGTGCTGCCATAGGCGGCCGCCGAAGCGGTGCTGGTAGCGCTTGCTCTGGTAGAACCGGGTGATGTGGTCGTTGTAGATGGCGTTCATCTGCTCCCGGGATTCGAACCCTTCGGGCAGGAAGACGGAGTTGATGCAGTTGAGCAGCCGCCAGTCCTCGTTGAAGTCGCCCTCCTTGCCCGCCACGCACTCGGCCCAGAGCGGCGCGCCGTGGAGGGGGCTGAACTTGGTGAGGTTCATGTCGTCCAGGTCCAACGACAGGATGAAGTCGCTGGTGCGCTGGAAGGTCTCCGGCGTTTCCCCCGGCAGGCCGAAGATGAACAGGCCTTTGGCCCGGAGGCCAGCGGCATGCACCTTCTCCACGGTTTCGCGCACGGCCTCCAGGTCCACCCCCGCCTTGTGACGGGCCATCATGCCCGGATCCGCGCTCTCCACGCCGAAGCTCACCATGAGGCAGCCCGCTCGCTTCAGCAGGCGCAGCAGCTCATCCGAAGTCTGCCCCGTGCGGATGATGCAGTTGAATTCCATGCCCAGGGGCTCGTCGATGAGGCGCTGACAGAGCTCGGTGATGCGGCCCTGCTGGGCGGTGAAGAGATCATCGTAGAAACTGATATGCCGCACGCCGAAACGGTCCCGCAGGTGCTTCATGTGGGCGTAGATGTAGCCTGGCGTGTTGAACCGGTACAGGTGCTCGAACACCGTGCGGTCGCAGAAGGAGCAGGCGTAGGGGCACCCCCGCGAGGTGATCATGGTGGCCCCCGGCCGCTTCGCGTAGCTGAAGAGCGGCAGGTGGTAGCCATCCGGGAACCCGGCCAGCTTCTCGTAGGCCGGGAAGGGCAGTTCGTCGAGGTGCTGGATGCGCGGCCGCCGGGCGTTGGTGACGAGGCGCTCCCCGTCGCGCCACACCAGGTTCGGAATGTCCGCCAGGGCCTTGCCCTCGGCCAGATCCAGCAGGGGGCCCTCGCCCTCGCCCAGGCAGAGGATATCCAGTTCGGGAAAGCTTGCCAGCAGGGGCGCCCCGAGGCTCGACGCATGCACGCTGCCGACCACGATGCGCAGCTCGGGCCGCGCCACCTTCAGCAGGGCCGCCATGTCCACCGCGTCCATGAACCCGGAGGTGGTGGCGGAAAAGCCCACCAGCTCGGGCTCGGTGGCGAGGATCCGGGCCACGTGGCCTTCCAGAGTGTCTGGAGCCTGGGGCCCGAGGCAGTCATGGACCACCGTGGGGTGGCCGTGCTGTTCCAGCCAGGCCGCCAACGACAGGATGCCCAGGGGGGCGAGCCGGTTCGCCAGCACGGAGAAATCCGGCTGGCCGGGAACGAAGTTGAAGCCCGAAGGGTAGATCAGGGTGACGCGCATAGGCAGCCTTGGCGTAGGGTGACCCTGTGCACGGGCACGGATGGAACCCATCCTTGAACGATACCACCGGGGTGGCTGGTCTCCCGCGGTGGGCTGCTCAACCGGAGGGAACCGTGTCCCGATCGAGCGAGGTTATCGCTCCGGCGTCGCCGGCCTCAGTCCCACTGGGATGAAGGCGTAGGGGATCGGATCGACCAGCCCCGCTTCGAGAAAGCCCCGCAGCCGCAGGTGGCAGGAATCACAGTGGCCGCAGGCCTCCCGCTCGCCCTGGTAGCAGGACCAGCTGAGCTGCAGGGGCGCCTGGAGCTCGCGCCCCTTCTGCACGATCTCGGCCTTGCGTAGGTGGATGAGGGGCGCGTGGAAGGCCAGTTGCGTCTCGGGCTTCGTGCCCAGGTTGGCGGTCTCTTCGAAGCTCTTCAGGAAGGCTTCGCGGCAGTCGGGGTAGCCGCTGCTATCCTCCTCCACGAAGCCCACGAAGATGGCCCGGGCCCCCAGCACCTCGGCCCAGCTCACGCAGGTGGCCAGCAGGTGCGCGTTACGGAAGGGCACGTAGCTCACGGGCACGCCGGGGCGGTCCAGCTCGCCCTCGGGCAGAGCGATGGAAGCGTCCGTAAGGGCCGAGCCGCCGATGGCCTTCAAGGTGTCGAAGGCGATCACCAGCCGCCTGGACGCGGGGACTTCGTAGAAGTCCGCGATATCGCGAAAGGCCTGCCTGTCGCGCGCTTGAGTCCGCTGGCCGTAGTCCGCGTGCAGCAGGGCCAGCTCGTAGCCCTGGGCCCGGGCGATGGCCGCGGTCACGCAGGAGTCCATGCCGCCGGAGAGGGCGACGACCGCCAAGTCAGCCACGGGACACCGTTTCGGCCCA
>JBBQEL010000012.1:0-60146 GCA_038320645.1 Holophagales bacterium | reverse complement strand
CAATCCCTTTTTAAGCCTTCGTCGTGGCTTTTCCCCAAGTGACACACCCGTTCCCATCCCGAACACGGCAGTTAAGACTTGGAGGGCCGATGATACTGCTCTGCACAGGAGTGGGAAAGTAGGTCGCTGCGACGTTAAAACCCCTCTGGGCCATCACAATTGATGGCCCAGAGTTATTTACTGATAAAATTATCTTCAATTCCGAGGAACCCATGTCCATCGAGGTCCGCCTTCCAGACGACTCTCTCCGGCAATTGCCCGAGGGCGCCACTGGGGCCGACTTGGCTGGTGGCATCGGCGCCCGCCTGCTCGAAGCCGCCCTGGCCATCAAGGTGGATGGGCGCCTGGTCGACCTGAAGGCCCCCCTGGCGAATGGGGTCAAGGTCGAGATCGTGACCCACAAGGCTCCCGAAAGTCTGGAACTGGTCCGCCACTCCACCGCCCACCTGCTGGCCCATGCGGTCAAGCGGCTCTATCCGGGTGTCCGGGTGGGCATCGGTCCGGTGATCGAAGACGGGTTCTACTACGACTTCTGGATGGAGAAGCCCTTCACGCCCGAAGACCTTCCGGCCATCGAGGCGGAGATGCGCAAGATCGTGTCCGAAGGCATCGAGGTCGTGCGCGAGGACCTCGACCGGGACGCCGCCGTGGCCCGTTTCCAGGCGATGGGCGAGCCGCTCAAGGTTGACGTCGTCTCGGGCATCCCCCAGGGGGACATCATCAGCGGTTACCGCCAGGGCGACTTCTACGACCTCTGCCGTGGGCCCCATGTGCCCAGCACAGCAAAGCTGAAAGCCTTCAAGCTGCTCAGCATCGCCGGTGCCTACTGGAAGGGCGACGAGCGCAACCAGATGCTGAGCCGCATCTATGGCACCGCCTTCCATACCCAGAAGGAGCTCGACGAGCACCTGAGCCGCCTGGAAGAAGCCAAGGCCCGAGACCACCGCAAGCTGGGCAAGGAGCTGGGCCTCTATTCCTTCCATCCGGAGGCCCCGGCCTCACCGTTCTTCCATCCCAAGGGCACCCAGGTCTACAACGAGCTGGTCACCTACATCCGGGAACTCTACTTCAAGTACGGGTACAGCGAGGTCATCACCCCTCAGATCATGGACGTATCCCTCTGGAAGACCAGCGGGCATTACGAAAATTTCGCCGACAGCATGTACTTCACCACCGCGGAAGAGCGGGAGTACGCACTCAAACCCATGAACTGCCCAGGGCACTGCCTCCTGTTCGGCACCCAGAAGCACAGCTACCGGGACCTGCCCATCCGCTACGCTGACTTCGGCCGCCTGCACCGCTACGAGCGCAGCGGCGTGACCCACGGTCTCACCCGGGTCCGCACTTTCTGCCAGGATGACGCCCATATCTACTGCACGCCTGAACAGATCAAGGTCGAGATGGCGGCCTTCCTGGCCCTGCTGAAGGAGGTCTACGACACCTTCGGCTTCGACGGAACACGCGTGGCCCTGAGCACCCGGCCTGAAAAGCGGCTGGGTTCCGAGGCCATCTGGGATGCCGCTGAAGGCGCCTTGGGTGAGGCCCTGGACGAGGCTGGCATTCCCTACACCCTGAATCCTGGCGAGGGCGCCTTCTACGGCCCGAAGATCGAATTCCAGGTCCTGGATGCCCTCAAGCGTCCCTGGCAGCTGGGAACGCTCCAAGTGGACTACAGCATGCCCGAGCGCTTCGACCTGACCTACACCCAGCCGGATGGTACCGAAGGACGGCCGGTCATGCTGCACCGGGCCATCCTGGGCAGCCTGGAACGTTTCATGGGCATCCTGGTCGAACACACCGCAGGGGCCTTCCCGGTCTGGTTGGCGCCTACCCAGGTGTCCATCCTGCCCATCACCGACCGCGCCAACGCCTTCGCCACGGATGTGGCGGTCCGGGCCAAGGCCCTTGGCCTGAGGGCCGAGTTGGATTCCCGGAACGAAAGCCTCAAGGCCAAGATCCGCGATGCCCAGTTGGCCAAGGTCCCCTACATGCTCGTGATCGGTGATCGTGAGGCCGAGGCTGGCACCGTCTCCGTGCGCCATCGCCACCGGGGCGACCTCGGGGTGCAGACTCTGGACGGATTCCTGACCGCTCTGGCAGCCGAAGTCCGGGAGCGCCAGCGCTGAATTCGTTTTCCGTGCTTGGCGCGCATCCACTCGAGTGATAGACTTTTTGTCCTTGTGCAACTAGGGGAGGAACCATTCGTCCGAACGAGACCCGCATCAACGACGGCATCCGGGCCCAAGAGGTCCGCGTCATCTCCGAAGATGGCGAACAGCTAGGCTTGATGCCCCCCCACCAGGCCATCAGGATCGCGGAAGAACGCGGCCTCGACTTGGTGGAAGTAGCCGGGAATGCCAACCCGCCCGTCTGCCGAATCATGGACTACGGCAAGTACAAGTTCATGGAAGCCAAACGGGAACACGCAGCCCGCGCCAAGCAGAAGAACATCGTGGTCAAGGAAGTGAAGTTCCGCCCCAAGACAGACGACCACGATTTTGATTTCAAGGTGAAGCACATCCTCCGATTCCTGGAGGAAGAAGACAAAGTCAAAGTGGTGGTCATGTTCCGCGGGCGGGAAGTCGTCCATCGCGATATCGGCTACCGGATCATTGAGGAAGTCATTAGGCGGGTCGGCGACAAGGCCATCGTCGAAAAGGGTGCCGGCATCGATGGCCGGGATATGCACGCCATCCTCGCCCCCAAGATCATTGAAGTACCCAAGGCCCCAAAGAAACCCAAGCCAGCCAAGCCCGAAACACCTGCAACCGAAGCCCAGATCCAGTGAGGAACCCATGAGCGGCTACAAGATCAAGACCCACAAGGGCGCACAGAAGCGCTTCAAGAAGACTGCTGGCGGCAAGTTCAAGCGTGGCTGCTCGCATCAGCGCCACATCCTGACCAAGAAGACCGCCAAGCGGAAGCGCCAGTTGGATATGGGCCGCCTGGTGTCCAAGGCCGATCAGAAGGCCGTCATGGCGATGCTCCCCTACGCCTGATCCCAGGTGGGATTCCGTGGAATCCCGCTACCTGTGCAGGCGCAGCCTGTGCAGTACTTGTCCTTCAATGCCTTCGATCCTAGACTCGAAGGTTCAACCCGGTGGCTCAGGCCACCCCCGATGAGGCCTTCAAAGCCCGCCGATTTTCGGACGCGCTGCCTCGAGGAAAGGAACACCCATGACTCGCGTAAAACGTGGTTTTAAGCGCGCCCAACGCCGCAAGCGGATGATGAAGTTCGCCAAGGGCTTCTACGGCGCCAAGTCCCGCCTGTATCGCTCCGCCAAGGAAGCCGTCGAAAAGGCCCTCGGCTATGGCTACCGGGATCGCAAGGTCAAGAAGCGTGATTTCCGCCGCCTCTGGGTCGTGCGCATCAGCGCCGCCTGCGGACAGAACGGTACCAGTTACTCCAAGTTCATGGGCGGCCTGAAGAAGGCCTCCGTGGATCTGGACCGCAAGATCCTTGCGGATCTGGCCGTGCGCAATCCCGAAGCGTTTACCAAGCTCGTGGCCGTGGCCAAGGGCTGATCGCGAAGCAGCACGTCGCAGACACCCGAAAGGCCGCGTGAGCGGCCTTTCTTTGTGTTGAGGGGAACCATGGGCCACCTGCTCCCAGCAGAGATCATCGAGGCAGGGCGCATCTTTGCCGAGGCGCTGGCCGCCTGTGGGGACATGGATGCCCTCCTGCGGGTGAAGGGCGCCTATGTGGGGCGGGAGGGCAGTCATGCGGCGCTGATGATGGCGTTGCTCAAAGCGGCCCCGAAGGAGCAGAAGCGCGATCTGGGCGCGGCCATCAACAGCCTCAAACAGCAGTGGGAAGAGAGCCTCAAGGCACGCCAGGCGGAACTGGAGACCGTGAAGCGGAACCGGAGCGAACGGTCTGCGAATTGGGATCCTTCCCTGCCGCCGCCGGTCCCGCCATGTGGTGCGCTGCATCCGCTGAACCGTCTGATGGACCGCCTGGTGGATGTCTTCCGTCCTTTGGGTTTCCATGTGGAAGAGGGGCCCGAGATCGAAACCGAGGCCCACAACTTCGATGGCCTGAATATCCCCGAGGATCATCCGGCCAAGGCCAGTTCTGACACGTTCTACCTGGCGGCACATCCGGAACTGCTGCTTCGTACGCACACCAGTCCCGTGCAGGTGCGCACCCTGTTGCGGGTGGCGCCCGACCTCGCTGCACGCGGTGGCATCCGCTTCCTCGCCCCGGGGCGCGTCTACCGCAAGGATGAGATCGACCCCACCCACAGCCCCATGTTCCATCAGGTCGAAGGCATGCTCGTGGGTCGCGGCATCGGGATGCAGCACCTGAAGGGCACGCTGGAGTACG
This sequence comes from Holophagales bacterium, assembly GCA_038320645.1. GTDB lineage: Bacteria > Acidobacteriota > Holophagae > Holophagales > Holophagaceae > Geothrix. Next base: position 55,819 of record JBBQEL010000012.1, on the reverse strand, counting down.
CGTTGCGCGCGCTTTTTGGGCCACACACGGAGATCCGCCTGCGGCCTTCGTACTTCCCGTTCGTGGAGCCGGGCTGCGAAGTGGACGTGAGCTGCCCTCTCTGTGGGGCCCAGGGTTGCCGCGTCTGCAAGGGCTCGGGCTGGGTGGAGATCCTCGGCGCCGGACTCATCCATCCGAATGTGTTGAAGTATGCCGGCATCGACTCCGCCGAATGGTCTGGCTGGGCTTTCGGCATGGGGGTCGAGCGCATGGCCATGATGCTGAGCCAGACCCCGGATCTGCGCCTGTTCTTCGAAAACGACCAGCGCTTTCTCAAGGCCATGGGAGGGCTCGACTGATGTGGTTCGAACGGAAGACCCTGGCCCAGGACATTCCCGCCGTTGCAGAGTTGGATACGCGCCAGCTTTGCGAGCTTCTGGCGTCCCTGGGATTCCCGGTGGATGGCGTGGCCGTGCGTGACGGCGCCGAGGTGCTGGATGTGGACATCACGGCCAACCGCGGCGACGCCATGTCCCACCGCGGCATGGCGAGGGAGATCGCGGCAAAGCTGAAACGGCCGCTGGCACCCATTCCCGTGGAGCCCCTGGCCGAAAGTGCCGAGGTCATCAGCGTTCGGCTCGATGGTTCCGCCTGTCCCATCTACAGCACCGCCTTGCTCGCCCTGGGCGAAGGCACCACGCCAGGCGAGGCTCAGGCCTTTCTTCTGGCGCTGGAATCCACGCCCAAGCGCCTGCCCGCAGTGGACGCCTCCAACGAATTGCTGCATCGGTACGGGCATCCCACCCACGCCTTCGATGCAGACCGCATCACCGGATCCGTGGCCGTGCGGTGGGCGCGGGCCGGTGAAGCGCTGGTGACGCTGGATGGCGTCACGCGGACGCTCGCCCCGCAGGATCTCGTCATCGCCGATGAGGCCGGTCCCATCGCCCTGGCGGGCGTCATGGGCGGGGATGGCACCAAGGTGACGGAGACGACGCGCCGGGTGCTGCTGGAGAGCGCCTGGTTTGATCCAAAGACCGTGCGTGCCGCTGCCCGGCGCCATAACCTGCACACGGATGCCTCCCATCGGTTTGGACGCGGCGCCGATCCCGCCATGGCGATCGTGGCCAGGGATCTGCTGGTCGAGCGGCTGAGCGCATGGTGCAGCGCCCGGCTCACGGGCGCCTGGACCGTGGGCACCATTCCGGTCGCCGGCGCGCCGGTGCGGCTGACGGGGGAACTTCTCACCCGCGTGGCCGGCGAACCCCTGTCGCTGGCCGAAGCCGGGGAAGGGCTGAAGCGCCTGGGCTGCGCGGTGGGCACCCACGGGGACCACCTCTCAGTGACCGCGCCCAGTTGGCGGCACGACCTGTCCATTCCGGAAGATCTGGCCGAGGAAGTGCTCCGCCTGCGCGGCTACGCGTGCATTCCCTCGGTGCTGCCACCCCTGGAAGGGCCACCCCAGCCACTCTCGCCGGCCTACCTCCAGCGGCAGCGCATCTCCAGGCGCTTGGCTCACCTCGGGTTCCACCAGACCGTGACCTATGGGTTCATCAGCCCCGAACTGGACGCCGCCTTTGCGGCCCCTGGAAACGATACCGAAGGGCGGACCCTTTCGAATCCGCTGGGCCAGGAATACTCCGTCATGCGGGGTTCCCTGCTGCCGAGCCTTCGCCTGGCCGCCGAACAGAACCTTCGTCAGGGTGCCCGGGCGGTCCGCCTTTTCGAACTGGCACCAACCTACGCCAGCGGCTCCAAGGGGCCCCGCGAGAGCCACACCTTGGGCCTCGTCTGGGGCGGTACCCTCGGCGGCGAGGACTACCTGACGATCGCCCGCCCCGTCCGCGAGGCTGATCTCACCGGCATCGCCACTGCGCTGGGCCTGGCCCGTCTACCCGTCGTGCACGCCCTTGGCGAAAACCTTTTCGGGGCTGAACTGCTGGTGGCGGACCTGCCGTCAGCAGGAGACCGGATCATTCCGTGGTTCCGTCCCTTCAGCCGCTTCCCTTCCGTGGAGCGGGATCTATCTCTGCTGGTGGATCTGGGGCAGTCCTACGAGGCCCTGGCCACAGCCATGACGGCGGCCCTGCCTGCGGAGGAACTCCAGGAACTGCGCTGTGTCGACGTGTTCCGCCATAAGAATCTGCCGGATGGACGACAGGCCTGGCTGATGCGCCTGCGCTTTCAGGCGGACCGGACCCTGGTGGGCGAGGAAGTGGATGGTTGGCTGGCGGCGGCGCTGGCCGCGGCGGAATCCCTCGGGGCCAAGCTCCGGGCGTAGAATCTCCTATTGGACACGCTCCCAGAGGCACCCATGGACCTTCTCAAACAACTCGAGTCGAAGATGCAGGCCCTGGTGCTGCAGCGCAACCAGCTGAAAGAGGAGTTGGATGCCCTGAAGACCGCCGGGGCGGCTGGAAGTCAGGAACTGCAGTCCCTCCGGGCCAGGCTGGAGGAGGCCCAATCCGCCAATCTCTCCCTGGAGAGGGACCGCGAGGCGGTGAAGGAGCAGGTGGCTGCGATCCTGCGGGCCCTGGAGGCCCTGGGATGAAGCCTCTGGCCCCCCTGCCGGGCACCTGGCCAGTCACGGTGACGGTCCAGGGGCGGCCGCTCCAGGTCCAGACGGACCAGCCCGAGTCCCTGGCCGCCGCGGTGCGGGTCCTGGAGGACACCTTTCAGGACATGGACTCCCAATGCCAGGTAAGATGGGGCAGCGTTCCGAAGGGCCTCGACACTCCGTCCTGGTACCTCCTGAGCGCCCTGAACCTGGCGCACCGCGTGGCGCGTCTGGAACAGGAAGCCAACCAGCACACCCAAAACCTGGAACAGACCCTTTCCAAGCTTCTGAGCGATGTTCCGGACGAACCTTCCGCCCCCGTGCCACTCCTTGACGAGGACGGAGACTGATCTCCCTGCGAGGCCCGTGATTATGGCCAAGCGCTTGTTCCGTAAGTCGACTAGGGAGTCCTTCCCCCTGTCCTGTGCGTTCCGCGCGACGGCGCGCCTTAGCCAGGGTTTCTGGTCTCCCCCCTACTAAACTAGGGAACTCGGCACGCCTCCACGACTGAGCGGGGATTTTCATACCGGGTGCTGGTGGCTCTTTGGATCCTCTTTCCTTGGAGTCGCCCATGAATCTGATCGACTGGATTTTCCTCAGTTTCACCATTGTGTCCGGTGGCTTGGCGTTCATCTTCGCCATGAAAGCCCAGAAGGCCACGGTGGACAGCTCCCAGGCCCAGGCGAAAGCCGAGGCCGATATCAAGGCGGAGAAGGATCGGCTTCTGGAAGAGGCGCGGCGCGAAGCCCAGCGTCTGCTCGAGCGCGGGACCAAGGATGCCGAGACCGTCCGCAAGGAATCCGAGCTCAAGGCCAAGGAGCAGGCTCTCCAGGCGCGTCAGGAGGCCGAGAAGCTGCTGACCGAACGCCAGAAGAATCTGGAGAAGCAGGAAGAACGCCTCCAGTCCAAGGAGGAGGGCCTCGACAAGAAGGTCCAGCAGGTCGACCAGAAGACCAAAGACCTGGAGACCCTGACGGACAAGCGCAAGGCCGAGATGGAACACCTGGAGGCCAAGCAGGCCGAGGCGAAGCAACTGGTGGAGGCCCAGGCCAAGCGCCTGGAGGAGATCGCCGGGCTTACCCGGGAGGATGCCAAAAAGGAGCTGATCAGCCAGCTCGAGTACGCCGCCCGGATGGACGCGGCCAAGCTGGTGCGCCGCATCGATGAGGAGGCCCAGGAGGATGCCGCCAAAAAGGCCCGCTGGACCATCGGCGCCGCCATCCAGCGCGTGGCCTCGGATGTGGTGACCGAGCAGGCGGTGAGTTCCGTGCAGCTGCCCAGCGATGACCTCAAGGGTCGCATCATCGGTCGCGAAGGCCGGAACATCCGCGCCCTGGAAAAGGCCACGGGCTGCGATCTCATCGTGGATGACACGCCCGAGAGCATCGTGGTCTCGAGCTTCGATCCCATCCGCCGCGAGGTGGCCCGCCAGGCCATTCTCAAGCTGCTGGCCGACGGCCGCATCCACCCCGCCCGCATCGAGGAGGTGGTGGAGAAGGTCAAGGTGGATATGGACCAGCACCTCAAAGAGATCGGCGAGGCCGCCTGCATCGAGCTGGGCTTTCCCGATGTCCACCCCAAGCTGCACAAGCTGGTGGGCCGCCTGAACTACCGTACCTCCTACGGCCAGAATGTGTTGGAGCACACCAAGGAGGTGGCCCGCATCGCCGAGTACATGGCGGGCGAAATGGGCTCGGATGCGCGACTGGCCCGGCGTGCAGGGCTCTTCCACGACATCGGCAAGGCCATTGACCGCGAAGTGGAGGGCACCCACATCGAAATCGGCATGCAGCTGATGCAGCGCTATGGCGAGAAGGAAGATGTCATCCATGCCATGAGCTGCCACCACGGGGACTTCGAGCCACGCACGGTGGAGGCCATGCTCATCACTGCCGCCGATGCCCTCAGTGCCGCCCGGCCCGGGGCCCGGCGGGAAATGATGGAGACCTACGTCAAGCGTCTCGAGCAGCTCGAGGGCATCGCCAACAGCTACAAGGGGGTGCAGAAGAGCTTCGCCATGCAGGCCGGCCGGGAGATCCGCATCCTGGTCGATGCGGGTTCGGTGAACGACGACCAGGCCTACTGGATCGCCAAGGATGTCTCGCGCCGCATCGAATCTGAAATGCAGTATCCCGGCCAAATCAAGGTCACCGTCATGCGGGAGCTCCGGGCCGTGGAAATTGCCCGCTGAGGTTCAAGCTTGGCGCCTGGTACAGTCTTGATAGCTGACACCGCCTGACACGGAAACTCCCTTGGATGCACCTTCCTCCCAGCCTCCTGTGACCGGGCCTTTGAGTGTGGTCGGGGAGGAGGCTCTCGTCCGGCTGTTCGAGAGGGCTTCGCTGGCGTTCTTTGTGTTGGATCGGGACGGATGCCTCCTGCACGGGAATGCGACGTTCAGAGCCTGGATGGGGTTCGGCTCTGCGGCGCTGGCCTCCCTGGGGGTTGAGCGCCTGCGCCACGATCTGCCGCCAGAAGCGGCCCGCGCCTGGTTCCTGCAAGCGTTCAACCCCCCTGGTGATAGATCAGAGACGGGCATCTGGCTGCGGCTGGATGGCACGGAACTGCCGGTTTGGGTGACGGCCGTCGGCCTGCAGACCGCCAGCGGAGACCGGCTCTTCGTTTGGGGGCGGGATCGTAGTGAGGAGAAGCTGGTCACCGATCGGCTGATGGAAAGTGCCGGATTTCAGCGGAACCTCGCCGAGGGTATCTATGCCCTGAGCCTCGTGCGCACCACCGAAGAGGCCTTCCAGATCCTGATGGGGCGCGCCACAGCCATTCTCCCCGGGCCACACTGGTTCCTCGGCCATGTCGCCGCAGAGAATGGACAGCGGACCATGAGCCCAGCGGCCTGGACCCCCTCGCTGCGGGACCGCTTCGGCGCGGCCATTGAAGGGCCTGCCATTCCGATCTTCGACACCGGGTTCGCCCGCGAGGTGTATGACCAGCGCCGCTTGTGCTTCATCGAGGATGTTTCAGTCTCAGCTGAGATGATCCACCCGGCCATCGCCGAAACCTATGGGGTCAGGAGCCTCCTCGGCTTGCCGCTGGTTTTCGAGGGCAGGATCACGGGCGTTCTCTTCGGAGTGAGTTTCCAGGACGAAACCCCACTGGCACCCCGGGAGACCCAGTTCGCGATTCTGCAGAGCCTGGCCCGCATCGCGGCCCTGGCGCTGGAGCGCATCAAGGCCGAGCGGCGTCTGGAAGAGGCGGCTGAATTGGCGCGGAATCTGGCCGCAGCGATCAAGGATCTGGCTGGAGCGCCCGAGGAGGCGGCTCTGGTCGCGGTGCTTTTCCGGTGGGCCCAGAAGCTCACGAACCTGCCCGAGTGGTGGTTCAACCGGTACCAGTCCGAGACGCGCTGCAACATCACCACCCACTGGACGCCAGGCCTCGAAGTCCATGGCTCTCCCGAGGACATCCAACGCCCGGTCTACATCGATGACAGCCCAATGCTCGCCGGCCTCCACGACAATCACCGGGCCTTCCATATCCCCCGGTGCGAAAACCAGCCGGACCTTCCGGATTCGGATGTATGGCTCTTCCGAACGGTGGTCAGCCTTCCTCTGATGGATGAGGGAAAGGTCGCGGGGACCCTGGGTGGCGGTTCCTTCGGCGAACAGGGACATGTCTGTGTATCGGACGACCAGTTCAAGGCGCTGGAGAGCCTCGCCGAGGCTGCAGGGATCGTGCTGAACCGCCTTTATGCCAGGAAGGAACTGGAAGCCGAAGAAGCCCGGTTCCGTCTATTCTTTGAAGGCTCCCCGGATCCGACCCTGCTGATTTCAGCCGGTGTGATCCTCGAAGGGAATGCCGCCGCTGCCCGGCTATTCGGCCTGGAGCGGGACGCGCTTTCGGGCCAGCCGGTCGGTTCGCTCTGCCCGGAAAGCCAACCCGATGGTCTGCAGAGCCATGAGAGTTGCCAAGCCCATGCCGAAGTCGCCCTGTCGGGGAGGCCCGAGCACTTTGAGTGGGTCTTCCGGTGCAGCGAGGACCGGGAGGCCCTCTGTCAGGTGCACCTCACCCGGCTCGACCATGGGGACCAGGCCATTCTCCATGCCATCATCCGGGATCTTACGGCTCAGAAACGGGCCGAACAGGATCGTGCCGCCCTGGAGCGGCAGCTGTTCCAGGCCCAGAAGATGGAAAGCCTGGGTGTCCTCGCCGGGGGCATCGCCCATGACTTCAACAACCTGCTCATGGGCGTGCTGGGCCACGCAGGGCTGGCCCTGGAGCAGCTGAATCCGTTGCACCCGGCCCGGCGGAGCCTGGAGTCCATCCAGAAAGCAGGATTGAGGGCGGCGGATCTCACTCGGCAGATGCTGGCCTATTCCGGCCGTGGACAGTTCGTCGTGCGGCAATTGGATCTCACCTCGCAGGTGGAGGAAATGGTCCATCTGCTCGAGGTGAGCCTTTCCAAGACGGTGGTCCTCACGCTCGATCTCCACAGGGGCCTGCCAGCGGTATCGGCGGATGCCTCTCAGATCCAACAGGTCATCATGAACCTGGTCATCAATGCGGCCGAGGCCATCGGCGAAGTATCCGGCGCCATCACCCTCGCGACCGGGGCACAGCACGTTGATGCTGCTGCCATGGGCCGAATGTTGGTGGGCCACGATGCGGCGCCGGGCATGTATGTCTACCTGGAGGTGACGGACACCGGCTGCGGCATGGATGCCGACACCCTGACCCGGATCTTCGAGCCCTTCTTCACGACCAAGTTCACGGGGCGGGGTCTGGGCCTCTCGGCCATCATGGGCATCGTGCGTGGCCACAAGGGCGCGTTGCGCGTCTACTCCGAAGTGGGCAAGGGCACCACCTTCAAGGTCCTGCTGCCCGCCGAGGGAGCGACAGCTGAATCACTGAAGGGTCCTTCGCACGAGGTGGCCTGGATCGGGAGTGGCCTGATCCTGGTGGTGGACGATGACGAGACGGTGCGCGCCGTGGCCCAGCAGGCCCTGGAGCTCAAGGGGTTCCAGGTTCTGGAGGCCCATGACGGCCGCGTGGCGGTGGACCTAGTCCGCCAACATGGGGAGGCGATCAGGCTGGTGCTGCTGGATATGACCATGCCCCACATGGGCGGCGAGGCTGCCTATCGGGAGATGCGGATCCTTCAGCCGAATCTCCGCGTGCTCCTCAGTTCCGGCTACAACGAAGTCGAGGCCATGAGCCGCTTCATGGGCAAGGGGCTGAAGGGCTTCATCCAGAAGCCGTACGGGCCGAGGGATCTGCTGGGCAAGATCCAGGCAGCCCTGGAACCCTGACCGACGGGCCTCTGCCTGGTCGGCGCGGTGTTCTTCACCTTCAGGAAATGACGATCGGCCTCAAGTCGCCAAATGAATGAGCCCGCGCTTGAGGGCGATCATGGCGGCCTCGGTGCGATCCTTGGCCTGGAGCTTCCGCAGCAGGTTGTTCACATGGATCTTCACCGTGGGCTCGGCCAGCCCGAGGGCATCGGCGATTTCGCGGTTGCGCTCACCCTGCGCGAGCAGACGCAGGACATCCAGTTCCCGGGGAGTGAGGCGCTCGGCTTCCATGGCCTCGACCAGCCGGGCGGCCGTCGCAGGCGGCAGGTACCGCTGGCCCGATGCCACTGCCCGCACGGCCTCGATGAGCGTGGCCCGGCGCACACTTTTGAGCAGATAGCCGCGGGCGCCGGCTTCGAGGGCCCGCTGGATGTCCGCGTCACCATCGAAGGTGGTGAGCACCAGGATGCGGGCTTCAGGATCCTCCCGGCGGATGGCCTTGATGGCTTCCACCCCAGTCTGGCCGGGAAGCTGGAGGTCCATGATCGTCACGGTGGGGCGGAGGTTCCGCCAGGAGATCACGGCCTCTTTGCCGTCGCCCGCTTCGCCCACGACCTCGAGGTCGGGCTCGCCTTCGTGGAGGATGGATACCAATCCATCGCGCACGATGGGATGGTCATCCACGATGAGAAGGCGGATCCGCTCTGCGGGTACTGTGGTCATGGAAGCCACCTCCGGGTGGGCAGAGTGATGGTGATGCGGGAACCGAAACCAGGCGTGCTGTCGATGTCGAGATGGCCCCGGAGCTGCTTGATGCTTTCACGGATGCTACGCATACCATAGCCAGCCACGCTGGCCGAGGGGTCGAAGCCGCGGCCATCGTCCTCAATGCTCAAGCGGACCTGGCGCCCCTCAAACTGCAGCACCACGCGCACCCATCGGGCCTTGCCGTGCCGGAGGGAGTTGGTGAACAGCTCCTGGGCCGTGCGGAGCAGTTCCTCCTCGAGGCGGCTGCGGAGCGGGCGGGGCGTGCCGGTCTGGGCGAGTTCCACCTGAATGTCGGTCCCCGCCAGAAGGCGGTCTGCAAGGGTGCGCAGGGCCACCAGCAGATCAGCCCCTTCGAGTTTCCGCGGGCTGAGGGTCATGACAGAGCGCCGGGCTTCCTGCAGGCTCGCCACCGCCAGATTCCGGGCATGCTCGATGCGGGTCAGGACGGGGGTTGGATCGCCCTGCAGGTGGGAGAGCTTGGCTTCCGCCGCCTCCAGCTGTAGCAGCACGCCAGTGAACCCCTGAGCCAAATGGTCATGAATCTCCCGGGCCATGCGATTCCGTTCAGCCAGCACGGCGGAGCGGGCCTCGACTTGCTGCAGCCGCAGGCGGAGGAGCCACCAGACGAAAGCTCCCGCCACGATGGCGCTGAGCACCCAGAAGGCCGGACGCTGATACAGGAAGGGTTGGACGTAGACGGCAATGGACTGTTCCTGCGGCGGGCTGTCCTCGTCGATTCGCCAGGCCTGGACCACGAAGCGGTAGGAACCCGGGGGCACGTTGGAGTAGGCCGAAAACCGGCGATCCCCGACTTCACTCCAGAGGTGCTCCAAGCCCTCGAGACGGTACCGGAAGCGAATCTTATCCGCCCGGGTCAGGGAGGTCGCGGTGTAGTAGACCTCAAAGCGATGGGTGCCTGGGGGGACCTGGATCGGGAGGGTATTTGGCAGGACATTCTCGTCGCTCTCGGCCTTGAGGATGTGCAGGCGCAAGGGGTGTCCCGCTGGGGGCGTGGCCCCCGTGTCGAGCCGGGTGAGCCCCCGGCTCGTGGGAAGGTAGAACTCGCCCTCCCGGCTGAGCCACGCCGCAGGCTGGGACCCCCCGTTGGTCTCCCGGGAAGGCATGCCATCGTGGTGATCAAAGGCGACCACCGGGATGGCGCCGGTCTTTTCGCCACTGCGCAGCAGGGCCATGCGCGGAATCCGGAACACGCCCTGAGCGGTACTCAACCACAGCCGGTGGCTGCGGTCTTCCACGATGGCGTGGATGGCCAGGAGCAGGGGACTGTGGCGGTCGGCGAAAAGGTGGAACACGCCATTCGTGAACCGCCGCAGGCCATCCTTGGTGCCGATCCACAGGCTGCCTTGCTCATCCAGATGGAGGGCTTGGGCCCCGTTCGACGCGAGGCCGTCCAGGCGGCCCAGCCAGCGCACCTGGCCGGATTCCAGGATGCCGATGCCCTGGGACCGGCTCGCGAGGTAGAGGGGGTGTTTGCCGCCACCGGTGATGGCCACCACACCCTGGATCGCCGGGAACAGGAGGGGCGGAGCATCCGGCGAGATTTTCAGCAGGCCCTGGTTCGAGGTGGCGACCCACAAGATCTGGCCGGGGTCCTCGTAAAGAGAAAGGATGGTGTCTGGTTGCGGCCCATCGGGCCACCGCAGTCGGCGGAACCGGTCCTGATCCATGGCAAAGAGGTCACCCTTCCGGGTGCCGATCCACAGCCCTCCGGCCTGGCGGGGCCACATGGCGGAGATCGGGGCGCCCAGTTGACTGCCTTGGGCCACACGCTCGACGCGCCCGCGTCGGACTTCACCGAGTGCCTGGTCGCCCGTCAGCGACCAGATCCGGCCCGCCACATCCTGACAGACCATCCAGGCGGGTTCCTCGGAATTGCTGTCGCGAATGGGAACCGGCTGGAAGGGGACTGGGTAGAAAACGCGCAGTCCACGGTCTTCAGTGCCAGCCCACATCGCCCCCGAACTGTCTTCCAGCAGCGACAATGGGGTCCAGCGTGATTCGGGTGACCTGGCGGCGGATTCCAACGGCCCCTGGCGGGACTTGCGGAAGAGACCGGCCTGCTCGATCCCGATCCAAAGACTGCCATGGCGATCAAAGAGCAGGGCACTGATGGGTTTGACTGGAAGGCTCCGGGCCCAGGGGGGCGCCTCGAGCCGCCCATCCTCAAACTTCAACAATCCCAGCGTCCGGGTTCCCACCCAGACATCACCCTCGCTCCCGATGTCGAGGGCCGTGATTTCCGCACTGGTCAGCGCAGCCAGGACCAACTGCCCCTGCCGCAGGCGCCAGAGGCCGGATCCGGCAGTCCCCACCCAGATGACGCCTTCGGGATCCTCGGCGAGGACCCGGATGCGAAGGCGGGCTGCATCCGACGGCACCTGGTGGAACCGGGTCCCATCGAAACGCAGCAATGGGCCTTCCGCGGGCGCTGCCCAGAGGGTTCCCGAGCGGTCCCGGAGCAGACGGCGGATGGGGCGTTCTGGAAGCCCTTCCGCCGGACCGAAGGTGCGGATGGCCCCCTGTTGCAATCGATAGAGGCCAGGCTCCGAGGTGCCGATCCAGATCGCGCCATCAGTCGTCTCGGCCAGGGTCAGGATCTCGTTGTGGACGAAGGCTGGCAGATTGATCCGGGATTGATGATCGAAGGCGGCACCATCGAACCGCACCAGACCCGCCTCCGTGCCGATCCACAGGAAGCCATCCTGCGACTCGAGCAGGGCCGTCGCGGTGTCCTGGAGCAGGCCATCCTCGCTGCGCCAGACGCGTTGGGCGAGGGTGGCCAGAGGTCGGTTCGGGTGGAGCGCCAGTGCCAGGCCGCTCACCCAGAACCAGGGCAGGACGATGACGAGGCATCGCAAGAATCCCCAGATGGGAAATCGGTTTCCTGCAATCGGTAGGCGCATGGAAGCTGAAGGTTAGGCCATCGGAAGCGCCGGGGCAACGAGGAAGGCGCTAGATCCTACGATCTAAGAATAAGCATCCAATTGGGATATGGGCACAGGAGACCCTGAGGGGGGATAGTCATTCAACCCACCCGCTGGGGCCTGAGCCTCGCGATATGCCTATTTTCAGGCACCGTTCATCATCGTTGTGCCACGGATCAGTGATAACCTGAACCACCTTCTATCCCAACGCATTCCCCATGAAAACCGAGGGTCCGTGATCGCCTCCGCGTTCAGCCCTTTGCTCTTTCCACCGTCAGCGCCCTACCGTCGCAAGTTGCCTGTCTTTCTTTGGGTGTCGCCATGATCAGCACTTGGAATTGGAACCGGACGACGCGTTTCCTGGGAGCCCTCAGCGGTGTTCTTTTCGCCGGCGTCGTGATGCTGGGTTGCGGCAGCGGCAAGGGCGCCATGGGCGTGGCGCAGTACTACGGGAACTACCATGCTTCCGGTTGGATCAAGGATCACGCTGGCCAGGCGGTGGCTGGGGTTGCCGCCTGCACCAAGTGCCATGAGCTCTCCGTCCTCAGGGTGGGCAGCGGCGTTCCCAACTGCATGACCACCGGGTGCCATCACCAGTCCACGCCCGGTTGGGCCGGGGCCGATGTTCACGGTGCCAAGGCCAAACTGGCTGTGGTCGCTTCCGGGGGAAGCCTGGTCTCCTGCCAGATCTGCCACGGGAACGATTTCGCGGGTGGCGCATCCACTTTCGCCTGTGCGACTTGCCATGGGGTCCAGGCCCCGCATCCCGCCAAGCCCTGGCGAACCTCGGGCGGGACCAGCTATACCCACACCACCACTGATGTCTCCAATTCCATCGTGTGCGCTCAGTGCCACTTCCCCGGTTCACCCAGCAACCCGGTCGGGCATCCCGCCACGCCGGCGCCAGCAGGCACTCAGCCGGGGTGCTACAACGCGACCCTCTGCCATGGCACGGCCGGATCAGCGCCCCATGCCCTCGGGGCCATCTGGAAGGATCCCACCAGCGCGGCCTATCACGGCATCGAGGCCAAGAAGGATCTCAAGTACTGCCAAAGCTGCCACGGCACGCCTGGCACCACCAAGTTCGATGGTGGCAGCGCCAGTACGGCTTGTTCGTCCTGCCACTCCAAAACCACCGGAGCCGGGGCCCACTCGACCACCTGGTATCTCCCGTCCACGGCCACCTTCCCTGGCTATGTGCCTTCCCACCGAAATGCGACGAATCCTCTCAGCACCACGGGCTCCTGCGTCATCTGTCACGCGGTGACGAAGACCGGAACTTCCACCCTCACCAGCGCGCCCAGCTGCTTCTCGGCCTCCTCGTCCAACTCCGAGCACGCCGCCGTGGCCTGCCATGCCAACGGTCCGGGCGTCGCGCCTCATCCGGTTGGCGCCACCTGGACGGACCCGACCAACGCCGGCACTACCGACGCCAGCTTCCACGGCATCCAGGCCAAGGCGGATCTGCTCGCCTGTCAAGTCTGCCACGGCGTTCCTGGCACCAACAAGTTCGACGGCGGGACCACGACCACCACCTGCTCCTCCTGCCACACCCAGGCCAAGGCCCATTCCAACACCTGGTCCAAGGCCCCGAGCAGTTTCTCCAGCGGCACCTATGTGGCTTCCCACCGGAACACGCCGGCCGCCAATGATCTGGCCCAACGCGCTGCCGTGTGTGGTCTCTGCCACGCCGTGACGGTGGCCAATGGCACGCCGCCCATGGTCGGGGCGCCCGGTTGCTTCAGCGCCTCCTACAACACCGTCAGCTGCCATGTGAATGGCCCCGGCGCCGCGGCTCATCCCGCCCCCTTCCTCACCGGGATGACCACCACCTCGGGAACCCTCAACACCCATCAGAATGTGACCTTGGCTCAATTCAACGGGGAGTGCATCAACTGCCACGATGAATTGGGCCCGGGCACCACCAAAGCGGGCCCCAGCTGCACCGCGTGCCATGTTTCCGCCTCACCGCTGGCTTCCGGCAAGGGTCCAGGCACATGTCTATCCTGCCACTCGGACGCGACCTTCAAGACCCTCGGGCCCACTACGACCGGTGCGGCCTTCCCGAATGTTCCCGGTGCCCACGGCAAGCACATGGGCCTGCCCACGGCGCTCACGTGCGCCACCTGTCATGCCGGTTCTCAGCCTGGCGAAGGTGGCGCCAACCAGCCGCACTATACCGGTGCGAACCGCGGTCCCAACGGCACTCCGACGGGAACTGGCCCTGCTCCTGTGGCCATCAATGTCCTGTTCAAGGCCAAGACCGGGACCCTGGGTATCACCCCCAGCCTCTCGGCCTTCACCTGCAACGCCGTGAGCTGCCATGGCGGCCAGACCACCCCCGGCTGGCAGAGCGGAAAGCTCGTTGTGGCCAACCAGTGCAGCTCGTGTCATGCCAGTGGCACGGGCCAGTACAACAGCTACAATTCCGGCCAGCACGGCAAGCACTCCGGGGCCCTCTGCACCGATTGCCACGACATGACCACCGCCAACGGCTCCGGAGCCACGAACCACTTCAAGACCCTGAACACCTCCGCCCTGGAAGGTCCCGTCACCGGCACCATCGTCTTCTCCGCCGCCGCCACCGGAGCCCGCACCTACACCAACAACCAGTGCACCCTGACTTGCCATTTTGGCGGTAACACGAGGACCCATAACCCGGACAGCTGGCGGTAGTTCGAGCTACCCCCCATTCAAGGAGGCCCCATGCGCCACCCGATCCTTCCCTTCCTGCTGCTCGCTGGAGCATCCCTGTTCGCCGGTGATCCGGCCAAGGATCTGCCCAAGTTCTCGGGCGGCGACCTCCAGAAGTACTGGATGGATGCCTGCAGCCGCTGCCACGGTGCCAACGGCAATGGCCGCGACAACGGCGGCAAGCCGCTGCCCGATGCGGGCTTCGATTTCACCGATAGCCGCAAGGCCAACAAGAAGAAGGACGGCGACTGGGTGAAGGTCACCATGGACGGCAAGGACAAGATGCCGGCCTTCAAGGACAAGATGGCCCAGGCCGACGCCGAGAAGATGATCGCCATCATGCGCAAGTTCGCTGCCAAGTAATGAACCTGGAGAACCGATGACACGGAAGACCGCTCCCCTGCTCGCCTGCGCCCTCCTGGCTGGGGGTGCGCTCCAGGCCGAATCGTCTGAATATCCCCTGGTGATCAACCTGCCCACGGCCGAACGGATGCAGTACTGGGATATCGGCGTGGTGTTCACGCACCGCTTCATCCAGCCTGTGAAGGATCACGGCAAGGATGTCTACGGACTGGACGGGTTCACCTATGCCGGACTTGGGTTCACGTTTGGCATCAAGCCCATCCCCGGCCTGAACGCCTTCATCTATCGGACCGCCGATAACAAGACCTTCACGGTCGGTCTGCAGGAACAGGTCCTGAACGGGGATCGTGTCCGCATGGCCCTGCGACTGGAGCGCTTTGACGAAGTCGTGAAGGAAACGACCACGCCCCTGGGCAGAGTGGGCATCTCGGGTATCGCCTTCCAGGTGCCCACGGAAATCTTCATCACGGACGACATCATTTTTTCGCTGGTCCCGACCTACATCACCAAGACCACCACCACGGATACCATTCTGGCCGTTCCTCCGGGGACGACCCCGAATACCAAGCCGAACAAGGGTGGGGTCTTCAACCTGGGCGTGGGGCTGCGCATCGGCTTCACCGAGAAGTTCTCCTTCGTGGGGGAGTATTACCCCCGGCCCTCCAAGCTATCGAAGGCCGCGCCAGGCGGGATCACGGACGGCTCCACCTACCAGAGCGGCTTTTCCGCCGGGGTCTCCTACAAGACCTTCAAGCACCGGTTCACGGTGGTTGGGTCCAACGCCAGCGGCACCACCGCCAACCAGGTGATAAGCGGCGACTACGGCGGTGGCCCCAGGCCTTCCGGGGACTGGTCCATCGGCTTCAACGTGGCCCGCGTATTCTGATCGGAAGGTCCCATGACGGCATCTCCTCTCATCGAGTTCCTCGCTCGGGAACATCCCGCTTTCGTCCATGTCCCACTCGGGCTGATCGCGGTGCTTCCCCTGGCCATGCTGGCTTCCTTCCATCCACGGCACGGGCGGGTTATGGTCGGCACCTCCTTCTTCCTGGCGGCCATCGGCTGGGCGGCCAGCACCCTGGCCCTGTTCAGTGGGCTGGTCTGGGGACGGCAGATCAATCTGATCCAGCCTTCTGGCTTCTTCCCGGTGGTGGTCTCCGAGAAGCAGGTGTTGCAGAAGATGCTGCAACTCCACGAATTCGCCGCAATGGCCGGGTTCATCATTGGCGGAGCCTGCGTGTATCTCCTCTGGCGCACCTGGCGCCGGGAGTCTGGCTCGGCAACAGACGGCACGGAGCACCGCCATCATCCGGGTCGCCGGTTCTGGGAACGCGGCGTGGGTGTCCCGGCCCTGTTGGTCGGCTTCATCTGGCTGAGCGCCTGGGGCTTCAGTGGGAAGCTGGGGGGCATCATGGTCTTCGGCAACGAGGAGACCAACAAGGCCGCTGCCGAAGCCGATGCCGCGAAGCGGAACGATGTGGAAGCCGATCTGCCGATCCGCGCCTTGGACTACGCCAGTCTCGAACCGGCGGAGGCCGGTCCGGTGCGCAGCAAGGCCCATGGTGATCGCTGGCGCAGGATCTGGGTCTCGGCTTCCGGCATCGATGCCTACCAGGCGGGCAAGCCACTGCCTCCGGGCGCCTACGCCGTGATGTCGACGTTTACGGATGAAAAGGGCAAGCCGGGCACCGAACCTGGGCCGCTTTACATGAAGGAAACGAAGGCCGACGGCACCACCGCCTTCGCCTTCTACTGGCCTCGCGTTCCGGAAACCCTGCGCAAGGATTTCGGCAACCAGGATGGCGTCTACTGGCGCAGCCCGGATGCCAAGCTGGCCACCTGCCTCGGCTGCCACGAAAAGGGCGGCAGCCCGGTGAAATAGGGCTCCCTGGGGTTTCCAAAGCTAAAAGACCGCTGGTCGCGGAAGGCGCGGAAACCCACTCTTCCGCGACCAGCTTCCTACAGCGAGGCCCTCAGGGCGGCCAGGGCTTCGGGCAGGCCGGCGGGATTGCTGCCGCCGCCCTGGGCGAGATCCTTCTTGCCGCCGCCCCGGCCATTCAGCGCGGGCAGCATGGCCCGGAAGAGGGCGCCCGCGTCGTAGGGCAAATCCGGTGAGACGGAGACCAGTGCGGCCACCTTGTCCTCGGCCACCTTGGACGCCAGCACGATGACCGCGCTGTGGTGCCGGGTTCGCACTTGATCCATGAACTCCCGCAAGGCATTGCCCTCCAGGCCCTCGATCGAGGCCGTGATGAGGGTGACGCCCTTCACCTGTTCCGCCTGCTCCGCGCCCCCGCTCCCGCCGGCTGCTTTCAGCTTGGCTTCCTTCAGGTCGCGCTCGAGCTGGGTGATGCGCTGGTCCTTGGCCGTCAGCAGGTCCGGCAGGGCTTCCCGGCCTGAGTTGGCCTGGCGGGCAAGGCCCTGGAGCAGGGCTTCATCCGCCTGGAGCAGTTCGAGCGCCATCTCCCCAGCGACGGCCTCGATGCGCCGCACGCCAGCACTGACAGCCCCTTCGGAAAGGATCTTCACCACGCCGATCTCCCCGGTGTTGTGGACATGGGTTCCGCCGCAGAGCTCCGTGGAGAAACCCGGAACCTGCACCACACGAACCACGTCGCCGTACTTCTCACCGAAGAGGGCCATGGCCCCCGAGGCGAGGGCCTCTTCGATGTCCATCTCGCGCACCTTCAGATCGACGGACTTGAGGGCCTGACGGGACGACAGACGCTCGATTTCAGCGATCTGGCCGGGTTCCAGCGGGGCGAAATGGGTGAAGTCGAACCGGAGGCGCGAGGCGTCGACCACGCTGCCGGCCTGTTTCACGTGGGTGCCGAGCACCTCCCGCAGGGCCGCGTGGAGCAAGTGCGTGGCCGTGTGATGGGCCCGGACCCGGCGTCGCCGGATGGGATGTACCAGGGCGTTGACGGCGGTATTTTCGATCAGCGTGCCCTGGACCGACACTTTATGGAGGTGCCGCTTCTGGGCCGGTGCCAGGCAGTCCAGCACCTCGGCGTGGCCGCCCTCGAAGCGGAACTGGCCCGTGTCACCCACCTGGCCGCCGGACTGGGCGTAGAAGGGCGTCTTGTCCAGCAGGGCATAGCCGTCGCCCGTGAGCTGCTTGACCCGGCGATGGTCCGCGTCGAAGAGGGCCAGCACGTGGGCCTGGCTCTCGAGCTGGTCGTAGCCCACGAAGCGGGTGGGCGGAAGGTCCGCCAGCACGGCCAGATCCCCGGCCAGGCGCAGATCGTGGATCTTCATGGCCGCCCGGGCGCGGACGCGCTGGGCGCTGAGCTCCTGCTGGAAGCCCGCGAGATCGGCCACGATATCCCGCTCCCGGCACCAGTCCTCCACGAGATCCACGGGGAAGCCGTAGGTGTCGTAGAGCCGGAAGATGTCGGAGCCGGCGAGGGTACCCTTGGCGAGGTCGCTGGATTCGAGGAGCTTCAGGCCAGTGGAAAGGGTCTGGCTGAACTGCTGCTCCTCCCGGTGAAGGGACTTCTGAATACGGCCCATTTCCGCGAGCAGTTCCGGGTAGTGATCGCCCATGGCCTGGAACACGGCTGGCGCCAGGTCCGCGAAGAAGAGTCCTTCGATGCCCAGCTTGCGGCCGAAGCGCAAGGCGCGGCGGATGATCTTGCGCAGCACGTAACCGCGGCCCTCGTTGCTGGGGCCCACGCCGTCGAAGCACATGAAGGTGGCCGCGCGGATGTGGTCGGCGATCACCTGGGAGGCGGTCCGGTTGGTGTGATCCCGGCGCTCCTCCGGCTTGACCTTGGCCACCTTCCAGATGGCCTCGAAGATGGGGGCGAAGAGATCGATCTCGTAGTTGGTGTCCACGCCCTGGAGGATGCTGGCGGTCCGCTCCAGGCCCATGCCGGTATCGATGCTGGGTTTGGGCAGCCGCGTCAGCACGCCCTTGGTGTCCCGCTCGTACTGCATGAAGACCAGGTTCCAGATCTCCATCACCCGATCCCCGTCGCCGTTCGGGGTGGCGTCACCGGGGATGTGGGCGCCCCGGTCGTAGTGCAGCTCCGAGCAGGGGCCGCAGGGGCCGGTGTCCCCCATCTGCCAGAAGTTGTCCTTCTTGCCGAACCGCAGGATTCGCTCCGGCGGCACGCCGGCCGCCTTCCACATCTCCTCGGCCTCGGTGTCAGCCGGCACGCCCTCAGCGCCCTCGAAGACCGTGACCCACAGCTTGGAGCCATCCAGCCCGAGGTTCCCCTGGTCGACCGGTCCTGTTAGGAACTCCCAAGCGAAGCGGATGGCGTCAGGCTTGAAGTAGTCGCCGAAGCTGAAGTTGCCCAGCATCTCGAAAAAGGTGTGGTGGCGAGCCGTGAAGCCGACCATATCCAGGTCGTTGTGCTTGCCGCCGGCCCGCAGGCACTTCTGGCTGGAGGTGGCGCGGCGGTAGTCGCGGTTCTCCTTGCCCAGGAACACGTCCTTGAACTGGATCATGCCCGAGTTCGTCCACATCACCGTGGGATCGTCGGCTGGTCCGATGACTGCGCTGGACGCTACCCGCCGGTGCCCCTGCCGCTCGAAGTACTGAAGGAATCGCTGACGCAGTTCAGAAGTTTTCATGGGGGGATCCAGACTCGAAGGGAAGTCGTTACCTAATCCTCCAGAACGGGCGGCGCCCGTTCTGGAGTAAATGGCTCAATGTCGGAAATGGCGCATACCCGTGAAGAACAACCACACGCCGAGCTTCTGGGCGGCGGCGATGACTTCGTTGTCGCGGAGGCTGCCGCCCGGCTCGACGAAGGTGGTGACGCCGTGGGTGGCCGCCAGTTCCACACCATCCGCGAAGGGGAAGAAGGCGTCGCTGCCGAGCACGGCACCCTTGGCGCGCCCCCCGGCTTTGCGGCAGGCGATCTCGACGGAATCCACGCGGCTCATCTGGCCCGCGCCGATGCCCACGGTGGCCCCGTCCTTCACCAGCACGATGGCATTGGATTTCACAGCCTTGGCCACCCGCTGGGCGAGCACGAGATCCTCAGTCCGGGGCTTGGTCCCGGGCCCGCTGGATTTCACCTCCCAGTCCTCGAAGGGGACGAAGGCATCATCCGCGCGCTGCACCAGGTAGCCGCCGCCGATGGAGCGGGTGTCCAGGCCTTCGGCGCTTTGTGGCCACTGATCCGGGGTCTGGAGGATCCGGAGCTGCTTTTTGGCAGAGAACACTTCCAGGGCCTCGCCCGTGAAGGCTGGGGCCAGGATGACCTCCCAGAAGTTCTGGGCCATGATACGGGCCACCTCGGCGCCCACGGGGCGATTGAAGGCCACGATGCCACCAAAGGCGCTGACCGGATCCCCGGCCTGAGCCCGCATGAAGGCCTCCAGCGCGTGGGGCCCCTGGCCCACGCCGCAGGGGTTGTTGTGCTTCACGATGACGCAGGCCGGGGCGGGGAACTGCCAGACCAGCCGGGCGCAGGCGTCGGCGTCCAGCAGGTTGTTGAAGCTGAGCTCCTTGCCCTGGTGCTGGTGGCAGGCGGCGATGCCTTCGACCTTGCGACCGGGTTCCACATAGAAGGCTGCGGGCTGGTGGGGGTTCTCCCCATAGCGCAGACCCTGCTGCTGAACCAGATTCAGGCAGAGGTGATGCGACAGTTCCGATGATTGGGCGGAGGTCAGTTCCCGCTCCATCCAGCCGGAGATCGCGGCGTCATAGGTGGCCGTGCGCCGGAAGGCCTCCAGTGCGCATCGCCGGCGGTCCTCCAGGCTCCAGTTCCCGGCCTGCAGTTTCTCGAGGAACAGGCCGTATTGCCCTGGGTCGGTCAGCACGGTGACCGAGGCATGGTTCTTCGAGGCGCTGCGGATCATGCTGGGGCCGCCGATATCGATCTGCTCGATGGCTTCGGCCGGCGTGACGCCCGCCCGGGCGATGGTGGCTTCGAAGGGATAGAGATTGATCACCACCAGGTCGATCGGTTCGATGCCCTGTGTCTTGGCGTCCGCAATATGGTCGGCGAGGTCGCGCCGGTAGAGCAGACCGCCATGGATGCGAGGGTGAAGGGTCTTCACCCGGCCGTCGAAGCACTCCGGAGCACCGGTGTAGGCGGCCACCTCGAGCGCTTCCAGCTTGGCCTCCTGCAGGGTCCGGAGGGTGCCCCCCGTGGCCAGGAGCCGCCACCCCTGGGCCAGCAGGCCTTCGGCCAGGGGAATGAGCCCGACCTTGTCGTACACCGAGATCAATGCCGTAGGCATGGCCGCCCCCTGAACCCTTGATTTTTCCACGCTTCCGGGCCATCTGGAAGGCTTGGATGTCCAGGTTTGGGTTCTGGGCCGTCCCGCCGAAAAGGTGGGAGATGGGAGGCCGAGATGGATGTCCAGGTCGAAGTCCAGTTCACGGTCCAGCACACCCTGGATCAATTGAAGACCGAGTTCGTCAAACGGAGCCACATCCCGGATTGGAAGACGCCGGAAGGTGGGGTGGCTCCCGACCTGTTCTTCGAAACCAAGGTGGTGAGCCTCACCCTTTCCTCCGAGAAGGACCGCCTGGCCTGGTTCGTGTTCTCCCTGGAAGCCACCGGTGAGCTCCGCAACCGGGTCATCATCCCGAATGTGATCCCCGCCACATCGAATGTGGACATCCCGGATCTGGAGGATTTCCTGGACTTCTGTCGCCGGTGCATGGTCGGGGCCCTCGGGGGGAACTGAGGGGATCCTAAGCCGTCCCTCCTTTACCTGCCGAGCCTCAAGCCCCATCCTGGAAGGCCTGGAGCGGGCCCATGCCGACGATCAAGATCAATGACGTTGCACTGAGCGTGACCCCCGGCACCCTCGTGCTGGATGCCTGCCGGCAGGTGGGCCTCGACATTCCCCACTACTGCTACCACCCGGCCCTGACGCCTGTGGCGACCTGCCGGATGTGCCTCGTGGAGATCAAGGGTCAGCCCAAGCTGGCGACGAGCTGCACCACGACGGTGCCGCCCGCGCCGAAGGACAATCCGGAAGCGGTGGTGATGGAGGTCTTCACCAATACGCCCGCCGTAGCCGACGCCCGCGCCGGCGTGATGGAGTTCCTCCTCATCAACCATCCGCTCGACTGCCCCATCTGCGATCAGGCCGGCGAGTGCAAGCTGCAGGACTATTCCTACCAGTACGGCAGCGGGGACTCCCGCATGGGCGAAGTGAAGCGGCGCTACCGCTACGAGGATCTGGGCGCCAAGATCGTCATCGACAAGAACCGCTGCATCCACTGCACCCGCTGCGTCCGCTTCACGCGCGAGATCAGCGGGGGGGGGGAATTGATCGTGGCTTCCCGGGGCTCGCATCTGGAAGTGACGACCTACACCGGCAAGAGCCTCGACCAGAACCCCTATGCGGGGAATGTCGTGGATCTCTGCCCCGTGGGCGCCCTCACCAGCCGCGACTTCCGCTTCCGCAAGCGGGTCTGGTACCTCAAGAGCGTGCCCTCCATCAGTCGCCACTCGGCCCTGGGCAATCCCATCTGGATCGACCATGAGGCCAACCAGATCCACCGCTTCCGCCCACGTCCGCTGGAAGGGAATGAGACCACCCACTTCATCAGCGATGCAGAGCGCTCCGTTTATTCCCGATACAACCGCACGGGGCAGGTTCCCGTGGCCCTGCTCAACGGGGTGCCGGCGGCCCTGGATGCCATCCGGGAAGCCCTGCTGACTGCCGGCCCCGTGGCCGTGATCGGCCAGGGCACCTTCGGCTGTGATGCGGCCCAGCGCCTGGGCGAGATGGCCACGTCGGCCGAGCTGAGATACGGCAGCGGCGACAAGACCATTGCGGTGGTGCTACCCCGGTACCAGACCAGCGCCGATGGCATCCTGAACCGCCGGGGCTTCACCGAGCGGGGCTATCGCTTTGGCGCGCTCGAGGAATTGCTGGGCAAGGTGCAGAACGGTGGCGTCAAGGCGTTGGTTCTGCTCCACGACACCGCCTTCACCAGCGCCAAGGAGAATGAAGTGCTGGGCCAGCTCCTCAAGGCTGCCCCCTTCAGTCTGGTCCTGGAAGCAGAGCCCTCTGATCTGGGACGCCTGGCCACCGCCTGGCTGCCCATCACGAACTTTGCGGAGGAGAGCGACTTCATCGTGAACCATGACGGTGAACTGCGGCGCTTCCAGAAGGCGCTGCAACCACCCAGGGGCGTCCTCACGGTTCCCGCCTGGGCGAAGGCGCTGGCCACCGTCCCCGCGCTCGTCTAGCGGAAGAAAAGGAGGACCCGTGTTCCTCCATGACACGCTGACCCAGGGGCTGGTCAGTTACCTCACCGCCGAGTTACCTACCTATCAGCGGCGCGTACCCAACGATATGGCCCGATTGCGGGCGGACCTGCGGCCGGGAGATGTGGTCCTGGTGGAAGGGAAGTCCCGCATCAGTCGGATGATCATGACGCTCACCCAGAGTTCCTGGAGCCATGCGGGGATGTACATCGGTGATGCCCTCCTGCGCTGGGGCGGCCCCCAGGCAGAGTCCGCCCTGGAATCGTTTGGCGCCGAGGCGGCCCACCTGGTCATTGAAAGCGATATGGCGGAAGGCGTGCGCGTGAAGCCCGTGGCCTGGTACGGGGACCACAACCTCCGCGTGTGCCGACCCCAGGGCCTTTCCGCTGAGGACCTCGAACGGGTGGTGGCAGAAATGCTGCGGCACCTAGGCCTGCGCTATGACCGGCGCAACATATTCGATCTTGGCCGGTATCTAACCCCCTTCCAGTTGCTGCCCGCCCGCTGGCGGCGGCGCCCGCTCTATCTGGGGAGTTCGACCAGCCGGGAGGTCATCTGCTCGGCCCTCATCGCCAAGGCCTTTTATCGGGTCGGGTTCCCCGTCCAGCCCATCCTGGGTGATGCGGGTGGCGCTGGCCAGGGGACGGTGATCGCCCGCCATCCGAGTTACATCATGCCGAGAGACTTCGACCTCAGTTCGAATTTCGAGGTTCTGAAGATCCACCTCGTTCCAATCCAGATGCGGGCGCCGGAAGGCGCCCGCATCTGGGGAAGCTGAGCGCTGTGGCCTACTTCTTCACGACCTTCGCATCTTCCACGATCATCGCGTAGGTGTAGCCCGCGCCGAAATCCTTGTCCACGCGCACCACGCCCTTGGCGGTGACCACATCACCCTTGGCAACGGCATCCTGGGTGGTGACGGTGATGTCATGGGTGCCCTTCTTGGGGTCGCCGCTGCCGTCCTGCAGGTGCAGCCAATTCTTGCCCATGACGCCGGGGTTGTACTTCACCACCTTGCCGCGGATGCTGACGGTCTTCTCTTTCAGGCCGCCCTTCTGGCCCCAGATCTCCGCCACGGTCCTGGCATCCGACCCGGTGGCCTTGTCGATCTTGCCCACCTCGAGGGGGGCGGGGGCGGGGGCGCCCATCTGGGGAGGAGCGCCAGCAGCCGGAGCCG
The DNA here is from genome assembly GCA_038320645.1 of Holophagales bacterium. GTDB lineage: Bacteria > Acidobacteriota > Holophagae > Holophagales > Holophagaceae > Geothrix. The sequence continues at coordinate 31,898 of JBBQEL010000012.1, read as the reverse complement.
CCCCGGCGGTCGCCAGGGTGCCGAAGTAGACCTCGGCAAAGGTGCGGTTCAGCGTCTTGGATTCGAAATTGCTCATCAGCATGGGATTGAGGACCGTGACCTCGGCGCCCTTCTCGATCTGGGCCTCGGGGACAGCGGTCCAGACCTCGCCTTTGGCGGTCTTGAGGCGCAGATAACAGTACGGGGCGGCAGCGATCCGCTCCAGCACCTTGCCGCTGATGCCGTCCGCCTGGGCGGGTGCGCCAGCGGCGGGCATGGCTCCAGAACCTGCCTGGGTGGGGGCGGCGACGATGGGGTCGGAGCCTTTGGCCTTGTTGGACTGGCAGCCGATGGTGGCCGTGAAGGCGAGCAGCAGGGGAAGGGCGCCGCGCATGAATGGGACTCCTTGGGGAAACCGGGAACAGTCCGGGGCAATCTGAGATTAAGCCAATCATCCTATGACTGGCGACACGGCGCGACAGGTCAGGATCTGGGATTTTGATGCGGGGCGGTCAGGTTGTATTCCGCGCAGGATCGTCCCAGAAGGGGTAGAAACAGTACCACTGACTGGGATGGCGGCGGATCAAGGTCTCCAGATCCCGCACATAGGCCCGCATTCCGGCCTCGATGGCGGCCATGCGGTCACCGCGCCCCCCGAGTACCCGGATGGGTTCCCCGAAATGGGCGTGAAACCGGCGGTTCTCGTCGGAGAAGAAGAAGCTGGTGACGATGGGGGCGCCGGTCATGGCCGACAATTCCCAGGGCCCACGAGGGAAGGGCACTTCGCGGCCGAAGAAGGTCATGGGCACGCCGTTCAGGCTGAAGTCCCGATCCCCCTGCATACCCACCAGGGCCCCTTCCCGGAGCAGTTTTACGAGCGGCAGGGTGGAGAACCCAATGCCATCGACCGGGAGTCCCACCACGCCGCCCTGGGCCCGCATGCTCTCCCGGATGCGTTCGACGGCTTCGAAACGGTCTGGTTTGTAGACGGCATGGACCTTCAGGTTCCTGGCCCGAAGCAGGATCCCGCCCAGCTCGTAATTGCCCGCATGGGCCGTGAGGAGAATGACGCCACGGCCTTCGGCGATGACGGCATCCAGCTTGTCGAGCCCATCCAGACCGGCAAACTGGGTCATGGCCACGGCAGCGGGGCGCTGACCGAAGTAGAAGAAGTCCACCCAGGAGCGGGCGTGCTGGCGCACCATGTCGCGGGCCGTGCGTTCCACGAGGGGGTGCGAGGGTTTCAGCCCCAGCACTTGCGCGGTGTTGCCGGTGATGGCCTCCAGGTATTTGGGCCGGAGAGTCATGAAGGCATTGGCGATCTGGTCCGCGATGTCATGGGCGCGTTCCCGCCGAGCGAAGGACCGGGCGGCCAAAGGGAAGAGGGGAAACAGCGTTCCGAAGATGGCGCCATAGACGAGGCCGAGGAACTTGGAATCGGACTGCATCCGGTCCTGCATGGGCTACCGCCAGACATTCTGATTGGGGTTGCGGTCGTCCATCTCCTGCCAGAGCCGCTGGAGGCTCTGCAGCCGTTCGGGATAGTCCAGGCCCAGGCGCTCCAGGGTGTCGTCGTCGCCCGCATCGAGGGCGAGGGGATCCTCCAGCACCTCCGCGGAAAATTCGGGGAACACCCGGGCCAGCAGGTCCCGGTTGAAACCGCGGACGCTGAGGGTGCGGATGCCCGGAGTGTCCACCAGAGTGCCGCTGCCGGAACCGTCCGTCGGGGCCAGGGGCAACCAGCGGGCGGCCGTGGTGGTCTGCTTGCCGGTGCCGAATTTGGTGAGGCCGCCAGTCTTCAGTTCGGTCTCGGGACGGAGGGCGTTCACCAGCGTGCTCTTGCCCACGCCACTGTGCCCCAGCAGGACGACGACTTTTTCGCGGAGCAGGGCGCGCAGGGGCTCGACGCCTTCGCCCTGGAGGGCCGAAGTCTCATGGATGGCCACGCCCTGCTCCCGGAGTGGATCGAGTTCGGGCAGGGTGTCCTGCTTTGAAGCCCGGTCCCGCTTCGTGACGAGTACCCGGAAGGTGAGGCCCGCATCCAGCGCCAGCACCAGGGCCCGCTCCAGCAACCCCGGCCGCAGGGGCGGATCCACCACGGCGGCGCAGATCCAGAGCTCATCGGCATTGGCGCAGATGAGTTGCCAGGGCTCGCGGTCGTCGCTGCCACCCCGCTTGAGGAGGGTCCGGCGGGGCATGACCGCCACCACCTGTGCCTGGGGCCGCTTGGCATCCGTCGCCTCAACAGACAGGGGCGAGTAACGCACCCGGTCGCCGCAGACCAGATGCACGCCCTTGAGCTTGCCGCCGAGCGTGGCCCGCAGCACCGAGCGATCGGCCAATTCCAGATCCACCCACTGGCTGTGCCGCTGGATCAGGGTGGCCTCGGGACAATGCATCCAGGGCGCGGGATCAGGCAGGCGCAGCAGGGCCTCGGCATCGTGGGCTTCGATGCCGGTTTCAATCCGTTCGGCCCGCCGTTGCCGCCGCTTGCTATCGGCGGCCCGCTCGCCGGAATAGGCTTCCCGGTGATCGAGATCCTGGGCCTCCCGGCTCTGGCCGAGGCGGAACTTGCGGGGCATCAGGCGGTCTTCCCGCAGCTCAGCTGCCCAGAGACCGGTGGGGGCGCGAGGCTCGGGCTCGGCCCGAGCCTCGCGCGGGGTGCGCGAGGGGGACGCAGCGCGACCGCAGGGAGCAGGCGGTCCCCCTCGCTGAGCATTAGGCGCGACCGGCGAAGTCGCCCGTTTCGGTGCTGACCTTCACCTTCTCGCCCTCCTTGATGAAGAGGGGCACCTTGATTTCAATGCCAGTCTCGAGCTTGGCGGGCTTGGTGACATTGCCGCTGGCCGTGTCGCCACGGGCACCGGGCTCGGTATAGGTGACCGCGAGTTCCACCTGGCTTGGCATCTGCAGGCCGATGGGGCTGCCGTTGAACTTCTGGATCTGTACGATGAGGCCGTCGGTGAGGTAGTCCAGGGCATTTCCGAGCAGATCCGGGCCCAGCGTGTGGGTCTCGAAGGACTCCTGGTCCATGAAGTGCGACCCCTCACCATCGGTGTACAGGTAGCTGGCGGGCGCGAGGGTGAGATCCGGTTCCTTGAATTTGTCACCGGCCTTGAAGGTCTTGTCGAAGGCCGCCCGGGTGAGCAGGTTGCGCATCTTGATCCGCACCAGGGTCTGGCCGCCCCGGGCCGTGGGCGTGGAGGTTTCCACGTCCATGCACTGGAAGGGGGTTCCTTCCAATTCAAAGTACATCTTGCGTTTGATCTCGATGGCTTCGATGAGGGCGGCCATGGGGTCTCCAGAATGTCGAATCCTCCATTCTACCCCGTCTTTTCAGAGGGGTCCCGAGGTTAGAATGGCTGTTCCATGGCGGATCCCAAGACCATCGGCAGGTACCAAGTCATCCGGCCCATCGGACAGGGCGGCATGGGAACCGTCTACCTCGCGGAAGATCCGATGTTGAAGCGGCGGGTGGCCATCAAGGTCGTCCGGGTCGCGGGCGCCGCGCGGCATCAGGCCATGCTGCGATTCCGCCGTGAGGCCGAGATCAGTGCCCAGTTGAACCACCCGAACCTGGTGACCATTTTCGACGTGGGAGTGGAGGAGGATCTGGGGCCCTTCCTGGCCATGGAGTATGTGGAAGGGAAGAGCCTCGGCAAGCACATCAAGGAGAAGAGCCTGGATCTGGAGACCTCCGCGCGAGTGCTCATCCAGGCCATGCGCGCCCTGCGGGCCGCCCACCGGTGCGCCATCGTCCACCGGGACGTGAAACCCGAGAACATCCTGCTGAGCGAGGAGGGTCGGGCCAAGCTCATGGATTTCGGCATCGCCCGGAGCATGGGCCACATGAGCCTGAATCCGGATCAGGCCCTGGAGTCCTCGCAGCTGGACCAGGATGCGCCGGGCAGCTATGCCCAGACCCTGGCCCTGCGCCTTACGGTGACCGGTGATTTCCTGGGCTCACCCGCTTACGCTCCGCCCGAGGTGCTCAAAGGGGGCGAAGGCACGCCGGCCTCGGATCGCTACAGTTTCGCCGCCACCGCCTTCGAACTGTTGACCGGCCAACTGCCCCATCCTGGCGGCGGCTTGACGGAGATCATCATCCATATCCTCCAGGAGCCGGTCGCCATCCCTGCCGAGATGTCGCCCTGGCTTGCAGCGGTGTTCCAGAGGGCCCTCTCCATCGATCCGGATGATCGCTACACCACCCTGCCGGAGTTCATGGAGGAGTTGATCGACGCCCTGCCCGGGCCGGCGCATATGCGGGCGCGGCTGTTTGCGGCGCTGGGTCAGGATGACGATGGCAGCAGCGTCTCCACGGCACGATTCCGGCTACCGGGCTTTGGTTCCGAGGACAGTGGCTCCCACCCGGAGGATGCGCGGCCGCGGCAGAGCCAGCCCCTGAAGATCAGCCTGGCGGAGGATCCGGTGGAAAGCTACCTGGCTTCCCGGAAGACCCACTCCGAACCCCGGCCCGACGACACGGACTGGGTGTCGGTCCTCAAATGGGCGGCTTTCGTGTTCGTGCTCCTGCAGCTTTTCTGGTGGCTGGCGCCGTTCCTTTCCAGGGTTCATCTGAAACCCTGAGGCGCCTTCAGGCGAAGGCCCGCATCAGCAGAAAGAGGCTGCCATTCCAGCAGGCGTGGACGAGGAGGGGCGCCCGCAGGCTCCCGGTGTGGTGCATGGCCAGGCCGAGGGCGAACCCCAGCGTGCCAAGCACGGGCAGCCCGGCCGGCTGGAGGTGGATGGCTCCGAAGAGCAGAGCGGAAAGGGTCAGAGCCACGATCATCCGTTGGCTTCGGGCCAGGACGGGCAGCAGGAAGCCACGGAAGAGCAGTTCCTCGAAGAAGGGCGCCAGCCCGGCCACCGTCAGGAACAGGGCCAGATTGGGGAACCAGCCCGATAGGCCGCGCAGCAGTTCCTGCAGATCCCGCTGGGGGCTCTGCTCGGGTTTGAGGAGCAGGCTCGAAGCCATGGCCACCGTGAGGACCAGGAAGATCGCCAGAGCCAGGAAGGCGCCACCCCAGGCCAGGTCGCGACCGATCCGGCCCGGGGCCACCCGGCGCCACAAGGCGGAAAAGCTGAGTCCTTCCGCCCAGCAGAGCAGGCGGAGACCGAAGCCCGCGTGCAAGGCATAACCCAGGGGCACCGCCAGCCAACGCAGTCCCGGCCAGGGCAGGAGGAGCAGTCCGGCGAGGTTGCCCGCGACGAAGAAGGCGAGGAACCAGCCCAGGAGGACCAGTGCGGCGGCTCGTCCAGACAGCCCCCACGACGGCAGTGCTGGAGGCGGCACCTTTCCGCGGGTCACCCCGAGATAGAGGCCGACGGCGAGGCCACCCGCCGCGCCACCCAGGACCAGCAGGCCCAGGAGGCCGAGCCCGGCCAGCCGGGCCAGCAGGGCGCTCCGGGCCTGGACCCGAAGCGCCTCACCGCCGCCTTCCCGGTCCCTCAGCCGGGCTTCGAGCAGGTCGGCACCGAAGCCCTGCCCCAGGCGGCGGCTGATCTCTTCCCGGTCCGCGCGGTCAGGCATGGGAGCACCGGCGTAGGCCGCCAGGCAGACCCGGCGAAACCCGAGGTTTGCCGCCCCCGCTGGCGCCACCGCGTCGATCCATATGGCGGCTTCGCCAGCCGGGGCAGCCGACTCGGCCTTCAATACGGCCAACAGGGCCCGGTCCCAGGGTTCTGTCAGCTGGGCCTCGGCCTTGGCCCACTCCGGGGCCTTCCGCTTGCTGCCCGTGAGCAGCCCGGGCCCGGCGAGGGCCACCTCCGTCAGCCGGCCCTGGAGGCTGGCTCGCTCGGCCGGCCGCCGGGCGGCCTGCTTCCGGGCCAACAAAGTGAAACCCGCTGCCATCAATGCCAACAGCGCCAGCAGAGCGATCAGGGGATCGGCCCAGCGGCGGTCAGGGTGCCAGGGTGCAGGGGAGGCAGAAACCATGAACCTAGGCTACGCGAAGGGCTGCCGCCCGGTGCGCCGGAACCGCCGGACGGACCACTGGAGGTAGATGCGATTCAGCAGGCGCGGGAATCCAGGGATTTCCAGCAGGGGGGATAGCCACTTCCAGCCCGGCAAACGGCGCGTGATGGGGCGCAGCAGGTCGGCTCCGGCACGCACCTCCCGCGTCCCCAGATCCAGGCCGTGGATCTCCCTTTCAATGGGTCTTCCCGCCAGTTCGGGCGCTAGGCTCAGCAGATCCGGATCCCGCAGCGACAGGATGTGCAACAGGCCCCGTCTGTCGCGCCGGGCCAACCACAGGGCCATGCGGCAACACAGGGTGCAGGAGGGGTCGTAGGCGAGGAGCAGGGGGGCGGGCATCCGTGGGGTAGCTCCGATGGCAAGGCTGGGGGCCGCACTGGGGCGCATGATGCCATGACTTGGCGGTATGGTTAAAAGTCCGGAGGATTCATGCCTTTCTCCCATCCCCTCGAAGTGCGGTTCAGCGATCTGGATGTCATGGGCCACGTGAACAACGCCGTGGTGGTGAGCTATATGGAACAGGCGCGGTTCCAGTGGTGGCGCAGCTACCTCGGAGGGCGGAAGTTCCAGGAGGAGGGTTTCCTCCTCGCCAGGGTCGAGGTGGATTTCCGGATGCCCATCCTCCTGGGCGACGATGTGCGGGTGGAATTGCACTGTACGAAGGTGGGCAACAGCTCCTTTGAATTGAGCTACCGCATCACCCGGGGGCTGGCCGGCGACCTGTTCGCGGAGGGAAAGACCGTGCAGGTGATGTTGGATTTCACGACCAATCGGCCCAGACCGCTCTCGCCGGCCACGCGGGAGTGGCTCGAAGCCCAGTCCTGATGCTGCTCGGAACCGCCTCCTGGGCCGAGGGCCCGTCGGAACGCCGGACCCTGGTGGCCCGGTTGGCCTCGGGTCGCCTGGCGGACCTGAACCGCATCGAAGCCATCCGTCTCCGCAAGCTGGGAGAGCACGATCCCGAGCGTCTGGCGGAGGTGCTGGTGCCGGCAAGTCTGCGACGGGTCCTCGAGGGTGGTGCCCGGGCCCTGGCGCGGGTTCGCCAGGCGGTGGCCTACGCAGAGAAATGGGATCACCGGGGCACCTTGCCTGAGGCCCTGGCACCCGACCCCGCCACGGCCGACATGGGGCCTTGCCTGCTTCGGCCCACGGCACTCCGGCGGTTGGATGGCGCCATCCTCGATCGCTTCAGCGTGAAGGGACCCGGCTCGGAACTGGAGGGTCCGCCCCACCCGGCCTTGGCGGCAGTGGGCCTGGCGGGAGGCGGCATCGCCGGGTTCTGCCTCGCCCTGGAGGATGTCCGTGGTGCCGTTCTGGGTGCGTGGCTCTCGGATGAATGGCCTGCCGGGAGCCTGGAACTGAACGCTGGCACGGCCCGCCGGAGCGTGTCCCTGAAGGCCTGGGAAGGCTTGGACCTGCCCTTGCTGCGGGCCGGCGAGGTGCTGCTGTTGCCCCGGCCCAAGCTGAAGCCCTTGGCTGATCTGTTGGCGGGAGCCGAGATCCGGCTCAGCGCCGCCTTTGAGCAGCTGACCCTGCGGCTGGGGCCGGAGGGCGTCCACCCCACGGTCCAGTAGGCCATTCTCCGTCAGGGAACACTGCGGATGATGCCTGGATTCTGGGCAAGGACGGCGCGGATGAGCGGGTCCAGCTGGGCCTTCAGGTTTTCCGAAGGCACGATGGTGCCCTGGGCCTGTTGGGTCATGATCACCGCTCCGTAGGCTCCGTCTGCCGCCACCCACGGGGCCCAGCCGAAGGTGCCGGTGCTGGAGAAGCGGATCACGGGGTCCGTGAGGCTGGGGGCGCCGCCACCGGCGGTTTCCAGCCAGTTGCCGAAGCCGTAGTGGTAGTCCTTCCCCTGGACGGCCCGGTAGGGGCTGTAGGTGATGATGGTGTTCGCACCGAAGGCATCCTGGCGCTGTTGTTGGAGGGTGGCCGCGGCCAGAAGCCGGGTGGTGCCGTCCAGCCCCTGTCGGAGCTGGAGCATGACGAATCGGGTGTACTCCAGCCCGGTGCAGGCGAGACTGCCCGCCGGATTGGGATTCGTGCCACCCCCGTATGTGCTCAGAGCGCCCCAGCCAAGGGGCGTGCGGAGCTGTTCGTCGAAGAGCTGGCGCCATGGCTTGCCCGTGGCCACTTCGGCCATGCGCGCGGCGATCCGCAGATGGGTGGAACCATAGTAGAAGTAGGACCCGGGGTTGGAGGCGGTGGTCTTCTGGTCGTCGTAGACACGCTTCACGGCTTCATCGAGGGTGATGGCGCTGTCCTCGGAATTCGCCACATCCCCACTGATGCCACTGGTGAAACTCAGCAGATCACGCAGCCGGATCTCTCCCATGTTGCCGGACCACGGCAGGTCGCTGCGGTCCTTCAACAGGGCTTTGGTCCTGGTATCCAGATTCAACACGCCCTGCTCGACCAGGCGCAGGAGCATGGTGGCGCTGACCATTTTCGATGCAGAGGCGACGGGCGTGTAGGTGGCGTTTGTAAACCCGCCGAAGGACTGGGAGAACACAACGCCGGCAGGCGTCATGATCTCGACCGCGAGGCCCCCCGGGAATTGGGGCTGCGCGGCCTGGATCGCGGCTGAAGTATCGACCCAGTGGTTCGCGCCGCGGGTGATTCCGCTGCTCTCCCCACCCCCGCCGCAGGCGGACAGCAGGACCAAAACGAGAATCGCCAATCGCTGTTTCATCTTCAACTCCAGACAACGCCTTGACCCCGGAACGGCCACCCCGGTTGAGCCGGCTCAGCCTCGCATCATTTCCGCGATGAGGAAGGCCATTTCGAGGCTCTGAGTGCCGTTGAGCCTGGGATCGCAGCCGGTCTCGTAGGCTTTGGCGAGATCGGCCTCGGACAGGCCTTCGGTCCCGCCGGTGCATTCGGTGACGGCTTCGCCCGTGAGCTCGATGTGAACGCCGCCGAGGTGAGAGCCGTGGGCCCGGTGGATCTCGAAGGCCTGGCGGAGTTCCGACAGGATGGCGCTGAAATCGCGGGTTTTGAGGCCGGTGGCGCTCTCCAGGCCGTTCCCATGCATGGGATCGCAGCTCCAGAGCACGGGGTGATCCGTGACCTGGACGGCTTTCAGCAGGGGCGGCAGGGCCTGTTGGATCCGGGCGGCGCCGAAGCGTGAAATGAGGGTGATGCGTCCCGGTTCCCGGTCAGGGTCGAGGCGGGCGAGCAGCGCCACCAGATGCTCCGGCGTGGCGCTGGGGCCCACCTTCACGCCAAGGGGGTTGCGGATGCCGCGCAGGTATTCGATGTGGGCCCCGTCCAGCTGGCGGGTGCGCTCACCCACCCAGAGGGTGTGGGCCCCGAGGTTGCAGTAGCTGCCGTCCTCGCTGCTCCAGCGGGTCAGCGCTTCTTCGTAGGGCAGCAGCAGGGCCTCGTGGCTGGTGAAGAAGTCGATGCGCTCGAGTACCTCTCGCTGAACCCCGCCCAGGGCCTCGAGGAAATCGAGGGATTCCCGCACCTGGTCGAGGGTCCGGCGATAGGCGGGCACCTCACCGGTGCCACCGGGCAGTTCCCAGCGCTCGGGGTGGTGCAGGTCGGCGAAGCCACCGGCGGTGAGGGCCCGCAGATGGTTCAGGGTCGCGGAAGCATGGAAGAAGGCCGCCAGCATCCTCCCGGGGTCGGGCCGGCGGGCCGCGGCATCGGCCTCCAGGCCGTTGATGAGGTCGCCCCGGTAGCTGGGGATCTCCTGGCCATGGATGGTTTCCATGGGTTTGCTGCGGGGCTTGGCGAACTGGCCGGCAATCCGCCCCACGCGCACCACGGGCTTCCGTCCGCCATGGGTGAGGGCGACGGACATCTGGAGCAGCACCCGGAGCTTCCCTTCGATGGATTCCGGTGTGCAGTCCTTGAATTGCTCGGCGCAGTCCCCGCCTTGGAGCAGGAACCTTCGACCCGCTGCGGCTTCGGCGAGGAGGCTACGGAGGCGGGTGATCTCCTCGGGAACCACCAGGGGCGGCATCCGGCGCAATCGCGCGAGAACGCCCTCGAACTCGGAGCGATCCTCGTAGACCGGCTGCTGTTGGGCCGGGAAGCGCTGCCAGCTGTGGGGGTTCCAGGGCGTCATGCCCCATTCTGGACTGGAACCAGCTTCGGGGCCCAGGGAGACTACACCGGTTCAGTCTCGACGGGGGTGATCCAGCGGTAGCCCTCACCACCGACGGTGGTGATCCAGGCCGCGCCCTGCTCCTCGCCCAGTTTCCGCCGGAGGTTGGCAATGTGGACATCCACCGTCCTGGCGCTGGGCCTGGCATCGGGTTCCCAGGCCAGCTGCAGCAATTCCTTGCGGCTGTGGGTGCGGCCCGCATGAGTGATGAGGATTTCGAGCAGGCGGAATTCCCGGGGGGTGAGATCGAGCATCCGTCCATCCCGTTTCGTCTCGAGCCTGGGCAGGTCGAACCGGAAAGGGCCGGAGCGCAGCAGCGGAGGGCGGTCCACGGGCCGCGTGCGGCGGAGGATCGCCTTGACCCGGGCCATCAGCTCAAGGAGTGAAAAGGGTTTCACCAGGTAGTCGTCGGCGCCCAGGCTCAGCCCCTGCACGCGGTCCGTCTCGTCGCCACGCGCCGTGAGCATCAGCACCGGCACCTCGTCCTTGCGCTGCCGCAGGGTGCGAAGGACCTCGAAGCCATCCATCTGGGGCAACATCAGGTCCAGCACGATCAGATCAGCGCGGTGGGCCGCATGCGCGGCCAAGGCGGGCACACCATCACCGGCCGCCTCCACCGAGTAGCCTTCAAAGCTGAGGTTGTTGACGAGGAGCTGGCAGAGGGAAGGCTCGTCCTCCACCACGAGGATGTGGGTCACGGCATCTCGCTCAAGGATCGGTAGGTTCACCATGGCGACCTTAAATGGGAAAGACAATTGATAAATACGATTAATTTACAAAGCAACGCGCAGTAATCTCTGAAATTTCCGACAAAAGGAGGCAAATTCAGCCGCCTTATCCTGCGGCAGGGACTTCAAGCAGGGCGGAGAACCCCTCGCCCGGGGCCGATTGGAAGGTGAGGCCCCAGCCTTCCTGTTCGGCCACCTGGATGAGCAGACTCAGGCCCAGGCCCTGCCCCTCACGCAGGAAGCCCTCCTTGCCTTCCTCGCGCATCCGCTGGAAGGGCTTGCCGAGGGCTTTGAGCTGATGGATCTCCAGGCCATCCCCCTCATCGCTGACCCTGATGCAGAGGCGGCGCCGGGCCCGCCAGGTCTCCAGGGTGACAAGGCCCCGGCCGTGGCCCAGGGCATTCTCGATCAGCGTGAGGATGGCGGACCGCAGGGAGGGCAGGGGCGCCCGCCCAGCGTCGCTGGTCAGCTGGAGGTTGAGTTTTCGGTCCTCCAACTCAAAGCCGGGACGCAGATCATCCACGACCTCCTCGAACCATTCGCGCGTGGCCTGCCCGCGGGGTCCGGATGGGCCGCCGCCACGGATCACGCGGAGTCCGCTTTCGATGAGCGTGGTGAGATGGTCCACTTCGTCGCCGATTCTCAGCAATTCCTCATCGGCACGCTCGGGGCTGAGGCGCCCCAGGCGGAGTGAATCGCAGCGGAACTTCAGGATGGCCAGGGGGGTCTTGAGGCTGTGGGTCATGGAGGCGAGGCGATCGGCATCCAGGACCGCCCTCCGCCGGCTGCGGTGCCGCAGCCAGAGCCCGAGCAGAATGGTGGCGCCGATCAGGGCGGCCACGCCAGAGGCCATCCAGTACTGCCGCTTGAGGGCTTTGCGAAAGGTGGCCTGCTGTGCATCGAACCCCACGCCGGCGAGATTCCAACCATCCCCGAAAGCGTTGGTTTTGGTCGCCGTTCCAAGTGGCAGGTTGGCCAGGCGCTGCGGATCGGCCTGGAGGTTCGGTTCGGCCCCCCAGGGTTCCCGCTTCAGGTCCTCCCGTTCGAGATCTGTTTCCCGGATCAGGCCCATGCGGAGCGCCCGGTTGGGTGCCAGGGCAGCGGCGAGTTCCCGCTCGACTTCGGGGGAACCGGGTCGCCACCGCTTGATCACCAGCCAACGGTCCGATAGAAGCACCACGGTGGCGATCTTGCCGAAGTCGGGATCATGGGTCTTGGGCGGGTTCCATTCGAAGCGCTGAGCCATTTCCGCGTGGGCGATCCAACCGAGGTACCGCTGGGCGATGACGGGGTCCCGTGACTCGACCAGGCGGTCGCCCTCGCGCAACCACAGATTGCGTCCTTCAAACCGGTCCAGGAGGGCCACGACGAGCGGCTGGTCCGCCAGGAAGCGGCGCACATCTGCTTCATCCCCGTGCTGGACGGTCTGGAGGATGGGCAGGGTCTTCCAGTGGCGTTCCACGGATTCGAAGTCCACCCAATGGGCCTCCATGTAGGCCTGGCGGCCGTTGGTCCACTGCTCCTGAAGGTAGAACCGGGGGGCCGCGATGAGAAGCACCGCCGTGGCCAATCCGGCCAGCACCAGCAGTACGATGCCGCTTCGTTGCTGGAGCGTCTGCCAGCGGGAGGGCCCGAGGCCAGGATGCAGGGCACGGTATCGGGAGGTGCGGTGGCGGTACATGGTCTCTCGGCGCGAAGGTAGCGCTCAGAGTAGCGCCTGGGGCGGCCGGAATGAACCGTGATCAGCCCAGGGCGAGCATCCGCTCGAGTGGCTTCAGGGCCTGGAGCCGCAGCGTCTCGCCGAGCCGGATCTCGGGTTGGAGATCGCGCAGGCACAGGTAGAGCTTCTCCAGGCTATTCAACTTCATGTATGGGCAGAGGCTGCAGTTGCAGCCGCTGTCAGCGGGGGCCGGAATGAGCTGGGCCTCGGGCCGGCGCTGCCGCATCTGGTGGAGGATTCCCGCCTCCGTGGCGACGATGAAGGTCGTGGCCGCATCCTTCGCCACGAAGTTCAGCAGAGCCGCCGTGGAACCCACGAAATCCGCCAACTGGCTCACAGTGGCGTCGCATTCGGGATGGGCGATGAGTTTCGCGTCGGGGTGCTGGGCCTTCAGCGCGGCCAGCCGCTTGGCTGTGAACTGTTCGTGGACGATGCAGAAACCCGGAAACAAAGCCATGTCCCGGCCCGTCTGCTTCATAACCCACTTGCCCAGGTGGCGGTCTGGCGCGAAGACGAGCTTGCGGTCCAGTGGCAGGCTCTCGACCACCCGCACCGCATTGCTGCTGGTGCAGATGATCGTGCTGAGAGCCTTCACGCCCGCGGAGCAGTTGATGTAGCTCACCACATCGTGATCCGGGTACTGCTTCAACCACTGCTCGAAATAATCCGCGGGGCAGCGATCGGCCAGGCTGCAGCCAGCATCCATGTCCGGGATCACGACGGTCTTGGCAGGATTGAGGATCTTGGCGGTCTCGGCCATGAAGTGGACGCCACAGAAGGCGATGACATCTGCATCGGTCTTGGCCGCCTGCTGGCTGAGTTGGAGGCTGTCGCCCACGAAGTCCGCCAGGTCCTGGATCTCGGGTTCCTGGTAGTAGTGGGCGAGCAGCAGGGCGTTCCGCACGGTCTTCAACCGTCGTATCTCCGCAACCAGGTCGAGGCCAGCCGGGATGGTCTCCAGATCAGGAATGTAGGGGGCGGACAGGTCCATGGGCTTCATTCTAGGTCCTTGTCCAGAAACCGACGAATTCGGAGTCCGGGTTCTGGATGATCGAAGGCTTCCGAGAAGGCGACCCGTTCCCAGGCGGACGCAGCAAGGCGCGGCAGTTCCCGTTGCTGGCGCTGGAGGTTTGCGAGAAGGCGCAAGGCCCGCTCACACGCATCAAAACCTGTTGCCACAGACGGGTTTCCGCTATTCTGAAGGTGGATCGCAGGGTCCATGTGGATGTGGGAATCCGATGGCTGCCCCCCGGGGGCGGGCATCGGTCCAGGTCTAGGTGGATTCATGCCTAATTCGTCCAAGGGGGGGACACATGGCCAAGACGCACGCGCCAGAGACATCCAGTATCTCACGACTGGACCAGGTCAAGATCAGCCAGTACTTCGGCTGCAATACGTTCAGCGAGCGCACCATGCGCGAACGGCTGCAGAAGGATGTGTACAAGGCCTACCGCCAGGCGCTGAAGCGCGGCGAGGCCCTGTCGTCCGAAGTGGCCCGGAGCGTGGCGCTCGCGATGAAGGAGTGGGCCCTGGAGCAGGGGTGCACCCACTTCACCCACTGGTTCCTGCCCATGACCGGCGCCACGGCCGAGAAGCACGACGCCTTTATCACCTGGGACGAACCCGGCCAGGTCACCGAGCGCTTCAGCGGCAGCCAGCTCATCCAGGGGGAACCAGATGCCAGTTCCTTCCCCAGCGGTGGCCTGCGCGCCACTTTCGAAGCCCGCGGCTATACCGCCTGGGATCCCGCCAGCCCGGCCTTCCTCATGGAAGGACCCCTTGGCAAGACCCTCTGCATTCCCACGGCCTTCGTCGGGTACCACGGTGAGGCGCTGGATCACAAGGTGCCCCTGCTGCGCTCCATGGGGGCCCTGTCCCGTCGCGCAAAGGAAGCTCTGGCCCACTTTGGCGTGACCACGGAAACCGTGGTGGCCCAGTGCGGCCCCGAGCAGGAATACTTCGCGGTAGATCTCGAACTGGCCCAGCAGCGGCCGGACCTCATGTTCGCCAACCGCACCCTCCAGGGCGCCAAGCCACCCAAGGGCCAGGAACTGGAGGACCACTACTTCGGCAGCATCAAGGAGCGGGTGCTCGGCTTCATGCAGGAGGTCGAGCTGGAATGCTTCAAGCTGGGCATTCCCGCCAAGACCCGTCACAACGAGGTGGCCCCCAATCAGTTCGAGATCGCGCCCATCTACGAGGCTGCGAACCTGGCCAGCGATCACAACCAGCTGCTGATGGAACTCCTGAAGTCCATCGGTGAGCGCCACGGCCTGGCCATCCTGCTCCACGAGAAGCCCTTCGCCGGCGTCAACGGCAGCGGCAAGCATGTGAACTGGAGCCTCGCCACGGACGAGGGCCACAACCTGCTGGAGCCGGGCCAGACGCCCGAGGAGAATCTCCAGTTCCTCTACTTCCTCTGCGCCACACTGAAGGCCATCCACACCCACGGTGGGCTGCTCCGCGCGGCTATCGCCAGCGCCGGGAACGACCACCGGCTCGGCGCCAACGAAGCGCCCCCGGCCATCATGTCCGCCTTCCTGGGCGCCCAACTCAGCCACATCCTCAATGCCATCGAGAAGGGTGACGCAGCAGACGCCTCCATCCAGCGCATCCTCGATCTCGACATCGGCAACCTGCCGCGCATCGAGAAGGACGCCACGGACCGCAATCGGACCAGTCCTTTCGCCTTCACCGGCAACAAGTTTGAATTCCGCGCTGTGGGCTCCAGCCAGCCCATCGCCCTGCCCCTGACCGTCATCAACGCCGCTGTGGCCGAGGCCCTGGAAGGCCTGAACGCCAAGCTCGATGCCGAGATCAAATCGGGCAAGGAACACAAGGCCGCCGTGATGACGGTCGTGCGGCAAGCCATCATCGAGACCAAGGCCATCCGCTTCGAGGGCAACGGCTACTCCGGCGAATGGAAGGTCGAGGCCGAGCGCCGAGGGCTGCCCCACGCCAAAGACACGGTAGCGGCCCTGCACATCTGGGAGAGCGCCGCGTCGAAGGCCGTGTTCTCGAAGGCCGGCATCCTGTCCGAGGGCGAACTCGAGTCGCGGCTCCACATCCGGCACGAGCAGTACCAGAAGGCCATCGCCATCGAGACCCAGGTGCTGCGCGAAATGGCCGAAACCCAGATCCTGCCCTCCATCACGGCAGATCTTGGCGCGCGCGCCAACAGCTTCGGCAAGCTGGTAGCAGCCGGGATCACCCTGCCGGGTACCATGAAGGAGGCCCTGCAGGCCCAGGTCACGTTGGCTGGCGAAGCCCAGGCCCGACTCTCCGCCATGAAGGCCGCCCTCAATGCCGCCGAGGCCATTGAGGACAACCAGGCCCGCACCGAGGCCTTTGGCAATCAGGTGAACCAGGCCAAGCACGCCCTCCGCGAAGTGCTGGATCTCCTCGAAGAGGCCTGTGACGCGGATCTCTGGCCGCTGCCGAAGTACTGGCAGCTGTTATCGCCGCTGGTTTGAACCAGTCTTTTCTTCTCGAAATAAACTACGGGCCGCGATTGCGGCCTGTAGTTTATTCGGTGATGAAATCCCGGCTACTCCAGCGTGACGCCGCGTCCGCTGCGGATCCGCTGTTCGATGCGTGAGGTGCTGTGGCCCGGAAGGAAGGGGATGAGGACGAGCCGTCCGCCCCGGCCCTCCACGATGTCGCGGCCCACCACGGTGTCCGGGGTGTAGTCGCCACCTTTCACCAGCACATCAGGCTGCAGGGCGCGGATGAGTTCCAGCGGCGTATCCTCGTCGAACCGCACGACGGCGTCCACGCTGCGGAGTCCTAGCAGGATGGCCGCCCGGGCGGCTTCGTCCTGGAGCGGGCGTCCGGTCCCCTTCAGGCGCGCCACCGAGGCGTCGCTGTTCAGGCCGACCACCAGGATGGAGCCGAGGGCGCGGGCATCGGCCAGGTACTGCACATGGCCGGGATGGATGAGGTCGAAGCAACCGTTGGTGAAGCAGAGCACCCCCGGGCGGGGAACGGCCGCCAGGAAGGCTGCAGGCGTCTGGAAGAAACGGGTCAGTGACGGCATCTCAGGGTCAGCCTAGAATGATGGGTTCGGGGACCATTCCCGGGAGAAGTCTGCCATGCCCCTCTACGAATACCGTTGTGAAGCTTGTGGTCAGCCCGAGGAAAAACTGGAAAGCCTGTCGGCGCCTGAGTCGCACGCCTGTCCGGCCTGTGGCGTCGATGGCGGCATGAAACGCCAGCTTTCCGTGGCGGCCTTCTCGCTGGCGGGCGGCGGCTGGTACAAGGGCGCGGCGTCCGATCCGGCACCCTCCTCTGAAGTCAAAACCGAAACCCCCAAGAGCGGCCATGGCTGTGCGGCGGGCGGCTGCGGATGCCCCCTGGCCGGGTGAGTTGCGGCCAGTTCACACTTGATGCGTTGACTTCCGGGCTCTTTCCGATAGCCTAGATGGTTCCGGCCCCGTGGGCCGGCGCAGGATTTCATCCGTCCGACGTTCTCCGCTGCCCTGTTTCGGCGAACCTCTCGGGCCCAGGCCCGGAACCACCGGTGCCTTCCATGGAGGATGGTGTGCCTACCATCAATCAGTTAATCCGCATTGGGCGGAAGACGTTCCAGAACAAGACCAAGAGCCCCGCGCTCGACGCCTGCCCGCAGAAGCGCGGCGTGTGCACCCGCGTGTTCACCACCACGCCGAAGAAGCCGAACTCGGCCCTTCGCAAGGTGGCCCGCGTGCGCCTCACCAACGGCATCGAGTGCACGACCTACATCCCGGGCGTCGGCCACAACCTGCAGGAGCACAGCATCGTGCTCATCCGCGGCGGCCGCGTGAAGGATCTGCCGGGCGTGCGCTACCACGTGGTGCGCGGCACCCTCGACGCCACCGGCGTCGCAGGCCGCAACCAGTCCCGCTCCAAGTACGGCGCCAAGCGCCCCAAGGCTGGCGCTGCGCCGGCCAAGAAGAAGTAGGGGGGAGACCATGGCCCGTCGTTCCGCACCCGCCAAGCGCGAGATCCTTCCGGATCCCGTCTACAACAGCCTCACCGTCTCCAAGTTCGTGAACATCCTCATGGAGCGCGGCAAGAAGGCCACCGCCGAGCGCATCCTCTACGGAGCACTCGAAATCGTCGCCAAGAAGACCGGCGAAGAGGCCCTCGAGGTCTTCCAGAAGGCTCTGAACAACATCAAACCCACGGTGGAAGTGAAATCCCGCCGCGTGGGTGGTGCCACCTACCAGGTGCCCGTCGAGGTCGCCCAGAACCGTCGCCAGTCCCTGGCCATGCGCTGGCTGAAGACCTACTCCGCCTCCCGTGGCGAGCGCACCATGCGCGACAAACTGGCTGGCGAGATCATGGACGCGATGAACTTCCGCGGCGCCGCCGTCAAGAAGAAGGACGACGTCCACAAGATGGCTGAAGCGAATAAGGCGTTTGCCCACTTCCGTTGGTAGTAATTGCTCCAGGAGTAAGGTGCCAAAGGCACCCTACTCCTGGAGATGCTGACTGTTTCTTTGAATCCTCAATGCCCCCTAGGAGGCCGCAGTGGCCCGCCAGACCCCCCTCGAGCGCTACCGGAACATCGGCATCATGGCGCACATCGATGCCGGCAAGACCACCACGACCGAGCGCATCCTCTATTACACCGGCAAGATCCACAAGATCGGTGAGGTGCATGAGGGCGCGGCCACCACTGACTGGATGGTGCAGGAGCAGGAGCGGGGCATCACCATCACCTCCGCTGCCATCACCGCTGCCTGGACTCCGCAGACCGGCAAGCTGAAAGACATCGAACACCGCATCAACATCATCGACACCCCGGGCCACGTGGACTTCACGGCCGAGGTGGAGCGCTCCCTGCGCGTGCTCGACGGCGCTTGCGCCGTGTTCTGCGCGGTGGGTGGCGTTGAGCCCCAGTCCGAGACGGTATGGCGCCAGGCCGACAAGTACGGCGTTCCCCGCATGGCTTTCGTGAACAAGATGGACCGCCCCGGTGCGGACTTCTTCCGCGTGGTCGAGATGATGAAGACCCGCCTCAAGGCCCGTCCCATGCCCATCCAGATTCCCATCGGTGCCGAAGAGAACTTCAAGGGCATCGTGGACCTCGTGCTGATGAAGGGTTTGACCTTCGACGATGGCGACAAGGGCTTCAAGGTCATCTACGGCGAGATCCCCGCGGAGCTCGTGGAGACGGCCAAGGAGTGGCGCGAAAAAATGATCGAGATGGTCGCCGAGACTGACGAAACCCTGATGGACAAGTACCTTGGCGGCGAGGAGCTCACCGAGGATGAAATTCGCATCGGCATCCGCAAGGGGTGCATCGACCTCACCTTCACGCCGATGATGTGTGGCTCCGCCTTCAAGAACAAGGGCGTGCAGCCCATGCTCGATGCGGTGGTCAGCTATATGCCTTCGCCCCTCGACATCGCGGCCATCAAGGGCGTGGACGAGGATGGCAATGTGGTGGTGCGGAAGGCCGAGGACAGCGAGCCCTTCAGCGCCCTGATCTTCAAGATCATGGCCGATCCTTTCGTAGGTTCATTGGCCTTCCTGCGGGTCTACTCAGGCGTCCTGGCAGCCGGTTCCGGCGTCTACAATCCCGCCAAGGGCCGTCGTGAGCGCATCGGCCGTCTGCTTCAGATGCACGCCAACAAGCGCGAGGACATTGACGAAGTCCGTACGGGCGACATCGGCGCTGCCGTGGGCCTGAAGGACGTGCTGACCGGCCAGACCATCTGCGACGAGAACCGCCCCGTGATCCTCGAATCCATGGACTTCCCGGATCCCGTGATCCAGGTGGCCATCGAGCCCAAGACCAAGGCCGACCAGGAGAAGATGGGTGTGGCTCTGAGCCGCTTGGCCCAGGAAGATCCCACCTTCAAGGTGAAGACCGACCCCGAGACCAACCAGACCATCATCGCCGGCATGGGCGAGCTGCATCTCGAGATCATCGTGGATCGCATGATGCGCGAGTTCAAGGTGGAAGCCAACGTGGGCAAGCCCATGGTCGCCTACCGCGAAACCATCCGGAAGCGTGTGGACGCCGAGGGCAAGTTCGTACGTCAGTCCGGCGGCCGCGGCCAGTACGGCCATGTGCGCATGTATGTCGAACCCAACGAGGCCGGCAAGGGCTACGAGTTCATCAACGACATCAAGGGCGGCGTGATTCCCAAGGAATACATCAAGCCCATCGACCAGGGCATCCAGGAGGCCATGCAGTCCGGCGTCCTGGCCGGTTACCCCTGCGTCGACATCAAGATCACCATCTATGACGGCAGCTACCACGATGTGGACTCCAACGAAATGGCGTTCAAGATCGCCGGTTCCATGGGTTTCAAGGCTGGCTGCGAGAAGGCCTCCCCCGTGATCCTCGAGCCCGTCATGGCCGTCGAGGTCGTGGTCCCCGAGGACTACATGGGCGATGTCATCGGCAACCTGAACAGCCGTCGTGGCCGCATCGAGAACATGGAAGACCGGGCTGGTGTCAAGGTCGTCACCGCCAAGGTGCCTCTGGCCGAGATGTTCGCCTATTCCACCACCCTGCGCGGCATGACCCAAGGCCGCGGCAACTACACCATGCAGTTCTCGCACTATGAAGAAGCTCCCCGGAACGTGGCCGAAGAAATCGTGGCCAAGGTCAAGGGCGCCAAGTAGCTTTTCCCATCTCCAGAAACGGGCTTTGCCTGTTTCTGGAGCAAAGCAAGACCGCTGTTTTGTCGTTTTAGCCCCTTCCGGGGTGAGGTCATCCATCGAACCGCAAGGTTGCCGGGCCTCTTGATCCACCGCTTCCTCCCACGGGAGGTCGTGCGTTCTTCCTAAAAAGCCGTTGATTTTGCAGCGGCTTTTGTTATGCTGATCAGCCCTGTCCCTGTTTCCGGGACAGATCCACATGGGCGGTCAGCGCCCCACGTCTATGGACGGTCAGCCGTCCCAATGGAGTGAACATGAAAGACAACATCCGCATCCGTTTGCGTGCCTTCGACCACCGTCTGCTCGACCAGAGCACCCGGGAGATCGTGGACACTGCCAAGCGCACGGGCGCCCAGGTGGCGGGACCCATTCCCCTCCCCACACGGACGAACAAATACACGGTCAACCGTTCCCCCCACGTGGACAAGAAGAGTCGCGACCAGTTCGAGATCCGCACGCACAAGCGCCTGCTGGACATCCTGAACCCGACTCAGAACACCGTGGACACTCTGATGCGCCTCGACCTGCCCGCAGGCGTCGACGTGGAGATCAAGGTCTTCAGTCGCCAGGGCAACAGGTAGAGGGGGGAGAGACCATGTCAAAAGGAATCATCGGCAAGAAGCTGGGGATGACCCAGATCTTCAATGAACAAGGACAGGTTGTCCCCGTGACCGTCATCCAGGCCGGCCCATGTGTGGTCGTGCTGCGCAAGACGGCTGCCAAGGACGGCTACGAAGCCATTCAGATCGGCTTCGTGGACCCCAGCGGCGGCAAGCGCGCCTCCAAGGCCGAGAAGGGTCACTGCGAAAAGCAGGGTGTCGCCCCGGTCCGCGTGCTGCGCGAGATCAAGGTGGATGCGTCTGACGTCTCCAAGCCCGGCGACAGCGTCCTGGCCAGCGCCTTCGAGGCGAAGACCAAGGTGAACGTCACCGGCATCAGCAAGGGCAAGGGATTCGCCGGCGTCATCAAGCGGCACCACTTCTCCGGCGGCCGCGCGACCCACGGCTCCATGTTCCACCGCGCGCCTGGCTCCATCGGCCAGTCCAGCTATCCCAGCCGCGTGTTCCCCGGCGTGCGCATGCCCGGCCACATGGGTGATGCCCAGGTGACCGTGCGCAACCTGGAAATCGCCAAGGTGGATGTCGAGAACAACCTGCTGCTCATCAAGGGTGCCGTCCCCGGCCCCAAGGGTGGGTACATCGTCATCAAGCAGGAGGCCTAGGATGGCAGCGTTCCAGCACCCCGTCGTCAACCTCGAGAACAAGCAGGTCGGCACCGTTGATTTGCTGCCCGAGGTCTTCAAGCTCGAGGACCTGAACCAGCACTTGATCTGGGAAGCGGTCCGCCACTTCCTGGCCAAGCGCCGCGCGGGTACCGCCAAGACCAAGGACAAGTGGGAAGTGAGCGGCTCCGGCAAGAAGCTCTGGAAGCAGAAGGGCACCGGCCGCGCCCGTGTGGGTTCGATCCGCAGCCCGCTATGGAAGGGCGGTGGCACGACCCACGGTCCGCACCCCCGTTCCTATGATTACGCCTTCCCCAAGAAGGCCCGGCGCGCCGCCCTGCGCAACGCGCTGTCCGCCAAGTTGGCCAGTGGCCAGGTTGTGGTGGTCGAGAACTGGGAGGTCGCCTCCCACAAGACCAAGTCCCTGATCCAGACCCTCGGCAAGCTCGGCATCACCGGGTCCGCATTGCTGGTTGGCACTGAAGCCAGCGAGAAGCTCACCCTGGCTGCCGGGAACAACCCGAAGCTGCAGACTGTCGAGAGCCTGGGCGTGAACGTCTATGAGCTCCTCAAGTACGACCAGGTGATCTTCTCCAAGGAAGCCGTCCTGGCCCTTCAGGAGGTTGTGAAGCCATGACCAAGATTTTTGATGTAATCCGCAAGCCCCTTCTCACAGAGAAGGGTCAGATCCTTCGTGAAAAGAACATCCAGGTCTTCGAGGTCGCCACCTGGGCCTCCAAGCACCAGATCAAGGAAGCTGTGGAGCTCCTGCTCCAGTCCAAGGTGAAGGCCATCCGCACCGTGCGGATTCCCAGCCGGACCAAGCGCCTGGGCCGCTTTGTGGGCACTTCCAACCCCCGCAAGAAGGCCTATGTCGAGCTCGTCGAAGGCGCTCCCGCGCCCGAATAGGCGACGACACCACTCACGGCGGACGGAAAAGCTTTGCCCACTATCGCCCGCCCCTTTCAACCCTGAGGCAAGAGGACAACCATGAGCATCAAGCAGCTCAAGCCCACGACCCCCGGTCAGCGCGGCATGTCCAAGTCGGGCTTCGAGGAAATCACCACGGACACGCCAGAGCGTTCGTTGATCTCCAAGAGGAACCGAACTGGAGGCCGTTCCAACACCGGCCGGATCACCACCCGCCACATCGGCGGTGGCCACAAGCGCCAGTACCGCATCATCGATTTCAAGCGCAACAAGCTCGAAGTGCCCGCCAAGGTGGCCACCATCGAGTACGACCCCAATCGCACTGCCCGCATCGCCCTGCTGGTCTACGCGGATGGTGAGAAGCGCTACATCCTGGCCCCTGATGGCCTGGAAGTGGGCCGCACCGTGGTGGCCGGCAAGAATGCCGACATCCTGGTGGGCAACGCTCTCCCCCTGCGGAACATTCCCGTGGGCAACACGGTGCACAACATCGAGATGAAGCCCGGCAAGGGTGGTCAGATCGCCCGCGCCGCCGGCACCTTCGCCCAGCTCGTGGCCAAGGAAGACGACTACGCCCAGCTCCGCATGCCCTCTGGCGAGATCCGCAAGATCCACCTCGAGTGCTACGCGACCATCGGCACCGTCGGCAACCTGCAGCACGAAAACATTCAGATCGGCAAGGCTGGCCGCACCCGGTGGATGGGCGTTCGCCCGACCGTCCGCGGCGTGGTCATGAACCCCGTCGATCACCCGCACGGTGGTGGTGAAGGCCGCACCTCTGGTGGCCGTCACCCTGTGACGCCCTGGGGCCAGCCGACCCGTGGCTACAAGACTCGCGGCAACCGTCGTACGGATAAGTTCATCGTCAAGCGGATCAACTAGGAGGCCCGACAATGGCACGTTCCCTGAAAAAAGGCCCGTTCATTGACGCCCACCTCCAAAAAAAGGTGGAAGTCGCCTCGGCGGCCAACGACAAGCGCGTGATCAAGACCTGGTCCCGCCGGTCGACCGTCGTTCCGCAGATGATCGGACTGACCCTCGCCGTGCACAACGGCAACAAATTCATTCCTGTCTATGTCACTGAGAACATGATCGGCCACAAGCTGGGCGAGTTTTCACTGACCCGCACGTTCAAGGGTCACGCCGGCAAGGCTGACACCAAGGCGAAGGGGAAGTAGCGATGGCTGATATCGTTTCCACCGCCACCGTTCGCCACCTGCGCGGCTCGGCCCAGAAGGCCCGCCTTGTGGTGGACTTGATCCGCGGCAAGCATGTCGGTGAGGCCCAGTGGGTGCTCACACAGGCCAAGAAGTACGCCGCCGCCCCCATCCGCAAGCTCCTCGATTCCGCCGTGGCCAACGCCATCGACAAGAACCCCTCGGTCAATCCGGACGAGCTGCTGGTGAAGACCGCTTTCGTGGATGAAGGCTTCCGCATGAAGCGCGTCCGCCCTGCTCCCATGGGCCGCGCCTACCGGGTCCAGAAGCGCACCTGCCACATCACCATCCAGCTCGCGTCCGCGGCCGGGGAGGAGTAGTCATGGGTCAGAAGGTCCACCCGTACGGGTTCCGCCTCATCTATCAGAAAAACTGGCACAGCAAGTGGTTCTCCAAGCGTGACTACGCGCTGCTGCTCCATGAGGATCTCAAGCTCCGCCGCGAATTGAAGAAGCAGCTGCACAGCCTCAACGCGATGGTCTCGAAGATTGATATCGAGCGAGCCGCCGACAAGGTCACTGTGCGCATTTACACCGCCCGCCCCGGCATTGTGATTGGCCGCAAGGGTGCTGAGATCGACAAGCTGCGCGAAGATCTCCAGAAGCGCCTGAAGCGTCCTGTCTCCGTGGACATCCAGGAGATCAAGAAGCCTGAAGTGGATGCTCAGCTCGTGGCCGAGGGCGTCGCCCAGCAGCTCGAGCGCCGCATCGCCTTCCGCCGCGCCATGCGCAAAGCGGAAGAGGCGGCAATCCGCTTCGGTGCCAAGGGTTTCAAAATCAAGGTCGCCGGTCGCCTGAATGGCGCCGAGATCGCCCGGACCGAGGACTACCTCTCCGGCCAGATGCCCCTGCAGACGATCCGCGCGGGCGTTGACTACGGTTTCGCCGAGGCCCACACGACCTACGGGATCATCGGCATCAAGGTCTGGGTGAATCTGGGTGACCAGGTTGCCGAGACCGTGAAGCGCTGAGGTGAACCTATGCTGATGCCCAAGAAGGTCAAGAACCGCAAAACCATGAAGGGCCGCACCCGCGGCGTTGCCACCCGTGGCAATGACCTCGCTTTTGGTGATTACGGCCTCAAGGCGATGGAGCACTGCTGGCTCACCAACCGTGAGATCGAAGCCGCCCGTATCGCCATGACCCGCCATATCAAGCGCGGTGGCAAGATCTGGATTCGCATTTTCCCCGATCGTCCCACCACCTCGAAGCCCGCGGAAACCCGCATGGGTTCCGGCAAGGGGGCACCGGATGGTTGGGTGGCGGTCATCCGCCCCGGACGCATTCTCTTCGAAATGGAGGGTGTGACCGAGGAAACTGCACGCGAGGCCCTGCGCCTGGCCCAGATGAAGCTGTCCGTCGCGTCCGAGTTCATCACCCGCACGCCGCCGGAGGAGTGAGAGCCATGACCAAGAAGAACCCCTTTTCCGATATCACCGGTAAGAGCGTTGAAGAACTGGCGCAGTTGGAAGCCGAACTGGCCGCCAAACGCTTCACTCTTCGTTTCCAGCACGCCGTGGGCCAGGTCGAGAACACCGCCGAGATTCGCAAGACTCGCCGTGAACTCGCCCGTGTCAAAACCGCCCTGGCTACCAAGCTGGCCTAGGAGAACCCATGAGCCTCGAAAACAAGATGACTCGTAACGGCATCGTGGTCTCCAACAAGGCCGATAAGACGGTGGTGGTGAAGGTGGAGCGCAAGTTCCAGCACCCGCTCTACCACCGCACCGTCAAGCAGACCGCCAAGTTCATGGCTCACGACGAGACCAACGCCTGCACCATCGGCGATGTGGTCAAGATCGTCGAGACCCGCCCCCTTTCCAAGCGCAAGCGCTGGATGGTCCTTGAGATCGTCCAGAAGGCCGGCGAGTAAGGAGCTCACATGATTCAGATGGGAACCATGCTCATCGTTGCCGATAATTCCGGCGCCAAGAAGATCTGCTGCATCCTGCCCCTGGGCGGCGGTGTAGGCAAGATCGCGCAGCTCGGCGATGTCATCACCGCTTCCGTCAAGGAAGCCATACCCGGCGGCACCGTCAAGAAGAAGGCCGTTGTCCAGGCCGTCATCGTCCGTCAGCGCAAGGCCTTCCGCCGCAAGGATGGCTCCTACATCCGCTTCGACGAGAACGCCGCCGTCATCATCAAGAAGGATGGTGAACCCGTTGGCACCCGCGTGTTCGGCCCCGTGGCACGTGAGCTGCGCGAACGGAAGTACATGAAGATCGTCTCCCTCGCTCCTGAGGTGCTGTAATGGAAGCCACAATCACGAAAATGAAGCTCAAGAAGGGCGACCAGGTCGTCATCATCGCCGGCAAGGAAAAGGGCAAGACCGGAACCATCACGAAGGTCACCCCCAGCACCAACAAGGTGATCGTGGCCGGCTTGAACATGATGAAAAAGGCCACTAAGCCCAACCCGCAGACCAGCGAGGGTGGCGGAATAATCGAGAAGGAGGCCCCGATCCACGCCTCCAATGTCATGCTGCTCGACCCCACGACCGGCAAAGGTACGAGGAAACGTCCCGAGTAAATCGCTTCCCATCCTTCTGCTTCCGTGGGAGGATGGTCGTTCTGCCCCGTGCGCGGGGTGGATCTCCACGGCGCATCCTGCGCCATGACAACTGAGGTTGGGGGGAAACGGGCCGGACCGCCGTCCCAAGCCCCCCCGCTCTCCCGAACCCCTGGGGCATCGCCGCCTCTCGGAAATGGAGGAATCCATGACTGCCACGCAAGGCCACGCGGAGCCCCGCGTCAAGGCTCGCTACCACCAGGAGGTGGTGTCGAAGCTCAAGGAGGAATTCGCCTTTACCTCCGCCATGCAGGTCCCCCGCCTGCAGAAGATCGTCATCAACATGGGCGTCGGCGACGCCATCCAGAACATCAAGGTCCTGGATGTCGCAGTGGACGAACTGACCGCCATCGTTGGCCAGAAGGCCATCGTGCGCAAGGCCAAGAAGAGTGTCGCCCAGTTCAAGCTGCGCGCTGGCATGCCCATCGCCTGCATGGTGACCCTGCGTGGGTCCCGCATGTGGGAGTTCTTTGATCGCCTGGTGACCCTGTCGCTGCCCCGTGTCCGTGACTTCCGTGGCGTGCCCGTCAAGTCCTTCGATGGCCGCGGCAACTACACCCTGGGCCTCAAGGATCAGCTGATCTTCCAGGAGATCGACTACACCCGGGTGGAAAAGATGAAGGGCATGAACATCACGTTCGTGACCACCGCCAAGAACGACGCCGAAGCGCGGGCTCTTCTCGCCCACCTCGGTATGCCCTTCCGCAAATAGCCAAGGAGATCATACCGATGGCCAAGATTTCCAAAATCGTCAAGGATTCGCGCAAGCCGAAGTTCTCGACCCAGCATCGCAATCGTTGCAAGTGCTGCGGCCGGCCCCGGGGCTATATGCGCAAGTTTGAACTCTGTCGTCTGTGCTTCCGCAAGTTCGCCCTCAATGGCGAACTGCCGGGCGTCCAGAAGTCCAGCTGGTAAGGAGAGGGGACCATGAATACCGATCCCATCGCTGACTACCTCACCCGCATCCGCAACGGCATCATGGCCGGTCACGATGCCGTGGTGGTGCCCGCCTCCAAGATCAAGGCCGGTCTCTGCGGCATCTTGAAGCAGGAAGGCTACATCCACTCCTTCAAGCAGGTCGAGCACGAGGGTCGCGTGTACCTCATCCTCAACCTCAAATATGTGAAGGACAAACAGAACGTGATCCACGGCCTGCGGCGCGTGTCCCGGCCTGGTTTGCGCATCTACACCGGCGCCCAGGAGATCCCGGACGTGCACGGTGGCCTCGGCATCGCGATCCTGTCCACCCCGAAGGGTCTCCTGACGGGCAAAGAAGCCAAGAAGCAGAATGTCGGCGGCGAAGTCCTCGCCCACGTCTGGTAACCCCATCCTGAAATGGGCGGGATCCCCGCCCTCATCTAAGGAATCACCCATGTCTCGAATCGGAAAGAAGCCCGTGACGCTGCCCAAGGGCGTGAAGGTCACAGTCACCGGGTCCGAGGCCGTCGTCGAGGGCGCCAAGGGCGCGCTCAGTTGCCCGATCCCTGCCGGGATCACGCTCGACATCCAGGCCGACTCCGTCAATCTCTCCCGCGCCAATGACGAGGCGCAGTCCCGGGCCTTCCACGGCCTGGCGCGTGCCCTGCTCGGCAACGCTGTGATCGGCGTGACCGATGGCTGGAAGAAGGAACTCGACATCGTCGGCGTAGGCTACAAGGCCTCCATGGATGGCGCCAAGCTCCACCTGGAATTGGGCTACAGCCACCCCATCAACTACGAAGCCCCTGCGGGCATCCAGATGAGCGTCGAAAAGAACACGCACATCGTGGTGATCGGCATTGATCGGCAGCTGGTTGGCCAGGTCGCCGCCGACATCCGGAAGTTCCGCAAGCCCGAGCCCTACAAGGGCAAGGGCGTCATGTACACCGGCGAAGTCATCCGCCGCAAGGCCGGCAAGACCGGGAAGTAAGGGGAACCCATGGCGAACGATTCCACCATTCGACGCGACAAGACCAAGGCCCGCATCCGTGGGCGCGTGAGCGGAACCCCCGAGCGGCCCCGCCTCACCATTTACAAGAGCCTGAAGCGCATCTATGTGCAGGCCGTTGACGATACCAAGGGCGTGACCCTTGCCACCGCCAGCAGCCTGGAAAAGGATCTCCGCGCTTCACTGAAGAACGGCGCGAACATCGAGGCCGCCAAGGCCGTCGGTGCCAGCATCGCCGCTCGCCTGAAGGAGAAGGGCATCACTGCCGTGGTGTTCGACCGGAACGGCTACGTCTATCACGGCCGCGTCAAGGCGCTGGCTGACAGCGCCCGCGAAGCCGGGCTCCAGTTCTAGGGGATGACCATGGCGACTGCAGAGCTCAAAGACAACAGGGACTCCCGCAATTCTGAAGGCGGGGAATTCAAGGACCAGGTCATCTACGTGGGCCGCGTCACCAAGGTGGTGAAGGGGGGCAAGAACTTCTCCTTCTCCGCGCTGGTGGT
Organism: Holophagales bacterium; assembly: GCA_038320645.1. Taxonomy (GTDB): domain Bacteria; phylum Acidobacteriota; class Holophagae; order Holophagales; family Holophagaceae; genus Geothrix. The sequence continues at coordinate 3,359 of JBBQEL010000012.1, read as the reverse complement.
CGTGGGCGACGGCAATGGCAAGGTGGGCTTCGGCCTCGGCAAGGCCCTCGAAGTACCTTCCGCCATCAAGAAGGGCATCGAGAGCGCCAAGCGCAACATGATCAGGGTTCCACTCACCCCGAACGGCAGCTTGCCGCATCCGGTGATGGGCGTCTTCGGCTCCGGCAGCGTGCTGCTGAAGCCGGCCCCCGAAGGCACCGGCATCATCGCCGGCGCCGCGGTGCGCGCCATCATGGAAGCTGCCGGCGTCCATAACGTGATGACGAAGAGCCTGGGCTCCTCCAACCCCCACAACGTGGTTCGCGCCACGTTCGAAGGGCTGAAGGAACTCATGGATCCTTACACGGTCCTGACCAATCGGGGCCTGGATCAGGCGGAGGCTTAACATGTCCCAATTCTTCGGTAAGCAGGTGGTGCTGACGCTCAAGCGCTCCATCATCTGCACCACTCCCAAGCACCGTGCCTTCATGCAGACCCTCGGTCTGAAGCGGCCCGGCGACACCCGCGAATGCGAATACACCCCCAACGTCCATGGGATGGTCAAGCTCGTCCCCCATCTTCTCGACGTCAAGGTGAAGGGGTAGACCATGAAGCTCAACGAACTCCGGCCCGCTGAGGGCGCTACCAAGTCCCGCAAGCGGCTCGGCCGCGGCAAGGGCTCCGGCCTCGGCAAGACCTCAGGCCGTGGCGAAAAGGGCCAGAAATCCCGCAGCGGCTACCGCAGCAAGCGCGGTTTCGAGGGCGGCCAGATGCCCTTGGTCCGCCGCCTGCCGAAGCGAGGCTTCACCAACATCTTCGCTCCCGAGACCAAGGAGATCCCCCTCAGCCTCATCTCCATCCACTTCAAGGATGGGGAGACAGTTTGCCTCGAGGCTCTCCGGGACAAGAAGCTCGTCAACTCCCGCGTCGAGAAGATCGTGGTGCTGGCCAGCGGCGAACTCACCGCCAAGGTGAATGTCGTGGCCGATCGCATCACCAAGGGCGCCCGGGAAGCCATCCTGGCCAAGGGCGGCACCATCCAGGAGCCCTGCCCGAAGTCTGCCGAGTAACGGCCGATGAATCGCCTCAGGAACCTCTTCGCCATTCCGGAGCTGCGCAAGCGGCTCCTGTTTACCCTGGCGCTCCTGGCCATCTACCGGCTGGGCGTGCATGTCAGCGTGCCTGGGGTGAACGCCGAGAACCTGGCGGATGCGCTTCGGCGCGGTGGCGGCGGTCTGTTCGATGTCGTCGACCTCTTCTCTGGTGGTGCGTTCAAGAAGTTCTCTGTCTTCGCCCTCGGCATCGCTCCCTACATCACGGCCAGCATCGTGCTGCAGTTGATGGGGGCCGTGGTGCCTTATCTGGAAAACCTCCAGAAGAAGGAAGGGGAGGCTGGTCGGCAGAAGATTAACCAGTGGACCCGCTACCTCACAGTGTTGCTGGCTTTCGTCCAGGGCATGGGCATCGCGTCCTTGGCCCAGAGTCAGAACGCTCCCGGCCTGGAAGTGGTCACATCCAGCCTGTCTCCAACCGCCTTCCGCCTGTTGGCCGGCTTCACGCTCACCGTCGGCACCATCTTTGTCATGTGGATCGGCGAGCAGATCACCGAGCGGGGCATCGGCAACGGCATCAGCCTGCTGATCTTTGCGGGCATCGTGGCCGGCCTGCCCCAGGCCCTCACCACCCTGACCGTGATGATCACCAATTCGCTGAAGACTCCTGCTCCCGCGAATGTCCCCCCTCCGGGCATCTTCATCCTGCTCATCGCGGCAATGATCGTGGTGCTGCTGGCCGTGGTGACGGTTGAAAACGCCTATCGGCGCATTCCCATCCACTACGCCCGCCGGGCCGATTCGGCAGGCATGTCCAGCCAGCGCAGTTCCTACATGCCCCTGAAACTGAATACTGCCGGTGTGATGCCCGTCATCTTCGCCAGTTCGGTGATCTTCTTCCCAGCGACCATCGCGCAGTTCACCCGCTGGGAATGGTTGGCCCGGGCGGCCTCCTACTTGAGTCCGCAGACCCACTTCTGGATCTACACACCGGTTTTTGTGGGCGTGGTGATCTTCTTCGCCTTCTTCTACACCAGCATCGTCTTCAACCCCGATGAGACCGCCGAGAACATGAAGCGCTCAGGGGGCTACATTCCAGGCATCCGCCCCGGCAAGGAGACCAGCATCTTCATGGACAGCATTCTGTCCAAGCTGACCTTCGTGGGCGCCATCTACCTGGCCCTGGTCTCGATCGTGCCCCTGCTCATCACCAACAACATCCAGGGCCTCAACTTCTACTTCGGGGGCACCAGCCTGCTGATCGTGGTGGGTGTGGCCATGGATACCGGGGCACAGATAGACAGCCTGATGGTCATGCGCCGCTACGATGGCTTCCTCGAGAAGGGCCGCATCCGCGGTCGCTCCACTCGCGGCGGTGCCGCATGACCCTGATCGCGAACATCCTCCTCGGCGCCCCAGGCTCCGGGAAGGGCACCCAGGCCAAGCGGCTGGTGGAAACATTCTCTTTGACTCACCTGTCCACCGGTGACATTCTGAGAGATGCCGTCTCGAAAGGGACGGAGATCGGCCTGAGGGCGAAAGCCATCATGGCCGAGGGCAAACTGGTGGACGACGACACCGTCAATGGCCTTGTCTTCGCGCGGCTGCTGGACGAGACCTCTGATGTGTTGTTCGACGGCTACCCACGCACCCTTCAGCAAGCTCAGGCTCTGGAAGACTTCCTCTCCTCCAAGGGCATGAAGGTAGGGCAGGTGGTGTTGGTCGATGTTCCCCAGGAAGTGCTGGAAGTCCGAGTGGTCGGCCGGCGTGTCTGCAGCAGCAATGCCTGCGGCGCCATCTATCACATGGCCTCCAGGCCGCCCAAGCAAGCCGGTGTCTGTGATCTGTGCGGAAGTCCACTGAAGCACCGATCCGACGACACCGCTGAAGCCTTCCGGAGCCGGATGGCCGAGTTCCACTCGACCTTTCAGCCTCTTCTGGGCTTCTACAAGCACCGGTCGAACTTCCTGAGCGTGGATGGCAATCGCGCCCCGGAGCTGGTGTTTGAATCGCTTCATCACGTCTTCGGAGATCGCGCTTGAGCAAAGAAGAAGCCATCGAGCTCGAAGCCATTGTGGTCGAGGCGTTGCCGAATGCGGTATTCCGAGTCGAACTGGAAAATAAACATCAAGTGCTGGCCCACATCAGCGGAAAGATGCGCAAGAACTTCATCCGCATCCTTCCCGGTGACCGGGTCCTTGTAGAGGTAACCCCCTACGATCTCACCCGTGGCCGCATCATCTACCGATTCAAGTAAACGAGAGGACACCATGAAAGTACGGCCCTCCATCAAGAAGCTGTGCGAGCACTGCAAAGTGGTCCGCCGCG
>JBBQEL010000011.1:0-62665 GCA_038320645.1 Holophagales bacterium | reverse complement strand
CATGAAGTAAGGACCTCCCATGTTCGTCCACCAACGCCAGGGTTCCCTGGAGGTGATCTGCGGTCCGATGTTCTCCGGCAAGTCCGAGGAACTCATCCGCCGCATCAAGCGCGCCATCATCGCCAAGCAGCGGGTCCAGGTCTTCAAGCCCGCGCTGGACGACCGTTACGATGTCTCCGCCATCGCCAGCCACAGCGAGCGCAAGCATGAGGCGATCCCGGTGAAGGACACGATCGAACTGGCGCGGCACCTGGATCCAGAAGCCCAGGTCGTGGCTCTGGACGAGGTCCAGTTCATGGATGAAGGCCTCATTCCGATCATCGAGGATCTCGCCAATCGCGGCGTGCGGGTCATCGCCGGTGGGCTCGATCAGGATTCCAACGGCGAACCCTTCGGCATCATGCCGCTGCTGCTGGCCAAGGCTGAGTACGTCACCAAGCTTCAGGCCATCTGCATGGTCTGCGGGGCATTGGCAGGGCGCACTCAGCGCATGGTCCACACCGGTGGCCAGGTGCTGGTGGGCGCCGCCGAGGCCTACGAGGCCCGCTGCCGGCACTGCCATGAGGTGCCCCATGCCCAGGGCAACCGATTGCTGGAAGGGGAATGAATCCGCGACTCCGCGAGTGGGAAAGACACTCGCGGAGAATAGATGAGAAGGCGGAGTTGCGCCGAGTTGGAGAGTGCCTCAGTTGGCGCCGAAGGCGAGGTTCGTGTCTTGGCCCTCTCGGCGCACGGTCCAGGCGTGTTTGACGCCTGATGCCACCAGATCCTGGACGGCGCGACGAGTCAGCGCCGGGGCCTTGAGATCACCGGCCTTGATCACCTCGTCACTGACCTTGCACCCGGCCTTCTCCATGGCGCTGCCAGGCTTCACTATAAAGACGATCAGGCGAGGCGCCTCGCCGCCCCGATCCCACATGAGCGGCAGTTTCCGGCTGGGCTCCCGGAGGATGGGCAGGTGGCCTTCGGCATCCAGGGAAAGGGTCAGATGGTTGGTGATGAAATCGAAGCAGACCGGAGCGGCGAGCAATACGCCCACTCCGATACCTCCAGTTTTACCCTCGGCTTGGAAGCCCACGGGCAGGTCGACCCAAGCCCCTGGCCCGGCTTCGAGCCGGTTCACGACAACCTCCGAACCTGCTACCCGTGCCCCAGACAAACCGATACTAATAGTGGCAAGGGCGTCTCCTTTGGGCTGAAGGGCCATGGGAAGATCCACGCTGCCACTCATGCCAGTGTCCACAGTGGCTTGTGTCTCCAATTTTCCGAGGCGGAGACTGATGAAGGGACCCCCCAGACCCTCGGACATGGGAACCGTTACGCCGGGGCTGAAGTGATAGTCCCACCACACCAGACGGCTTGCCTTCGGGTCGAGGAGGAATCGGGTGCCGCGAAGAAACGACATACCTAGAATTCCGTCCACGGGCTGATCCTGGAATCGCCCGATCTGGTTCCGAAGGTCCATCCGTGTGGCGATGATGCCATCCCTAGTGACACCTCCAACCTCGATGCGCTTGAGGAGCACCGTCGGGGCCGCGGTGGGTTGATTGGCAATGTCGAGGGTGGTCGTCTCTGTCTGAGGTTCCTCCCAGAAAAACTCAGTGGGCACGGACCGGTCCACGATGCACCAGCCCGCCCCGGTATCGAGCAGAAACCGGAAGGTCTTCGTAACGTTCCAGCTCTTCATCGAGTGCAGCGTCACGGAAACGATGGGCAGGCCGTTCTCATCCAAGGTGAAGGATGCCGTCGGAGTGGTCTTTCGTTCCTCGGCGACAGCTCCACACGGCGCGAGCGTGAGGGCGAGCGCCAGGGGGAGAAAGGCCTTCTGTATGGTGACCTCTTGGTTGGATATCAATTTACGCTAATACGAGGCCGACGCCCGCCATTTTTCGATTCGTAAAAGGATTTGGCTGCCGTGACACGTATCGGCCCGCCGGGGACCGATGTATCCATGGCCGCGCCTTGACGCGGCGGTAGACTGGCCATGGCGCGCTGCTGCAGCGCCGTTTTTTGAAACCACGCCCGAGGCTTCAGGGCCCATCAGGAGTTTCCCATGGCTGGCGCCTACGCCACCTTCACCCACATCACGGACTACATGGGCCTCGAGGGGCTGCTTACCGACGAAGAGCGGATGATTCGCGAATCAGCCCGCAAGTTCGTCAACGCCGAGGTGCTGCCCATCATCGAGCAACATGCCCAGGCGCAGACCTTCCCCAAGGACCTGATCCCCAAGATGGGTGAGCTCGGCTTCTACGGTCCCTCGTTACCCGAGGAATACGGCTGCATGGGCGTTTCCAATGTGGCCTACGGCCTGCTCATGTACGAGCTGGAGCGCGGCGATTCGGGCCTGCGTTCCTTCGCCTCCGTGCAGGGCAGCCTCGTGATGTGGCCCATCTATGCCTATGGCAGCGAAGCGCAGAAGAAGTACTGGCTGCCCAAGCTGGCCACGGGTGAGAAGATCGGCTGTTTCGGCCTCACCGAACCCGATTTCGGCTCCAATCCCGGCGGGATGCTCACCCGGGCCGTGCGTGAGCCCGGCGGCAAGTGGCGCCTCAACGGCACCAAGATGTGGATCACCAACGGCACTGTGGCCGATGTGGCGGTGGTGTGGGCCCAGACCGAGGAGGGCATCCGCGGCTTCCTGGTCGAGAAGGGCACGCCCGGTTTCAGCGCCCCCGAAATGAAGGGCAAGTGGAGCCTCCGCGCCAGCACCACCTCGGAGCTGGTGCTGGAAGACGTCATCGTGGACGAGGCCGCGTCCCTGCTGCCCAACGTGAAGGGCCTGAAAGGGCCGCTCGGCTGCCTCACCCAGGCCCGCTATGGCATCGCCTGGGGCGCCCTGGGCGCCGCAGACGCCTGCTATCAGTGCGCCCTCGACTACGCCAAAACCCGCATCCAGTTCGATAAGCCCATCGCCAGTTACCAGCTGCAGCAGGAGAAGCTGGCCTGGATGGTCACGGAGATCACCAAGGGCCAGTTGCTGGTGCATCAGCTGGGCCGCCTGAAGGACGCCAAGACCTACACCACCGCCCAGGTCTCCATGGCCAAGATGAACAACGTGAACATCGCCCTCGAAGTCTGCCGCAAGGCCCGCACCATCCTCGGGGCCAACGGCATCCTCGACGAGTACCCCATCATGCGCCACATGGCCAACCTCGAAAGCGTCTACACCTACGAGGGTACGCACGATATGCACACCCTCATCATCGGCCAGGAAGTGACTGGGATTCCGGCCTACCGCTGAGCTGTTTCCCAACCCCAAGAAAAGGGGCCTTCGGGCCCCTTTTCTTGGGGCATAGAATGCCTCATGGCCCAGACCTACCGGATCCTCAGCATTGACGGCGGCGGCATCCTGGCCTGGGCCTCACCCGGCCGGGAGCTGACGGGCGTCCAGCCTTCCCGGCCGAGGCTTTGGCCGATCTGTACCGGATGGAAGGTGGCCGCATCTTCGCCGAAGGCCCCTGGCGCCGGATCACGAATCCTCTGGGACTGCGGGCGGCCAAATACCCCAGCGAGGGCATCGAAGGGGTCCTCCAGACCTACTTCGGCCATTCCCGTCTGAAGGAGGCCCTCACCGAAGTGTTCGTGACCGCCTATGACCTCGAACAGCGCGATGCCTTTTTCTATCGCCGCCGGAGGGCCCGTGGGGACGCCCGCTACGATGTGCCCAGTGGGTGGCCGCCCGGGCCACCAGCGCCGCGCCCACCTATTTCGAGCCGGCCCTGGTGGTGTGGCCCGAGGGCCGGGATGTGCTGGTGGATGGTGGCGTCTTCGCCAACAATCCGGCCATGTGCGCCTACGCAGAGGCCCGCCAGAAGTTGGAAAGGGAAGGGCGGGAGGCCGATGACATCCTGCTCGTCTCCCTGGGCACGGGCCTCTACGCCAAGCCCTTCCGCTACGAGGAGGCGAAGGGCTGGGGCGTGGCCGGCTGGGCCCGGCCCGTGCTGGATGTGATCTTCGATGGCGTCGCCGATACGGTGGATTATCAGCTGCGCCAATTGCTGCCCCCGGGACCGGGGGAGGTGCCCCGCTACCACCGCTTCCAGACCGATCTCAACGCCGACCTCTGCGAAATGGACGACACCAGCCCCGGCCATCTGGAAGGCCTGCAGTACGCCGCTGCGGGCATCCTCGAGCGTCAGGCCGCCGAGGTGGCAGCCCTCGCCAAGCGGCTTGCAGCGATGAGTTAGGTCGCCTTCTCCGTCCGCACGACCAGCACATCACACGGCGCTAGCCGGACCACCCGCGCGGCGGTGCTGCCGAAGAGCAGGCGCTCCAGGGTGGAGTGGCCCACCTGGGCCACCACCAGCAAGGTCTGGGGGTCGGCCTCGGAGACCAGTTCCTCCGCCGGGCCACCCCACTTCACCATCACGCTGGCCCCGGCGTAGGATTTGACCCAGCCCTCCAGTTGTTCCCGGGCATGGTCCTCCATGCTGTGGAGCCAGGCGGGATCCGGCAGGGCGATCTGGGCTTCCGGCAGCATGGGCGCCGGGGGCTGGAGGATATGCATGGCCACCAGGGGCACCCCGCACTGGGCCGCCCAGGTTCCACCGCGTTCCAGCGCCTGTCTCGAGGCTTCGGAAAAGTCCACTCCCACCAGCACGCGTTCGATCACAGCGGCCTCCGCTTGGTTGCCCCAAAGATAAGTCCGTGGTCAACAATCAGCTCCACAAATTTTGCTCCAGGGCTTGTAATACGAGTTGCAACACTTAAAATGAACTCAGGAGGCGTCATGATCACCCGGCGATCCGCAGGATCTCGCGGCCACTTCGATTTCGGTTGGCTCGACACGCACCATACCTTTTCCTTCGGGGAGTATTTCGCTCCCGAACACACCCGCTGAACGCTTCGGGTTCCCGCAGGTGGCCTCCGGAGCCGTGGTGCTCAACGGCCTAGCGCTCCAGACCGGAGACGGCGCCCGCATCGAAGCCGAATCCGTCCTCGTCATCCAGGCCGAAACCCCCGCTGAAGTCCTCTTGTTTGAACTCGCCTGAGGAGGCACCCATGGCCAGCAAGACCGTTGTGTCCCTCGTTCCCGGCCTGCCCACCCAGGACGGCAACCGCGTGCCGCTGATCCGCCTGGTACCGGGCCGGGGCCAGCAGGGCGGTGACGCCTTCCGGGCCATGGATCCCTTCCTGCTCATGGATCACTTCGGCCCCATGGTGCTGCCCCGGGGCACGGACGCTGGTTTTCCACCCCATCCCCACCGCGGCTTCCAGACCCTCACCTACCTGATCCAGGGCGCCTTCCGCCACCGGGACAGCACCGGAGGGTCCGGCCTCCTGCGGTCGGGCGGGGCCCAGCTTATGAATGCCGGGTCTGGCATCGTCCACGAGGAAATGCCCGTGCCGGAACACGTTGAGACGGGGGGCGCCATCGAGGGCGTGCAGTTGTGGATCAACCTGCCGAAAGCCGATAAGCCCTCGGCGCCCGGCTATACGGATCTGCAGCCGGAAGCCATGCCCTGGCAGGCCCTCCCCGGCGGCCGCATCCGCGTGCTGGCGGGCACCCTCGCGGGCGTGACGGGCCCGGCCCACACCCCTGCGAAGATCACCTATGCCCATCTGGAACTGGAGGCGGGGGCCCGGTTCGAACAGCTGATCCCAGCGGGGTGGACCGCCGCCGTGGTGCCGCTGCATGGCGCTGTTTGCATCGGGGGGACCGAGATCCCCGCCGATACCGTGGCCCTGCTGGGTGAAGGTGCTTCGATTGCCCTGGAAGCCACCTCGGCCGCCAGCCTCATGCTGCTGGCTGGGGAGCCCCTCCACGAGCCCATCGCCCATTACGGCCCCTTCGTGATGAACACCCGCGAGGAGATCGAAGCAGCCATCCTCGACTACCAGCAGGGGCGCATGGGCCGACTTGACTGAACTCCAGACCTGGAGGGTTCCGCCGAATAGAAGGGTCATCACCGGAAGGCCAGACATGTCCCAGTCCGCCCCGAGATCCTTTCTGGATGGCCTCACGGCAGACGATGCGGACCAGCTCAACCGGGACCTTTCCGGTCTGGGAAAGGTGATCAATAAATCCGCGGCCGGAGCCGCGAGGACTTCGGCGCGGGTGCAGACGCTGGCGCGGGAGATCGACCTGATCCTCGCCAGCACCCGCTCCATGCAGGAGACCCTGGACAGCCTGGGGGGGAACATCTCCCTGTCGGTCATCGCCACCGAGGAGGCCGCGGAGTCCACGCGCCGCATGGCGGACCAGACGCAGAAAGGCCGCCAGGAGAGCGACCAGGCCGTGGCCACCGTTCGGCACCTCCAGCAGCAGACGAAGGTGACGGCCGAGCGGATGGAGTCCCTGCTGGGCCATATCCTGAAGGTCAACGAGGTGTCCCAGGTCATTGGCGAGATCGCCGACCGCACCGGCATGCTCAGCCTCAACGCGGCCATCGAGGCGGCCCACGCCGGCGCCGCGGGCCGCGGATTCGCCGTGGTGGCGGAGGAGGTCCGGAAGCTGGCGGACCGGACCTCCCTCCAGACCCAGGAGATCGCGGCCCTCCTGGAGGCCATCCGGAAGGATCTGGATCCGGCCCGGGAGGCCATGGAGCAGAGTCTGGGGTTGGCGGCCACCACGCGCGTCCAAGTCGAAGCCGTCGAGATGCGCCTGTCGGATATTGCGGAGCTGGCGGAATCCACGGCCGGGAATGTATCCAGCCTCGCGAGGACGGCCACGGAGGAGCAGGTGGCGGCCGGAAGCCTGGTGGAGGCCTCCGGGAGGCTGCTGGAGTCCACGGACACCTTGAAGTCCGCCGCTGAGGCCGTGGCCCAGGACGCCTTCGCGGTCACTTCGCTGACGGAGGAAGGCCACCGCCATCTGGCGGCCTACGACACAGGCTCCCTCTTCCACCGGGCCCTCGGTCTGGCGCGGGACCTTGCCGCCACCAGTGCGGAGATCCTGGCTGGTCCCGTCCGGGAAGGGCGGATCAGTGCCGAGCAGTTGCTGGCCCTCGACTACACCGAGATCCAGGGCGCTGGGATCCAAAGCCTGTCCCGCTTCTTCAATGTCCTCAGGGTGCCGCCGGAGGGGTTCACACCGCCCAAGTTCCGCACGGCCTACGATGGCCTGGTGGACCGGACCCTGCAGGACGCCTTCGACAGGATCCTGGAGCAGGAACCGCGCTTGACCTTCGCTCTGGTCATCGACCTGAACTCCTACGGGCCTTCGCACAACAAGGCCTTCTCGAAGGACTGGACGGGCCAGACGGACAAGGACCTGGCGGGAAACCGCGTCAAGCGGTTCTTCACGGACAACCGGGTCCTGGTCCGGGGGGCGCGGCACGGTCTGGGCGAAGCGGCCGAGGCCCTGCCGGATCGCTCCGACCGGGCGGCCTTTCAAAGGGTGGCCGATCTCAGCGAGAAGGTGGCCAGCCGACAGGAATTTCTGGTGCAGACCTATGCCCGGGACACAGGAGCCATCATCACCGTCCTCACGGTGCCGCTCTTCGTCCAGGGGCAGCGCTACGGCGTCAGCCTCCTTGGCTGGAGCGACGAGTAGGGACTAGGTGACCGGTTTGGCGGTGAGCCCCCGCATGAGCGTGAAGCGCCCTGCGGTCAGCCTGCCCAGGGTTCGGGCCAGGGCCTCGCGGCTGCAGGCCAACTCGGCGCTCCAGGCGTCGAGTGGGAGCTCACCTCCCTCCGGGTGGGCGTCCACCCAGGCCTGCCAGAGGGCGGCCAGGGCCGTGGCCGCGGGCTCCTGCCGGTCCCGCCAGCTCCGCTCCTGCGGGCGCTTCGGCGCGTGGAAGGCGGTGCCCCTCAGTTTATCCGGCAGGAAGGTCTGCTCGCGGTCGTAGTCGTCATGGGAATAGTGGTAGCCCGCGCCGCGGCCGGCCTTCCGCGCAGTGGAGGTGTTCGCGTCCCGGATGGCTTCGGGGATGGGGGCGTCATCCGCAGCCAGGGCGGCGTCCACCGCCAATACGGTGGCATTGCTCTTGGGGGCGTTGGCCACATAGATCACGGCCTGGGCCAGGGGGATGCGGGCCTCGGGCCAGCCGATCTGCTCCACAGCGCGGCTGGCGGCTTCGCAGAGGAGGAAGGCCTGGGGATCGGCATTGCCCACATCCTCGGCGGAACACACCATCAGGCGCCGGGCGATGAAGCGCGGATCCTCGCCGCCGCGGATCATGCGGCTCAGGTAGTAGAGGGCCGCATCCGCGTCCGAGCCGCGCAGGCTCTTCTGGAAGGCGCTGGCCAGATCGTAGTGGCCATCGGCGCGGTCGAACATCATGCGGCCGCCGAGGGCGCCCTGGAGCGATTCCAGATCCGGATCCGGCATCTCCAGCCAGGTTTCCAGCCCCGAGAGTGCCGAGCGCAGATCGCCTCCAGCCCAGTGGGACAGCCAGTCGAAGACCTCGGCGGGTTCCGGCGCGCCGGGCCGCTCCTTCGCCCAGGCCCGCTTGAGCACCTGCACGATGTGGACGGGCTCCAGGGCCTTGAGCGCGATGAGCTGGCAGCGGCTGCGCAGCGCGGGGTTCAGGTAGAAGGCCGGATTCTCCGTGGTGGCGCCAATGAGGACGGCTTCACCGCGTTCGAGGAAAGGCAGCAGGATGTCCTGCTGGGCGCGGTTGAAGCGGTGGATCTCATCCAGGAACACCACCGGCGGTACGCTACGGAACAGCGGCATCTCGCGGCTTTCCTGGAGGAACTTCTTCAATTCCGCCGCGCTGCCGCTGGCGCCGGAGAACTCCCGGAAACCATGGCCCGTGGCCTCGGCGAGGATGCGCGCCAGCGTGGTCTTGCCCGTGCCGGGTGGTCCCCACATCACCATGGAGGGCAGCCGTCCGCCCGCCGTCAACCGCGTCAGGGCCCCCTTGGGGCCGAGCAGGTGCGCCTGGCCCACCACCTCATCGAGGGTGGCGGGTCGGAGGCGTTCGGGCAGGGGGATGTGGGACATGGCGACTCCTCCAGCCTATCAGCCCGGCTGTGCTAGGCTCCCCGCATGACGCTGCTGCCCGCCTACGAACGCGATGCCTTCGCCACCATGCTGGAGACCCGCATCCTCCGCGGCGGCGAGGCGAAGGGTCGGCCCTTCGTGATCCTGGAGGACACGGTCTTCTACCCCGAAGGCGGCGGCCAGCCCGGCGACCTGGGCACGGTGAACGGCATCGAGGTGGTGGATGTGCAGAAGCAGGAGGGTGACATCCGCCACTACCTGAAAGCCACCACGGCCGAGGGCCCCGCCATCCTGAAGCTCGACTGGACCCGCCGTTTCGACCACATGCAGCAGCACACGGGACAGCACCTGCTCACGGCCGTGGCCCAGGATCGTTTCCAGTGGGCGACCACGGCCTTCCACCTGGGGGCTGCGGTTTGCGACATTGAGTTGACGGCTGGCTCCATGTCGCAGCGCGACATGGAGGTGTTGGAAGAATGCGTGGCCGAGGAGATCCGCGCCCGGCACGAGATTACGGCCCGCCGCGTGACGACCGAGGGCTACGCCCAGGAGGCCGTGCGCTCCCGGGGCCTGCCCGAAGGTCACACCGGCGATATCCGCCTGGTGCAGATCGCGGGGGTGGACCTGAACACCTGCGGCGGCACGCACCTGCACCACACGGGGGAGATCGAGGCCTTGAAGCTGCTGGGCACCGAAAGCATCCGCGGGGGTACACGCCTCTTCTATGTGGCCGGAAGGCGCACCAGGCTGCGCCTGGGCGAGCATGAAAAGCGCAATGCAGGGCTGCGCGCCCTGCTGGGCGCGCCAGACGAGGAACTGGTGCCAGCCCTGCAGATCAAGCTGGAGCAGCTGCTGGCCCTGGATCGCCACAACCGGAAACTCGAAGAGGAACTCGTCGGATACCAGGCGGCGGCCTTGGCCGCGCGGCCGGAGGCTCTGGTCGAAGCCCATCTGGCAGGCCGGGACATGGCCTTTCTGCAGAAACTGGCCCGGGGCATCCTCGCCGCCGACTCAGCCAAGGTTGTGTTCCTCACCGCAGAGACGGGCGGGCAGGGGATCTTCCTGCTGAGCGCGGGTGAGGCCTCGACGCTAGATATACCCGCTGCCGGCAAGGCTGTCGCAGCGATCCTGAATGCGAAGGGCGGCGGCTCCGGGAAGAATTTCCAGGGCAAGGCGCCGGGTCTGGCCGAGCGGGAGCAGGCCTTGGCCAGTCTTCAGTTTGGTCTGCCAGGCGCGTGCGGGTAGCCAGAGAATTCGGACTCAGTGCTGAAGAAGGCTTTGTTCTTATCACTGTCCATCGCTGTTCATCACCGGCAGAAAAGCCTTCGAACCAGTGATGAACAGTGATGAAAGGTGAGAAAGCGGATGAGTAGCCTGATTTCAGCCGCCAGCGCAGGGTTTCACGACGGCCTGGAGAACCCTTGGCCCTAACCATCGGATACCAACGGGCCCCATTCCCCTTGGCACCACACCGAGACCAGACCGAGACTGGGCGTTTGAATTCCCGTGCGCCAGGCAAAGCCTGGGCGGGGAGGACGGATGAGATAGACAGCCCGAAAGCTCGCATTTGTCCCTAACGGGTAACCAACCCCGTCCGGTAAAGCTGGCCAGCAGCCTAGTACCGAGTGTTGCGTGGGGAAGGGTGACCGACTCTGCGAAGCGTACACAGGGAGCCAATAGGCCGTGTAATGGAGCCCCGAAAGAAACTGGTTGTGGAAGCCGATGTTTTGGGAATCGCAGAAGGCAGCACCTCAGCGCCGCGTTGGCCTGGCGTAGAGGTTCCACCGGGTCAGAGAGCAGGGCATGAGGGCATAAGGGGACACCAGGAACCTGGGAGATCCTGCCATTTCCGCCATCAGAGCCGTGGTTGGGGAAGCCACGATCCAAAGAACCCTGGCCCGCAGGAGGGGGTGCCGACACCAGCGGGAGACACGAACAACCGAGCACAGGACGGTACCGCCAAACGAAGGCAACGAAGCGCGGCGGGAGGAATGGCAGGGAGTCGGAGCAGTCCGTAGTAGCCGTGAAGGTGGGGAACCAATCCAAGGGACCCGCTGGAGCCAAGGGGCTGCCGGAATACGGAACCGTTGGAGGGGAAGATGTCGGGGAATTCAGGCCCTGCAAGCGTCTCAACGAAACAACAGCGGATAGCGGAATTGGCGAGGCAGATGCCAGAGAAAGCCATGACCTCACTGTCCCAGCACATGGACTTCGAATGGATGATCGAGGCCTACCGGCGCACCCGGAAGGATGGCGCGGCAGGCATTGATGGCCAGATGGGCAAGGACTACGAGATGAACCTGGAGGCCAACCTCCGGTCACTTCTGGACCGGGCCAAATCGGGCGACCGCTACAAGGCGCCGCCGGTGTGGCGGGTGCATATTCCCAAGGGAGATGGGTCAACCCGGCCCCTGGGGATCCCGACCTTTGAGGACAAAGTCCTTCAGAGGGCGGTCGTCATGGCGTTGGAGCCGATTTATGAGCAGGACTTTCTGGATTGCTCGTATGGCTTCCGTCCGGGGCGATCAGCGCATCAGGCGCTGGCGGAAATCTTTTCAGGGCTCATGTGGATGGGGGGAGGCTGGGTGCTGGATGTGGACATCAGGAAGTTCTTTGACGGCCTGGACCACAGCCATCTCAGGGAGATTCTGGCCAAGCGGATGCGAGATGGCGTGATCACGCGCCTGATCGGAAAGTGGCTGAACGCGGGCGTAATGGAGTCGGGCGTGCTCACGCACCCCGAAGCCGGAACACCGCAGGGCGGGGTGATTTCACCCCTGCTGGCGAACATCTACCTCCACGAAGTGCTGGACGCATGGTTCGAGCAGGAGGTGAAGCCGCGGCTGAGAGGCACGGCTTTCCTTGTGCGGTATGCGGACGATTTCGTGATGGGCTTTGCTCATGAGGAAGATGCGCACCGGGTGTTGGTGGTGCTTTCGAAGCGATTCGGAAGATATGGCCTCATCCTCCATCCAGACAAAACGCGGCTGTTGGCTTTCCGAAGCCCCGTGGCCCGCAGGGGTCTCGGTGACAAGAGCGATCCAGGCAGTTTCGATTTTCTGGGCTCTACCCATCACTGGGGGAAGTCGAGGAAAGGAAGCTGGGTGGTAAGGCAGAAGACGTCCAAGAGCCGCTTCACCAGGGCGCTTGAGCGGATCGAGGAATGCCACCTTCAACCGCCTGATTGAGCGGTATCCTCTCCCGGTTCCACGAATGACCCGCCTCGAGCGCCATGTCGCAGCGAACCCGTAATTCCGAAGAGCCGGGTGCGGCAATTCCGCACGCCCGGATCTGTGGAGGGCCGAGGTGGGCAACCACCCCGGCCTACCCGACTATTCACGAGGATTGGGACGCTTGTTAAACGTAACTGTTGAGCTATAGGACGCTGAATTAGCCTTCGCCGCGCCAGACATCATTGCTTTGACTTCTTCGATGGACCAATTCTGATTCGCCTTGTGAATTACGGCATGACAGTTTGGGCACAAAGGCCTGAGATCTTCAACGGGGTTGACTTCGTACTGCGCACCGATGGAGGCCAGAGGATTGATGTGATGGACGTGAATGAACCCCTCGGCGACTTTCCCATAGGCAAGACCAAAATCAAATCCACATACTGCGCACGTGCAGCCGTGAGCCTCGATGCACCTTACACGGGCAATCGGACTGCGCTCGTAGGCCTTGACGATTTTCTGACGAACCGCGCCTTCCACCAGTACTTCGGCTAGCCTCAGTTCGTTTGATGGCGAAACGCCTGAACCACCGAGGCCGCTTGCGAGCAGACCCGCAACAACTTCTTCGCGAAGCTGCCACACGAAACCCTTGCCGATCTGCTGACTGCCAGTGGCGATGACGTGCCACCATTCATACTCACCGTCCGCGAGACCATCGGGGTGCGCACCGAATTCCTCTTTGACCCGGCGACCAACAAAACCTGTTGCAAGGGTTCGCCTGCCAGTCCCTCCAGCGTCTTTGGCGGGGAGACACCATGGTCTGGGGAGAGGGTTCCGACTACTACAGGGCTTTTTGAGGAGGTGCGTTTGATCCAGAGCGTTTGAATCGCTTCATGGAGCGGTTCCGGCACAACGTTGCCAGATGCCATCGGCATCCATGGTCTCTGGTAATTAGCAGTCGCAACAATCTCCTCCCTAGGGATCTCTTCCCCCACCGGCAAAAACGAGTCGAGACGCAAGCTGACGACGCGGATCCCGTTGTCATTCTCGAAAGGCTCGCTTGTCACCATTCCCTTGGCGAAAACCCCATTGTCCCTGCTGCCGGTGCGCTGAAGGATCGCAACGTCGCCTGGTCGTGGCTGCCTTGAGGGACAAATCCAACGAGTCACATACGCTCGACCAGCCTCAGCGTCCATGCGCACGCACTCATAGTTTGTGAACGAGTCTGTATCCTTCTTGGGATTCCAGAAGAAAAAAATACGGAATCATTGCAGGTGCACTCCTTTCAACGGCATTTTGCTGCCGGGGGCGTATTGACTTATTGACTGATGTTCTGCGGGCGCTGCCCATGCAGGATAAACGAAGCGCTGCGAGACGTCGGACATTGACTCAAGGAGTTTATGGCTTGCGGAAATACCGGACTCCAGCCAATCCATCAAAATGCGCATCCTGCTATCCACCCTCCCAACGAGGCCAGAAAGGTCCAAGGTCGGCATCGGAGCACCCACTCTGGACACGTCATGTGGCTGAACTGCGGCGATGTTGTCTCCATGGACCTGATCTACCTCGACCACAACGCCACGACGCCCCTGGATCCCGAGGCCTTCGAGGCCATGCGGCCCTGGTTCATGGAGCGCCTCGGCAATGCCAGCGCGGCCTATGCGCTGGGGCACCTGTCGGACGGCGCGGTGGTGGCGGCGCGAGAGCAGGGCGTAGGTGAAATCTCTATCTTGAAAGTAAGGGAATAAGGCATAGAATGTAAGACGGAGGTAAAGCCATGACGACCATCGCGCCTTACATTCCGTTGACCGAGGTGGAAGCCACGGTGAGTTCCAAGGGGCAGGTGACCCTGCCGAAGGCCCTGCGGGACAACCTGGGCATCCAGACCGGCAGCCGGATCCGGTTCAGCCTGACCACCCATGGTGGCTTCCAGGGTGAGCCCGTCCGCTACGACCTGGCTGACCTCTGGAAGCTGGCTGACCAGGGCTCCAAGGCCTCGGGCGTGCTGACCTTCGAGCAGATGGATGCCGCCAAGGGCCGGAGGGTCTGGTGATGGTGGTGGCGGACACCAATGTCTGGGCCCGCGCCTACCTGAATGACGACCCGGTCCAGGCTAGGAAGGCGCGCAAGGCCCTGGGGGAAGCCCAGGCCAAGGGGGGCGTGTTCGTGCCCCTGATCGTCCTGGCCGAGCTGGCCTGGGTGCTGCGGGTGAAGTGGGAGCGGGAGCGGGTCCTGGCCGCCCTGGAGAGACTGCTCCAGACCCGGGGCGTGGCGGTAGAGGCCCCGGCTCTGGTCCGGGAGGCCATTGAAAACACCCGGGCGGGTGGTGCGGGAGGCTTTGCCGATCACTTGATCGCCCAGGTGGCCTTCGCCAGCGGGGCCCAGGAGATCCTCACCTTTGACAGCAAGTTCGGGAAGGCCGCCAAGGTGCGCCTGTTGAAGTAGCCCCCTGAAACCGCCAGGGAACTGCCGTTCGGCCGAAGTCCGGCGATGATGGGTGCATGGACCTGACCTACCTCGACCACAACGCCACCACGCCGCTGGATCCCGAGGCCTTCGAGGCGATGCGGCCCTGGTTCATGGAGCGCTTCGGCAATGCCAGCGCGGCCTATGCGCTGGGGCACCTGTCGGATGGGGCCGTGGTCGCCGCACGGGAGCAGGTGGCGGCTCTGGTGGGTTGCACGCCCGCGGAGATCGTCTTCACGTCCGGCGGTACGGAAAGCCTGAATCATGCCTTCCGGGGCGTGTGGGAGGCCTTCCCGACCAAGCGGCGTCTGGTGACCACGGCGGTGGAACATCCCGCGGTGCGCGCCCTGGTGCAGTGGTGGCGCAGCATGGGTGGGGAAGCCACGGATGTGGACGTGGATGGCGAAGGCCGCCTGAATCTGGCTGCCCTGGAGACCGCCGTGCGCCCGGATACGGCCCTGGTGGCCGTCATGGCCGCCAACAACGAATCGGGCGTCATCTTTCCGGTGGCTGAAGCTGCGGGCATCGCCAAGGCCAAGGGCGCGCTGTTCCTGGTGGACGCCACCCAGGCCATGGGCAAGGTGCCGGTGGCTGCGGGGGCCTGGGGGGCGGATCTGCTCTGCCTCAGCGGCCACAAATTCCATGGGCCGAAGGGCACAGGCGTGCTCATGATCCGCCGCGGCGTGCGCCTGAAGCCGCTGATGCTGGGCGGTTCCCAGGAACGCGGCCGACGCGGCGGTACCGAGAATGTGCCGGGGATCGTGGGCTTGGGCAAGGCGGCGGAACGAGCGCTCGCGCGCCTGCCCGAGATGGACCGCGTCCGCGGCCTCCGCGATGCGCTGGAAGCCCGCATCCTGGCTGAGATTCCGGAGGTGCGCATCCACGGTGCGGGTGCGGAGCGTCTGCCCAATACCAGCCTGGTGGGCTTCGCGGGGATCGAAGGCGAGGCGCTGCAATTGAAGCTGGCGGAGCAAGGCGTCTGCGTCTCCACCGGCAGCGCGTGCAGCACGGGCATGCGCGAGCCCAGTCATGTGCTGCGGGCCATGCAGGCCCCCGGGACCTTCGCCCAGGGCACCGTGCGCTTCAGCCTGGGGCTGGGTTCCACCATGGAAGAGGTGGAGCGGGTCCTGGGCCTCCTGCCGGCTCAGGTGGCCGCCCTGAGGGAAAGCTTCGGTTGCAAGCGACATCCACGGTAATTGCCAATCCGGCCATGCGCTGGTCCTAGCCACGGAGCCTGAAGTTGGAATACGATCAAGGCATCACAAGCCTTCGCGTTCGGATCTCCATCGAGCCCACCGGAAAGGAAAATCATGGCCATGGAACTCCTGCGGCGCCTCGCTCAAGGGTTTCGATCCGCCAAGCCTGATCCCGGCCCGCAATGGCGCACGCCGACGGTCCTGGACCGGGGCAGCCTGGGGGAGGCCTGTCTGGCCCTGGACGGTCAGGGGCATGGCATGGCCCTTTGGGAGAACGCCGGAAGTCTCTGGACCATGCCGATTGGTCCCCATTCCGCGCCAGCGCTCGTGCGTCGGCCGCTCGGGGAGGGCACTTCCCCTCGCATCGAGTTGAACCCCGATGGCCGGGGCATCGCCCTCTGGCTGGCGGAAACGGCTGGGGAGCGGCAGGTCCTGGGGCGGATTCTGGGCGGGGTCGAGAGTTCCACCCAGGTGATCTTCCGGACGGTGGGGCTGGTCAAGCACCTGCAGGGGGCCGTGGATCGGCGTGGCAACGCCCTCGTCGTGTGGCTGCTCGAGGTGGACGGCCGCACGGAGGTGATGGCCCAGGCCTTCGATACGCGCGGCTCGGCCTGGGAGCAGGCCCCCACCACGCTGGGCAGCCCTTCCGCCCCGGTGGTGGCGCCCCGGATGGCGGTGAACCACCGGGAGCACGCCATGGTGCTCTGGGAGGTGGAGGACGGGCGCTCCGAGGGCCTGGTGGCCAGTCACTACTGGCCCAGCGATGGCATCTGGTCCGACCGGCCCGTGCCGGTGGTCGCCCAGGCCACACGCCACCATCAGGTGGTCATGGATGACCTGGGGAATGCCCTGGCCCTGTGGGTCCACGCCCCTTACGGCCAGCGGAGCCGGCTTGAGGCCAGTTTCTACGATGGCACCCGCAGTGAATGGGGGAAGCCTGAAACCCTCTGCAGCGCCCAGTCCTTTTCCGCGCTTCGGCTGGCCATGACCGGGGATGGCGAGGCGCTGGCCGCCTGGTGCCAGGGGGAAGGTCATGGACCCGCGCGACTGTTCACCAGGGGCTTCCGGAAGGGTGGTTGGGAGGCCGGGAGTGAATGCCTCGAACTGGGGCATGGTCCCGTGCAGGATCTGGCGCTCGCCCTGGGCCCGGAGGGGCAGGCGGGTCTGTTGGCCACCCATCGCGGGCCCCAGGGTGATTGGGTGTCAGCCCGCCTGCGGCAGAGGGAATGGTCGGAGCCATTCCAATTGCTGCCGGCGTCCCGCCTGCTCTGCTCGGCGCCCAGGCTCTGCCTCTGTGCACAGGGCGCTTCGGCCCTCTGGATCCAGGGGGAAGGCCGGGAGCAGAGCCTGATCCTGACGGAGGCCTTCTGAGGCCGGATCTCCGCTGGGTAGGTCAAGCAGGCTGCTGACCCAAGGCCGGGGCCAGCAGCTGCTGGGCGTAGTGCGCGATCGCATAGGGCAGCCAGCGGTAGCCCGGCACGTTGTGGCTGAGGTAGCCCATGTGACCGCCATAGGGCTCCAGGTGAAGGTGCACGGCGGGCGAGGGCTTGGCAGCCATCGCATCCTGCCAGGGGATGAAGGGATCATCCTGGGCCATGAGGATCACCGTGGGGATGGTGATGCCGGGCAGGTGGTGGCGGGCCGAGCACTGGGCATAGTAGTCGTCGGCATCGCGGAAGCCGGAGGCTTTCGTGGTGTAGGCATCGTCGAATTCACGCAGGCTCATGAGTGGCCAGGTCTTGTAGACATCCGGGATCAGGCCATCCTCGATGCGCTGGTGGATGGCGCTGCGGCAGCGCTTGATGAAGCGCAGTTCATAGAGGCGGCTGAGCCCCTGGTGGATCGTCCGGGAGCAGGCACCCAGATCGATGGGCGGGTTCACCGCGATGGCGGCATCGGGCTGGGCGGTGGGTCCTGGCAGTCCGCCGCCCAGGTTCAGCAGCAGCGCATTGGCCGACAGGGAGTAGGCCACGGCCAATTGCCGGAGGTTCGGATGGCGGGTTCGGGCCGCGGCGAAGGCAGCGCCGAGATCATCGCCTGAGCCGCTGTGGTAAGGCCGCCTCGCGAGGCCCCGGCCCGCGCCGCAGCCGCGATGGTTGAGGGTCCAGACATGGTGGCCGAGCTGCCGGGCCAGAGCCACGGTGCGCCGCACGTAGTGGGCCTGGTCATCCCCGCCGAGGCCGTGGAAGACCAGCACCAGTTCCCCTGTTTCGCCGGGATAGTGCCGGCCCGTGAGCTGGTCGCCATCCGGCAGGGGAAGGTGGAAAGTGTCCGAGGGGTAAGCGGGCAGGTCCCCCGGCAGGTAGTTGCCCAGAATGGTCTGAAGGTGGCCACCGGCAGCCCACCAGGGAGGGCGGCAGGGCAGGGGCGGCGGGACGAGCTGGCGCATCTGTCCAGTCTGCCCGAGGCGGCTCAATCGTTGCGCTTGAAGACCAGCTTGTAGCTGAAAGGGGCCTCCAGCTTCGGATGGCTGTAAGTCACCTGGAGGGCCAGTGATTCGCCGTCCTTCCGCATGGAGTAGACATGCTTCAACGCGTAGCCGTCGCCAACGAGGGTCTGGATCATGGTCGGGCCGCTCTTGGTGAGGGTCGCCTTGAACACCACATCATCGCTGCGCTTCCAGTCGCTTTCGGTGCCATCGGGTGGCGTGTCCACGGGCCGTTCCTTGCCCATGGTCACCGAAAACCCGTCGCCAGCCAGGATGTCGAGCTTGTTGAAGCTGCGGCAGGCCCCCTGCAGCTTCTTCTTCCAGAAGAGCTTCATGGCGAAGTTCAGATCCTTGAGGTGGGCATCGATCTGCTCGTCGATCTTGTCACTTTGTGAAGGGTGAAGCGTCCATTCACCGTCCCAGTCGACCTTCGTTTCCTTGGCGATCTCAACCACCTTGGGTGCAGGCTTGGCCTTCTGGGCGGCGGCGGGGACGGTGAGAACGCAGAGCAGAAGCGGCAAAAGGGTGCGCATGGGATCTCCGGGTGCGATGGAGGGAGCCTACCCCCAAATGACGGACTTCCGGAAGGATTGAAAACCTTCCCTGTGATCGCTGCAACAAAGACAGGGATTGATGACCTTCCCGGGAGGTTCGGCGGGAGACGAGGTGTAAGCTGGGTGCATTCAGCCCAGAGACAGGGCACTCAATCCAAGGAGTGTGGCCATGAAGAAACAGGAAGCCCTCGATTATCATTCGCAGGGACGGAAGGGCAAAATCGAGGTCATCGCCACGAAGCCCTGTTCCACCGCACGCGATCTTTCCCTGGCCTACTCCCCTGGCGTGGCTGAACCCTGCCTCGCGATCGAAAAAGATCCCGAACTGGCGTACGAATACACCGCCAAGGGCAACCTGGTGGCTGTGCTCTCCAATGGCACCGCCGTGCTGGGTCTCGGCAACCTCGGCGCCCTGGCGGGCAAGCCGGTCATGGAAGGCAAGGGCGTGCTCTTCAAGCGCTTCGCCGACATCGACGTGTTCGACATCGAAGTTGACGAGACCGACATCGACAAATTCTGCATGATCGCGAAAGCCCTCGAGCCCACGTTCGGCGGCATCAACCTCGAAGACATCAAAGCCCCCGAGTGCTTCGAGATCGAAACCCGCCTCAAGAAGGAAATGAACATCCCGGTCTTCCATGACGATCAGCACGGTACGGCCATCATCAGCACAGCAGCCCTGATGAACGCCTGTGAGATCACGGGCAAGAAGATGCCCGACATGAAGGTGGTGTTCTCCGGCGCCGGCGCTTCCGCCATCGCCTGCGCGAACATGATGATCCAGGCCGGCGTGAAGCTGGAGAACCTCTGGCTCTGCGACACCAAGGGCCTGGTCTACACGGGCCGCACCGAAGGCAACAACAAGTACAAGGACAAGTTCGCCAAGCCGAGCGAGTGGCGCACCCTGGCCGACACCATCAAGGATGCCGATGTGTTCGTGGGCTGCTCCAGCAAGGGCGCGCTGACGCCCGAGATGCTGCTGAGCATGGCGAATAATCCCATCGTCTTCGCCTTGGCGAATCCTGATCCCGAAATCGACTACCCCACGGCCATGGCCACCCGCAACGACATCATCCTGGCCACGGGCCGCAGCGACTACCCCAACCAGGTGAATAACGTACTGGGCTTCCCCTTCATCTTCCGTGGGGCGCTGGATGTGCGCGCCTCCGAGATCAACGAGCCCATGAAGATCGCCGCTGCCAAGGCCCTGGCCGAGCTGGCTCGACAGGAAGTCCCCGAGAGCGTGTCGCGGGCCTATGCAGGCCAGAAGTTCTCCTTTGGCCCCGAGTACATCATTCCCAAGCCCTTCGATCCCCGTGTGCTCCTCTGGGTGGCTCCGGCCGTGGCCCAGGCGGCCATGGACACGGGTGTGGCCAGGAAGCCCATCGCCGACATGAAGGCCTATGTCGAGCGGCTGGAGGGCCTCCAGGGCCGCAGCAAGGACGTGATCCGCAGCGTCGTGAATCGCGCCAAGGCGAACCCCAAGCGCGTGGTCTTCCCCGAGGGCGACCACCCGCTGATCCTGCAGGCCGTGTCCCAGATGGTGGACGAGGGTATCTGCATCCCGATCCTGCTGGGCGATCCCACCCAGATCAATGCTGTGGCTGCTGAGCGCGGCATCAGCCTCGATGGCGTGGAGATCCTGGACCCCACCACCGTATCCTGGCGCAAGGAGGCGGAAGACGCCTTCTGGCAGCTGCGCAACCGCCGCGGCATCACCCGCTTCGAAGCCAGCCGCAAGGTGCAGGAGCGCATCTACTTCGGCGCCCTCATGTGCAGCATGGGCAAGGCCGACGGCCTCATCGCCGGCCTGACGATGTACTACCCCGATACCATCCGGCCCTGCCTGGAAGTGATCGGCACCCGCAAGGGCGTCAAGCGCGTTTGCGGCGTCTACACCATGGTGCTGAAGAACCGCGTGCTGTTCTTCGCCGACACCACCATGAACATCGAACCCAACAGCGAAGAGCTGGCCGAGATCGCCCTGCTTACGGCGGACCTGGTGAAGGACACCTTCAACATGGAACCCAAGGTCGCCATGCTGAGCTTCTCGAGCTTCGGCAGCGTCGAGCACCCCCTGGTCCGCAAGGTCCAGAAGGCCACCGAGATCGTCAAGGCCAAGCGCCCCGACCTCAAGTGCGACGGCGAAATGCAGGCCGATACCGCGCTGGGCGAAGGCATCCTGCAGGAGAACTACCCTTGGGTGGACCTGCCGGGCGGCCCGAACGTGTTGGTCTTCCCCGACCTCACCAGCGGCAACATCGGCTACAAGCTGGTGCAGCGGCTGGCGAACGCCGAGGTCATCGGCCCCATCACCTGCGGCATGGCCAAGCCCGTCCATGTCCTGCAGCGGCACAGCGACCTCAATGACATCATCCACCTCACGGCGCTTACCGTCGTCGAGGCGCAGCAGAAGTAAGTCTTCAGTCTTAAGTCACGCGGGGGCCCATCGGCCCCCGCGTTTTATTTCAGGATTGTTTGAGCTGTTCGATCCAGACCTGGATCTCCGGATCGGGATCGGGGCTCAGGCGCTGGGCTTCGCGGAGGTCGTCGAGGGCAGGACCGGGCTCATCGCGCTGTAGATGGACGAAGCCGCGCTCCTTGTGCACCCGGGGGTTGTCAGGGCTGAGCAGGATGAGGTGGGTTCCCGTCCAGAGCGCCTCCTCCCAATCCTCGGCCTGCATGAACCGCAAGTGCAGGTTGCGCACGAGGCGCACCAGGATCTGGCGGTCCGACGCGGGACGCAGCATCTCCCGGTGGAAGGCCACCCGGCCCGCGGTGGCGGAATTCACCAGCTCGGCGCCGCCCTCCTCGCCGACGGCCCGGCCCTGGTGGAAGGGATCAAAGCAGAGCAGGCCGATATCCGTGCGTAGGGCGGCGATGAAATGCCCGGGCAGACCCACCCCGACGGCATCGAAACCCATGCGACGGGCCAGGTCCACCCAGAGGATGCAGAGCGAGATCGGCAGGCCCTTCCTCCGGTCGATCACTTCTGGCAGCAGGGCATTCAGGGGATCGTCGTAGGTCTCGCGATCGCCCCGGAAGCCGAGTTCCACGAAGAGCAGGTCGTTCAGGGCATCGATGGCCTTGTGAGTGTTCCAGGGGAGGGGCATGCGCCCGGCGAGCGTGAAGGCCCATTCGTTCAGTTGCAGGGAGGTGAGGGCGGGATCGGGGTCAGCCAGCGCCGGGGCCACGGCGTGGACCGCGCCTTCGGCCAGGTTCCGGCATTCCGGATCCTCCCGCAGGTAGTCCAGCAGGGACATCAGCCCCGCCGGCGGTGGACGGACCGTGCCACCAGGGTCAGGGTCACCAGGGCCAGGCCGCCCCAGACCCAGTGCTGCCAGGCATCGGTGGCGCCTTGGATCTTCTTGGCCTCCTCGACCTTCTTGCTGTTTTCTTCGATCGAAAGCTTGGACTGGGTTTCGCGAGCCTCTTTCACGGCCTTCTGGGCAGAGTCACGGGAGGCCTGGAGTTCCTTCGCAGCAGCCTCCTGCTCCTCCTGGGCACCCAGGACCGCGACCTGCTTCGGGGGCGCGGTCTGCGGCAGGAACCCCGCCGGGACGGCCGAACCTTCCCCCTCGAACGAGGAGGCGCCCTGGCTGTTCTCGATGGATTCACCCAGGGCCTGGATGTCTTCACGCAGCGCCTGCAGCACCTGATTCTGGCGATGGATCTGGACCCCCTGAAGCCAGAGGAGCCCCATCTGGAGGGCCAGGAAGGTGGGGATGGTCCATCGTAAGGAAGAGCGGGACATCAGGCCTCCCTGCCCAGGATAAACAAAGTCCGGTCATCGCGGTTCTGGGTATCGAAATCGGCCACATCCCGGAAGACCGCCTCACAGGCGGCCCGGGGGCTGCCGGTGCCCCAGAGGCGGCGCAGTTGCGAGCCCAGGCGGCCCAGGCCATAGAGCTCGCCTTCCCGGTTCATGGCCTCGGAAAGGCCATCGCTGTAGAGCACCATCCAGCCCTTGGGGGGCAGAACGCCTTCGACCACCTGCCAATCGCTGGGCCCGGCCGGGCGCAGGCCCAGGCCCCGGCCATGGGGCGTCATTTCGCAGGTGCCAGCTTCGGTCAGGCCCTGGAGCACCAGGGCGCCGGGGTGGCCCGCCCGCGCCAGCCGGTAGTTCCCGGCGTCATCCCACTCCAGCAGGATCAGGGTGAGGAAGCCCTGCTGACCCAGAAGCTGGCGCAGCGTCTGATCCATGGAGCAGAGGATCTCCTCCAGACGCTGGTCCTCGCGCTGGACAGCATGTTCGAGCAGGGCGGTGGCCTGGGCCATGTAGAGGGCCGCAGCCAGGCCCTTGCCGCAGATATCGCCCACGGCGGCCAGCCAGGTGCCGCTGGGGCGACGCTTGACGAACAGCAGGTCGCCGCCGGTCTCCAGCGCCGGTTCGAGCCGCAGGGCCACCTGGAAGCCGGGGATGGGCGGCAGGTGCGAGGTGATCAGGCCCTCCTGGATGTGGCGGGCTGTTTCCAGTTCCTGGCTGAGCCGCTCCTGGGCCACCAGCCGCAGGTGCATCACGGCGGTCTCGAGCACCTGGCCAGCGGCCAGGGCCACTTCGCGCAGCAGCTCGCGGTCTTCGCGGCCATAGTTCAACTCGGCATACTTGCCGCCCAGCAGCACCACACTGTGAGGCGTGTCCCCGGCGAGGATGAGCAGCATGAGCTGGGCCTCGAGCGCATCCACATGGGCCCGCACGGTGCCGCCCTGATCCCGGATCCAATCGGCTTCCTCGCTGCCCAGACCCAGAACCAGTTCCCGGTTCTCGCGGGCGAGGCGGAGCAGTCCCGGGGGGAGCCGCAGCGGTTGGGGTGGGAAGTGGACGCGGCGATCCTCCCGGCCGGCGGCCTCGGCCGCAGGCAGCATCACCTGGCGATCCGCAATGGGCAGGATCTCGAGGAACTGGGGCTGGAAGGCCTCGCCAAGGGCGCGGCGCAGGGACTTGAGCAGCGATTCCTCGCTGAACTTCTTGCGGGGCTCCCGCACGGCGCTGAGGGCGATCTCGCGGGTGCTCGAAAAATCCCGGCGGAAGCGGCGGCGGATGGACCGCAGCAGGCGGCGCAGCGCCCAACCCAGGGGCAGGGCGAGAACGCCGATGAGGGCACCGGCCCAGCCGGACGGGATCGAGCCGAGATGGGAAAAGGCCCAGGCCAGGCCGCCCAGGTAGGCTGCGGCGGTCAGTCCCAGCACCGCCATGTAGCTCACCCAGCGCAGCAGCACCTTGCGGACATCGAACAGGCCGTGCCGGAAGATGGCGAAGGCGAAGGACAGCGGCAGGAGGGGCGCCGGCAGCATGAAGATGAAGATCTGGCGGCGGAAGAGGAGGCTGTTGCCGTAGGTGGCGCGCAGGAAGGTCCAGGCCAGCAGATCAAGGCAGAGGGCCGCAGCCACGATCAGGGAGGGCAGCAGCGCCTTCCGCAGGCGCTCGGGGGCGCGGATTGTCCCCGCCACGAAGAAGCCGAGGCCCACCAGCGCCGCGGCGACATAGAGGGGGATGGCGACGCGGCCGAAGCCGGTGAGCAGGGCGCGCAGCAGGCCGTCCGGAGGCATGCCACCAGGCGTCTTCAACATGCCGTCGCCCGCCACCGCCCATAGCCGCACCAGCACCTGGATGAGGGCGAGCAGGGCGAAGGTCCCATAGATGGCCTGCAGGAACTTCCGGTTCTTCCGCCATTCGAAGGGGTACGGGAAGCGCAGGAAGAAGTGGATCCAGAGCGGCGGCAGCAGGGCAGCGGCCACGCCAGCCATCAGGGTGATGACGAGGCCCATCGCCAGAGGCGCATTGCCGGCGAGGGTCGCGCCCGACAACAACAGCGCGGTCGCGGCGAGGTAGAAGAAGTGGCGGGAGGATTTCCGCTCTGGCGCCGACAGCACCACCAGGAGGCTGAGGGCCCAGGCAATGATGCCGTTCGCCAGCAGGGCCAGCTGTTGCAGGTCCAGGGGCTTCACCAGGCGGATGGGAATCAGGATCTGGCGCTCCTGGCGTTTCACCGTGTAGATGAGAATGGTCCCCTCGGACTTGCTGTTGATGAACCGTTGGGCCCGGTTGGTGCCCTCCTGGGTGCCCTCGTAGATCCGCCCCTGGATCTTCACCAGCTCATCGCCATCGAGCAGTCCGGCCTCTTCGGCCACACCTTCCGGCAGGACTTCACGGATGACGATCCTGCCGTTCTCCACCACCCAGGAGCACTGGTCATCAGACGGGGCATAGACCCACTGATTGAGGGCGAAGGAGCCCACCGCCAGGGATAGGCAGGCGAAACTGACCCAGAGCAGGCGCCAGCGGATGCGTTTGAGGTATGGATTCATGCGGCCTTTGTGGAAGAATGCCCGAATGGAGCGGATCTCACGGAATGACAGGGCCTGCTGGGTGCTGGTGGGCGGAAGGCGGCGGCTGGGTCGGGCGCTGGCGGAGGATCTGGCCCGGGATCACGACCTGGTGCTGACCAGTTCGGCGCCCTGGGCGGGGGAGACCTGGGTGGAAGACTTGGCGAAGGTGGCCCGGATCGAGACGCTCCAGTGGGATGCGGAGCACCCAGACCTGGTGTCCCGAATGATGGCAGATATGGACACGCTGGAAACCCAGGGCCGGGTTATTTCGGGGGCCGTTTTAGTGGCTGGCGGCTTCCCTGCCCAACCCCTCGGAACCTGGACAGCCGGGAGCCTGGCGGACACCTGGCGGCTCAATCTGACGTTTCCCTTCCTGTGCGCCCAGGTCCTGGCGCCCCGCCTGGTGGCGGGTTCCTGTCTGCAAATCCTGCTGGATACCTCGATCCACAAGCCCTGGCTCCAGCGGTTGCCCTACAGCGCCGCCAAGGCCGGTCTGGCGGCCCTGGTGCCGGGGCTCGCGCAACTGCTGGCCCCGCAGGTGCGGGTGGTCGGCCACGCCCTGGGGACCGTATTGCCGGACGAGGCCAGCGATCCGGCCTTCCTGGCCAGCCGCACGCTGCTGAAGCGGCTCGGCGAGCCCGCCGACCTGGCCCGTGCCGTCCGCTTCGCCGCCGCCAGCCCCTTCCTCACCGGGGAGATCCTCACCCAGGATGGCGGGCGGCGCTGGGTGGACCGGTGAAGTTCAAGGTCAACGAGGTCTTCCATTCAATCCAAGGGGAAGGCGCCCGGATCGGCCGGCCGTGCCTCTTCATCCGGCTCACGGGCTGCCCGCTGCGCTGCACCTACTGCGACACCGAGTACGCGTTCCATGACGGCACGGTGCGCGACCTGGAGTCCCTGCTAACCGAGACGCGCCAACGGCTCGGCCCCCCCGGGAAGGGCCCCAACGCCCCCTTCGTGGAACTCACCGGCGGCGAACCCCTGGCCCATCCGCACGCGCCCGAACTGCTGCGTGCTCTGCTGGACCTGGGTTACGAGGTGGCTTTGGAAACCGCGGGCAGCCACGATCTGGCAACCGTGCCCCGCGAGGTGATCAAGATCGTGGATCGCAAGACGCCGGGCAGCGGCGAGGTCCACCGCTGGCTCGAATCCAACCTGGAGCACATGGTGCCCGGCCAGGACGAGTTGAAGTTCGTCCTCTGCGATCAGGCCGACTACGCCTGGGCCCGGAATTGGTGCGCCGAGCGGGCGGTCTGGGAGCGCCTGGAGGTCCTCTTCAGTCCCGTGTGGGGCGGTCTCGACGCCGCCTGGCTCGCCGAGCAGGTCGTGGCCGACGGCCTGCCCGTGCGCGTGCAGATGCAACTGCACAAGGTCATCTGGGGGGCGGAGCGGAAGGGGGTTTAAGCTCTCAACCCCATCCGATCTTGATGGCCTTGTTCAGACCGGCGAGGCCGGGCGATCCTGAGGCCAGGTCGGCCTTCAGGTGCTGCCAGAGTTTGCCGAGGCCTGCCTGGCCGGCCACCGTGTCCACCCAGGCGTCGTCCCAGTGCAACTGGCCAGACTGGGAGACCGCCACCGCGAGGGCCTGGGCGTAGGCCACTTCCAGCCGGTCTCCCGCAACCCATGTCAGCCGGTCCAGCACGCTGGCTTCGGGCCGGAAACAAACGATGGGTCGGCCTTCCCGGGTGGGCACCAGGACGGAGGCCTCCCCCTTGGCGAACACATGGTCCCCCACGGCCAGTGGGCCGGCGGGGAACTCGATGGGGATGCCATCCACCAGCACATGGCGGCCGGAGGCCGCGTCCAGGCGAATCCCGCCCTTGGCGAGATCCTTCACGGTGAGGTGGGTGATGAAGTCCAGGTCGCCGGTGGTGAAGATGCCGTCGCTCCGTCCGGTCCAAACCTGCACCGCGGATCCGCCGACCAGCACGGCCTCCGCCTGGAGTGCCTCGAAGGCATCCAGCAGGGCGCTCGGGACGGCGATGGGGGTTGGGGCATAGTGCCACCGGGGCTTGGTCACTTCTGCTTCTTCGCGGGGGGACGCCGGCGCGCTCCGCTGGTCCGGATTTCGGTTTCGTTTTCCTGGAGGGCCACGGGATCGCCCATCGCGCGCAGCAGGCGGCGTTCCGCCGGGTCGCGCGGCTTCCGGGCGGCGCTGGTGGCCAAGCGGGTGCCGTAGCTCATGAGGGTGGCGTCCAGGGACACCTGAGGACGGCTCTGATTCACCTGGATCCGCCGGATGGTCTCCAGCGTTCTTTGCACGGTGCTGGGACGCACCCGCCGGAAGGGCTGCTCCTGGCGGCTGAGCATGGCCTGGCTGATCCGCAGGGCGAAGGCCAGGTCGGTCTGGGTAAGCCCGGCGGCTTCCCGGGCGGCCCGGATGGAGTTGACCGGGCCCCCGACCTCCAGGCATTCGAGGGGACGCGTGCAAAGCAGGGCCAGGGTTGCATGTTCAGGTATCGCCAGCGGCCCGAGGGAACCGCCTTTGTTCCTTCTCCCTTCCGCCACCTGGGCGATCGGAACCAGGGCAAAGACCCTTCGCCCATCACCGTCGGTGATATAGCCCACGGGTTGCATCCGTTCCTCCTGAACGAAATTATAACCCTTTATAACCCTTTTTCCAGGCTGCCAGTTCCTTTTCCAGGTTGTCGGTGTATTCCTTGGGGGCCCCGCCGGGTTTGGAGAGGTCGATGGCTTTCTGGAGGTGGGCCAGGGCCTGGGGCAGGCGCTTGGCATCGTGGTGGATCCGGGCGGCGGTTTCGTGGTTCCAGAAACTCTCGCTGATCTTCAGGCTCTTCTCGATCAAGGCCAGCGCCTTCTGGGGTTCGATACCCTGGTCCTGGCAGTACTTGGCGGCCTGGTACCAGGGCACCCAGTCGGTATCCGGCGCCTGCTTGAGTTTGTCCTCCAGGTGGGACCAGTAGATGGCCTTGGTATCGAACGCCACGGGGAAGCTCACGCGCAGCTTCTCCCACCCGAGTTCGATGGTGGCGCTGCCGGTATCCACGGGCAGCACGCGGTAGTCCAGGTACTCGAGAAAGGGCCCGGCCTGGGGCGCGGCCTCCCAGCGCAGGAGATCGTCTTCGGCCTTGTATTCGTAGGCGCCCCACTGCTTGGGCTTCTTGTTCAGGATGAGCGTCCAGCCCTTCTCGCCGGGAATCACGAAAAAGCCGTAGCTGCCGGCGGGGACGCTCTTGCCGGCCACCTTGGCGGCATGGCTGAAGGTGATCACCGTGGCGTTGTTGGCGCCGGCGCGCCAGACCTGGCCGAAGGGCACCAGCTCGCCCCAGATCTTCCGCCCCTTCACGGCGGGCCGGGCGAAGGCGAGCTCGATCTTGCTGAGGCCGATTTCCTGGGACAGGGTGCTGGCCGGGCTCACGCGCAGGGGAATCAGGCGCACGGGGGCGGGCTTGTCCTGGGCGGTCATGGGCAGGGCGAAGGCGGCGGCGAGCAGGACAGGCAGCAGGAGGTTACGCATGGGCATCTCCGGTGGGTGGGGAATCGAGGGTAGCACCAGCGTTAGGGGGCAGGAGGAATCGGCCCGGATTCTGGTTGAAGGCCTTGAGGATGCTCCACCCCAGGCGGCGGCTCGCGCGGCCCCGGAGGTCCCGTGCCCGGAGGGCCGTCCAGAGGGCGAGCGCAAAGGAGACGGCAAAATTCAGGGTGCCGATGAGCGCGATGCCCAGCAGCCCCCAGAGCACCTCGCCCCAGGGCAGGGCTCCCTGAGCCCAGAGGCTGGCGGCGGCCAGCGCCAGGGCCGCCGCTTGAAGCGTCACGTGCCGCACTTCCAGATGGACGCCCGCAAAGGCGAAGGCCATGGGCACGAACACCAGCAGGCCACCCAGCGCCGCGTAGCCCACGAACCCCGAGATGTGCTTGTGGACGAAGCGGCCCAACGCCCGGGCGCGCTCCTCGCCGAGCACGGCTTGGGTGCGATGGCTCTGGGCCAGGGCGTCCGGCAGCCGGCGGTAGGCGCTCCAGTTGGCGGCCCAGCCTGCGGCCAGGCTCGATAGCCAGAGCAGCACCCCGGTGGCCGCCGCGAAGACCAGGGTCCAGCCGGGGAAGGGCTGGTTGCCATGAAGGCTGTGCCGGGCGGTTTCCTGGCTCAATGGCCCCTGGCCGGTCAGGCCGATCCAGAGGGCGGCGACCGCGAGCGCCGCGGGAATGGCCGCCAGCACGTTGCCCAGGGTGGCGACGACCTGAGTACGGGTGATGGCCGCCACCAGATCGATTTCGCGGGCCTGGTCCTCGCCGGATTCCAGAGCTTTAGCCAGGGCGGCTGCCGTCATCGCCGGCTGCTTGGAGGCCAGGCTGAAGCCGAGCAACTGCATGACGCAGAAACTCACGGTGTAGTTGCAGGCCAGCGCAAGCCCGAGCATCAGGGGGGCCAGGGGCAGGGCCGAGACCCCGTATTTCAGCAGCGCCGTGCCTGCGGTCAGCACGCCGCCACCCGCCGCCGACCACCCCATGGCCCACCATTCCAGGCGATTCCGGGCGATGTAGTGCTCGCCCGTATCGCCGGTGTGTTCGACCATCTTCCGCGTGAGCCGCTTCACGGTGGCGTGCAGCAGAACCCGGAGGCCATGCTGCTCGGCGCTGCCGATGACGAGCTCGGCGGTGAAGGCCACGCCCTCGCCGCGGCCCGCGGCGAACGCCAGCAGGTGGTCGATGCGGGCCAATTGGGCGGCCAGCAACTCGAGGCGGAACACCAGGTCGGTGGAGACCCCCTTGGATTCCAGACTGGCCAGCGCCCGATCGAGGACGGCGGAGCAGTCAGCCTTGCAGTCAGCCCAGTTCGCACGGGCGTCGGGATCGTCGGGTCGCTCGGCACATTTCCGCACGGTCCTGGAAAGGTTGAAGAAGGGGGAATCGGCATCAGCGCCCCCGGGGTCCAGGGCCAGCAGGTCCCGGGACAGGCCCACGGCCGCCGCCCGATGCGCCAACAGGCGCGCGGCCTGGGCCCAGGTCGCCGGCGGCGGAGCCAGGATGGACCCCCAGGCTGATCGCAGCGCGGGCGGCAGGCCTCGGATCCAAGCGGCATCCTGTTCGCCCACATTCAGGCGATCCAGCAGGGCATACAGATCCCCTTCCGGATCCAGCCGGGGAATGAACCGGTCGGCCACCCGCATGAAGCCCTCGCCCAGGAGACTGGTGCGGTCCGGCAGTCCAGTTTCAGCCAGGAGCCGCACCGCGGAGGCGTGGTTCCATTCCTCCGCCAGGCGGGCGCTGAGCCCGCGCTCGGCCAGCGCCTGCAGGAGGCTGCGCAGGCGGGCCGTCCGCCGGGCTTCCCTATGCCGGGAGTCCTTGGGCGAGGCTTCGAGGAGCCAGCGGAAGAGCGGTTCCAGTCGAGGCGAGTCGTGGCTGAGCAGGGCATCCAGCCTGGGATCAGGCAGTGGCATCGGCACTCCGGAGGTGGAACTCCCAGGGTGGCACAACCCTCAGGGCCCCACCCGGACTGACTGCCCTGGACCCCGCGGGCTATGGGCTGCTCGGGTGGCTCGGCCTTCCCCTCAGGAGGCTGCGCCGTACCGGCGGGAGCCGTGTCTCACTCGCTCCAGGAAGGTCTGCACGGCGGCTGGGTCCACGGTGGCAGGGGTGCCCGACCAGGCCTGGGCAGGCCGCAGGATGGCGAGCATATCCTCGGGACAACCCACCTGCTCGTAGAGCTGTTCCACCCGGCGGGCCAACTGGGCGCTGGTGCTTTCGGTGGCCAGGGCCTCGCGCAGCAGGGCTTCCCGCCAGCGATCCTGGGCCTGCGACCAGCCGGTGCTGCCGGGCCGGGGCGTTTTACCTACGGCTTCGGCGCAGGCGGCCCAGAGATGGGCTTCGAAGGTCTTGAGCGCGGAGCCTTCCAACGCCCGCAGGCGCTGGATGGCGGGGCCGTCGCCGGGCGCGGCGATCTGGATCTCCAGGGAGGTGAGCAACGCGAAGTCGTAGCCTGTGACGAGGTCGTCCCAGGTGAGGGGGCCGATGTGGGTGAGAAAGGCGTCGATGGGCGTACCGTCAGGGGTCATGGGAGCCTCAGACAAGCAGGTGGAGGGCGAGGTGCACGGCGACGCGGGCGCTCACTTCGGCACCCTCGAGCGTGGGAGCCAGTTCCATGAGGTCGGCGCCCACCCAGGGTTCGGGCCACTCCCGCGCGGCGTGGATCAGCTGCAGGGCTTCGGCGAGACTGAGCCCTCCCGGCACCGGTTCGGCCACGGCGGGCACCAGGACAGGATCGAGGGCATCCAGATCCAGGCTCAGATAGGTCGGCCCTTGGCCCACCGCGGCGAGATCGTCCTCCAGCTGCCGGGAGAGCCGGGGGTCGCGCAGGTCTCCAGGCGTCCACATCCGCACGCCCGCGGCCTGCAGGAAGGCGAGTTCCTCATCGTCGAACCTGGGTGCCCGCAGGCCCGCCTGCATGACGCGGTCCGGATCCAACAGCCCTTCTTCCAGCGCCTGCCGGAGCCAGGTGCCGTGGTGGATGTCGGTGCCCCAGGCCGCGCCGTGGGCGGCGTCCGGATGGGCATCCAGGTGCAGCAGGCCCAGCGGTCCGTGCTGAAGCGCCAGGGCGCGCAGAGCGCCCAGGGTGAGGGTGTGATCGCCTCCAAGCAGCAGGGTGCGGCAGCCGGACACGGCCCAGGCACCCACAGTGTCCTGCACGGTGTCCAGGGCGTTCGCCAGGGAGAAGGGCAGGGTGGGGATGTTGCCGCCATCCAGCCAACCATGGGCGGCGGCGGGTCCGAGGGCGGGTCGCCCCTCCCGGAGCCGCTCGGGCATGGGATGACCACCGACCCCCATCGAGGCGGCGCGCATGGCCCAGGGGCCCAGGCGGGCGCCCGGCCGGTTGATCACGCCCGCATCACAAGGCACGCCCAGGACCACGCCGGTGGCGGGGCGGGGATCCACGCAGAGGGGCAGGCCGAGGAAGGTGGTCAGGCCAGTGCGAAGGCCCTGCATGAGGACATCAGCGGACATCGGTACTCCGGGGTGCTAGGGCGGTCCGGAAGGCGGAAATCCAGGCCGCGGGATCCGGGAAATCGGCGGGATAGAGCGCCTCTTCCGCGGTCACGGTGACTTGGCTGCGCGAAGCGAACAGGGTCTGGAGGTGAGGCAGCAGCGTTTCCTCGCCGGTCCAGGGATAGTGGGGGGCGGCACTGGCGATGCGCAGCGGTTGGGCCGGCAGGCCCAGGTCGAACGCCCCGCGCAACCCGCCTTCGTAGAAGCCCGCCAGGCGTTCGCCGCGGGTGGTGGTGCCCTCCGGAAACAGCAACATATCGCGGCCATTCAGGAGGGAGGCGGTGAAGCAGGCCAGGGCCGCGGCGCGGCTGGTGGCGTCCTCCCGATCCACGAAATGGATGCCCGACCGTTTCGCCCAGCGGCCGATGAGCGGATAACGGGTGACTTCGCCCTTCGCGATGGTGCCCATGGGGCGCAGGCTCATGAGCACCACCGGATCCACCCAACTCAGGTGATTGGCCACCCAGAGGGGAACGTCGCGACGAAGGCGCCCCTGGATCTCCAGTTCCACACCCAGGGCCGGGAGCAGGCGCTGCGCCCAGTGATGCATGCCCGAATGGGGCTCGAACCCCGTGGCCAAGCGCGGCAACAGGGCGAAGGTGGGCCAGAGGACCCCGGTCCAACTCATCAGGAAACCAGCTTGAGGCGCGTGTAACGGGCCCGGACGCGTTCGAGGTCGTCCTTGGTGATGGCGGACCAGAGGCGCGTGTCGCCGGGGGCATAGAAGTCATGCACTTCTTCCACGACCCTTGCGCCGAGCGCATTGTGCACGCTGCGGGCGTCGTTGTTGCCGGGCTCGACCAGGAAGCGGCATTCTTCCACGTTCTCGTTGAGGAGCTTGGAGACCATGGCGCGGATGAGCAGGTAGTTCACTCGGCCCTTCTGATACTCGGGATGCACGGCGAGGGTGGCGCAGTAGACCGTGGTGCCCCGCACGAAGTTCAGCACATAGCCCACGGGGCGGTCCCCATCGAGAGCCAGGAAGCACCAGTCGCGGTAGAGCTCCGTGCAGAGGCGCAGGTAGTGGGGGCAGAGTTCGCCGGTGCCATCCCCGGACCAGATCTCCGACTCCAGCCTGCGCAGGTGGGCGAAGTCCGCGCTGCCCAGTGGCCGAACCGTGTAGCGGGCACCTTCCGGATGGGGTGCGAGGGTTTCGATCGTCATGGTCGTACCTCCTGGTTCGCATCCAGGATCGGTCGCGGTGATGACGGCAGCGTGGCGGCCATGCCAAATTCAGGAAACTAAGGTGAAACCTAGCGGTGACGGGCATCCGCAATGCTGGGAGTGAAAGTGTCGGACCTGGATGCGACCAAAATGTGTCCTCAGTGCCACATCTCAGAAAACAATTGTTCGCCGGCGATCCCCCCCCGCCACTCACTGTTACTGTCCATAGTCTGGGCCGACCGCTTCCATCATAGGGGATCAAGCCTTCTCCCCTGCCGCCTTGGGCTGCCTTCGGTCCAGGTACAAACTGCAACCCACCACCTGCTTGGCCAGCTTCTTCGCGACACTGGCCGCGGAGGCGACCTCATGATGGTTCGTGTACCGTCCAGGTTCAACCCTGACGACGCCCACAGAGATCGTGGACAGGGGGTGCAGGACGGAGTTCCCCTGGCGGTCTTCGGACATGTAGCCGCCCCGGGCCTCGTCCTCCGGATGGAAGAAGGCGTGTCGTCCCGCCTCGAACCGTTCGAGGAATAGCTCGACCCTGGGCTCCCACTCCTCCTCGGGAATCACCAGGATGAAATCGTCGCCGCCCACGTGGCCGAGGAAATCCAGGGGATCCTCGAAACATTCCTGCAGCAGGTTGCCCGTCCACTGGATCAATTCGTCGCCACGGCGATAGCCGTAGACGTCGTTATAGGGTTTGAAGTGATCCAGGTCGCAGTAGCAGACCATGAAGGAATGCTGTTCTTCGAGCCGGGCTTCGAGGTGCTCGTGGATCGGGACGTTGCCCGGCAGCTGGGTGAGGGGGTTGGCGTACCGGGCTGAGGCCATCTGCATCTGGGTGATCTCGCGCATCAGGTCGTGCCCTGAGCCCATGCCCGCATAGCGGCCGTTCTGGGTGATGATGAACCCGAGCAGGATGTGCCGGGGGTCGGACGCCACCACCCGTTCACTGAGATCATGGATCGAGATGTTGCGGTCCACGATGAGGCAGCCCGATTCCATGAACTGGAGGCAGGCCTTTTTGCCGTAAAGCTCTGGGCTGAAGGGCCTCGACATCATGTCGGTGAAAGCATGCCGGTTCACGAGACCGATCGGGACGCCGTCGTCCACCACGGGCAGGGACTGGAGCTCTGGCTGACGGAGGAACCTCGACTGGACATCCAGGTTGGTCGTGGACGGCGAAACCGCTGAAATCGGTACCAGGAGTCGCTCGGCCGTGGTTCGCTGGGCCGAGGTGGAGGGCCGCACGACGGATTTCATGACCGGCCGGAGCCTGTGCAGGAGTTCATGGGAGATGCGAGGCTCAGGCTGCGCAACGGGCTTCCCCAGGAGGAACCCCTGCCCAAAGTCGATGCCCATCTCCTGGACAACGGCGAGATCCGCATCCGTTTCGATGCCTTCGGCCACGAGGCGGGCACCCGTGCGGGTGGCGAGGTCCTTGATCGACTGCAGGAAGTGGAGCTTGACTGGATCGGACCCCACGCCCTGGATGAAATGCTTGTCCACCTTCACGAATTCGGGCTGCAGTTCAGACCACAGGCGGAGGCTCGAGAACCCTTCCCCCAGGTCATCAAGGGCGATGGTGAAGCCTAGGGAGCGCAGGTATTCCGCCGCCTCCAGCAGGGGGGCGTACTCGAAAGTGGGCTGGCTCTCCGTGAGTTCGATCACGACGTTACTGGGCAGGAGCCCGAGCTGATTCACGAGGTCGGAACCCGAGGATGCCCTCCCCCGGGCATTGAGCAGCGCACTGGGACTCAGGTTCACGAAGATCCGATGGTGGGAGGGCATCCCCGACCAGACCCCCAGAATGGATTCGATACAGGCCCGCTCGAGATCCGGCAGCAGCCCTCCGTTCCGGGCCACGCTCAGCAGGTTCAGGGGCGCATGCAGCACGGAATCGCTGGGGCCGCGGATCAGGCCCTCGAACCCGTACAACTCGCCGATGCGGAGGTCGAAGATCGGCTGGAACCGCGGGGACAGTGCCTTCCGATCCAGGATGGTCCTCAATTCCGCCAGAAGCGGATTCGCCTCCGGATAGGTGGGAGGAGGTTCCGGATCGACGAAGCCCCCGCCGGCAGTCCCCTGAGGCATGGTGGACGCGATCATAGATCCCTCCTAGATCATTTTTCGGCGCTCTGTCATCCACCCAAGAGCGCCCCCCTGTGACTTCGATGTGAAAAGGTCAGGAGCCGCATCCTGGCCCCGCGAATCCTTGGACAGCCACGCGGTCAATTGAAGTGGCGGCTCACGGTGATCACCTCGCCATCGAACCGGGTGTGCAGGGTGTCGCTCTGGCTGTCCAGGAAGGTCTGGACACTGCCATGGTTCCGGGCACGGTCGAGGATGGCCAGGTCGAGATCAGCCACGATCACCTGTTCGACGTTCGCGGCCGCCTCGGTGGCGATGCCGTCCATGGGAAAGGCGAAGTCCGCCGGGGTGTAGATGCCACTTTGGGCGAACGGGCTGGTGAGGGCGGTCAGGAGGGGAAGGCTCCCCACCATGCCTGCGGTGACGGTGTAGATCTGATTCTCGATGGCCCGGGCGCGGGCGCAGGTGGTGACCCGGCAGGCGCCGCGACGGTCGTCGGTCATGTAGGGAACCACGAGCAGCTCGACCCGGTGATGGTTGCACAGGATCTTCACCCGTTCCGGGAACTGGACGTCGTAGCAGATCGCCACGGCGAACTTCCCGAAATCCGTATCCACCACCAGCAGATCCCGCCCGGGGAGAACTGCCAGATCTTGCGCTCGGCCGGAGTGAGCTGGAGCTTGGCCTGATGGAGCGGGGAGCGTGACGAGGGTGTGAAGGACCTGGGATTTGTGTTCGACCCATCTCCAGGCTGGGACTTCCCCCTTCCCGGGCCTAGAGTTGGAGCTGACCTCGTCCGAGGCCTCACCTCGAATCGGCACCTGGTGAAACGCAGTTCCCTTGCCCATGAGCCGAACAGGAGGTTTCTCATGCCCTTGCAGGTCCTGATTCCCGGAACGTCCCCAGGCCGCCTCGATCTGGTGGCGGACTATTTCGAGGGGCAGATCGACCCCAAGGCCTTCCGGGTCCGCTATCCCCACCATGCCGTGATCTCGGCCAACCCCCTGGTGCTGGAACCGGAGCGGGGTGCCTATGTCTACCTGGAGAAGTTCGGGGTGGCCGTCTTCTGGAACTGCTCCGAGGGGCTGATCCATACCCTGGAGGCTGAACTGGAGGCCCTGGAGCCCTTGGGCGGACGCGTGGCGCACATGCGGGACCGCCTCACCGTGCACGTGGGGGCGGAGACTGACGAGGTGGGCTTTTCCGAGGTGTGGGTGCGGGAGCTGAGCCTCGATAAGCTGAAGATCATCTCCCTGGCCCTGGCGCAGAGCGTGGCCCTGGACCACTTTGAGGAGCTGGTGCGGAATGCCATGGCCCGCTTCGAGCCGGTGGTGAAAGACCTTGGGGAACACGGCCGGTTGTCCCTGGCCCACAAGGAAGCCCTGAAGCTCATCGGCTTCACCCTGGAAGTACGGGCGGCGGTGCTGCAGAATCTCACCCTCTTCGACGATCCCCCGGAGACCTGGGAGAGCGAAAGCCTGGCCCACCTGGATGGGGCCCTGTTCGGTGCCTTCGACCTGGAAGAGCGGCTGGGGGCCATCCAGCAGAAACTTGCCTATCTGTCCGATGCTGGTGCCCGCGTGATGGATGTCTTGAACACCCGCAAAAACCACCGGCTGGAATGGATCATCATCGGCCTCATCGCCGTGGAGATCCTGTTCTTCCTGCTGGAGAGGGTCCCTCGGATGCTGAAGTAGGCAGGTCTGCTCGCTCCTTGAGCAGCCATTGGCGAATCTCGTCCACAATCCACGCCCCATCATCCAGGGGCAGATCGTGACCGGCCTCCGGATGGATCGCCAGGGCGCAGTTCCAGCGGCGGGCGATGGCCAGGGAACAGCGGGTGTCGACCAGCCCGTCCCGGGCCCCCACCAGCAGCAGGGTGGACACTGGCGCGGCCAAGGGCGCCCGATACCTCGCCGCCGCGACCAGCTGCCGGAAGGCATTTCTTGTACTCACAGGCCGGGACCTCCGGATCTCAGCCCAGGCTTCGACGACTTGCGAGTGAGCCTGGGCTCGGCCGCTGGTGAGGTCCAGGATGAGGTGCTCCCGTCCCCTTGCCGTCCTGCTCAGGAGGATCTTCAGCAGGAGCGACCAGGCCCGGGGACGGAGCCGTTGGTGCAGGGGGCTGACGGACCCGAAGCTCGTGTTGATCAAGACGCAGGCGGTGATCTCTTCCGGGTGCGCTTCGGCCCAGGCTGTGGCCACCATGGCCCCCATCGACATCGCCAGCAGGTTGTAGGGCGGTGCCACTCCGAGCCGGGTCAACTCATCCCGGCAATGGGAGGCCATCGCAGCGATATGAAGGGGGCTTACCTGGTCATTGAGCTCGCCGTTGCCAGGCAGTTCCAGAGGGAACACCGAGGTTTCTTCCATGCTGTCTCTCATGGCCTGGGGGAAGTCCCCCCAATGCCGCTTCTCGCGCGTCAACCCTCGCAGCAGGATCCATGGGCTCATGGCAGCGCCCCCGGCAGCGTTTCGGGGTACCAGTGGGACATGGCGCTCACCCGATGCCCTTCACGATCGGCGCCCACCGGGGACCATTTGGTGTAGCTGCAGGCGGCCCGCACGAAGAACTCCAGCAGGGGGAGATGCCGGCGGAGCACCCGCTGCTGGCGGTGTTCGATCAGGGGGTTGAACATGCCGAGCCGGGAGAAGAACTGGCGCGGGTTCTTCTTTACCCAGGTCCAGGAGCCCATTTCCAGAGTCATGGGCAGGAAGACGCGGCCGGGTTCCCGTTGAGCCTGCAGGTAGAGGTGGTCCCACAGGTCGCCATGGGTGAGGTACTGGCGGCTTTGGGGCTCGAAGATGTACCGGTAGTTGCACAGTGTTTCCTGGAGGAGGTCCTTGAGGGCGTGCATCTCGGGAAGATGGTTGATGGGCGCGCGCTTGTGCGCAAAGGGAAACCAGAGCCGGTCGTTGACGCCGAAACCGGAATGGCAATCCACCGTAAGGCTGAAGGGACGCGGCAGGAATTCGCTGGCGATGACCTCGCAGACGGACTGGTTCTCGGCTTCCATGGGCTGATCGAGGCCGCCACGGTACCAGGGCAGTTGCGGACTGATCCGCTGGCCGCCGATCAGCCAGGGCACCCGCTCCCTCGATTCCACCGGCGCATTGCGCATCAGGTCCACCCCGTTGGGGTTGGCCCGGGTGCCCCGCCAGATTCCCCCGGGATTGACGAGAGGCATGAAGACCAGCCGCACCGACTCAAGCTGCCGGTGCAGGGGGCTGTCCCACTTCAGGCGAGTGGCCAGGTTCCGCAGGTAGGCCATCACCACTTCGGCGCCGATGCGCTCCAGCCCATGCACGCCGCCGAAGAACCCCACGGCCGGAATGGCCAGGTCTGGATTGCCCATCGTCACGACCTGGACCGGCATGCGCTGACCGCAGCAGTCCACCTCGCACAAGGTGCGCGTGTCGAAATGGGTGCCGCCCGTGTCGATGATCTGGGCGAGCTCGTCGAGATGAGACAGAGGGGGCATGGCCACGAGTATGACGGGGAAGGCCACGGTCGAACCTTCGCTCAAGGGCTTGCTGCACCCGGGCCATTCCGATGTCACAGCTTCTTCACCAGGAGGGCACCCCCCTGGTGGCTGGCGGAGCCTAGAGTCGAGTTCGTCTTCCGATTTCACCGACGGAACATCCTCGAATGACCGTTCTCGCTCCTACCTGGTCTTCTCCTAAGATCCCCCTGGTTTCATCGACCCCTTCATCACTCAAAGAGGACCTCCCATGCGAATCCTGCCCGCACGATCCTCCTTCCTTCCGGGCGCCGCCATCCTAGGGGCCGTGATCTGGGGTGCCATGGAATTCTTTGCCCTGCAATGGGCCCGCTTTAATAGGCGGTTCCGGGCCAATGGCTTGGTACGGACCTCCTGATGGAGACCTGCAGGGTCCAGGGTTTCAGAGGTTGAGGCCACGTCCTTGGCCAGCGGCCCTAGATCTTCACCGCTCCATTGAGAATCGAATCCGGCAGCTTCACCCCGCTGCGGGCGAGGTTCGCCTGATGGACGAACACGGTAATGCGTCCACTCACCTTCTCAAAGGCCAGACTCCCACCCTCAGCCAACAACTTCTTCTCATTACAGATGACAAACTTCCCTTCGGCCCCATAGTCCCGGGCCTGAGCCGCTGTGAAGGCCCAGGCGGTGCTGGCCTTGGCGTCCACGGAGATGCCCTGCTTCTTGAGATACATGGCCATGTCCATCTCGCGGCAGGCCACGCGCCCGGTGGACCCGACGGCCTCCGCCACGATCAGCAGGTACTTTGCCGCCACCTCGACCGGAAGCCCCTCGGCCCAGGAGGGACTGACTAGCAGGATGGCCAGGCCAAGCATCAATCGGCGTCTCATGTTCAGCTCCAGACCCCTTTATCGCCTAAGGCCGCCTGGATCTCGAAACCCATGGGGTGACTTTTGCGTAACATCTGGTCGCCTGCCGGGAGGCACTGTGACCTGGGCCTCTGGCGGAGTGCGAATTGCGTCAGGCGTTACAAGACAGACACATCTTCATCGCACGGGGATGCGACGGTGGTGAAGTATGCATATAGAGCGGGCCGAAGATGGTGACACCCAGCCGCCCTTCCTTGGGCCCTACCCCTTGCTGTACCTGGTGGATCACGCAGAGCACGTGCAGGCCATCGACACCGTCGAGAAGGTCAACGACTGCTTTCGCCGCCACGACCAGGAATTCGCCGCCGTGCTGGAGGGGACCCGCTTCCTCGGGTTGGTTTCCAGGGGACAGTTGGGCGCCCTCATGGGCACGAGGTTCGGCTTCACCCTGTACAGCGGACACCGAATCCGGGAGCACCTGCTCCCGGATTCCTTGGTGGTCACTTCTTCCACACCCCTTCTCGAAGTGCTGGATTCCGCCCTGAACCGGGAAGGGCAGGCCTTCTACCACGATCTGGCCCTGGTCACGGAAGGGTGGGAATTCCTGGGCATCATCCCGGTGCCTGCCCTGCTGCGTGTCCAATCCAAGCTCATGCGGGAACAGATCCATC
The DNA here is from genome assembly GCA_038320645.1 of Holophagales bacterium. Lineage (GTDB taxonomy): Bacteria > Acidobacteriota > Holophagae > Holophagales > Holophagaceae > Geothrix. The sequence continues at coordinate 22,367 of JBBQEL010000011.1, read as the reverse complement.
TGGCGGAGCGCCAGGGGGCCGAGTTGAAGAACAAGAACCACGAGCTGTTCCGCAGCCTGAACCAGCTCAGGCAATCGCAAGGCCGTTACGAGACCCTGTTCCAGAACAATCCACGGGGCATCGCCCTGCTCAATGCCGATGGGCGGATCGACACCCAGAACACCCGCCTGGACCAATGGTTGAAGGGCGAGGGTGGGCAGCCAGGGGTGGGCGACCTCGCGGAGCTGATGCCCGCCGCGGACCAGGCCGCCTACCTTCAGCTCATTTCCCGCCACGAGACCGATCCTGACCAGCTCCCCCATCATTCCCGTGAATTCCGGCTGAACCTGCCCAGGCTGGGCCAACGCGTCTTCCAGATCCACACCAGCTGGATCCGGGAAACCGGCCAGGTCTGCGCCGTGTTGAAGGACATCACCGATCTCCGGGCCATGGAGCGGCAATTCGCCTTGAACGAAAAGAGCGCCCTGCTGGAGACCCTTGTGGGTGGCATCGCCCATGAGCTCAACAACAAGCTGGGGCCAGTCCTCGGATTCGCTGATCTGCTCGGGATGAAACTCGAACGGATGGACGACAGCGAAACCCTTGTTCGCTACTGCCGGATCATCGCCGATTCCGCCCAGGAATCGGGGAAGATCATCCAGCAGTTGAAACAGCTGAGTCGGCCGGTGACCCTTGAGCGATCGCAGGTGGACTTGAGCACGCTGGTTGCAGATGTCTGCGCCCTGATTCGCTTTCGCCTCCAGGCCACGGGTACGGAACTGTCGATGGACCTTCCGGATGCCTGCCCCGGGATTTGGGTCGATCCAATCCAGATCAAGCAGGTGCTGCTCAACCTGATGCTAAACGCCATCGATGCCATGGAGGATGCTGCCGTCAAGCGGCTGCTCATCCGGGCCAGGGTGAGCCGGAAAACCTTTGCCATCGCCATCCAGGACACGGGGCAGGGCATTCCCCCCGATCAGCTCACCCGGATCTTCGATCCCTATTTCACCACCAAGGCCCCTGATCGCGGTACGGGCCTGGGCCTGAGTGTCTGCCTGGGCATCGTCAAGCAGCACCAGGGCGAGATTCAACTTGAAAGCACCTTGGGGGTGGGTTCCACCTTCTGCGTCTCCTTGCCCATGGATCTGGGGCCATCTGCCATGGCAGAAGCAGGCTTATCCAATCCTCTCGAAGCCGGATCGAAGATGGACTTTGGTGTCGAAAAACGGCTGGATGTGCTGGTGGTCGATGATGAGGAATTCATCACCGGGATGGTGCAGGAGACCCTGCGCAGCCACATGGGATGGCGAGTCTCCCGGGTCCATAGCGGCCGGGAAGCGTTAGCGCGCTTGGAGAAGGGTGGCATCGATCTGGTCATCACCGACCTGCGCATGCCCGGACCGGATGGCTTTGCCGTTCTCGACTGGATCCGGCGGTCCAGACCGGACCTGTACCGGAGAACCATGGTCATCACGGGCGACGCCGGGAGCCCGAAGCAGAATCAGGAACTCCTGGACCTGCATCTCCCCATGCTGGCCAAGCCCTTCTCTGCCAATCAGCTGCTGGACATGTGCGGCAGCCTTGCTTCGGCCCACGATTGATACACCAGTGGGCTGGAAGCCCAGCCCACTGGGAATTTGGTCAGGATCAGAAGAAGGGCGCCACCAGTTTCAGGAAGCCTGCGGCGAGGAGGGCGCTGATGGGAATGGTCAGGACCCAGGCCACCACGATGTTGCCGGCCACGCCCCAGCGCACGGCGCTGGCATTCATGGAGGTGCCCACCCCCATGATGGCACCGGTGATGGCGTGGGTGGTGCTGACAGGAATGCCGAAATGCGCGGTAGTGAACAGAACACCGGCCGCAGCCGTCTCGGCGGCGAAGCCATGGATGGGGCGCAACTTCACGATCTTGGATCCCATGGTCTTGATGATCTTCCAGCCGCCCGAAGCCGTACCCAAGGCCATGAAGCTGGCGCTGCCGATCTTCACCCAGAGCGGCACGATCACTTTTGCCTTGGCATCCATGGGAAGGTGGAAATTGTAGGCAATCAGCGCGAGACAGATGATCCCCATGGCCTTCTGGGCGTCGTTCTGGCCGTGGGTGAACGACATGGCTGCGGCGCTGACCAACTGGGCCTTGCGGAACACCCAGTTCACCTTGTGTCCGGCGAAATGCCGGACGATCCACAGCAGGAGGAGGATGAGCACCATGCCCACCAAGAAGCCCAGGGCGGGCGAGATGATGATGAACGCCCCGATCTCCTTGAGTTTCTTCACGTGGAGGGCGCCGAACCCGGCGTGGGCCACCACGGCGCCAGCCAGGCCGCCGAGCAGCGTGTGGCTGGTGCTGGAGGGGATGCCGAACCACCAGGTCAGGAGATCCCAGGTGATGGCCGCCATCAAGGCCGCGGCGATGACCGCCGGAACCACATGCTGGCTGTCGGCGATGCCCTTGGCGATGGTGGTGGCCACGGATGTTCCGTAAAGCGCCCCGGCGAAATTAAGAGTCGCGGACATGATCAGGGCGTACTTCGCAGGTAGCACGCCCGTGCTGACCACGGTGGCGATGGAATTGGCGGTGTCGTGGAAGCCGTTGATGTAGTCGATGCCCCAGGCCAGCAGAATCAGGACCGCGAGAGACGGGATGAGGAAGACTTCGAGCATGAGTGGCTCAGGCGTTCTTCATGACGGTGGAACCAACAACCTTGGCCACCAGCTCGATCTTGTCCGTCGCATCCTCGATCCGGTTGAGCAGTTCCTTCCACTTGATGAGTTCGATGGGATCCTTGGGATCCTCGAAGATCTGCGCCAGGGCGGTGTGGTAGATGGAGTCCGCCTTGTTCTCCAGGGTGTGCACCCGCCGGATGCGATCCCGGATTTCCTTCTGGTTGGACATGTTCCGCAGGGAGCGGATGAGATGAAGAAGCTCCCCGCAACCCTCGACGATGATCGAGCTGATTTCCGTGACGGCGGGCATCACATGCGAAATGCGGTAGAGGATGAGACGCTCGCACACGGCATGGAGCGCGTCCACCACATCATCCAGGGCATGGGCCAACTGCATGATGTCTTCGCGCTCGATGGGCGTGACAAAGGTCTGATTCAACCGGTCCATGATTTCGCGGGTCAGGTCGTCGCCGATGTGCTCCAGATCCTTCATCTGCCGCCGCAGTTCGGCGAAGCGGACGGGATCTCCGGTCCGGATTTCCCGGTCGAAGAGTTGGGAGGCCTGGTAGGCGTTGCCCGCGGCGGATTCCAGCAGGTCGAAGAAGACCATTTCCCTGGGTTTGAGCCAGCGCATCAGGGCGTTCATGGACATCGGAATCTCCCGCGATCAACCTTCGACTGTACCGGGTTCGGAGCCGTAAACGGTGTGTAAATTCGACGGTCGTCGCTGGGCTGCAGGCACAGGGCGGTGTAATGTCGGAGGGCATGGATCAGCCGGACCCCCAGCCCAGCGATGAATCAGGACTTCCCGTCTTCCTGGGCCGGGCGGTGATCTGCCTGGCTTCGATGCTTTTCCTCGGTTTCGGGTTGGGCATGAATGTCCATAAAGGGGCTTCCCTCGCCTGGATCCTGGGGCTCCTCGCCACGCTGGGCCTGGTGCTGATCCTCATGGCCCGTTGGCAGCTCCGGTCCCTGGCGGAGCCACTGGGGCTGCTGCTGGGTGGCACCCGCCCGCGGGCTCTGGAGGAACTGCCCAGGGCCTGGTCGGCGCTGGAACGGGAAAACCAGGACCTCAGGGAGCAGGCGACGCGCGAGGAGCGGTTATTGCCGGGCATCATGGCCCGCCTGGAGGAGGGTGTGCTCCTGTTCGACCCGGTGGGCCGCCTGGACCAGTTCAACCCTTCGGCCCAGCGGCATCTGGGGCTCGGTGCGCCACTCATGAAGGGCATGGCGGTGAGTGAGGTGTTCCGGGATCTCGAGGGATGGGGTGCGATCCAGAAAGCCTATGGGGGCACGCCGTCCGAATGGCGGATGGCCCGAGTTGGTCGGACGCTGCGGGTACGGGCCATTCCGTTCGCGCCTCTAGGGTTCGTGAGTGGCGTGCTGCTCACGCTGGATGACATCACCAGCCAGGAGGCTCTGGAAACCACTCGGCAGAAGTTCATTTCCAATGTGAGCCACGAACTGAAGACGCCGGTCACGGCCATCCGCATCGCCGCCGAAAACCTCCAGGAGGAGACGCTTTCCGAATCGGCCAAGGGCAGTGCCCAGTCCCTCCTCCGCTCCGTGGACAGGCTGACCCTGCTGCTGGGTGATCTTTCTGAACTCAGCCGGATCGAGAGTGGCGCCCTGAACCTGGCGCCCGAGCGCCTGGATCTGACCGCTTTCCTGGGGGCCCTTATGAGGGAGTTCCAGCCCCGTGGCGCGGCTGCTTGCGTCCAGCTGAGGCTGGAGGTGGAGGCCCCCGAGGGTGCGACGATTCTGGTGGATCCCCTGCGCCTGCATCAGGTGCTCGAAAACCTCATCACCAACGCCCTGAAATTCAGTCCATCGGGGGGGCAGATCCAGGTTTCAGTCCAGGTCACGGATCAGGGACAGACCTGGGAAGTGCGGGATGAGGGACCGGGGATTCCGGAGGCCGAACAGGGCCGGATCTTCGAGCGGTTCTACCGGGCCCAGGCCGCCAAGGCCAAGCCCGGCACCGGCCTGGGCCTGGCCATTGTCAAACACCTTTGCCGATTGATGGGCGGCGAAGTCACGGTGGAAAGTCGGCCCGGGCATGGGGCCACCTTCCGGGTGATGCTGCCGCCGCAGATCGAGCTTCAGGAATCGGTGGGGCTGCCCAGCCGGTAACCGACACCCACCACGGTTTCGATGGACTCGGCGGCCGCTTCCCCGAGCTTGGCCCGGACCCGGCGCACATGGGCATCGATGGTGCGGCTCTCACCCAGATACTCCAATCCCCAGACCCGCTGGAGGATTTTTTCGCGGGTGAGCACCCGCCTTGGATTGGCCAGGAAATACGCCAGCAGCTCGAATTCCCGTCGGGTGAGTTCCACCAGCTGGCCATCCACGCGGACGGTGTGCATGTCCGGATCCACCGTGATGGGGCCGAAACTCAATTTCGCAGCCTGCTGGGGTGCCTCGACCGGGAGGGAGCGCCGGAGGATGGCGCGGAGCCGGGCCGCAAGTTCTCTGGCCGAAAAGGGCTTGGAGATGTAATCGTCGGCGCCCAACTCCAGCCCCAGCACCCGGTCGATCTCTTCGCTGCGGGCAGTGACCAGGAGGACGGGCAGCGCCTTGTGTGAAGGATGGGCGCGGATCGCCCGGAGGACATCGAGGCCGTCCATGTCGGGCAGGCTGAGGTCCAGAAGCGCGGCATCGAGCCGGGTCGCGGGGGCGTTGAGGACGCTGAGGGCGTCCCGGCCCGTACCCACGGACACGAGGCTGAATCCCTCCCGGCGCAGGTGCTGCTCGAGACCCAGGCGGATCTCCGTGTCGTCTTCAAGGAGGAGGATGTCGGCCATGGGTTTCTCAGATCCTATTCTGCGGCATCGCTCTGGAGGTAGGTGTGCTTGGCGCTGCGGCCTTCGAGGATGAACAGCACTTCTTCGGCGATGTTGGTGGCCTGGTCGGCGATGCGTTCCCAGTTCTTGATGATCAGGATAAGGTGGCTGGCCCGCTCGATGCACAAGGGATCGGACATCATGAGGCGCAGCAGTTCCCGATAGATCTGGCCATACAACTCGTCGACGGAGTCGTCGGCGTTGATCACCGTGCGGGCGAGTCCGGCATCGCTGCCGATGAAGGCATCCACGGCCCAACGGACCATCCCGCGGGTCTCCTGGCCCAGGCGATCCAGTGAACCGGCGGACAGGATGGGCGGGTGCACGTAGGTGGCGCGCCGGGCGATGTTGCAGCAGTGATCGCCGATGCGCTCGATCTCGGGAACGATCTTCAGGCTGGAGGCGATGAGCCGCAGATCCCCTGCGGCGGGCGATCTCAGGGCAAGCAGATCGACGCAAAGCCGGTCCAGCTTCAGTTCCCACTCGTCCAGACCCCGGTCGAGGGCGATGACCCGCTCCGCCTTGGTCCGGGACCGCTCGCTCAAGGCTTGAATGGTGAGATCGATCATTTCCTCGGCCAGGCCTGCCATGGCCAGGATGCCGTCCCTCAGATCCTTCAGTTCCTGGTCAAATTGACGCATCAGCCGAACCTCCCCGTGATGTAGTCCTCGGTCATCCGGTGCCCGGGATTGGTGAACAGCTTTTCTGTGAGTCCCGTCTCGATGAGCTTGCCCATCCAGAAGAACGCCGTATGGTCACTCACGCGGGCCGCTTGCTGCATATTGTGGGTGACGATCACGATGGTGAATTCCCGCTTCAGTTCCAGGATGAGTTCTTCGATCCGGGCCGTGGCGATGGGATCGAGCGCCGAGCATGGCTCGTCCATGAGGATGACCTCGGGCCGGACGGCCAGCGCCCGGGCGATGCAGAGCCGCTGCTGCTGCCCACCGGAAAGTCCCTGGGCCGAATCCTTGAGGCGATCCTTGACCTCCTCCCAGAGGCCGGCGCCCTTGAGGCTCCGCTCGATGGCCTCTTCGAGGACCAACCGGTCACTCTGCCCTTGGATGCGCAGGCCATAGGCCACGTTCTCGAAGATCGACTTGGGAAAGGGATTCGATTTTTGGAAGACCATCCCGGCGCGTTTCCGGAGCGCGATCACATCGGTGCCGGGCGCGTAGATATCGGTGTCCCCCATCAGCACGCGGCCCTGGATCCGCACATCGTCGATGAGGTCGTTCATGCGGTTGAGGCAGCGCAGGAGGGTGCTCTTGCCGCAGCCTGAAGGTCCAATGAAGGACATGACGGAGTTGCGGGCCACCTTCAGGTCGATGTCCATCAGGGCCTGTTTGTCGCCGTAGAACAGGTTCAGCCGTTCCACCTGGAGCATGGTGGGGGCGGACAGGATGGACGGATCCGTGAGGGGCAGGTCCGGTTGGAGGAAGCTGGCAGGCCGGAGGCCGCCGGCGGGGGGTGGCACCTGCAACTGCACAGGCTCGGGCACGGGGCGGGGGTCCTCGATTTCCATGTCGATGGCTCCAGTGGTCATGGTCAAAAGGTGCTCCCCCCCAGGCGTTCCCGCAGTTTCCGCCGGAGGTTCAGGGCGAACAGGTTCAGGACGACGACCACCAGCAGAAGCAGGAAGGAGGCCATGAAAACCATGGGTTTTGCGGCCTCGGAGTTGGGACTCTGGAAGCCCACATCGTAGACGTGAAAGCCGAGGTGCATGAACTTCCGGTCGAGGTGGAAGAAGGGGAAGGTGCCATCCAGAGGCATGGAGGGTGCGAGCTTGACGACTCCGGTGAGCATCAAGGGTGCCACCTCGCCGGCTCCCCGGGCGATCGCGAGGATCATGCCCGTGAGGATGCCTGGCGTGGCGCTGGGTAGCACCACATTCCAGAGGGTCTGCCACTTCGTGGCACCCATGGCCAGGCTGGCCTCCCGCTGGGATCGGGGCACGGCCCCGAGTGCTTCTTCAGTGGCCACCACGACGACCGGGACGGTGAGCAGGGCGAGGGTCAGGGAGGCCCAGAGGATGCCGCCGGTGCCATAGGTGGGCGTGGGCAGACTGTCGGAGAAGAAGAGCTGATCGATGGTGCCACCCAGGGCATAGACAAAGAAGCCCAGGCCGAAGACGCCAAAGACGATGGACGGAACCCCCGCCAGGTTGTTCACGGCCACGCGGACGGACCGGACCATCCAGCCCTGCCGGGCGTATTCGCGGAGATAGAGGGCCGTAATCACGCCCAGGGGCACCACCAGCACCGACATGACCAGCACCATCATCACGGTGCCGAAAATGGCCGGGAAAATGCCACCTTCGGTATTGGATTCGCGGGGATCGTCGGCGACGAACTCCCAGAGGCGGGAGAGGTAGACGCCAAGTTTGTCGAACCACCCCATGGCGTTGGCGGGCACCATTCGGACCACGCTGCCCAGGGGCAACTCACGGACCTGCCCATCGACGGTCTGCAGGCTGAGCGTCCAGGCCTTGGCTTCCGTTCGGGACTGCTCGAGCGTGGTCTGAAGGGCGTCATAGGTGGTCTGGAGGGCGGTAGCCTTGGCGTCCAAGGCCTGGAGGGCGGTGGCATCACCTACCCTTTCCAGCTTCTTTCGATTCAGGCGGAGCCGGTCGATCTGCTGGTTGAGATCTCCGACCTGGCCCTTTTCGATGGCTTGGATGCGCTTTCGCAGCCGGAGCGTTTCCGGCAGATGCCGTTCGGCTTCGGTGAGGGAAGCAGGTCCTGTTGCGACTTGTTGACCCTCGTGGCTCACAGAAGTGATGCGTCCGATGAAGGGACCATATTCGAGCCGTTCGATGAGGAGTGCATCCTTCGGAAATTCTTGTGTCCCCGTTCCGGCTGCGAGGACCCAGCGGAAATCCTGGCCGAACACGTCCCGATTGCCGACCCGGAACTGGATCTTGGCGGGTTCCTCGGCGTGGGCGGGTTCATGACCGGTGATCTCGCCGAGCACTGGGCCTTCGGCGGTCTGCACCTGGACCAGGGGGCTCGGCCAGAAATAGCCCATGCCCTTGGCCGCGATGTAGCCCACGAGCCCGAGAATCATGGCCAGGCAGAAGGCCAGCACCGCACCTGATAGCCAGATGAAGGATCCGCCATTGCGAAAGTGCTCGGAAAGGCGGCTCATCAGATGGACTCGTAGCGGCGGCGCAGGCGCTGGCGCACCAGTTCAGCGACGGTGTTGAGGATGAAGGTGAAGATGAAGAGCAGGAAGGCGGCCAGGAACAGCACCCGGTAGAGGGTTCCGTGGAGCGGTGCCTCGGGGATCTCGACTGCGATGTTGGCGGCGAGGGTCCGCATGCCGTTGAAGGGGCTCCAATCCATGATGGGCGTGTTGCCCGTGGCCATCAGCACGATCATCGTTTCGCCGATGGCCCGGCCCAGGCCGACCATGGTGGCCGAGAAGATGCCCGGGCTGGCGGTGGGGAGCACCACGCGCCAGGCCGTCTGCCAGGGACTTGCCCCGCAGGCGAGGCTGGCGGAGGTCAGGGATCTGGGCACACTGGACAGGGCATCCTCGCTGATGGTGAAGATGATGGGGATGACGGCGAAGCCCATGGCGAAGCCCACCACTAGGCTGTTGCGCTGGTCGTAGGTCACTCCCATGGCCGTCTGAAGCCAGGTGCGGTAGCTGCCGCCCATCATCGAGTGTTCGACCCAGGGTCCCGCCAGGCTGCTCAGCCAGACGCCCAGCACCAGCAATGGTGCCATCCAGAGGACCTCGCGGCCGCTGCCGAAGGCATTGCGAAAGGTCTGGGGGAGGCGGCCCCAGAAGGGGGCGAACAACAGCGTGAGAAGAAGCACCACGAAGGGGTAGATGAGCACTTCCACGGCCATCCGCTCAAGGAGGGGGGCCATGACGAGACCGGCCAGGAACCCGAGGACCACGGAGGGCAGCGCCGCCATGATCTCCAGAGTGGGCTTGATGGCGTTCCTGAGCCGTGGGGAGGCGAACTGAGACGTGTAGAGCGCCCCGAGGACCGCCAGGGGGAAGGCGAAGAGCATGGCGTACAGGGTCCCCTTGAGGGTTCCGAAGATCAGCGGCACGAGGCTGAACTTGGGTTCGAAGTCATCGGTGCCACCGGTGCTCTGCCAGACATATTCGGCTTTGCCGTAGCCTTCGTAGTGCGTCTTCCCCCACAGGAGGCCGAAGCTGACCTCGGGATGGGCGGCGTCCAGGGACCAGAGCTTCAGCGTTCCGGTGGCGTCACTGGCCTGCACGATCAGATCGCCGCGAGGGGCCAGGGCTGCTTGGCCTGGGCCATCAAGCTGGGCGGAGAACAGGCGGCGCTCGGTGGTGAGGTGATCCACCACCACCTGAGAGGGGGTCCAGGCCAGGAAACGCTTGTCCCGCTGGCTGGGCTGGAACCCCAGGACGGGTCCTTGCAGGCGGGGGAAGGCATGGAAGGACTGAAGCTGGAAGACCTCGTTGACCCGGGCTCGCTGGTAGGCGGCCATCTTGCCCTGGGCGCCGCCCACGAGCAGGCTCTGCTGTCCCAAGGCGAATCCGAGGGATTGAATGGGCTCGCCAAATTCGGCGGAGGACAGAAGGCTTTCGTTTTCTGGATCAAGTTCAAGCAGACGGCCTTCCCGGGTGCCGACCCACAGGCTTTTCCCATCGGCGCCCCAGGCGGCCGTCGTGGGGTGCAGGGACGGATCGTGCTTGAGCGGCTTCCAGGCGACTGTCGGGGCGGCATCCAACGGGGTTTCCGCCCATTCGAGGCCGTCCTGGGTCCGGGCCACGACCCTCAGAGTCTGGCCGCCGCTGAGGCCGCCGCCCTCCAGCAACCGGAAATGGAGGAGTTCGAGGGGCGTTTTTCCAAGCTTGAGACCCCCTTCCCAGTGGGGATCGAGGGTCCACTGGGCGGGATCGTTTTCGCCAGGGGGCTTGGTCCAGGCTAATCGGGCCAAGAACAGTCGATGATCCGCCCCGATGACGAGGCTTTCCCCTCGGGAATTGGGCGGGGTGAAGGCTTGCCAGGGGAGGGAAGGGCCTCCGCTGGGGGCCGGCAGGGGGGCGCCTCCGGGGAATCGCAGGGCCTTCACACCCTCTGTCCGGGACAGGAGGATGCCAGCCTTCAGCGATTCATCGATCCAAGGGGCACTCGATGGGTGGGACTGGATCGTGCCGGCAGAACGCGCCAAAGGGGGCACGAAGAGCGGAATGGCTTCCTTCATGATGAACAGGAGCATCGCCAGAACGGCGCCGATGATCAGGATTCCACCACTGGAGATGGTGAAAGCCATGAACCGGTCCATGCGCTGGGCGCGGGCCTGTCGTGAAGGAATGCTGGACATGTCGTCTCGTCAATGGCCGCCCCGGGGAGGGGCAATGGTCAACATACGAGCGTGCCGGGGGCTGCCCCGGCACGCTCGCTTCGAGTTTGGCTACTTGAGCTTGGCGACTTCCTCTGTTTCCATTTTGGCGGTCATGGGGAGGAAGCCATCCTTCACCACGATCTCCTGACCTTCCTTGCTCAGTACGAACTTCAAAAACTCGCGGGTCAGTGGATCCACGGGCTTCTTGGGATCCTTGTTGATGTAGACATAGAGGAATCGGGACATGGGGTACTTCCCGCTCAGCGCGTTTTCGTAGGTGGCGGCGAATACGGCCCCACCGTTCTTCTTGTCGTCGGAAAGGGGAATGGCCCGGACGCCCGAAGTGGCGTAGCCGATGCCGCTGTAGCCGATGGCGAAGCGATCGGACCCGACGCTCTGAACGACGGAGGAGGAACCGGGCTGTTCCTTGACTGTGTCCTTGAAGTCCCCCTTGAAGAGGCCGTGTTCCTTGAAATAGCCGTAGGTGCCGCTGGCGCTGTTGCGGCCGTAGAGGCTCAGGGGCTTCGTGGCGGCTTCCCCGGTGAGGCCCAGGTCGCCCCAGACCTTGATGTCCTTCTCGAGGCCTCCCTTGCGGGTCTTCGAGAAGACGGCGTCCACCTGCTGCATGCTCACGGACTTGAGCGGGTTGTCCTTGTGCACGAAGACGGCCAGGGTATCGATGGCCACGGCCACCTTGGTGGGTTTGTAGCCGAACTTCTTCTCGAACTTGTCCATCTCTTCGTTCTTCATCTCGCGGCTCATGGGCCCCAGCTGGCTGGTTCCCTCGATGAGGGCCGGGGGCGCGGTGGTCGAACCCTTGCCTTCCACCTGGATCTTCACGTTGGGATATTTCTTGTTGAAGCCCTCAACCCAGTAGGCCATGAGGTTGTTCAAGGTGTCGGAACCAATGGAGTTGAGGTTGCCGCTGACGCCGGAAACCTTCTTGTAGGTGGTGACCTTCGGGTCAACCTTGATGGTCTGGGCTGTCGCGGACAGTCCCACCAGAGTGGCCAGGATGGTCTGGGCCAGGATTCGGATCCTCATGGATACCTCCTTCATATCCGTGATCCTGGGGGGCCAAGGTGAAGCCCTTCGGTCCAGGCTGTGACATCCGTGTAACTTCCCCCTTGTCATTGCCCGGAGCGATCCTCCTTGCCCTCATGGAAATAAGTGGGTTTAATGCTTGGAGATCCTGCGTGCCGATCGAGGCGACGCCCAGACACGGGGATCGCGACCATCCCGATTTTTTCCCTACGGGTGGCCGAAGTCAGGGCAGGGCCCCCTTCGGTTTCCCGATCCTCCATCCCCAGAAATCCATCCCAGGGCCGCTGAGCCTGCTGGGCGTCAGCCGCAGCCAAGCCCCTGGGCCCCAACGAGGAGCCTCCTTGAGCCCTAAGAAAACCATGATGATCAATGCCACGGATCCGGAAGAGATCCGCGTGGCCACCCTGATCGACGGCGTGCTGTTCGACTACGATGTCGAGTTCCTGCACAACGAGAAGATCAAGGGCAACCTGTACAAAGCCCGGGTCGTCCGGGTGGACAGCAGCCTCCAGGCCGCCTTCGTCCATTTCGGTGGCCAGAAAAACGGCTTCCTGCCTCTGGGCGATCTGCCCCGGGAGATGGTTGGGGACGGCCGCCGGGCCCGCATCCAGGATGTCCTGCAGCGGGACCAGGAGGTCCTGGTCCAGGCCGTACGCGAGGAACTTGGCTCCAAGGGCGCCATGATGACTGGGCAGATCAGCCTGGCAGGCCGCTACCTGGTGATCACCCCCGGCAACCCCGTGAACGGCATCAGCCGCAAGATCGAGGGCACGGACGAGCGCCGCCACTTCAAGCAACTCATCGACACGCTGGAAATCCCCGAGGATATCGGCGTGATCGTCCGCACGGCCAGCCTGGGCGTCACCAAGGAGGACTTCCAGCGCGATCTGGAATACCTGCTGGATACCCACAAGGAGGTGCTGAACCGCTACAAGCACCGCCACGCAGTGGGTCTGGTGTGGCAGGAGGACGATGTCGTCACCCGCACCCTGCGCGACACCTTCAGCGCCGATGTCGAGGAAGTGCAGATCGATGATCTGGATACCTTCCACGCCGCCCAGTCTTTCTTCAAGCGCACCATGCCGCAGTATCTCGACGCGCTGAAGCACTACACCGGCAAGAAGCCGCTCTTCTCCCGGTTCCAGCTCGAGGAGCAGATTGATCGCGTCTACGGCCGGAAAGTGCCCCTCGCCAGCGGCGGCGCCCTGGTGCTGGACCAGACCGAGGCCCTGGTGGCCATCGATGTGAACAGTGGCAAGACCTCTGGTGACGGCGTGGAGGACATGGCCTTCAAGACCAACATGGAGGCGGCTGAAGAGGTCGCCCGCCAGCTGCGCCTGCGCGATCTGGCTGGTCTCATCGCCATCGACTTCATCGACATGAAACGCGATACCCACATCCGTGCCGTGCAGGATCGCCTGGTGGACTGCCTCAAGGCCGACAAGGCCCGCATGGAAGTGGGGAAGATCAACCGCTTCGGCGTCCTGGTCATGACCCGCCAGCGCATCCGCCCCAGCCTCCAGCACGTGAACCATGAGACCTGCCCCACCTGCACGGGCACCGGGAAGGTGAAGACGATCGAGGCCATGGTGCTGTCCGTCGTCCGGCGCCTGCACGGCATCCTCGCCAAGGGCGGCATCGGCGAGATCCGCGTGAAGCTGGCCCCGGCCATCGCCGCCGCCGTGCTCAACGAGAAGCGCCGCGACCTGAACCAGATGGAGGAGCAGAGCGAAGCCAAGATCCTCATCCAGGCCGATTGGTCCATGGGCTACGGCGAAATGGCCGCCGAGATCGAACGCGCCGAAGAGGTGCCGGTCGAGAAGCCCGCTGCCAAGCCCCACCGGGAGAAGGGCATGCCCGAGGACGAAACCGTGGTGCTCGGCGGTGACAGCCCCATCTCCTTCGACAAGGCCCTTGGCGAAAACGCGAAGGATCCGAAAAAGGAAGCCTTCAAATACGACCGCCGCGACCTCCAGCGGGCCGCACTGGATGAACGCGAACGCCTCCGGGCCCTCTTCGAAAGCGCCAAGCCCGAAGACGAGGATGCCGAGGAGGGCGCCGAGGAAGCCGGCGACGAGGCCAAGGGCGACGGCACGAAGCGCAAGCGCCGGCGCCGGCGGCGCAAGGGCGGGGCGGACCGGGGCGAGGGTTCGACCCAGGCCTCGACCGGCGGGGAAACGGCTGACGAGTCCCAGCCCGAGCCTCCCAAGGCCACGGCGGATCTGGTCGCCAGCCTGCTTACACCCAGTCCACGGCCCAGGATTGGCGCTCCCGCGCCGATGGTGGTGGAACCTGCCAAGCAGAAGCGTACGCCCCGGGCCAAGGTGATTTCTGCGCCGGAACCTCTCCCGGCGGCCGTCTCCGAGCCCGTGGCTGCCCCTGTGGCCACGCCTGAGGCCCCCGCCAAGAAGAAGGCCGCCCCGAAGGCCAAGGCCGTCAAGGCGCCCGTCAAAAAATCCAAGGCTGAGCCCGCCCTGGCGGAACCGGTCAAGACCGAGAAGGCCGCAGGGCCCGCCGCCAAGGTCAAGGTCACTCGCACCAAGAAGACCAAACCGGAATAGCCGCCCGTGTCTCTCTACTGGCTGGCCCCCCTCGCGTCCCTGGCCACCCTTCTGGGTGGCTGGGGCGTGGTGCGGTTCCTTCAGGGACGGGCCCAGTTCATGCGCCTGCTTTCCGGCGTGGCGGCGGGCTACCTGTTGTCGGTCACCGTGGTGCGCATCATTCCCGAAAGCCTGGAAGCCGCAGGTGGGGAGGGCAACGCCTGGTGGATTCTGGCCGGCTACCTGCTGGTGCATGTCATGGAACATGGCATCACGCTGCACTTCCATTACGGTGAGGAAACCCATACCGATGGCTCTCAGCTCAGCGGGGTGCTGGCCCTGGTCGGGCTTTCCCTCCACAGCCTGATGGATGGCGTGGCCATCGCGGCCGCGCTCTCCACCCATAGCAACCTCGGGCCCCTGGTCGTGCTGGGCATCATGCTCCACCGCATTCCGGAGGGGGGCACGATCGCCTCGATCTTCCTCGTGCGCGGCTTCGGGAACCGGGCGGCCTTGCTGGCCGCAGGTACGCTCGCTCTGGCCGCCCTGGTCGGGGCCGCCGGCCAGTCCGTGCTCCAACTGCCGACCGGTCCCATTCTGGGCCTGACGGCTGGTCTGACCCTCTATGTCGCCAGCTCTGATCTGCTGCCGGAGGTCCAGAAGGTATCGGGTCTCCGCGGCACGATCGCGCTGCTCTCTGGCGTGGGGATCTTCCTCCTCAGCGCGCGGCTGCTGCCGCACCAGCACTGAACCCGGTATGCGCCGAACCGGAGCGGGGTTGCGAAGCCTGATTCTGGGTGCCGTGCCGACGCTGCTGGTGGCCCAGGGCCTTCCGGCCTTCCCCGTGCTACCGCCGCTGGAGGCGCCGACCCCGGCGGAGTTGCTTCCCCTGCGGCCCTTCCAGCTCGATCGGGGACCAGGCGTGTCCAGGGTCCCTTTCGATTGGCGAGGGGAACGGGTCCGCGAGGCCGGTGAGGTGTGGACCCTGGAGCAGGGGGCCATCCAGGCTGAGGGGCTCCTGCTCCTCGCCGATCGCATCGAATATCAGATTCAGGAAGGCCGGCTCATCGCGGAGGGCCATATCCGCCTGGAGGGGCCAGGGCTGCGGCTGCGCTGTGAGCGGCTGCAGATGGATTGGGGCCGCCGCTCCGGTGAAGCCTGGGCCCTGCAGATGGACCTGCCTCCCACCTGGACGCTGCAGTCGAGCCATGTGGCCTTCACCACCCTGCGTACCTGGGCCTTCGATGAGGTGGAGCTGAGTCCGTGTCCCGAGGAGAAACCCGGCTGGAAAGCCCGGCTTTCGAGCCTGAAGGTCGACCTCGACGGCTTCGCGACCCTCTGGAATGCGCGGGTGCTGCTGGGATCGGCCCCGGTCTTCTACCTCCCCTACGCCATTTATCCGGCCCAGGCCGAGCGGACTTCCGGCCTTCTGCCCCCGAACTTCGGGCTATCCAGCGCGTTCGGCACCACCGTGGGCCTCTCTTATTACCAGGTGCTCGGCGCAACAGCGGATGTGACGTTCGCCCCGGAGTACTTCAGCAAAGAGGGCGTCCTCTGGGGGGGGGAGATGCGGTGGCGCCCCGACCTGACCCACCAGGGGAGTTTTTCCGGCCAGACCATCCAGCAGCGGAGCCTGGATGCACGGCGGTACCGGTACTCCCTGAAGGAGGTCTGGCAGCGGGAGGACGGCTGGCAGCTCACCGCAGACGTGAACCAGGCCTCGGATAGCCTCGTGGACGCGGATTTCGGCAAGGGGCTTGGCTACCTGGGCGCCACGAGTTTCGATTCGGCCCTCTACCTGGGGCGCAGCTTCACGTTCGGCAGCCTCAGCCTTTCCGCGGCGGAGCAGCGCAGTTTCTTTTTCACGAAGAATCAGGGCGATCCCTTCTACAGCCCGGATTTCCCGGCCTCGCTCCGGAGGCAGACCCTGCCCCAGGCAGAGTTCCGGTTCTTCCCCGTGCCGATGCTGGGGCCGCTCTACCTGGATGGCGGCGTCCGGCTGGGCCGGTTCGCCTACCGCATCGAGGGCAGTTCCACGGCCAGGGATCAGAGCTACGCCTGGGATCGCCAGGATGCCAATACCCGGCTCCACGGCCGGTTGGGGCAGTGGGGACCCTTCCGGGCGGATCTCGAGGTGATGGGCCGGGCCACCCATTACGGTTCGACGCTGTCCTCGCCGGTCTTCGATCCGGCCGGTGGAGCCGATGGCACGGCGGTGGATCCGGCCACCAGCCCCTTCCAGGTCGATGGGGCCGCCGCGACGCGGTTCCTCTTTTCCGGCCACCTGCGCTTTTCGGGTCCCCAGGTCGGCCGCAGCTTCAAGGAGGTCTCCCTCCTCGGCTACAAAGGCGAGCTCAAGCATGTGGCTGAGCCTTATTTCGGCTTCACCGAAACCAGCCGGTACGGCGGTGCGGGAGTCGTGCCGCGCTTCGACGCGGTGGATTCCTTCCCCGGCGTCAACGAGAGTGCCTCGGGGGAACGGAGTTTCGAGGTGGGCCTCAAGCAGCACATTCTCGGGCGGCCCGTGGCTGGGGTTGGTTTCGCGGATCTGGCGCGCTTGCGGATCGCCACCCGCTACCACGCCACGCCGATCATTCTCGGGGATGGCCGCTACAAGCAGGGCTGGTCTTCAGTGGACACGGACCTGGATGTGGAGCCCGATGACCGTTGGCGCATCAGCCTGCGCCGATCCTCGGATTTGGGGGCAGGGGGCTCCGACAATGCCCTCAGTGTGGATGTGAAAGCCCGCGATGGCAGCCGGCTCAACCTGGCCTATTTCTCCACGGGCATCAACCGGTTTCTGGTGCGCCAGCAGGGGCTCCAGATTGGCGGTCTCGAACGGTTTCTGGACGACCGGCTCCGGCTCGAATTCAGCGCCAACTACGATTTCAAGACCCGCGGATTCGCCTCCAGTCAGGTGGCCCTGGCGTGGGTGGAACCCTGTGTGGCCTATGTGCTGAAATACACCCATGTGGCCCTCAATACGGCGCTGGTGTCCGGCGGGCGGGAGGATCGCCTGGACCTCACCCTGTCGCTGCGGGGCCTTGGCGATCTCTTCAGTTTCCGGCGCTGAGGCTGCGGGCCGGGTATTCGCCCCCGCCGACGACCACCACACAATTCCGGCCCAGGCTCTTGGCCTGGTAGAGCGCCTTGTCCACCTGGGTCAGCAGGCTGGCGGGGCTCGGGGAGCCCGGGCCGCCGACCCCGAAGCTCATGGTCGGGAAGATCGTCTGCCCTCCGGGGAGGGAGATGGGCTCCTCATCGATGCGCCGCCGGAGCTTGTTGGCCACCTCGGCGCCGGCCTTGAGACTGGTTTCCGTCAACAGGACCGCGAACTCCTCACCGCCGATGCGGAAGGCGAGGTCGGACTTGCGCAGGGCGGAGCGGATGCGGGTCGCCATCTGCCGCAGGACTTCATCGCCCACCGGATGACCGAAGCGATCATTGATCAGCTTGAAATGGTCGATGTCCCCGAGCACCAGGACGAAGGCGCGGCGGTGGCGTTCCCATTGCCGCACGGCGTGTTCCAGGTTCTGGTCGAAGGCCCGGCGGTTGAGGAGCTCCGTCAGCGGATCTGTGAGCACTTCGTTGCGCAGGGCCGCCGCCTCGATCTCCAGCATGCCCCGGCGCTCCCGGAGGTCGTGGATCGCCGTTTCGTACTCCGCCTGGATGCGCCGGACCTGCATCCACTCGATCGCCCGCTTGCAGGCGTGGATCAGCCGTGGGGAGGGCAGCGGGAGCGGCACCCAGTCGCAGATTCCGGCCAGGAGCAGCCGTCGTTGGGCGGACTCGTCTTTCACCTGGCCAACAAGGATCGTATAGGGCAGACGATTCTGTTCCCTCAACTGGGCGAGCAAGGCTAAAGCACCCTCCACGCCGCCGGCCGAGAGCCCCAGCAGGAGCACTGGCGCCTTCAGCACCCGCTGCGCCTCGGTGGCGTTCCGGGTGGGCGGGGAGTGGACCTCCATGGCGTAATGCTGAAGCAGAGCCCGTGCCCGCTGGGTGAGTCCCGCGTGCAGGCCGATCGCGAGGATCGGCACCCGCTGCCCGGCTTCCCGGGTGACGCTGCCCGCCATCACGGGTCCCAGGTGGTTGAGGATCTGCTGGATGCTGAGGCCGGCGGTGATGAACCCGTCCCCTTCGGCGTTCTGCAGCGAACATTGGTCCTGCTCGGTGGGGGCGTGATCAAGGATCAGGAAGATGGGGAGGTTCTGGAACAGCACGCGGGCTTCCCCGCGCAGGAGCTTGCACAGGCGATAGCCATCGATGGGATCCCCCCCGGCGTCCACCAGCAGGACCTGCGATTGGCTCCAGGCATCCTGGGCCAGGGCTTCCAGCGGGTCATGCGAATGGAGCACGCAGTGGCCTGCCCCCTCGAAGGCCATCCGGAGGCGCTCGACGAGGTCGGCATGGCGGGAAATGACCAACAGGTTCATGAGAAGCCGCAGGAGGGAGCCCCATGGTAGTAGGGATCGGCTGTGATTTTACGGAAAATAACGGCGTGTGATCCGGCGATGGAGGGCGCAGGTCAACTCGTAGGGGATGGTACCGAGGACCTGGGCCAGCCGCTCGATGCCGTGGGGAGAGGCGGGATCGCTGCTGAAGAGGGTCATGGGGTCACCCGGCACGACGGGCACATCCAGGGGCAGGGCGACGGTCAGATAGTCCATGGACACCCGCCCCACCACTGGGAAGGTGCGTCCGGCAAAGCCGACCACGCCACGGTTGCCGAGATCGCGCCGGTACCCATCGGCATAGCCGCAGGCGAGCGTGGCGATCTGCATGGGCTGGGGAGCCACGAAAGTGCGGCCGTACCCCACGGTCGTGCCGGCGGGGACGGTCTTCACACGAGCGACTTCGGCCACCAGGGCCAGGGCCGGTTCCAGTCCAGCGGCGCGGCCAGCCGGGAGGGTGGTGAGGCCGTACAGCGCAAGCCCTGGCCGCACATGAGTATCCTGGCCCACCAGCCCGCTGAGGCAGGCGTCGCTGTTGGCGTGGTGGCGCTGGGGCGGACGGAGGCCGGCCTCGGCCAGTTGCGAGAGGCAGGCCTCGAAGACGCGCCGCTGCCGCTGGGCGAAGCCCTGGTCCGGATCATCGGCGGTGGCGAAGTGGCCCATGACGCCTTCGAGCCACGGGGCCAGGCGGCGCAGGCCGGGCAGGCAGTCCCCCAGCTCCGAGGGGAGCAGTCCGAACCGCCCCATGCCCGTGTCCAGCTTCAGGTGGAGCTGCACCGGATGCTGGGGCAGGAGCCGGGCGTATTCCGCCAGGTATTCGGGCCCGACCACGGCGATGGTGAGCCCCTCGGCACTGGCGGCGGGGAGGGCCTCGGGGCGCAGGCCACCCAGTACGAGAATGGGACCCTCAATGCCGCCGAGCCTCAGTTCCAGCCCTTCCTCCAGGCTGGACACGGCCAGGCCATGGGCGCCAGCGGCAACCAGGGTCCGGCCGACGGAGACCGCGCCATGGCCGTAGGCGTTGGCCTTCACCACGCCCCAGACTTCCCGGCCCCCGGCAACGGTGCGGATGCGGCCCAGGTTCCGCGCAACGCGACCCAGATCCACTTCCGCCCGGAGGGCCCGGCCCTCCGGATGCGGCTTCAGTGGCTCCAGATGTTGCTCGATCACTCGGCGAGGCCCTTTTCCGTGAGCCAGCGCTCGGCGTCGATGGCCGCCATGCAGCCGCTTCCGGCCGCGGTGATCGCCTGCCGGTAGACGTGGTCCTGCACATCGCCGCAGGCGAAGACCCCTTCGATGGCGGTCCGGCTGGAGCCCTTCTCGATCTGGAGGTAGCCGGTCTCGTCCATGGGTAATTGGCCCGTGAAAAGATCGGTATTCGGCTGATGGCCGATGGCCACGAACAGCCCTTCCACGGGCAGTTCGGACTCGGCGCCGTTCACGGTGTCCTTGAGCTTCAGGGCGCGGATCTTCTCGACCTTTTCGCCCATGGGCGTCTCGATGGTGGTGGTGAGCACCTCCAGCACGGCCTTGTTCCAGATGGGGTGGATCTTCTCGTTGGCCAGGGCCCGATCCTGCATGGCCTTGGAGGCCCGGAGCTTGTCGCGGCGATGGATGAGGTGGACCTTGCTGGCGAACTTGGTGAGGAAGGTGGCCTCCTCCACCGCCGTATCACCGCCACCGACCACGGCGATCTCCTTGCCACGGAAGAAGAAGCCGTCACAGGTGGCGCAGGCGCTGACGCCGCCGCCTGAGCGGGACAGCTGCTCATCCTTGCCGATGCCCAGCCATTTGGCCGAGGCGCCAGTCGCGATGATCACGGCATCGGCGGTGTAGTCGCCCTTATCCGTGGTCAGCTGGAAGGGGCGGACCTGGAGATCGGCCTTGAGCACGGTTTCAGACTTGATGACGGTGCCGAAGCGGAGCACCTGCTCCCGCATCTCCTCCATCAGGGCCGGGCCCTCGATGCCCTTGCGGAAGCCGGGAAAATTCTCGACCTCGGTGGTGATGGTCAACTGCCCGCCCGGCTGGGCCCCTTCGAATACCAGAGGCAATAGGTTGGCGCGAGAGGTGTAAAGGGCCGCGGTGTAACCCGCCGGGCCGGTTCCAATCACGACGACTTTATGGTGGCTCAAGGGTGCTCCTGGCAAGTATTTCGGGCGCCGGGCCCAGCGGACCAGTCTAGTGTGCCTCGCCTGAAAGACAGGCACCAATACGTATGGCTGGAGAGGCGCACTTCCATTGGGGCAAAGCCCCTCTGGCGCCCGCGAACGCAGTGCGTTCGCGGGCTGTCACCCCTCTGGGGGCACTGCCGAGCCCCTAGACCCCCGCCAAGCGGTGCCCGTGGGCGTTCGAATTGATCCATGTATTTCAGACGGGCACCACTAGCGCGCCAGCCCCCGCTCCCGGAGCAGGCCTTCTGCCGCCGGCACATCCCCGGGAATGTCGACGCCCAGGCTGAGGAAAGGCGTCTCGGCCACCCCGATGGCGATGCCTGCCGCCAGCGCTCGCAGCTGCTCCAGCATCTCAAGCTGTTCGAGGGGATGGGGTGGCAGCTGGGTAAAGGCGCGGAGGGTCTCGGGCCGGTAGGCATAGATTCCCAGGTGGCGCCGGAAGTGCGCCAACTGCTCGGCCTTCATCCAGGGGCGGAAATCCGGCTCAAAGACGGAGCTGCTGCGGAGGTAGGGGATGGGGCTGCGGCTGAAGTAGAGGGCCCGCTTCCGGTTGTCCACCACCACCTTCACGGCGTTGGGGTTGAACAGATCGTCCACGTGGGCAAAGGGGCAGGCGGCGGTGCCCATGGGGAGATCGGATTGGTCCCGCATGAGCGCCACCACGGCGGCGACGGTCGCGGGGTGCATGGCGGGCTCATCGCCCTGGATGTTCAGCACGCAGTCGAAGGCTTCACCCAGGGCCGCCAGGGCCGCGGCGGTGCGATCCGTGCCGGAGGGCAGGGCGGGGTCGGTCATCACGGCCTCGCCGCCGAATCCCCGCACCGCGGCGGCGATGCGATCGTCATCCGTGGCCACCACCACCCGGTCCACCCCGATGGCTTGCCGGGCCGCCTCGAAGACCCACTGGATCATGGGTTTCCCGGCGATGAGGGCGAGAGGCTTGCCGGGGAACCGGGAGGCCTGGAAGCGGGAGGGCAGGACGGCGAGGGTGCGCATGGGGGCAGTGTAAGACAGGCCCGGGCTGCAGGTACGGCCTTGAAGCTGGAGGTCCGGCCCAGCGGCCGCGAGACTGGAGACCGGAGGTACGGCTTCCTGTGGCGGCCTTCGGCCGCATCTTTTTCGCTGAATGGATTCGACCCGCTCGCTGGATCGGTGCCGACCTTCGGCGCTCGCCGTGGCGCGAAGCGCCGCATCAAAAAGCCGTGCCTCCGGTCTCCAGCCTCAAGACTCCAGACTCCACCCCCCCCTGCCGATGCCTCAGAAACCGGAGGCTTTCGCTTGGATCAATCCTTCGACGATGTTTGGGCCGAGTTTGAGGACC
>JBBQEL010000010.1:0-63061 GCA_038320645.1 Holophagales bacterium | reverse complement strand
ACATCCGGGGGCGCAGCATCCCCAAGCAGTACCTGGTGGTGGATGAGGCCCAGAACCTGACGCCCCACGAGGTGAAGACGATCCTCACCCGGGCCGGCGAAGGCACCAAGGTGATCTTCACGGGCGATCCGCACCAGATCGACAACCCCTATGTGGATGCCAGCACCAACGGCCTCAGCTTCCTGGCGGAGCACTTCAAGCACCTCGATGTCTCCGGCCATGTGACGCTCCAGAAGGGTGAGCGCAGCAGGCTGGCGGAGTTGGCGAGCAACCTGTTGTAGGAGTCTGCGATGGCCGATGGATCCTGGGATAACGGCGGCCATGGCGTGCCTGCCAAGGCGGGCCTGCCGCTCTGGGGCAAGATCGCGCTGGGCTGCGGCGTCATGTTCCTGGTGGTCATGGTGACCTGCGTGGGCGGGGTCGCCTTCTTCACCCACAAAGCCAAAACGGATCCAGAGTGGTTCAAGAAGAAGGCCATGGGCGCCATGAGCCTCGGGGTCGAAAAGGTCCGTCCCGACTGGGAGGATTTCCAGAAGGTGGTGGAACAGCTCCGCACGCCTGAAGGCTGCCAGACGCTCTATGCCGCCAACCCGGACCTCGCGAAGACATGGGCCACGGAAGCGGCCTTCCTGGAGGCCTCCTCCCGGTGGCACAAGGAAGTGGTGAGCGCTCCCGAGCTGTCCATGGAGGTCATGGAACAGGGGCTCCACTTCAATTACGGTTCCAGCGGCAGGGTCGCCGTGGGCTGGGGGCCCAGTTCCGGTCGGGCCATCTATGTCACCTTCGCAGGCCGGCGCAAACCCGGAGACACCGGGCCCCGGCGCATCGTCGAACTCGACGTCCGCTGACGGTCCTGATTGAGCCTGCAGGCTTTTTCCGCCAAGATGCAGGCATGACCGCAGCTTCCGGATCCGTATCTGACGCCCTCGCTCTGCTCACGAAGGGCACGGTGACCTGCCACAAAGTGGATCAGCTCGAGGCGAAGCTGAAGGAAGGGCGGCCCCTGCGCATCAAGGCCGGCTTTGATCCCACGGCGCCGGACCTGCATCTGGGCCATGGGGTGCTCATCAAGAAGATGGCCCAGTTCCAGAAGCTGGGGCACGAGGTCACCTTCCTCATCGGCGACTTCACGGGCCTCATCGGCGATCCCACGGGCAAGAAGGCCACGCGGCCGCCCCTGACGCGCGAAGAAGTGCTGGCCAACGCCGAGACCTACAAGACCCAGGTCTTCAAGATCCTGGATCCGGAAAAGACCAAGGTGCGTTTCAACAGCGAGTGGCTCGGTGGCATGGCCGGCGAAGCGTGGATCCGCCTGGCCTCGCGGTTCACCGTGGCCCAGATGCTCGAGCGCAATGATTTCGCCAAGCGCATGGACGCCCGCGAACCCATCGCCCTCCATGAGCTGCTCTACCCACTGACCCAGGCCTACGATTCCGTCGCCCTCGAAGCGGATGTGGAACTCGGCGGCAATGACCAGCTGTTCAACCTCATGCAGGGCCGCATCCTGCAGGAAGCCTCGGGCCAGAAGCCGCAGGTGGTGCTCACGGTGCCGCTGTTGCTGGGCCTCGACGGCGTCGAGAAGATGTCGAAATCCCTGGGCAACTACATCGGTTTCATGGAGGATCCGGACACCCAGTTCGGCAAGGCCATGAGCGTGAGCGACGGCCTCATGTGGGACTGGTACCTGCTGCTCACCGACAAGCTGCCCGCGCAGATCGAAGCGCTCAAGCAGGGCCATCCCATGGACGCCAAGAAGGCCCTGGCCCGGCAGATCGTGACGGACTTCCACGGGTCCGCGTCCGGTGGCGAGGCCGAGGAACGCTGGGTCCGCCGCTTCTCCGAACGCAGCCAGGTGGAAGCCCCGGCAGTGGCGGTCGCCCCCACCGAGGGCGAATTACCGCTGGCCCGCCTGCTGGTGAACCGCGGTCTCGCCGCCAGCCGCAAAGAGGCCGAGCGCCTCATTGGCCAGGGCGCGGTGAGCCTGGACGGCCAGAAGGTCGAGGATTCCGCCCAGAGGCTGGCGTTGCGTTCCGGCCAGTCCCTGCTGGTGAAGGTAGGCAAACTCAAGCTCGAGCGATGGGTGGTCACATGAGCCTTCCGGCCCTCAAGGATCTGTTCGTCCGACAGCGGGCCCGTGCCACCGGCCTGTGGCGGCTGGGTCAGGAGCCCAATCGCACGGTCTTCCTGGAAGCCGGCGACATCGTCTTCGCCGCCAGCACCCATCCTCTCGACCGCCTCACCCACCTGCTGGTGGAGCGCGGCAAGATCACCCAGGCTCAGCTCGACTACGCCATGGCCAACCTCAACCCGGCCATGTCCATCGGCAAGAACCTGATCGAGATGGGCTTCATCACCCAGCGGGATCTCCTGGATGTCGCCCGGGCGCAGGTGGAGCGGGTGGTCTGGGCCGGGCTCGCCGCGACCGAGGACACCCCGACCTTCGAGGCCAGGGATCTGGACGCCACCACCGTGCGGC
The DNA here is from genome assembly GCA_038320645.1 of Holophagales bacterium. Taxonomy (GTDB): domain Bacteria; phylum Acidobacteriota; class Holophagae; order Holophagales; family Holophagaceae; genus Geothrix. Next base: position 60,585 of record JBBQEL010000010.1, on the reverse strand, counting down.
TGCCCTTCGATACCCCGGCCATGCTGCTGGCCGGAGTCCTGAACCTGCGCGACCGTGAGCGGCTCCTGGAGGAACTCGGTCCCCTGAATCAGGTCGTGGTCCTGGAGGGCCGCCGCCACCAGGAGCTCACCCTCCCGCCCGACCTGGCCAAGCTGCCAGGCCTGCTGGATGGCAGCCGGACCCTGATGGAATTGAGTCGGGAGGCGGGCGTCGAGCCCTTCCGCCTGGGTGGCTTCATCCTCTTCCTGCGCGAGATGGGCTGGGCCCGCCTCCATGAACTCCCGCCCTTGGACCGCCGGGCCCTGGAACTGGCCCTGGATCCGCCCGAGCCCACCATCACTCCCAGCCTGCCCGAAGCTGAAGTGGTACCCCAACCTTCCCTCTTCGAAGAGATCCACGCCAGCCAACGCCCCACCACCAATCTGGAGCACCTTTCCGAGGCGCTCGACCGGCTGGGCCCCGAGGATGAAGTGGAAGATCCCTTTCCCCCGGATCCGGAACACCCGGCTCCGCCCGAACCCGCCCTGCCGATCCATCATGAAGCCGAAGGCAGCACCGGCGGACCCGACCCCCGGCCCAGCCAAGACCCTCCGGCTCCTTCCCGCCGTCCCTGGATCCTGCTCGCCGCCCTGGTTCTCGCCGGTGGCCTCTGGGCTGGCTTCAAGTGGTCGGGACGGACCCGTCCCGCTCCCTCCCGCGCCCCCAAGACTGCACCCGCAGCCGTGGCGAAGCCGATTCCGCCCCCCCTGGAGGCGGCAAAACCGGCCCCAGTCCCGGAACCGGAACACAAGGTGGAGCCCGAGGCTTCCAAAGCCGCGCCCACACCTGTGGCACCCCCAAAAGCCGAACCTGCGGCCCCCAAGCTGGCCGAGGTGACCAGCGCCCCTCCGAGGGCGGAACCGGTTCCTTCCAAGTCGGATCGCCTGCAGACCATCATGCAGGGCGACTGGAAGCGTTCCATGACACAGGGCTCGGTCCAACGGAAGGCCCTGCAGGGTCGCTGGACCCTCCGCCTCGAAATCGCCTGTCAGGGCAGTACCGTGCAGCACGCGGCCGAACTCCTGAAGGGACAGGACCCGGACCTTTTCATCGTCCCCATGGCCATGCGGGATGGTCGGACCTGCTACCAGGTCTTCCTGGGCTCCTTTGGTTCCGAGGCCGCCGCCAAATCCGCCGCCCAGCGACTCCCGGCCCCGTTTCTCGCTGAAGGCAATCGGCCGAAGCCCTTCCGGGTTATGCAGATCCCCGACAAACAGTAATTCTAAACGCTACAATTCCACAATATATCCTTTACCTCAATGATCATCCCTTTACAAACGATCTAGGCTCGCCCATACTTTATATGTATACGAGCTGGTCCATTAAGCCTGACCAACTGATCTTTGTGGAGTCCGATGCTGTTCCTCTTCCATCCCACCAACTGGAGTCAGGCTTGCGCGTCGTGGATCCACGAGATCCACATCGCCTTTGACCCTCCAACGCCGGTGGAACCAGGAAAAGGCGGCTTGCTCAGGCTGATGCGCTGGAGCACTCCCCGGGTGGCGACCCTGGTCGCCCTCAGTTTCACCCTTCATTGTACGCGCCCCCCAGGATCCATCCCCACGGCGGCCCCCGGATCCCGTGGCGGGACGGCCGCATCGGATGCCCAGGCTTATGTCGAAGATGGACAGGCCAGTTGGTACGGTGGCGATGGTGATGGCTTCGCTGGCAGACCTACGGCCAACGGAGAAATATTCGACCCGGAGCAGTACACGTGCGCCCACCGGACCCTGCCCCTGGGCAGCTTCGTGGAAGTCGAGAATCTCGAAAATCACCGGCGCGCCGTCCTCCGGGTGAACGACCGGGGCCCCTTCATCAAGGGCCGGATCCTGGATTTGTCGAAGCGGGGTGCGCAGGAACTGGGGTTCCTCGGCCAGGGCACCGCGCGCATCCGACTCCGCTCCGTGGATGCCATGGGCCTTCCCACAGCCCTGGATCCAGGTGTGGATCGCGCCGATCCGTTCGTCGTGCAGGTGGCTGCACTTTCAAATCCCAAGAATATAGAATCACTTACACGCGAACTTGAAAACACCTTCGGCGTGGTCACCCTGCAGGGCGCCATCACGCGGGGGGGGCAGACGGTGAAGCGGGTCCGGGTGGGCAGCTATACCAGCCGCCGGGAGGCCGAGCAGGCTTCCGAACAGATCGCCAAGCTCATGAAGGACCGCGGTGTCGAACCCTTCATCACCCGCAAGCACTGATCCCGTGCACCCCTACCTGGTCATTCCGGCCGGGGGGCGGGGCCTGCGCATGGGCGGCGGCCTCCCCAAGCAGTTCCGCGACTGGGACGGCCGCCCCCTGCTGCAGGTGACGGTGGAGGCCTTCCTCGCTCCGGGTATGCCTCCCTTGGCGGGCATTGTCCTCGCCGTTCCCGAAGCCCATCTGGAGGAGGCCCGCAGCTGGTCCTTCACCGTGCCCTGCTCAGTGGTCCCCGGCGGCGACACCCGGCAGCACTCCGTGTGGACCGCCCTGCTCACCTTGCCCGACCAGCCCCTCGCCGCGGTGATGATCCACGACGCCGTGCGCCCCTTCCCCCCGGCTGCACCACTCTGGTCGGCCCTGGAGGCCCTCAACCGCTTCGACGGCGTGCTGCTCGGCGAACCCTCCACGGACACCCTCAAGCGGGTGGACGCCCACGGCCAAGTGCTGCGCACCGTACCCCGGGAGGAATTCTTCCGGGCCCAGACCCCCCAGATCGCCCGACTGGGCACCTGGCTCCAGGCCTTCCAATCCGCCGAAGAGGCCGGATTCACTGGCACCGATGATGTGGCCCTCCTCGAGCGGTTGGGCCTGGCAGTGAAACTGATCCCCAGCCCCAGTTCCAACTTCAAGCTGACCACCGCCGAGGACTGGGAGCGGGCGCGGTCCCGCTGACCACAGGGTGTGGTGGAGAGAGCCACATCTATCCAAACTCAGCTTTAATTTAAATCATGAAATGATTTAAATTAAAGATAGGCACAAATATGGCATAGCAAACAGCGAGGACGCACCATGCCCCGCAATGCCACGCCCCAGACCCTGAGCCGCGAGATCACGATCTCGGGTCATGGCCTGCACGGCAATCGACCCTGCACCGTGCGACTGGTGCCCGTCCCCTCCACGACCGGCCTGGTTTTCGTCCATGTGCCCTCCGGCACCGTGATCCCGGCCAAGGCGGATCTGGCCGGTGACCTGGTCCTGTCCACCACGCTGGTGAAAGACGGGATCCGTCTTCAGACCATCGAGCACCTGCTTTCGGCCCTGGCTGGCCTAGAGGTCGAGCACCTCCGCATCGAGGTGGACGCAGAAGAACTGCCCATCCTCGATGGCAGCGCCGCCCCCTGGGTGGAGGCCATCCTGCAGGCGGGCGTGAAGGGGCTCAACGGCCGTCGCCGCTTCCTGAAGATCACCCACCCCATCGAGGTACGGAACGGCGATCGCTGGATCCGTGCCCTTCCCTACGATGGCCTGCGGCTGCGCTATGTCATCGACTTCCCCATCCCCGCCCTGGGCCGCCAGAGCCGCGAACTGAGCCTCACGCCGGAGAAGTACCGTCGCGAGCTGGGCGCTGCCCGCACCTTCTGCCTGGCCCAGGAAATCGATCAGATGCGTGCTCGTGGTCTGGCCCTCGGTGGCAGCCTGGACAACGCCGTGGTCTTCGGCGCCGACGGCCCCCTGAACAAATCCCTCCGTTACGAGGACGAGGCCGTCCGCCACAAGATGCTCGATCTGGTTGGCGATCTGGCCCTGCTCGGCGCCCCCCTGCTGGGCCTCGTGGAAGCCCACGCCGCCGGCCATGCCCTCCATGTCGCCCTGGCCCAGACCATTCTCGCCAGCCCCGGGAGCTGGGAATGGACTGAGGAAGTCGAGCCCACCAATGTGCGGTTCTTCTTCCAGCCCGCCGACCTCAGCATTGCGGCCCAGCCTGCCTGAACCAGGCGCGTGACTGAAAAGACGCTGGTCGCGGAAGACTCGGAAGCTGCGCAGAAGGGGCTGGGCAAAACGTTGGATTCTTTTCTCAGCTTTCCTCCGCGTCTCTATTTATTTCCTGCTTGAGCCACCCAGCCGTTCAGGATCAGCCTCGATTTCCTGTTGCGACACACCAGCGGAAGCTGGCAGGATGCTTGTTCCACCCGAGAGGTGCATAGGTGTTACTTCATCCCCATCAGTGACCTGACGAACCGGGCTGACCTGCCCGGGTGGGTGGCCGCGCTGGCCAGGAACGCAGGGATGGAAGAGGACACGCGGAAGGCCGTGACGGGCATTCTGGCGGAGGTGCGCCGGGATGGACTCCCGGCTGTGTTGGCCTGGACGGAGCACCTGGATGGTGTCCGCCTGGACCCCGAGGCGGTCCGCATTCCCGTGGCCGCCCTGGAAGCGGCCCGGATCGAGCTTGACCGCGCACAGCCCGAACTCATGGCCGCCCTGCGCGAGATGATCGCGAATGTGCGGCGCTTCGCCGAGGGCCAGCGCGGCTGCCTCCGCGATCTGGAACTGACCCTTCCGGGCGGTGGCACTGTGGGCGAGCGCTGGTGCGCCTTGCAAACTGCCGGCGTCTACATTCCCGGGGGGCGGGCCTTCTACCCTTCCACCCTGGCCATGACCGTCATCCCCGCCCAGGTCGCCGGCGTGGGCCGCATCGTGGGCGTCACACCGCCGAAAGCCCAGCCCACGCTGCCTGGCGCCTGGGGCGTGGATCCCCTGGTGCTCGCCTGCGCCGCGGAACTCGGCCTGACCGAGCTGTATCCCTTCGGTGGGGCCCAGGCCCTGGGCTGGCTGGCCTTCGGCGAACCCGCGGTGGATCTCATTGCCGGCCCCGGCAATCGCTTCGTGGCCGAGGCCAAGCGGCAGCTGATCGGCACCTGCGGCATTGACGCCCTGGCGGGCCCCACGGAACTGCTGGTGATCGCCGACAGGAGCGCCGATCCCGCCTGGATCGCCGAGGATCTGCTGGCCCAGGCCGAGCACGATCCCGATGCCGCCGCCGTGCTGGTGAGCTCGGATCGCGGCCTGCTCGAAGCCGTCGCGGCGGAACTCCAGATCCGCGTGGCCGCCTCGCCCCGCCGCGACATCCTTGAGCAGAGCCTGGGCGCCCACGGCCGGCTGGTCTGCGCGGACCAGGATCTGGCCATCGCCCTGGCCCAGACCTGGGCCCCGGAACACCTCGAACTCTGTGTCCGCGATCCCGAAGCGTGGCTGCCCTCCCTCACGACTGCCAGTGCCGTTTTCATCGGCAGCGCCAGCGCCGAAGCCTTCGGCGACTACGGCGCGGGACCGAACCATGTGCTGCCCACGGATCGCAGCGCCCGCTACACCAGTCCCCTGGGCGTAGCCACCTTCCTCAAGCGCCAGAGCCTTCTGCGCCTCTCTTCCACCGATGCCGCCACCATGGCCCCCTGGGTGCAGCGGCTGGCGGAGGCCGAGGGCCTCACGCACCACGGCCGCAGCGCCGCGCTGCGCGGCCAGCATCACCTCTAGGAGCCGCTCCTTCCCGAGCGCTCCGTTCCGCTTCTCCTCCCAGGAAGCCTGGTTTTCTCCTACCCTCATCCAGAGCCCCCATGCCGCTGCTCCGACCCGATCTCGCCGACCTCCCTGCCTACCAGCGGCCACTTGAGCCGCCCACGGGCGTGCGTTTGCACATGAACGAACCCGCCACCGACTGGCCCGAATCGGCGCGGAAGGCACTGCTGGCACGGCTGCATGGGCTGCCCTTCCACCAGTACCCCGAGCGCCAGGGCGAGCTCACCGAGCGCCTGCGCAAGCGGCTGGGCGCGCCCGAAGGCGGCGTGCTGCTGGGGCCCTCCAGTGGCGCGCTGCTGGATCTGGTCGCCATGGCAGGCCTGAGCGCGAACGAAACGGTGGCCATCCCCGAGCCCGGCTTCAGCCTCTACCCCCTGCTGGTGCGGCGCCATGGGGGCCGCGTCCGCCTGGTGCCCCAGGGTACGGGCTTCCCGCTGGAGCCCTGGTTCGCGGCCCTGGACTGCCGCCAGCTCTGGTTGACCCTGCCGAACAATCCCACCGGCGCCTGGCTCTCGCCGGAAGCAGTGGAACCCCTGCTCGCGGCCGCCGCGGCCCGGCCCGAGCCACCGCTGGTGGTCCTGGACGAAGCCTATGCGGAATTCGCACCGGCGACGCACCGCCTCGCCGTGGACCGCTATCCGAACGTGGTGCTACTGCGCACCTTCAGCAAGGCCCTGGCCTCCGCGGCCTGGCGCATCGGCTACCTGGTGGGCGATCCGGCCCTGGTCGCCAGACTCGCCACCCTGCAACTGCCCTATTCCCTGCCCTCTGCCAGCCTCGAGGCGCTCGATGTGGCTCTGGATTTCGCCGCGGATTTCGAGGCCGCCGTGCGGGCCGTACCGGAGCGCCGCGACCGCCTCGCCGCCGCGCTGCCTGAGCACCGTGCGGCGCCCAGCGCCGGCAACTTCCTGCACCTGTCACCGGATCCAGCAGCGGCGCTGGAGGCCGCCGGCCTGAAGGTGCGCCGCCTGCCGGGCGCCAACGCCGCCCGCGTCACTCTCGGTACCGAAGCGGCCACGGCCCGCGTGGCTTCGGCGCTGGGCGCGACGCTGCCCGCACCGGTGCTCCGCTCGCGGCGACGCCTGCTGGCCCTCGATATTGACGGCGTCCTCATCGACGCCGACCGCAGCTTCATGGAAGCCGTAGCTCGAGCCCTGGCCGAACTGCGCCCCGCCCTGCCCTGGTCCGATGCTTCCTTCCGCGCCTTCAAGCGCCTGGGCGGCTACAACAATGATTTTCGCCTCACCGCCGGTGCCTTGGCGTTGGCCGAAGCCTGCGGCGATGTGGATCTGCGGCCGATCATCGAGGCCGCGTTGGGCCGCGGCTTCCCGCACCTCGAAGCCCGCATCGAGGCACTTGAGCCCTCCGCCCAAATCGTCGTGCAGAAGCACTACGCCGACACCCTCCGTCTGGAACGCCCGCTGATTTCGCTGGAAGAACTCCGCGCCACGGGCTGGGATCTGGCGGTGTTGACCGGCCGGCCGCCGGAGGAACTCGACCTGGCCTGGCGCGTGCTCGGGTTCCAGCTGCCCGCGGTCTGCGATGCGGGGCCCCATCTCCGCAAGCCCGAGCCCGCGGGCCTGTTGCAGTTGGCGGACGCCTTTCGGGCCGAGGACATCCTCTTTGTCGGGGACACGGTGGATGATGCCGTCTGCCTTCGGGCCGCGGCCGCCCTCCGGCCTGAACTTGCCTGGCGCTTCGCCGCCGTGGGCCCCGATCGCGCCCGCTTTGCCGCGCCCGAGGATCACCTATGCGCGAGCCTGCGCGACCTGTTGCCGATGCTGAACCAGGAGCTGCCATGAGGACCGCCACCATCCACCGCGCCACCGCGGAAACCACTGTGAAGCTGAGCCTGGACCTGGATGGCGGCGAAGCCCGTCTCTCCACCGGCCTCGCCTATTTCGACCACATGCTGATGCAGCTGGCCAAACACGGCGGCTTCGGGCTGGACATCGAGGCCCGCGGCGACCTGCCCGTGGACAGCCACCACCTGGTGGAGGATGTGGGTCTCTGCCTTGGTGATGCGCTGAAGGAGGCCCTGGGTGATCGGGCCGGTATCACCCGGTTCGCCCACGCCTATGTCCCCCTGGACGAAGCGCTGGCCCGGGTCATCGTGGATCTCTCCGGCCGCCCCTGGTGCGAGTTCCACGCGGACCTGGCCCCCATCATCATCGGCGATGGTTTCCAGGTGGAGATGGTCCGCGAGTTCTTCATCGCGCTGGCCATGCGGGGCGGGCTGGCCCTCCATGCGGATCTGCTCCGCGGCGTGAACACGCACCACAAGGTCGAGGCCCTGTTCAAGGCCCTGGCCAAGGCACTGCGCCAGGCCACGCGCATCGAGGGCGGCGGCGTGCCTTCCACCAAGGGGACCCTGTCCGCATGACCGCTTCGGATCCGATCACCCTCATTGACTACGACGCGGGCAACCTGGCCTCGCTGGAAGGCGCCCTAGACCGCCTGGGGCTGACCTACCGGCGCGCCGTCTCGCCGGATGAGGCCGCCCCCCGAGGGCCCATCGTGCTGCCCGGCGTGGGCCATTTCGAGGCCGCGCAGAAATCCTTGCGCGAGCGGGGCTGGTGGCGCGCGATTCCCAGCTTCGCGGCCGAAGGGCGGCCCATCCTGGGCATCTGCCTGGGCCTGCAGCTGCTGGCCGAAGGCAGCGAGGAGGCGCCCAAGGCATCCGGCCTCGGCCTCATTCCCGGCATCGTGCGCCGCCTGGGGCCCGGCGTGAAGGTGCCGCACATGGGTTGGAGCCGGGTGCGCCAACACCATGCGCACCCGGCCCTGCCGGATCCCCACGGCGGCTGGCTCTACTTCGTCCACAGCTACGCCCTGGCGCCTTCGGTGGAAACGATCTATGTGGCCGACCACGGCCGTCCCTTCGCCGCCATCGAGGCCCGGGGCACGGTCATGGGCTTCCAGCCCCATCCCGAGAAGTCTGGCCGCGCCGGGCTGCTGCTCCTCCAGGCCTCCCTCGCCTGGATGGGCGCCTCCGCTGTCATGCCGGAGGTGCCATGCAATTGATTCCCAGCCTCGACCTGCTGCAGGGCCGCCTGGTCCGGCTGCGTCATGGAGATCCGCAGCAGGCCACCTTCTACGACTTCACGCCGGAGGACTGGATCGGCCGCCTGGCCACCGCCGGGGCCCGGCGCATCCACCTCGTGGATCTCGATGGCGCCTTCGGCAGCCCGTGCCAGGGCCGCTTCACAGCCTTCCCCACCCGCTTCCCGGGGATCCGCTTCCAGCTGGGCGGCGGCCTGCGGGATCGCGGCGCCATCCAGGAAGTGCTGGACCTGGGCTTCGACGCGGTGGTGGGCACCCTGGCGGTGGAACAGCCTTCGGCCCTCCGCGGCCTGCCCGGTGATCGCGTCATTGCCGCCCTGGATCTCAAGGGCGACCGCATCGTCACCCGGGGCTGGCAGGCTTCCAGCGAATGCGCCTCCACGGATGTCTTCGAGGCCCTGCTCACCCTCGGCTTTGACCGGGCCCTGGTCACGGATGTGAGCCGGGACGGCACCCTCGAGGGCCCCGGCCTCGAAGCCGCAGCCTGGGTGGCGAAGGAGGGCTTCCAGGTGCAGGCTTCCGGCGGGGTCAAGCACCTCTCCGACCTGGCGCCACTGTCGGCCATTCCCGGCATCGTGGGCGCCATCAGCGGCAAGGCGCTGATGGAGGGCTTCATCCCCCTGGATGATCCGCAGGTCCGCACGGCGCTAGCAGGGCTGGTCTGATGCCCGCCAAGCGCATCATCCCCTGTCTGGATGTGAAGAACGGCCGCGTCGTGAAGGGCGTGCAGTTCAAGGATCTCCGCGACCTCGGCCACCCCGTGGAGCTGGCCCGCCGCTACGATGCCGAGGGCGCGGACGAGCTCGTCTTCCTCGATATCGCGGCCTCCATCGAGAACCGCAACACCCGGGAATCCTGGGTGCGCGAGGTGGCCCGTGAGCTGAGCATCCCCTTCACCGTGGGTGGCGGCGTCGCCAGCGTGGCCGATGCCCGCAGCCTGCTGCGCGCCGGGGCTGACAAAGTGGGCGTGAACACCGCCGCCGCCCTGCGCCCCGCCCTGGTCACCGAACTGGCGGATGCCTTTGGCCGCCAGTGCGTGGTGGCGGCCGTGGATGTGAAACGCGACCCGGACCTGGGCTGGCGCGTGTTCCTGAAGGGTGGCACCCAACCCACCGATCGGTCGGCCCTGGACTGGCTCTGGGAGTTGAACGGCCTGGGCGCCGGCGAAATCCTGCTCACCTCCATGGACCGCGACGGTACCGGCGACGGCTTCGATCTGCAACTGCTGGAAAAGGCCTCGGAACTGCCCATCCCGCTCATCGCCTCCGGCGGCGCGGGCCGCGAGATCCACTTCCTGGAGGCCCTGGAGCACGGTGCGGATGCGGTGCTGGCCGCCACACTGTTCCACGAAGGCATCCTGCCCATCCCCCTGTTGAAGGCCTACCTGGCCCAGAACGACCTTCTCGTACGGATCTGACATGGACCTCGACCTCCTGACATTCGACAACGACGGCCTCATCCCCGGCATCGTACAGAGCCGCACGGGCGAGGTGCGGATGGTGGCCTGGCTCAACCGCGAGGCCCTCCAGCGCACCCTCGACACCGGCTTCGTCACCTTCTGGAGCCGCTCCCGCCAGTCCCTCTGGGTCAAGGGCGAGAGCAGCGGCAACCGGCTGAGGCTCGTCCAGATCCGCCCGGACTGCGATGCCGATGCCCTGCTCATCCTCGCTGATCCCGAAGGACCCAGCTGCCACCGCGGCACTGAGAGCTGCTTTGATCCCAGCCACGAAAGGGGCCAGAACCAGGCGCCCTGGCCCGCCACCCTGCCCTGGCTGGGTCACCTGGAAACCCTGCTGAAGGCGCGGAAGGCCACGGCCGATCCAGCGGGCAGCTACACGCAAAAACTCTTTGCCCAGGGCGTGGACCGCATCGCCAAAAAGGTGGTGGAGGAAGCGGGCGAGGTCATTCTCGCCGCGAAGAACGATGACCACGAGGCCTTTGTGGGCGAGGCGGCGGACCTGCTGTTCCACCTCGACCTGCTGCTGGTCGAGCGCGGCGCCAGCCTGCTCGAAGTGGTGAAGGTGCTCCAGCAGCGCCACGGCGACCGCTCGGGAGGGCCCGCCTGATGCCCGTCCGCACGCCCCACTTCCCCGATCTGCTCTTCGGTTCCGCCGCGCGGCTCCGCCGCTGGGAGGGCGCCCTCATGGGCCTGCTGGCGGACCACGGCTACCGCGAGCTGCACCCCTCGCTGGTGCTGCGGGAAGCCATCCCCGACGGTGCCCTGCGCTTCTTCGACGGTGACGACCTGGTGGCCCTGCGCTGGGACTTCACCATGGCCCTCGCGGGCCTGCTGGCCCGGGGCTTCCCCGAGCCGCCGGCGCGCGTGGCCTATGCGGGCGCCGTGTTCCGCCGCCCCGTGCAGCCCTGGGAGCCCGTGGAGCGCTTCGAGGTGGGCTGCGAGCGCATCCAGCCCGAAGGCGAATTCTCCACCGAAGCCGATGTGGAGCTGGCCCGTCTCCTCATGGCCATCCCCGGCGTCCTCGGCCTGAAGAGCGCCATCCTGCACCTGGGCAACGCCGCCCTAGTGCGTCGGCCCCTGGAAGCGGAAGGCCTGTTCAGCGGCCTTGCCGACGAGGTGGTGGCCGCCCTCTCGCGCCGCGCTCCCCACCGCGTGGCCCAGGCGATGAAAGGCCACCCCGCCGCGGCGCGGGTGTTGGCTCATGCCGAAGCGCTGCTTTCCGAGCTGGATGGCCCGCGCACCCTGGAGGCCCTCAAGGCCAGCCCCTATGCGGCGCTGCTGGAGGAGGAACGGGACCACATGGACCGGGCCCTCAAGTCACTGCTGCCCATCCTGCCGCCCAATCTGGAACTGCGCGTCGACCTCGCCGATGTGGCAGGGCTCGACTTCTACACCGGCCCCACGCTGCGGCTCTGGGCCCCCGGCGCCCAGCAGGAGCTGGCTGCGGGCGGGCGCTATGACCGCCTCTTCCCCGATCTTGGCCGCCCTTGGAAGGCCGCTGGTTTCTGCGTGCGCCTGTCGCGCCTCCTCGACCTCGCCGAAACCCGGCCCGACCTCTTCGAGCAGCCCTCATGACCCCTCACACCCTCCTCATCGCCTTCCCCAAGGGCCGCCTCGGTGACGAGCTGGTGCCGAAACTGGCAGGCACGCCCCTGGCTCTCGACGCCGAAGCCCTGAGGTCCCGGGTGCTGCGCATCCCCACCGCCACACCCGGCGTCGCCGCGCTCCTGCTGAAGGGTACGGACCTGCCCCGCTACGTGGCCGCGGGCGTGGCCTCGCTCGGCATCGTGGGCTCGGACACGCTGGACGAACTGGACATGGACCTCCTGGAACTGGCGGATCTCGGCTTCGGCGCCTGCCGTCTGTCGCTCTGCGCCCAGGCCGGCCTGACGCTGGATGACCTCCGCGCGAAACCGCACCTGCGCCTCGCCACCAAGTTCCCCAAGGCCACCGAAGCCTGGCTCACCCGCGAAGGCCTCACCGCCGAACTGGTGCCCCTCAGCAGCAGCGCCGAGCTGGCGCCCCTGCTGGGCCTGGCCGACGCCATCGTGGATCTGGTGCAGACCGGCAGCACCCTCAAAGCCCACGGCCTCGTGGAAACCGCCGTGCTGGGAAGATCCTCCGCGCGGCTGGTGGCCGCCCGCGGCGCCTACCTCAGCGAGCCCGCCCGCATCCGGCCCCTGGCAGAGCTCCTGATCGCAGCGCTAAAACCAAAGGCGTAGACAGGATTAACAGGATTTAAAGGATGGATTAACAGGATGACAACTTCATCTGGCCATCGTGGCGCTTCGGTCTGAAGACCGGGCAAAACACCGAGCAAGGTTCCAAGACTTGCCAGAAACCAGAAGCCCTAATCCTGTTAATCCATCCTTTAAATCCTGTTAATCCTGTCCAGGTTTTTCCCTTGGTTCAGACCAAGACCTCGCCGTAGATGTTGTCCCGCTGCCAGGGCTCGTAGCCGGCGGCGCGGATTAGGCGGGTCATCTCGTCGTTGTTGACGCTGTAGCACGTGCCGGCGGCGCTGACGACGTTCTCTTCCAGCATGAGGCTGCCCATGTCGTCGCAGCCGTAGTGCAGGGCCAGCTGGCCGGTCTTGCGGCCCATGGTGACCCAGCTGCTCTGGATGTGCGCGAAGTTGTCGAGGAAGATGCGGGTGACGGCGATGGTGCGCAGATACTCGACATCCGTGGGCTTGGGCACCTTGCCTTCCCAGGGTGTGTGGCCGCTCTGGAAGGGCCAGGCCGCGAAGGCCGTGTAGCCGCCGCCGTTGTTCCGTACCAAGGCCCGATCCTGCTGGTCCCGCAGGACCTCGAGATGCTCGATGCGTTCGGCCAACGTTTCGGTGATGCCGAACATCATGGTGCCAGTGGTCCTGACGCCCTCTTCGTGGGCGGCTTCCATCACTTCGAGCCACTTCTCGCGGCCGCCCTTCAGTGGCGCGATCTTCTTGCGGATGCGGTCCACCAGGATCTCCGCTCCGCCGCCGGGGATGGAGCCGAGCCCCGCCTCGCGCAGATCGGCGATGGTCTTGCGCAGCGTCTGGCCGCTCAGCTTCGCCATCATCTGGATCTCCACCGGCGAGAAGCCGTGGACCCAGATGCCCAGGTCGTGACGGAGGTAGCGCACCAGGTCCAGGTAGTAGGCCCAGGGCAAGTCGGGGTTCACGCCGCCCTGCAGCAGGAAGCCCGTCCCGCCGATGGCTTTCGTCTCCTCGGCCTTCTGCTTCAGCTGTTCCTTCGTGAGTACATAGCCGCGGCTGTCGCCGGGTTTGTGGTAGAAGGCGCAGAAGGTGCAGTAGACGTTGCAGACATCCGTGTAGTTGACATTGCGATCGATGACGAAGCTGACGCGGCGGGGATCGTTGTGGCGGTCGCGGGCGGCCGTGGCCGCCACGGCCAGATCCGTCAACTCGGCCTGCTCCAGAAGCAGCAAGGCCTCCGCCGCAGAAATCCGGCGGCCCTGGAGGACACCAGCCAGGATCGCCTCAGGCGCAGCCAGTGTCGCGGTCATCCCTAGACCTTGTACCCCATCACCTGGAGGCACCGCCGGCACACACACCCCTGGTCTTCCACGCCGTGCTGGAAGTGGTCCAGGGTGTAGTTGCAGCGGCACTTCTCGCAGATCTGGACGGGATCGGTGCTGGTCTTCGGGGCGTAAAGATGCGTGGGATCGGGCATGGCAGACTCCAGCCCCTAGAATAACCAGGCCCCGCGCCGCGGAGCCTGGTTACCTGAAAACCGCAGGTTTTCAGCCTTATTCTTCGATCGGCACTGCCTTGGCACTTTCGTGGGGCCGGGTGGTGCGCTTGTCCTGGTGCTTATGGGCCTGCGCGTCCAGCTTTTCGATGGCCTGGGTGATGCTGGCATACATATCGGCCGTGGTGGCCGAGGCCACAAAGGCGCTGGCGCGGGTCTTCAGCGTGATTTCCGCCTCGTGGCGATGCTTCTCCACGCTCAGGATCACGTGGACGTCGATGATGTCGTCCAGGTAGGTGGCCATCTTGTCCAGCCGCTCTTTCGTGAACTGCTTCAGGGGCTCGGTGAGCTCCATGTGGCGGCCAGTGTAGTGGACCTTCATGGGACACTCCTGAAAGGGGCCGGGTGGCCCGGATGGATGGTACCGGCTCCGGTTATCGGCGTCGGCGCTGGGAAGCCGGAGGAATCTTCAGCTCTTCCCGGTACTTGTTCACGGTGCGGCGGGCGACCTTGATGCCATCCCGCTCCAGCAGTCCGGCAATGGCCTCGTCGGACAGGGGCTTGGCAGGGTCCTCGGCCTGCACGAAGGCCTTGATGCGATGCTTCACCACGGTGGCCGACACATCGGAATCCTTGGGACGGGCCGAGAAGAAATAATTCAGATCGAAGAGGCCCTGGGGCGTGTGGATGGTCTTGGCCTTCACCACCCGGCTGATGGTGCTCTCGTGGAAACCCGTGGCCTCGGCCACATCGCGCAGCACCATCGGGCGCAGGCTTTCGATGCCGTGCTCGATGAATTCCTTCTGCAGGTCCACGATCTGGGCCGACACGCGCAGGACGGTGCGATTGCGATCCTCCACGCCGCGGATGAAATCCCGGGCGCTGCGGAACCGTTCGCGGATGAAATCCTTGTCGGACTTGGCCTCGCTGGACGACATGAACCGCTGGTATTCGCCATTCACGCGCAGGCGGGGCAGGCCCTCATCATTGAGGTACACCTTCCAGTTCCCATCCTCGCCCTTGAGCACCACCACATCCGGCTTCACCACCCGCTCGCCATCGGGATCAAAGGCCCGGCCCGGTGAGGGATTGAGATGCTTCAGCTGTTCCATGGCCAGGCCCAGCTCCTCGTCCGAGCAACCGAGGGCTTTCCGCAACTTCGCGCTGTCGCGCTGGGACAGCTGCACCGAATGATCCTGGATGATGCGCACGGCCAGATCATCCGGCTCGGCCCCCGCGTGGCGCAACTGCAGGAGCAAGCTCTCTTGCACCGTGAAGCAGCCCACGCCGGAGGGATCGAATTCCTGCAGCACATCCACCGCGGCACGGAGCGCCTCTTCGGACACCCGCAGGTCAGCGGCCAACGCTGAGGGGGTGGCTTCCAGCGAGGGCTGATCGGGATCCATGCGCAGGAAGCCCTTGGGATCCAGCCGGTCGATGAGGCGCTCCACCAGCGGGGCCCGGGGATCTTCGTGCTCCAGGGTTTCGTAGAGCTGGCTCAGCAGATGATCTTGCAACGATTCGAACGCGCTCAACCGGTCTTCCCACGAGAGGCGATCCTCTTCGGGCAGGTTGCTGGTGCGCGGCAGGTCCGAGTCCCAACTGTTCTCGGCGCCCAGCTCGGTTTCCTGCACCTGAGCCACGCCTTCTTCCGTGAACTTCTCCAGATCGCCTTCGGGATTCATCTCGCCCGCCGCGTCCAGGAGCGGTCCCAGATCCACAGTGTCCGCGCCATCCGGAAGTTCCCCGGCATCCGACATCTGTTCGGCGGAGCCTTCGGTCACGTCGGAATCCCGGCCCTCTTCGATGGCTTCGAGGGTCGGCACCTCGTCGCTGTCATCGGCCAGTTCCAGCAGGGGATTGTCTTCGAGCTCACGCTCGATGGTCTGCGACAGTTCCTGCAGGTTCATCTGCCACAGCTTGAGCTTCAGCTGCATGGCCGGCGTGAGCGCGAGGGTCTGGCTCTGGGCCAGGCGCTGGGAGAGGAAGGGACCGGCTGCCATCAGTCGAGCCTGAACCGGTCGCCCAGGTACACCCGGCGAATGTCCGGATCCTCGGCGATCTCACTGGGTAGGCCGTGCTTCATGATCATCCCGTCCGCCAAGATATAGGCCCGGTCGGCGATCTGCAAGGTCTCCCGTACATTGTGATCTGTGATAAGGACGCCAATGCCTCGCGCCTTGAGGTCGGAGATGAGGCCCTGGATCTCCAGCACCGACTTGGGATCCACGCCCGCGAAGGGCTCATCAAGCAACATGATGCGCGGTTCGGTCACCAGGGCCCGCGCCAGTTCGCAGCGCCTCCGCTCACCACCGGAGAGACTCATCCCCAGCGTATCGCGCACCTTTTCCAGGTGGAAATCCGCCAGCAACCGCTCACAGCGGGCCTTCTGCTCTTCCTTGGAAATGGGCTGCAACTCCCCCAGGGCCAACAGGTTTTCCCAGACCGTGAGGCCGCGGAAGACACTGGATTCCTGGGCCAGGTAGCCGATGCCCAGGCGCGCCCTGCGGTGCATCGGAAGGGCCGTCACATCCTGGCCCAGCCAGCGGATGCTGCCGCGATCCGGGGCCTCGACACCCACCACCATGTAGAAGGTCGTGGTCTTGCCCGCGCCGTTCGGCCCCAGAAGCCCCACCACTTCGCCCGTGCCGACGCAGAGGCTCACATCCCGCACCACGGTGCGGTCGCCGTAGCGCTTCTGGAGGTTCACGGCCTCGAGGCAGGGGGTCTGCTCTGTCATAGGTCTATCAGAACATACTGACCGGCCGATCGCGCCGCTGGGCCGCGCGCCGATACCGGCGCGCGGCGGAAAAAGCAGCTAGCGAAGAGTTCGTCCAGGGGTATAGGGGGCCTTGGCGGCCTCCAGGGCGTCCTCCAGGGTCTTCAGGCTGGCCAGGGCCGCCTCGAGCTTCCCCTGAGCGGCCTTGAGCCCTTCCTCGGCCCAGGCGAGGTTCTGGCGCTGGGTGGCCGTCGGCAACTGGGTGGTGCCCCAGACACTGCCGGTGACATCCTCGATGCGGCCGAGCAGGCCGGGCGCGGTGGGTTCCTGCCGCGCGGCGACAGTGGCATCGCCGTGGAGCAGGTCGCGCAGGTCCTTGAGCTCGCCATGGAGCGCCCGGGCCCGGGCCAGCAGCCCAGCGTCCGCCGCCGGGGTTTCAAGGAGGGCCTTCCGCCCGTGGTCCAGGCGGTTCTGGGCCTCTTTCAGGCGCTCGTCCGCGCCCATGGCAACGCGCTGGGCCTCGCCCATCCGGCTGCAGAAAGCGCTGAACTCCGCCCACTGGGCCGGGGTCAGCCGATCGGCATCCAGCGGCTTCACATCGAAGGCCACCGGCCCCGACACGGGTTTCAGCACCCCGTCCACCTGGAGGGCCAGGCTGGCCTGATAGCGGCCGGGCACCGCCAGGGCACCATGCGCACCGTAGTCCCAGGGATCCCGGTCCCCATTGGCCTTGAGGCGGATGGGGGCCGGATTCTGGAGGCGCAGATCCCAGGCCATGCGGTGGAGGCCTTCCTTGGCCTTTTCGCTGATCCGCCGGACCACGCGGCCATCCGGGGCGGTGATGGTCAGCACAGCGGCCGGCTCGAGTTCCCGGTCCTCGGCCCGAAGCACATCCCAGGTCGGGATGACTGGATCCTGCCCGGCCTTGATGGCCTCCTTCTCCTTGGCCTGACGCTGTTTCTTTTGTGTTTTCGGCTCCGCTTTCACATGGTAGGTGAACACCGCGCCGAAGGGCGGGTTGGGCGACAGGAAGAGCGCATCGCCCTGGAACGATTTCCCGGGGCCGCCGAAGGGCACGGCCGGCACGTAGGCCAGGGCGGGCCGCAGACCGAAGAGATGGGCTTCCCGTTCGAGCAGTTCGCCCTTGGCCTCGCGCAGCGGTGTGAGGTCGTCGAGGATGTAGAAACCACGACCGAAGGTCGCGATCACCAGATCACCCTCGCCGGCCTGGATGACCAGGTCCTTCACGGCGATGGTGGGCAGCTCGGTGAACTTCGACCAGGACTGGCCGGCATCGAGGCTGAAGAAAAGACCGAATTCCGTGCCGCAGTAAAGCAGGCCTTCCCGGGCCGGATCCTCACGGACGGTGTGGACGCTGCCGCGCCCGGGCAGACCCGCGGCGATGCTTTCCCAGGTGCGGCCACGGTCCCGGGAGCGCAGCAGGTAGGGCCGGAAATCGCCCGCCTTGTGGTTGTCGAAGGCGGCGTAAAGGGTGCCCGCCTGATGCGGGCTTGCGGCGAGGCAGGACACGTAGGTCAGGTCGGGCACGCCGGGGAATTTGTCCAGCTTCCGCCAGGCCTTGCCGCCATCCTCGGTGGTCTGCAGAAGCCCGTCGTCGGTGCCGGCATAGAGCAGACCCTCGACCTTGGGGCTTTCGGTGAAGGCGACGATGTTGCCGAAGAAGCTGGTGGAGGCATTGCGGGCGACGGCATCCACGCTCTGGACCTTATCCATGAGCTTCAGGCGGCTGCGATCGATCTTCCGGGTCAGGTCGGGGCTCACCGCCGTCCAGCTGTCGCCCCGGTCGTCGCTGCGGAAGAGCTTCTGCGCGGCGAAGTAGAGCCGCTTGCCATTGTGGGGGCTGAGCATCATCGGCGCATCCCAGTTCCACTTGAAGGGCTCTTCGCCGGGAGCCGGCTGGGGCTGGATCTGGACCTGCTCGCCGGAGCGCCGGTCGAAGCGGGCCAGGCCTCCGTACTGGCTTTCCGAATACACCGTATTGGGGTCGTCGGGATCCACCTGGCTGTAGAAGCCGTCCCCACCCTGGGTCACGAACCAGTCGAAGTTCGTCGCGCCGTGCCGGTTCCGCGTGCGGCTGGGCCCGCCCATGGAGAAGTTGTCCTGGGTGCCGCCGTAGACCGTGTAGAAGGGTTTCGCGTTGTCCACGGCCACCCGGTAGTACTGGATGATCGGCAGGTTGGCCTTGAACTCCCAGGTGGCCCCGCGGTCACGGCTTTCGTAGACGCCGCCATCGCAGCCGGACACCAGGCGATCGGTATTTGCCGGATCGATCCACAGCGCGTGATTGTCCACGTGCTTGGAGGATTCGCCGAGGCGGCGCCAAGTCTTGCCGCCATCCTCGGTGACCTGCATCCAGGTGTCCATGGAATACACCCGCTTGGGCTCCTTCGGATCGCAGATCAGTTCCTGGTAGTATTGCGCGCTGCCCGATACAAGTTCGTTGCGGCGCTCCCAGGTCTGCCCGCCATCCGTGCTGCGGAAAAAGCCGCCGGCCTTGTTGGCGGCTTCGATGGTCGCGTACACCGTATCCGGCTCGCCGGCGGGGATGGCCAGGCCGATGCGGCCCATATCTTCCTTGGGCAGGCCCTCCTTCAGGCGGGTCCAGGTCTGGCCGCCGTCGGTGCTTTTGTGGATGCCGGCGCCCGGGCCGCCGTCCACCATGCCCCAGACATGCCGGCGGCGCTGGTAGGTGGCCGCGATGAGCACATCGGGATTGCGTGGATCCATCACCACATCGGTGACGCCGGTATGGGCGTCCACGGTGAGTACGGCCTTCCAGCTCTTGCCGCCGTCCACGGACTTGTAGAGCCCCCGGTCGCCGCCTTCCTTCCAGAGCGGGCCCTGCGAGGCCACGAAGATGATGCTGCTGTTGCGGGGGTCCACCAGGATCTTCGCGATGTGCTCGCTGGCCTTCAGGCCCAGGTTCTCCCAGTGCCGGCCGCCATCCAGACTGCGATAGACGCCATCGCCGTAGGCCACGGAGCGCTGGGAATTGTTCTCGCCAGTCCCCACCCAGACGATGTTCGAATCGCGCGGATCGAGGGTGACGCAACCGATGGAGAAGGAGGCTTCCTTGTCGAAGAGGGGCGTCCAGGTAGTGCCGGCATTCACGGTCTTCCACACACCGCCGGAGGCGACCGCCACGAACCAGGTATCCGGCTTGCGCGGGTCCACCGCGATATCCCCCACCCGGCCGGAGGTGACCGCCGGGCCAAGATTTCGGAAGGGCAGCGCGGCCAGGGGCGAGTCCTTGGGCGCGGCGGCAACCTCTTTGGCCCCTGGCGCGGCCACGGCCATGGACGCGACCAGGAGCAGGGCCAGGGTGGAGAGGGGGTGGAACCGGGGCATGGTGCCTCCTATTACGAGGTTTCAGCTCTGATCATGCCCCGAAACCGGATGGGCGTCACCAGCCGGAACCTGCTCCCTTGCCCCGCACGTGCCCCTGCCATTTGACCGTCTGGAGCCCGGGTTCCAGTTCCAGGGCCTCGCCTTGGCCTTCGCCCAGGCGGCCCCGCAGGGTGACGGCGCCCTGCGCCTGCACCTGCTTCACCGCGCGATCCGCGCCCACGGTCACGATCACCGTATCGGCTGCCAGACGCCAGCCCTGGCCCTGGCATTCGACCCCGCCGCTGAGGGTGATCTTCTGGGCCTCGCTCTGCCCCCGCTCGGCCCGCAGGAACAGGTCGCCATCAGCGGCGGCCAGGGCACCACTCAAGCCCTCGGGAAAGGTCACCACCTCACCCTTCCGCACGATGCGCGGACCGGAGAGCCGTTCCCGCAGGCGGCTCCAGGCGGCCGGGCGGCCCGTGAGCGTCCACAGTGCCTCCTCCCAGACCAGCTTCGCGCCCCGTAGGCTGCCGCCGGTGAACAGGTTCACCTGCACGGGGCCTTCGATGGTCCAGGAGCGCGGATCGCCATGCCCGGCGCCGCCGGTGAAGGTGCCGTCCTCCCCCCGGCCGAGCACGGGGCCCTGGAGCCTCCAGCGCCGGGTGGCCCGCTCCACTTCGATGCGAGGCGATGAGAGGCTGCGCTTGCCCCAGGTGAGCAGAGCCTGACCTTCGGCCACGGCATGGCCCACGGGCAGGGATTCGGGCAGATCCCGCCCTGCGGCTTCGCGCATGAGCACCCGGGGCGCCTTCAGGGTGAGGCGCTGGCCATCCACGGGCTGATCCCACACCACGCTGCCCTCGAGGCGCAGGCCGGCTGGCGTCCACCGCGCCCCATCCGTGGAAAGCTGCTCTTCCCCATTGGAGAACGCCCGGCGGGCCCGGAATCGTTTCAGTTCCACCTGCTGGAAACTGGCGCCGGGGAGGGGCCGCGGCGCCAGGCCGGACTGGGCCTCCCCGTGCCAGCCGTCGGCGCGCTCGAAAGAAAGGGGGCCGGGCCAGTTCACCGTCTCCGGCGACAGGTCC
The DNA here is from genome assembly GCA_038320645.1 of Holophagales bacterium. Taxonomy (GTDB): domain Bacteria; phylum Acidobacteriota; class Holophagae; order Holophagales; family Holophagaceae; genus Geothrix. Next base: position 39,678 of record JBBQEL010000010.1, on the reverse strand, counting down.
GCCACGGAAGCATGGAGCGAGCCCTCGCTCAGGCGGGCCTTCACCCCTTCCAGGTGACCCGTCTGGAAGCCCGGCGCTGCCCAGAGCCGATCCGCATCCATGGCCAGGAGAGTGGCGGGAACCCCGGCATCCGTCGGGGCCTGCCAGCGCACGGGACCGCGATCCACGCGCAACCGGCCGTCTGTTTGTCGCCGCCAGCCTGCAGGCAGGTTCCAGATCCCGCGGGACGAGCCTTCCAGGGACTCCCAGCGCAGGGGGGCCAGTCCTTCCCATTCCCCGCCGGTCCAGCGGATGGCCGGGACCTCACCTTCGATGCGCCCCTTGCCCAGGAGGATCGCGGTCCCCGGAAGCACCACTCCCAGATCCATGGGTCCCTGCAGGGTCCAGACACCGAGCTCGCGCCGGGCTTTGGGCGAGAGCAGGCGCCATTGGCCGCCCTGTTCGTCGAGCCGCCCGGTCACCTGCGCCAGGCGCAGATCTGCTTCCGAGCCATCGATGGTCTTGTAGGACAGCACCATGCGGTTGGGCCCCAGTTGCTCGGAGAGCGTGCCCACGCTGCCGTGAGTGCCCTCGCCGAAGAGGGCGTCCCCACCCGCCGTCCGGCCCGGCCCCCCGTCGGTGCCCTTCGCGAGGAAACGCGCGGTGAGCACGAGGGTGCCAACGACCAGTATCCAGCCCAGCCGCTGCCAGAGCGGATGGCGGGCCGGCGGCAGATCCTGGAGCCACGCGGAGAATGTCACAGCAGTACCTCGCCCAGCGCTGCGTCCACCAGCCAGGAGCGGCCCCAGCGGGCGCTGCCCTGGGGGGCGGCGGCCACGCTCAGGCGTTCCCCGGCCCTGGGAAGGCTCGGACGGGCCTGGCCAGCGAACCAGGTGAGCGGGTCCGGCAGCCCGGTCAGCCGCAGCTTCCAGTGGTCGGCCCCGAATACGGCAGAAGAGGCGATCACCCCTGCCACACGCGCCAGCGGCGGCGCAAAGCCCTGACCGAAGGGTTCGAAGCGGGCCAGCTCCGCATCCCCCGGCAGGTCGTCAGGGCCGCCATCCACCAGCAGGGGCGGATATTCGCGGCCCTCGGCCTGGAGGGTCGCACCGCGCTGCAGGGCCTGGCGCACGAAGGCGAACCGGGAAGCCTCGAAACTAAGACCGGCCGCCACACGATGGCCACCGCCGCCCAGGATGAAGGGCTGGGCCAGGGCCAGCAGCTCGCCCAGATCGTAGCCCTCCGGTGCCCGGAGGCTGCAGTGCGCCACACCGTCGATCACCGTGCAGACGCCCGCCGGACGGCCACTGGCGCGCATCCGGTGGCCCGCCACGATGCCGATGACGCCCTTGTGGGCCGTGGGATCCATGACCAGGTCGAAGGCCCCCTCACCGGGGGGCGGCAGGTGCCCGGCCAGGTCTTGCTGGATTGCGCGGCGCTCCAGGTTGAGAGCCTCCACGCGCACCATGAGCGTCTCGGCCTCGGCCGGGTCCCGCGTGAGCAGCAGGCGCACGGCATCCTCCGCCCCGCCCATGCGGCCCACCGCGTTGAGCCTGGGTGCGAGCCCGAAGGCGATGTCCTGGGCGCCCAGGGTGCCTTCCTTTTTCGCCGCCCGCAGCAGGGCCGCCAGTCCGGGACCGTTCTTCCCGCTCAGCGAATCCAGCCCACGGCGGACCAGTAGTGCATTTTCATCCACCAGCGGCATCATGTCCGCCACCGTGCCGATGGCCACGAGCTTGAGCAGGCCGTCCAGAAAGGCGGCGTCGGCACCGGTGGGATGCGGCACCGCCCCGAGCAGGGCCTGGGCGAGCTTGAAGGCCACGCCCACGCCCGCCAGGAAGGGATTCGCATAGCCGTCGAGGTGCGGGTGCACCACGGCACAGGCCGGCGGCAGTTCGGCGCCCAGGGCATGGTGATCCGTGATCACCCAGTCGAGGCCCAGCTCCACGCTGGCCTTCACCTCGTCCACGCTGCGCACGCCGCAGTCCACGGAGACGAGCAGGCCGGGAGCGCGGGTGGCCTTCAGTTCCTGGATGCAGTCCAGGTGCAGGCCGTAGCCATCAGAGAAGCGGTTGGGGATGAAGAACGAAACATCGGCGCCGAGCTTCTCCAGGGTGCGCACCAGCAGGGCCACGGCCGTGACGCCATCCACGTCATAGTCCCCGTACACCACGATGCGCTCCCGGGTCTCGATGGCCCGACGGATGCGGGCCACGGCCTGATCCACACCGGCCAGCAGGTGGGGATCCGTGGTGCGCGACCACGCTGCGTCCAGGCGCCAGGCCAGAGCCTCGGGCCGGTCCGCCCCCCGTAGCCACGCCAATCGCGCCAGCCGGGGCTCCAAGCCCCAGGCTTCGGCCATGGCCTTCCAGGGCGCTGTTCCCGCCGGAATCTCCCGGCGGAGGCGCCAAACCGAGGAGGTCAACTCACGCTGCCCATGCGGGCGAACTTCTGGTAGCGCTCCTCCACCAGCTGCTCCGCGGTCAGCTCAGAGAGTTCGGAGAAGGCCTCGATGATGGCGTCCTTCAGCGCGAGCGCGGCGGCGTCGAAGTCGGCGTGGGCACCACCCAGTGGCTCTTTCACAATGCCGTCGATGATGCCCAGCTCCAGCAGGTGCGGGGCCGTGAGCTTCAAGGCCGCCGCCGCCTTCGGCGCCTGCGACGCGTCCTTCCATAGGATGGAGGCGCAGCCCTCGGAGGAAATCACCGAGTAGATGGCGTTCTCCATCATGAGCACACGATCGGCCACGCCCAGGGCCAGGGCCCCGCCGCTGCCGCCTTCGCCAAGCACCACGGCCACCACGGGTACTTCCAGCTTGGCCATCTCCAGCAGGTTCCGGGCGATGGCCTCGGCCTGGCCGCGCTCTTCGGCATCCACGCCGGGATAGGCGCCGGGCGTGTCGATGAGGCAGAGGATGGGCCGCTGGAACTTCTCCGCCAGCTTCATGAGGCGCAGGGCCTTCCGGTAGCCCTCGGGCTTGGGCATCCCGAAGTTGCGCAGGATCTTCATCTTCGTATCCCGGCCCTTCTGCTGGCCGATGATCATCACGGGATTGCCCTCGATCCAGCCCATGCCGGCCACGATGGCCGCATCGTCGCCGAAGCGGCGATCGCCATGCAGCTCGTCGAAGCGCTCGCAGATGCGCTCCAGGTAATCCAGCGTGTAGGGTCGTTTCGGATGGCGCGCCAGCTGCGCCCGCTGCCAGTCCGTCAGGTTCGTGAACAGGTCCGCCTTCAGCTTGTCGAGCTTCTTGACCAGCTTCTCCCGCTCCTTGGCCTGGGCAGGGTCCATCTCCATGGCCCGGATCTGGGCCTCCAGCTCGAGCACCGGTTTTTCCAGCTGTGCCAAGTCCATGGACTGTTCGGGGGATGCGTCTTTCATGTGACCTCAGGTCAAGAGGTGGAATGGATCAGTGTAGCCGAGAGGCCAGCTTCAGGCTCCGTGCCCCACCCGGGCCAGATGGGGCAGAATCAGGGATGGAAATCCTCATGCCAATCACGCCCTTCCCCATCCTCGGTCTCAGTGGCGGCATCGCGGCGGGGAAGAGCTTCGTCGCCGGGAGGCTGCGGGACCTCGGGTGGGCGGTGCTCGATGCGGATGCCCTGGCACGGGAAGCCGTGCTTCCGGACAGCGAGGGCCTCGCGGCCCTGGTGGCCGCCTTCGGACCAGACTGTCTCCAGCCCGATGGCGCCCTCGATCGCACCTGGATGGCCAACCACATCTTCACCGACGCGTCGTCCAGGGCCCGCTTGAATGCCCTCCTCCATCCCCGCATCGAGGCCCTGCTGGCAACCCGCCTGCAGGAGCTCCCACCGGATTCACGCGGCGCGGTGCTGGATGCGGCGCTCTGGGTGGAACGCGGCAGGGCTCATCATTTCGATGCCTTTTGGACTGTGGATGCGCCGGAGGAACTGCGCGTGGAACGCCTGCTGGCCCGCGATGGGCTGACCCGCGAGGCCGCGCTGGCCCGGCTGCGGGCCCAGGCCTCGGCCGCCGAACGCGCCCTCCACGCGGACCTGGTCATCCTTAATGACGGCAGGGACTTGTCCGGAATCCTCGCGGGAGCCGAGACCGCCCTTCTGGCAGACTGGAGGGTCCGCCGCGCGCGGACCTGGAGATCTCCGATGTCTGCACCCTTCACCTCCGACCAGCTGCGCGCCGTCCTGACCACCCTGCTCAGCCGGGGCGGTGATTACGGCGAAGTATTCGTGGAGCGCCGCCGGGCCCACGCCCTGGGCATGGACGATGGCCGCATGGAGGACGTGCTGGCCTCGGAAACCTTCGGCGCCAGCCTGCGCGTCGTGGACGGCGACACGACCCGCTTCGCCGATCTGATCGCGCCCACCCCCGAGGAATTGCTCGAATCGGCCCGGACCCTTGCGGCTCCGGGTCAGGGGACTTCGGCTGTCATTCCCGCCTTGGAGGTGAAAGCCTTCCCGACCCCCAGCCCCGTGGCGCAGGATCCCGGCCAGGTGCCCCTTGGCGACAAGGTGGCTCTGGTGCGGCGGGCCGAGGGTCTCGCCCGCGAGCACGCCGAGGTGCTCCGCCCCGGCGCCTTGAAGCAGGTGTCCGTGGGTTATGGCGATAACACGCAGCGGGTCTGGATTGCCGCGGCGGAATGCGTGGACGGCGCCTGGAGTGGCCGGCTCACCGAGGATCACCGCACGCAAGTCGTGCTGCGCCTCAATGCCACCGCGGGTGACGGCACGCAGCTCCAGACCGGCTACCAGGCCCTGGGCGAAACCCGTGGCTTCGAACTGTTCACGCCCGAGGCCGTGGCCCGCACCGTCCACGAGGCCGTTCGGCTGGCCATGCAGGCCCTCGATGCCCAGCCGGCGCCGGCGGGCACGTTCCCGGTGGTCCTCAGCAGCAGCGCTGGCGGCACCATGATCCACGAGGCCTGCGGCCACGGGCTGGAGGCCGACCTGGCCCTGGCCGGCATGAGCTCTTTCGCCGGCAAGCTGGGCCAGAAGGTGGCCGCCGAGGGCGTCACGATCATCGATGACGGCACCCTGCCCCACAAGCGCGGGAGCCAGGCCATCGATGATGAAGGCAACCCGGTGAGCCGCGTGGTGCTCATCGAAAACGGCGTGTTGAAGGCCTACCTCCAATCGCGCAAGACCTCCCGCAAGATGGGCACCGAGCCCACCGGCAACGGGCGCCGCGAAAGTTACCGGCATCTCCCGATCCCGCGCATGCGGAACACCTTCCTGGCCGCCGGCAGCGAGGCTCCCGAAGCCATCCTGCGCGATCTGGACCGCGGCCTGCTCGTGAAGCACATGGGTGGCGGCCAGGTGGATACGGTCACCGGGAATTTCGTCTTCCAGGTGACCGAAGGCTACTGGGTGGAAAAGGGCGTCCCCATGTATCCCGTGAAGAACGCCACCCTCAGCGGCTGTGGCCCCGACGTGCTGAGACAGCTCACCCGCATCGGCAGCGACCTCCACCACTTTGACATCGGCACCTGCGGCAAGGACGGCCAAGGCGTGCCCGTCAGCGACGCCCTCCCCACCATCCTCTGCCCCGCCCTCGTCGTCGGCGGCACCGCCGAACCTTTGCCCAGCGTGATTTGACCATGACCCCCTTTGATTCCTTCATTTCCGATTCCCTCGAAGCCCGGCTCCAGGACGGCATCCAGCACGCGCTGAAGCTCGGTGCAGAGGGCGCTGAGGCCTTTGTTTCGGTGTCCCGCAGCCGCAAGGCCAAGGTCCAGAACGGCCAACTGGAGGACCTCACGGTCAGCAAGCGGGGTGGGCTGGGCGTCCGCGTGATCCGCGCCGGGGGCAAGGGCTTCCGCACGGGTCTGGCCACCACCACGGACCTCGCTGCGGCGGACTTCCGAAGTCTCTTTACCCAGGCCTGGGAGCTGAGCGCCCTCGGTGATGAAGATCCCTGGCTGCGCCAGGCGGAGCCCGCGGGGACCGATGACCTGCCCGGCCGCTTCGATGCGAGCGTCGAAGCCATCACGCCAGAGCAGCGCATCGCCTGGGCCATGGAACTGGAAGCCCAGGCCCGCCGCACCTCCTCGAAGGTCGCCGCCGTGCGGGAAGCCACCTGGGGCGATGGCTCCGGCGCCAGCCTCCTGCTCACGCAGAAGGGGGTGCGCACGCCGGATGTCTTCTCCAGTTGCTCGGCTTCCATCGAACTGGCCGTGGCTGATGGTGAGGAACGCCAGGCGGCCTGGCATTGGGACGTGGCCCGCCGGCCCGGTCTGGATCTGGCGGCCATCGGTGCGGAAGCCGCCTGCAAGGGCGAGCGGAAGCTGAATCCCCAGCGGCTTCCGGCCGGAAAATACGCGGTCGTGCTCCACCCGGAAGTGGCCGTGGATCTGCTGGGCATCGTGGCCGGGATGCTGGACGCCGAGTCCGTACTCAAGCAGCGCAGCCTCTTCGCCGGCAAGCTGGGTGAGGTCATCGCCTCGCCGCTGCTGACGCTGGTGGACGATGGCCGCCTGGCCGAGGCCCCCGGGCGCCCGGCCCTGGGCACGGAACCCTGGGATGCGGAAGGCCTGCCCACGCGGCGCAACATCCTGCTTGAAGGCGGCGTCCTGAAGACCTACCTCCACACCCTCAAGACCGCCGCAGAAATGGGCATGGCTCCCACGGCCAACGCGGGCCGCGGGTTCGGCAGCCAGCCCGGCGCCACCACCTTCAACCTCTTCCCCCTGGCCGGAGCCACAACACCCGATGCCCTCTACCGGATGGCCGGCAATGGCGTGCTCATCACAGAGATCATGGGCCTGCACACGGTGGATCCCGTGAGTGGCGATCTCAGTGTGGGCGCGAGCGGAATCCGCATCCGCGATGGCGTGCTGGCCGAAGCCGTGGACAAGCTCACCTTCGCGGGCAACCTGCGGGACTTCCTCACCCGTATCGTGGCGTTGGGCAGCGATCTCCGGTGGTATGGCAGCAGTGCGGGCCTGAGCATCCTCCTGGAGGACATCGCCCTGGGCGGCGCCTGATTCAAGCAGGCCGGCACTTCGCGTAGGATGGAGGCCGAGGTCCCCATGTCCCTGAGCACCGCGAAACAGTATCTGTCCTTCCCCCACCTCGAAACCGAGTTGCGCGCGGAACTGGAACCCCTGGTGAAGGCCGCGGATGGCGGTGACGCCAAGGCCATTGCCGAACTGGAGGATCGCTTCTTCGAGCCCCTGGCCTTCGGCACAGGCGGCCTCCGTGGTTTCATGGCCTCCGGACTGCGCCGCATGAACCAGCCGAATGTCCGCCGGACCACCCTGGCCCTGGCGGCCGTGGCCAAGCGCCACGCGCCTGGGAACAAGATCGCCGTGGTGGGTTACGACACCCGCATCAACTCGGAGGTCTTTGCCGCGGAGAGCGCCGCCGTGCTGGCTGCGGCCGGGTACCAGGTGTTCCTCGGCACGCGTCCCCTGCCCACGCCCTTCCTCTGTTTTGCCATGAAGGCGCTCGGCTCGGCCTGCGGCGTCATCATCACCGCCAGCCACAATCCGAAGGAATACAACGGCTACAAGGCCTACAACGACCTGGGCGGGCAGGTGGTGGCGCCCTGGGATACCGAAATCGAGGCCGAGATGGCCACGCTGCCCATGGTGCCCGTGCCGCCCGTGGCGCCTTCCGGTGGCGTGAGCCCCATCCCCAGCGAGGTGGAGAACGCCTACCTGGCCCTGGGTCAGGAGCTGCTCCAGCATCCGAAGCCGTTCACGCCGGCCCGCATCCTCTACACCCCCTTCCACGGGACGGGAATCGCCTTCGTGCCCACCCTGTTCGAGCAGGCCGGCATCCCGCTGTCCATCAGCGCCAGCCAAGGCATTCAGGACGGCAGCTTCCCCACGGCCCCCCGGCCCAACCCCGAGGAACTCGCGGCATACGATGCACCCCTGAAGGAAGCCGGAGCCATGGATGCCGAAATCATCCTCGCCAACGATCCTGATGCCGACCGCATCGGCGTGGTGGCGAAACGGAACGGCGCCTGGGAGCTCATGTCCGGCAACGACCTCGCCGCCCTCACCCTCGACTATCTCTGCACCCAGAACCAGCGGAAGGGCGCCGTGGTGAGCACGGTCGTCACCTCCGATTTCATGGCCGAGGTGGCCCGCCGGCACGGCCTGCCTGTGGTCTGGACGCTCACCGGCTTCAAGTTCATCGCCGTGTGCATGGATCGGCTGGAAGCCCTGGGCGAGGCCTATGCCTTCGGCGCCGAGGAGAGCTATGGCATGCTGCTGCCGCCCAGCCTCCGGGACAAGGATGGCGTGACGGCGGCCCTGGTGGTCGCCGAGATGGCCGGGCACTACAAGGCCTTGGGCCAGACGCTCTTCGAAGCCGTGGAGGCCTTGATGGCCCGGGTCGGCACCTTCCACAATCGCCTGGTGAACCTGGAGGATCCCCGGCCCGGCGGTGCCAAGCGCTTCGCTGAGGCCATGGAGCGCATCCGGTCCGCCGGCCTGGCGACCCTCGGCGGCCAGATGGTCGTCAGCTGGGAGGACTTCCAGACGGGCCTCCGCCACGCAGATGGCCGCAGCGAAACCATCCTCGATCGTCCGGATAACCCGGCCGCCGCCCTGCCCATTCCCCGGAGCAACGTCTTGAAGTTCCGGCTCGAAGGCGGCGCCTTTGCCGCCTTCCGTCCCAGCGGTACGGAACCCAAGCTGAAGGTCTACCTCCAGAGCCGCACCGACGCCGCCCTGCTGGATCGGCTGGAAGTGGAAGCCCGCACCCTGCTCGGCCTCTGACGAACCCCGCCGAGGGAATCACTTCGGCGGAGCTTCGCGCTCCTTCAGCCAGGCCACATCACACTCGGTCGCTTTCCTGGCGACCTTCTGCGCCACCAGCCACTTGCCGGTGCCGCTCAGGCTGTCCCTGGTGTTCTTGTCGCCATGACAGGACTTGCAGTCCTTGATCTCCGCCAGGCCAAGGTTCATCGCCTGTTTGAGCCAGGGGGTCTTCGCCCCGCAGGGAGAGGCCCATAGAAGGAGGATGGTGCCGGTCAGAAGGGCAAGTCCGCGCATGGCGCTCCCAGTCGAATGATTCAACGCTAGCCCATGCCGGAGGACGGGGATGGGTCAGCCGCCGGCTTCGGCCCGTACGCGAAAAGGCGGCACCATGACTGGTGCCGCCTTTCTTCCCGCTCGAAGGAATCAGCCCTTCTTGGAGGTGAACTTGCCATCCACCATGCTGTGGCAGTCCTTGCACTTGTCTTCCTTGTACTTCACGAGCATCTTCACGGTCGCGGGGTTGAACTTCTTGTCCTTGGCGGCGCCCTCGTGGCACACGGTGCACTTGGCGCCCTTGACGGTGGTCATCTTCGCCGTGGCGGCGGGAGCGATGAGAAGCATGAGGGCGGCAGTGAGGAGGGTGAAGCGGCGCATGGAAACTCCTGGGGATGGGGACTCGAATCCGCTTCGAGTCGAACTGAATCAACAGCTCGAGTCTCGGATAACAAGCCATCGGCGTCTGTGATGACAGTCACAGCTTTGTCACCCGAGCCCGCGGGGCGTTCCGGATGCGCCACTGAATCGAAAAGGGCGCCGGAGTGCTCCGGCGCCCTTTTCTGCTGCAGGCTGGCGTCAATGCGCCAGGCGCGACGTCATGGCGTAGATGATGAGGAACAGCAGGACCAGACCCACGCCGAAGAAGATGTAGCCGGCGGTGCGGGCGATGCCCTTCCAGGCTTCCCATTCATCCTTCACCCGGTGCTCATCCAGGCGGCCTTCGGCCAGCAGCCGGTCATACCACCGCTTGCGCTCGTGGAGCATCTCGGACTTCGAGATCCGGCCCGAGAAGATCACGGTATCCATGGGGAACTTCTCCAACCGGAAGTGGGTGTTGAAGAAATGGACCGTGAAGATGAACCCGGCGGCCAGCAGCGCTTCATCCGAGTGGACGATGAGCGACACATTGATCATCCAGCCCGGCATGAACTTGCTGAAGAACACCGGGAACCACATGATCAGGCCCGAAACCCCGATGGCGAACACTCCCCAGAACACGGCCAGGTAGTCGAATTTCTCAAAGTAGGTCCAGCGATCGAATTCCGGCCGGGGGCCCTTCCCGAAGAACCACTTGTTGTGATCCACGAAATCCTTCAGATCCTGCTTGGTGGGGATCATGGAGTCCGGATGGGCCATGGCCTTGAAGATCCGGGAGAAACGGAACTTCCCGGTCTCTGGGTCCTTGAGGAAGCCGCGATGCTTCCAGAAATGGCTTAGGGTGGTGCTCACATGGAGCACGAAGTAGACGAAGGTGATGACCGCGCCGAAGTGGTGGAGCGTCCGGGCGACCTCGGCCCCGCCGATGAAGTTGAAGATCGCCTTGGCCCAGTCGGCGTAGTAGAACTTCAGCGGCATGCCGGTGATCGTCAACAGCAGGAAGCTTGTGACGACGAGGATGTGGAGGAACCGCTCGAAGGGCTGGAACCGGGTGAACTGTTCGTCGTCCTCCTGAATCTTGAGCTTGGCCTCCCGGAACTGCTTGGAGTCGTGCCGGTAGAGCCAGATCGACCGGAACAGCCAGAGGAGGGTGTGCCCCCCAAACAGGGCGAACGTGAAGATCAGCAGGGAGGTCATGACGATGAAGACAGTGTTCAGCACCGGGTAGTTCTTGCGATCCATGGGATTGGCATGGGGGGCGTACTTCGCGAAGCTGACTGTGGCCCCGGGGTGGCACTGCTTGCAGGTGTTGACGATGTTGGCCGGGGACAGGCGGCTGTTGGGGTCCGAGGCCCGAAGGACATCATGGTGCCCGTGACAGTCATAGCAGGCCGCCACGGAGCTGGCGGTATTCGCCTTGCCCAAGGCCATGGCCTTGCCGTGGTAGGTGTCGCGGTAGTGCTCCAGCCGGTCGGCGTGGCACTTGCCGCAGACCATGTCGCTGCCGGCCTTGAAGTGGTTGTTGGCGGGCGTCTCGATCTGGTGGGCCGAGTGGCACTGGATGCAGACGGGTCCACGGGGATCACCCTTGGCCAGCAACTGGCCGTGAATGCTCTTGTTGTAGATCTCCTCGACCGTGACGTGGCACTTGCCGCAGGTCTTGGCGACATTGGCGTGGTTGATGGGCGAGCTGCGATCCACGCTGCGCTTGATGTCGTGGACGCCGTGGCAGTCGTTACAGCTGGGCGCCACGATGAGGCCCTTCTGCAGTAGCGCCATGCCGTGGATGCTCTCGTTGTACTGGGAGCCCACCGAGGGGAACTTCATCTTGTATTCGTCGGTGATGTTCTTGTTCGCGTGGCATTTCGCGCAGGTCTTGGGGAGGTTCATCTTATAGACCGGGGAGTCGGTCTGCTTCGCGGGGACGATGTAGTGGTTCCCGTGGCAGTCCGCGCAGTCGGCCGCCGCCGAGGCACCCAGAGCCTTGCTCATGCCGTGGATGCTGCCCTGGTAGACCTTGTCCTGCTCGGTGTGGCAGATGCCGCAATTGACCTTGGGCGCCGGGTTGCCATCCCCCGGGTGCTCCTTGTGCAGTTCCACATGGCAACTGCGGCAGGAGAGCGAGGCGTGCACGGCCTGACCGAACTTCTTCTCGTCCACGAACAGGACGACCTTCTTGCCCCCCTCCTCCTTGACCATGTCCTTGTCGCTGTGACAGTCGAAGCAGTTTTCCTTGGGGGCCTTGCCGCCAGCGGCCTGGACTGGCGTAGCCACAAGGAGGCCGGCCAGCAGCAGGGCCAGGGACAGGAACCCCCGGAAGGCGGGTCGGGTCCAGCCAGACAGTCGGGTGGAGCTTGGATTGGGACGATCGTCCGGGATCATGGGGTTCTCCAGACTGCAAGGGATGAACGATTGGGCGAGACCCCACATGGTGGGGCCTCGCCTATTGTCCACTCTTGGGTATTTTGATAAAGGGGATCTAGATCACAATTCAGCCGGATCAGTGCCCTGAGCCACCCTCGTCATCCTTGGCAGCCCTGTCGGTCGTCTGCTCGGTGAGCTGTCGGTAATAGTCCGGGCGGGTTTCCCGGATGTGATCCGCCGAGGCTTTTCCGGTGAGCCAGGCCAGGTCCATGGGATAGACATCGGGATCGAAGATCACCAGATACCAGTGCCAGACAAGGATGGAAAGGGTCGCCAGGATCGCTTCGTACCAGTGGGCGGCAGTGGCGGCGTCCATCACCCAGATGGGGAAGAACCGGAGGCTCCAGTCCTTGGCCCAGAGCAGGAGGCCCGTCACAGCCATCACCACGGTGCCCCACATGAAGGCCCAGTACTCCATCTTCTCGGCATAGCCGAACATCCCGAAGGTCGGGCGCTTGGGGATCAGGCCGAGGTTGTAGCGCAGCATGTTGACGATGTCCTTGGCATCCTGCCAATTCGGCAGCAGCTCCCAGAGGATCACCCGATCGCGCTTCACCAGGGCGAGGTGGACGAAGTGGAGGAGGGTCGCAACGGAGATCACCACGGCGGCAATCCGATGGATGATTCCCCGGACCGCGCCGGCACCCTGCAAGCCGATCGCCTGCACCCAGCCGGATTCCGGGAATTTCAACGCGAACCCGGTGATCACCAGGGCGATGAAGCTGACCATCACCAGGCCGTGCGTGATCCGGAACTTCATGTTCATGCGGGGCAACTGCTCGCCCGTGCCATGGTGGGGCTTCTGGCGGCGGAGTTTGGAGAGCCAGTCGAGACCGTTGTGGAACAGCATGAAGCCGATGGTCATGGGAATGAGGGCGTAATAGGCCCAGCGGATCCAGGTGACGGACTTGTGCTCAATGCCGCCTGCGGTCCGCGCGTGCACTTTGCTCTTGGCGATCTTGTCGCCCACGCCCACATGGCACTGGCCGCAGGTTTTCTGCAGATTGGCGGGATTGATGGTGGAGCGGATGTCCGCCGAGGGCAGGATGTTGTGCACGCCGTGGCAGGAGGCGCAGTTGGCGGCGGTCTTCTGCCCGCCGCGGACCGCCAGTCCGTGGAAGCTGTCCTGGTAGGCGGGGACCTTGTCGCCGAAGCCGTACCGGGAATCCAGGCGCTCATCGCCATGGCAGCGGCCACAGGTGACCGTGGACACGCGGGTGGCGTTGACCAGCGAGCCCGGTTCCGAGTGGGCCAGGATGTTGTGTTCCCCGTGGCAGCCGGTGCAGGTCGGCGAGTCCTTGGAACCGCGCTTCACCGCCAGCCCGTGGACGCTGTCGGCGTAGATGGACTGGACATCTGGATGGCAAACGCCGCAGGTCTCGGCCACCCTGGCCCGGTTCATCTGGGCCTTGGGATCCTGGGACGGCAGGATGTCGTGGCTGCCATGGCAATCCGAGCAGGAGGCGGCGCTCGAGTTGCCCTTGGCCACTTCGCGGCCGTGCAGGCTGGCCCGGTAGGCTTCGACGGGCTTCGCGAAAGGGATGTTGTGCTTGGCGAGGAAGTCTGGATTGGAGTGGCAGGCGCCGCAGGTATCCGGAAGGTTCTTCTTGGCCATCTTGGAGGTCGGATCGCTCGCGCCGAGGATCAGGTGGGGTGAGCCGTGGCAGGAGGCGCAGGTGGCCGAGTCGGACATGCCGTTTTTCAGGGCGAGGCCGTGGACGCTCTTGGCATAGGCCTTGACCTGATTGTCATGACAGGTCGCGCATTTCACGGGCCCGGGTTTCCCCGCATGGGGGAGCTTCGTGATGGTGCTGTGACACCCCACACAGCCCATGCTTCCATGCTTCGAGGCCTCGAACTTCACGACATCCACCTCGTGGCACGAGGTGCAGTCCTTCGGGCTTGGTGGTGCCGCAGCCAGGGCGATGGAAAACAGTCCAGCTAGCAGCAGTCGCATAGAGACCTCACAAGTCCTTTATACCCTAGTCTGGGATTCCCGGGGCGTGTGAGGTGCTGGTGATCTGGGTCACCACTGTGCAAGGGCGAGCTGTAACGCCCTGTTTTCCGCATTTCTTGCGTCAGACAAGAAACTCGAGGCTCTCCCCTTCCCCGGTGTACAGAGGAGGGACACCGGGGGGAATCCACCCGGCGCCCCTTCTCTAACTGCCTCAGCGGTTCATTTGCCCTTGTAATCCTTCAACCAGTTCAGATCCACCTCAGCGGCCTTCTTGGCAGCCTTGGTGGCCAGCAGGAACTTGCCGCGCTCGTTGGCCTCAGAGGCACCCTTCTTGGGCATCTTGTCGATGTGGCAGGCCTGGCAGCTCTTGATGTCGGCAAAGCCGAGTTCCTGGGCCTTCTTGACGAAGGGCAGCTTGGCTTGGGCCGGCAGGCTGACGAGAGCCAGAGTCAGGATGGCGAGGATCGTGCGGACCATGGGATCTCCAGTTTTTTGAAAGGTTGGATACAAATGTAGCGCGGCTTTCGGACAATGACCATTCCCGGTCGGAAGTAAAAAAACGCCGGGGGATCCCCCGGCGTTCAGCTTCCAAACTGGGTCAGCAGGTTACTTGCCCTTGTATTCCTTCAGCCAGTTGAGATCCACTTCAGCGGCCTTCTTCTTGGTCTTCATGTCCTCGAGGAATTTGCCGCGCTCAGACAGCTCCCCACCCTTCTTGGCCATGCCCACATGGCAGGCCTTGCAATCCTTCACATCGGTGAAGCCAAGCTCCTGGGATTTCTTGACCCAGGGCATCTTGGCCTGGGCGGGAACGGCGAGAAGCAGCGCCGCAGCGGCAATGAGGGTCATGAAACGCATGGTGTCTCCTGGGTTGGGGGTCCCGCGCTGCGGGACCGGGTTGAGTCATGAGTGTGCAATAAGGGTACCGGGATTTTCGGTCCTTACAAGACTCATGCGGGTTTTGATTCGTTCAGAGCACCAGTTGCTCCTGGTACTCCCCAAAGGCGCTGCGGAGCACGTCACAGATCTCGCCTACGGTCGCCTCGGCCTTGACGGCACTCAGGATCAACGGCATCAGATTTTCCGTGCCCAGGGCGGCCGTGCGCAGGGCGGCCAGGCAGGCGCTGACTGGGGCCTGCGCCCGGCTGCTTCGCACGGCCGAGATCTCCTGGCGGCGCACGGCGCCCAGGGCTTCATCCACCCGCAGGAGCACCGGCTTGGATTCGCCGGTCACGGTGAACCGGTTCACGCCCACCACCACCTGCTCACCCTTCTCCACGGCCTTCTGGAAGGCATACGCCGCGTTCTGGATCTCCCGCTGGGGGAAGCCCCGCTCGATGGCACTGGCCATGCCGCCCAGTTCATCCACCTTGGCCAGCAGAGCCAAGGCCCGTGCTTCCAGTTCATCCGTGAGGGCTTCCACGAAGTAGCTGCCCGCGAAGGGATCCACCACATCTGCCAAGCGGGATTCGTAGGCCAGGATCTGCTGGGTGCGCAGAGCGATCATGGCGCTTTGCTCCGTAGGCAGGGCCAGGGCCTCGTCGCGGCTGTTGGTGTGCAGGCTCTGGGTGCCGCCGCAGACTGCCGCCATGGCCTGCACGGTGGTGCGCACGATGTTGTTGTCCGGCTGCTGGGCCGTGAGGGTGCTACCCGCGGTCTGCGTGTGGAAACGCAACATCTGGCTTTTTGCATCGGTCGTCTTGAATCGTTCCTTCATGATCCGGGCCCAGAGGCGGCGGGCGGCCCGGAACTTGGCGACCTCTTCGAAGAACTGGTTGTGGGCGTTGAAGAAGAAACTGAGCCTCGGTGCAAAGGCTTCCAGTTCCAGCCCGGCGTCCAGAGCGGCCTGCACGTAGGCAATGCCATCCCCCAGGGTGAAGGCGATTTCCTGGGCCGCGGTGCAGCCAGCCTCGCGGATGTGGTAGCCCGAAATGGAAATGGTGTTCCAGTTGGGCACCTGGTCCGCGCAGAAGGCGAAGATATCCGTGATGAGACGCAGGCTCTGGCGCGGCGGGAAGATGTAGGTGCCGCGGGCCATGTACTCCTTGAGGATGTCGTTCTGGATGGTGCCGCCCACCTGCTCCCAGCTGACGCCCTGCTCTTCAGCCACCGCGAGGTACATCGCCAGCAGCACCGCTGCCGGGGCGTTGATGGTCATGCTGGTCGTCACCTTGTCCAGGGGGATGTCCTGGAACAGCCGCCGCATATCGTGGATGGAGCTGATGCTCACGCCCACCTTACCCACCTCGCCCAGGGCCATCGGATGGTCGGGATCCATGCCGATCTGCGTGGGCAGATCGAAGGCCACGGACAGGCCCGTGGTGCCCTGCTCCAGCAGGTAGCGGTAGCGGGCGTTGCTTTCCTCCGCCGTGGCGAAGCCCGCGTACTGGCGCATGGTCCAGAGGCGGCCCCGGTACCCAGTGGGTTGCACGGAGCGGGTGAAGGGGAACTTGCCCGGCGCACCCAGATCCCGCAGCGGATCGAACTCCGCGAGGTCCGCCGGGGTGTAGCTGTTCTTCAGCGGGATGCCCGAAGTGGTCTCGAAGGCCCGTTCGCGCAGCTTGGCCGGATCTTCCTTCACCGTGAGCTGGGCGCGCACCTGATCCAGGAAATCCTTCTGATACATGGAGCCTCCGAATGCTCCACCTTATCCCCCACACCGGGACGGACGCTACACTGGCTGCTCCCCTTCCGAGCCCACCATGCCGCTGCCGCCCCCGCCCCCGCCCCACATCCAACTCCTCGCCGGTGCCGATCTCTGGACGGCCCAGGGCCCGAAAAAGGGCCAGGGGCTGGTCATCAGCAAGGGCAAGATCCTGGCCGTCGGCCCCCTCGAAGCCCTGGCCAAGACCCATCCCAAAGCCCGGCGTGTGGACCTCCCAGGAGGCACCCTGCTGCCCGGCCTCATCGAGGGCCACGCCCACGTGGGTGGTCTCGGCGCCCTGAGCCGCAAGGTCGATCTCACGGGCCTCGAAACGCTACCGGAGTCCCTGAGCCGGATCCGCGAATGGTCTGCTGCCCATCCCGAGGGCTGGCTGCTGGGCCGGGGCTGGGATCAGAACCGCTGGCCTGCCAAGGCCTTTCCCCGGGCCCTGGATCTGGATGCCCTCACGGGCTCGCGGCCGTCCTTCCTGCAGCGGGTGGACGGCCATGCCGCCTGGGTGAACACCGCGGCTCTGGCCATCGCGGGCATCGGCCCGGAGACGCCAGATCCCGAGGGCGGGCGCATCCTCAAGGACGCCTACGGCCGGCCCAGCGGCATCCTGCTCGACGCCGCCATGGAACTGGTCGCCAAACACCTCCCTCAGGCCACCGAGGCCGAATTGGAAGCCCAGCTGATGGCCGGTCTCACGTCGCTGCGGGCCGAGGGCTTCACGGCCGTGGCCGACATGGGCGTGGATGGGCGCGAACTTGCCGCCTACCGCCGCCTGGCCGCTGCCAACGCCCTGCCCATCCGCGTCTTCGCCTACCTGGCCCACGAGCACGAGCTGATGCTGCACGAGCTGAAGCGCAGCCACGCGAAGCAGCTGTCCTTCTTCCAGGTGCAGGGCGTGAAGTTCTACCTGGACGGCGCTCTGGGCAGCCGCGGGGCGCGCCTGCTGGCCCCCTACACGGACGAGCCCGGCACCCGGGGCCTCTGGGTGACGGATCCCGCCAAGGTCGCCCAGGACGCCGCCATCACCCTCCGCGCCGGCTACCAGCCCGCGATCCACGCCATCGGCGATGCCGCCAACCGCGCAGCGCTGGACCTGCTGGCCGAGGCCATGAAGAAGGGCAAGGGCGCCCTGCCCCCGCGGATCGAACACGCCCAGATCGTCACCGCCGAGGATGCGGCCCGATTCGGCAAACAGGGAGTGGTGGCCAGCGTGCAACCCGTCCACTGCACCTCGGACCACAGCTGGACCCCCGCCCGCCTCGGTCCTGAGCGCGTGAACGAAGCCTTCCCCTGGCGCGGCTTCGCCGAAGGGGGCGCCCTGCTGGCCTTCGGCAGCGACGCGCCTGTGGAGGAGGCCAACCCCTTCGTGAGCCTCGCCGCCGCCGAAACCCGCCAGGACCCGGATGGCAATCCTCCGGGTGGCTTTCTCCCCGGGCAGCGCCTCTCACGCCTGGAAGCCGTCCGCGCCTACACCGCCGGCAACGCCACCGCCCTGGGTCGCGCCAAGGACCTGGGCACCCTCCAGAAAGGCGCCATGGCCGATCTGCTGTGGGTGCAGGTTGCCCTTGGCGAGATCACCCCAGCGGCCTTGCGGAAGGTGAAGCCCGGGCGGTTGTGGGTGAACGGCGTGGAAGTTCCCCTGGGGCACTGATCAACCGAAGGCTGGTCACGGAAGGCGCGGAAACTCACAGAAACCACGGAAAGAGGCCCGGCTCTGTCTTTTCACCGCCTTCCGCGCCTCTTCCGAGCCTTCCGCGACCAGCGCCTTCCAGAACTTCTTTGTTCGAAAAGCCAAGGTCGCCTCTGGGATACTGGGCCCATGAGCCTCCGCCCCGCCTCCCCTCTGCTGGCCCCATCGCTGCTCTCTTCGGACTTCACGCGGCTCGGTGAGGAATTGCGGATGATCGAAGCCTCGGGGGCCCAGGTGGTGCATGTGGATGTGATGGACGGCCGCTTCGTGCCGAACATCACCATCGGCCTGCCCGTGGTCGAAAGCCTGCGCAAGGCCACGACGCTGCCCCTGGACTGCCACCTGATGATTGTCGAGCCCCTGCGCTACGCCGCCGAATTCGTGAAGGCGGGCGCCGACTGGGTGAGCATCCACCAGGAAGCCGACCCCCACCTGCACCGGACCCTGGCCTCCATCCGGCAGGCGGGCGGCAAGGCCGGCGTGGTGCTGAATCCCGGCACCCCGGTGGACACGCTGGTGGACCTGGTCGGCGACTTCGACTTCGTGCTGCTCATGAGCGTGAACCCCGGCTTCGGCGGCCAGAGCTTCATCCCCCGAGTACTGGATAAGGTGAAGCGGCTGGATGCCCTGCGCACCGAACGCGGCCTCCCCTTTCTCATCGAGGTGGATGGCGGCGTGGGCCTGACGAACGCCGCCGACCTCATTCGCGCGGGTGCCGATTGCCTCGTGGCCGGCAACGCCGTGTTCAAGGCCGCCGATCCCAAGGCCGCAGTGGCCGGGCTGCTGGGCGAGATGGTCAGAGGCCGCACAGTCTGAGCTTCGCTGAACGCGGCAAGCGCTTGATCGCCCGCTCCCGCCGCAACGCCTCCGCCTTCGCGGCGCAGGGCTCGCGGTAGACCAGCTCCAGCGGTCCACGGCCCCGCGTGTATTTGGCGCCCTTCCCCTCTTGGTGCTGCTGCAGCCGCACCGCCACATCCAGCGCGATGCCGCAGTAGAGGGTGCCATCCGCACACCGAAGGAGATACACCCACCAGGTCATGGCGTCCGCCAGGAGGCCGGAAACGCCTCGGCGAGGAGCTGCTCGGCGGTGGCGCCATTCAGGGCGCGGAACCGGGCCGTGGCGAGACAGAGCCCGACATTGTGGCCCCAGCCACGACCCTGCAGGTGCAGCGAGCCATCGGGGAGTATTGCGCCCTCGCAGGCGTTGCTGGGCCAGGTGGTCCAGCCGAAGCGGCGGCCCGCAGCCAGCCGCAGCGCCTCCACCGCAAAGGGGCCGGACTCGCCCAAATGCAGGCCACGCTGCCCCGGGCTCAGGCCAGGCTTGGCGTCCCGCTTCAGGGCCGCGACCTGGGCGGCGCTGAGGGTCCGCTCCCAGGTCAGCCAGCGGTCCCCCGGGACCTCGGCGGCACCACCGGAACCGGCCGGGCCTTCCCCCCAGATCTCGCGTGGGCTGAGGGCCCGGCCTCCAGCGGATCCCGCAAAGAAGGCCCAGCGGGAATCCAGGTCCAGGGCTGGCGCCGAGGCCGCTACGCTTGCCGTCCCGGCGGAGCCGCTTCCCCGCACCACGGCGCAGTGGGTGAGCGGGCAGAGGGCGCCGCCGGGATGCTGCTGCCGGTGCCCTTCCACCCAGCGGCCCAGCACCGCCGCAAGGGCCCGACGGGCCTCGACTGGCGCCTCGGCTCCCAGCTCACCGTCCGTGGCGGCGGCGATCCAGGCGCTGCGGCTGGCGGTCCAGGACAGGCGCCAACCATGGGTTTCAGCCCAGACCTTCACGGTTCCCTGGAGCTCCCGGACCGGAAACCCATCGGGGAAACTTACCCGGCCCTGGAAGCGCCAGGTCTTCCCGACCCGGTGCGACAGTGGGTGTCCATTCACGGTCAGTGGGCCGCGCAGCCGCTCTGCCGGCCAGATCACGGTGACGGTCTCAGCCAGGGTGGCGGCCTCCTTGGTCCAGACTTCGGGTTCGCGCGTCAGGCCCCGGGGGGGTTCCGGCAACGCCTCATGCTTCAGCCAGGCGCGCAGCCAGCGGTAGGCCCAGGCCTGCTCGCGGGTGCTGCCACCAGCCAGGGCGCGGTCGAGCCGAACCTGCAGGGGCGCGTCAGGCGCCGCGGGCCAGGCCTGCGGCGGCTTGCGCTGGGCCTCGGCCCACAGGCAGCGGGCCTCCTCTGCCCAGCGGCGAAGGCCTTTCGCCACCAGGCGGCGGTGGGTCAGTTCGTGGCGCAGGAGCGCGCCCAAGTCCCGGCGGCGCAGCTGCTCCCAGGGCCGCAGATGCAGCGTCTCTGCCACCCACTGTCCACTGCGCGCGGTCGGCGCTCCGGTGGCCCGCTCGAAGGAAGGGGCATCCGGATGAAGGTGGACGCGCCAAGGCCCCAGTGGCCAGGGGGCGTGGGCAGCGGTCGCCGCCAAGGCCGCGCGGAGGGCCTCCTCCACCGCCCCCTGCGCAGCCACATCCCCTTCGAAAACCGGCGGCGTGAAGGGCGGCGCGGGCACGACGGCAACCAGGACCATCAACGCTTCAGTCCGAGAATCTCGTGGATGCGGCTCAGGCCTTCCTGTTTGCCCCGGCCCCGGGGTAAATGCAGCACCACGAGCGCGGAACCATGGCCGCCCGCCACCCAGGCGCTGGTGGCCCCGGGCTCACCGGGCACGGGTGCGGTGCCCGTCTTGAACCACCAGCCCTCCTTGCCGAAAAGATCCCTGAATTCGACCCAGAACCCCGCGAGGAACCGCTTGCCGAAGGCCACCACCTCGGCCTTGTCCGGTTCCATGAGCCAGCGGAGGAAGGCTTCGGGGCTGGTCCGCAGCAGATCGCCATCTCCCACCCACGCCGCGGTCAGCGGCGGCAGCGCATCGCCCTGCGGCAGGCGCCGGCCGAGGAAGGGTGCGAACACGTCTTCCATGCGCATCCGGGCCGCCGCCTCCCCGTAATCCTGCCGCCAGCGCACCTGCGCATCCTGGATCCAGAACAGGAAGGCCAGATTGCAACTTTCGTGGAGTGCCTTGCCCAGATCCACGCGGCCATGGCCCTCCCGGTTCCAGCAGGTGAAGGGGCCCGCAGCGCCCTTGCACTTGAACTGCACGCCCCGGCTGGCCCATTCGGCGCCTTCCAGCCGCAGCCACACCAGCTTGGCGAGGCTGCCCATGGGCGCCTCCTTCCGCGCCTCCCCGTAGGTGTGCACCGCGTTGCCGTCCACCGTGATGGCAAAGCCCTCGCCAGGGAGCAACACCGGTGTCTTCACCGCAGCGGGCGCCGGCTGGGCCAGGAGCAGCAGCGCCGAGAGCGGCCCGGCCAGAAGGAGCTTAAGGTTCGACATCAAAGGTCCCCAAGGTGACGGATCCGGCGCCCGGCAGGATCAGGCGTTCCCAGGTCCAGCGGCGTTCCTGATCGGTGCCGCCGTCCAGCACGGCTTCCAGCTTCACGTGGGCAGGCTTGCCACCGCGCCAGCCGCTGGTCCACTTGAGTGTGTAGGTTCCCGGCGGGGGCGTGTCGTGGGTGTATTCGCCGGACCAGCGCAGTATCCCGCCAGAGGGTGTGCGGCGGCCGCCCTGGGCCAGGGCGCCATCAGGCTCGAGCACTTGCAGGCTACCGCCGGTGTACTCATCGTTGGCCTGGATGGAGACCACCCGCAGCCGCGTCCGCGCGGTGGACACCCACCAGCTGCGCGCCACCTTCAGACCCGAATCCGGCTCCAGGAGCTCCAGCCGGTTCTCGCCGTTCTGGGCGGTGAGCTCCATGTTGAGCGAAGTGCCTACGCGGGTAGACCAGGTCAGGGCCAAGCCGTTGAACCACACCTTCAGCGTGCGCTGCCGCCAGGCGCTGCGGGCCGACTCGGCCTCCCGCTCCAGGCGCGCCTGCCGCAGCTGCTCCGCGGTGCGCGTGTCTTCCGCCCCGGGGTTGTAGCCGCCCTCGTCCTCGTCGTCGTAGGTGTAGCGCGCGCCAGCCTCGTCCTTCGGAGGATTCGGATCCTTCGGATCCACCAGCTTGATCCGCAGGTTGACCGTGCGGTCGCTGGACCACCCGCCGAGGGCGGGAGCCACATCCAGGCGCCAGAGCTTGAGGTCGGGCGCATACGCAGCCTGGGCCGGAGGCGTGGCCTTGCGGACCTTCTGCGCCGTCAGCGCCGAGGTCATCGCGAGGAGGAGCAGCACCAGCAATGGCCTCATCGCGCACCTCCGTCCACCACCTTCAGATCCACGCCATCGCTGGTGACCCACTGGCCCTCGTTCGACATGAGGCTCAGCTTCGCCGGCCGCAGGCGATAGCTGCCCGCCATGCCCGCCCGCAGCAGGATCCGCACGGTGTGCGTGTTCCAGCTCCAGGCCCGGTGAAACAGGAAGGTCACCTTGTCGGCGTGGACTTCAATGCGGGGCTTCATCCAGGCGTCCGAGGATCCTTCTTCCGTGAACGGCTTGCCTTCCAGCACGAAACCCTCGAGCTTCACGGTGGGGTTGAGGCCGCCGGGAATGGGCACCTCCAGCAGCACATAATCCGCATCCCGGTCCGTGCGGAACTGCACCTGCATCCAGGCCTCCTGGCCCGCCTTCATGGTTCCGGTCCAGGGTTCGCGGATCCAGCCCTGGCGGGCGTTGCCCGTTTCCTGGGGCGTCTTCAGGCGCCAGAGGTTCCGGGTCACGGCCAGCTTCAGGGCCGAGGAGGCCTCGGCTTTGGCCACGCCCGCCGCGCTGCCCGGCACCTGATAGGCGTAGGTCCACACCAGCAGGCCCTTGCCACTGGCCGAGATCGTGACGGCCTTCGGTTCCACCATGGCGAAGCTGCCGGCGCGGGGCTCGCGGGCATTCCAGCGGCGCGTCTCCGGGCGCTCCTTGAAGTCCCAGGACGGCCCGCCCTGCACCGAGGCCTGGATGGCGAGGGGACCGAAGTCCAGCTTCCGGACCTTCATCAGATACGGCAGCAGGTCCACGATCTGCCCGGTACTCCAGGTCGAGTACCAACCGTAGCCGCGGTATTCCGAGGCCAGATAGGTCTCGCCCTGGCGGATCAGCGGCGACTGCGGCCGGACGAGGCAGAGCGCCTTCAGCGCCATCACCGTGGGCACGACATCACCCGATGCATAACTCCACCAATCCTCGCGGCGGCCTTCCCAGCGGGCCAGACCGCCCTTCACCACGACGCGCTGCTCCAGGCGTTCGGCCAGGGCGGCCGCCTTCGGATGCTTCGACTGTGCTGCGGCGAGGGTGGTCATGGCCAGCACGTGGGTACCACTCCATGCACCGCTGAGCACTTTGTCCGCGGCACTGTCCACCAGGCCCGCGATGGGCTCGCCGGTCTGGGCCAGGGACAGCAGCAGGAAGGCTGCGTCCGCCTGGGGATCGGCGCTCCGCCCCTGGGCTGACTTGCCAGCGCTGTCCGCCTGCCGCGCCGCCTGCTGAAAGAGAGTCATGGCGGCCTGGCGGCCGCGCCGGTAGACATTCTCGTCCACGACATAGCCCAGCCGCTTCATGGTGGCGAAGCTCTGGATGGCGTGGCCGGTGGTGTGGGGATTGGCGTCCAGGCCGAAGTCGCCGGGAGCGTACCAACCCCAGCCGCCGTTGGGCTGCTGGTAGCCGTAAACCTTGAACACGCCGTCGCGGATGTTGCGATCCAGATCCGTGAGCTTCTTCCAGTCCAGGTCGGGCATGGCGCCCTGCTTCACCAGGTCCGCCACCAGCAGGTTGGGCACGAAGCTCGATAGGGTCTGTTCCACGCAGCCGTAGGGATAGCCGATGAGGTAAGGCAGCGAGGGCGCCGCCAGATGCTCGAGGTTGCCCACGGGTGTAAGCACGAGGGCGGCCTCGCCTTTGGCGCCGGGGGGCACGGAAATCGTCAGGGACTGCGCGCCGCCGTCCAGCAGGAGGGAGCCCGACATGGAAGCGGGCACCAGCTGATCCTGCACGGTAATGCGCTGGCGCTCGGCGTCCCTCAAACCGCCGCCCTCCGCCCGGGCGGTCACGGTGAGGGGACCGGTCTTGTCCGAGAACAGCGGCAGGGCGAAGCGGTACTCGCCCTGATCCGGGAGGCTGAAGGTGGCCTCGGGCGTGCCCGTGAAGCGGCCATTCTGCACCTCGAGCCGGATCTTTCCGCTGATGGGCTGACCCGAGAGGTTCCGCACCAGGGCGATGGCGCGGGCCTCCTCGTTCACGCTGAGGGTGCGCGGCAGGGTGAGCGCCACCTGCAGGGGCTTGGAGGCGGGCTTGGAAGCCCGACCCACGCCCACTTTGGTATCGGCGGTGATGGCCGTGGCCGTGGCGCGCCAGGCCGTGAGGTTGTCCGGCAGCACCAGGTCGACGCTGGCCTTGCCGTCGCGGCCCGCGGCCACGAAAGGAGCCCAGTGGGCCGTGTCCTTGAAGTTCTGGCGCACCTTGTCGTCGTCATCGGCCTTGAAGTCGCCGCGCTTGGTCTGCTTCAGGCTCCAGACGGGCCGCTGGCGGCGCAGCAGATCGTGGAAGCTCCAATCGGTCGACCCCGAGCGCAGCACGCCGTGGCGGCGGGTGGGATGGAAGAACCGCACGGGGTCCGGATGCAGCTCCTGGCTGAGCGCGTAGATGGCCTCGTCCACCACGCCGACGCTGAGGTCGGCCGCCGAGGGACGGCCCTCCGAATCCTTCACCTCGACGGACACCTTCATGGGCTGGCCGGGCTGATAGCGCTCCTTGTCGGTGGTCACGGCCACGGACAGGCGGCGGTCGCGCTTCGGCACGCGGATCGGCACTTCCACCAGCTGGCGGCGGCCCTCCGCCACGATCTCGAACACGGCCCAGACATTGGGCTGCATGGCGGTGGTGACGGGGATGTCCACGAGGGCCGTGGTGCCCATGACTGCGCGGCTCTGGCGCGGACCGAGGCCTTCGTGTTCCAGGGCCCAGTGCAGGGTCAACTTGGGCCGGGGCAGCTGCACGAGGATGCGGGCGGTGTCACCGGGCTGGTATTCGGGCTTGTCGGTGGCGGCGCGAAGATCCGGCACGGCGGGCAGCGGCGTGCCTTCGGCGGCCACGGTGATCTGCCGCTGGGCCACCACGGGGCGGCCCTTGGAATCCTTCGCCTCGGCCACCAGCAGGAAGGCCCCGCCCTCGGGGATGCTCAGCATGGCCTGGGGTCCCGGAGCCGAAGCCACGGTCTCGCCTGGCTTCAGGGCGTTGGGCCGCGACCACCAAGTGGCACTGTCCTTCAAGGCCACGATGCGGGCGGCGCGAAGCTTGATGGCGATGCCCGGCACTTCCTTGCCATCGAGGTCGAGGGCACGGGCCGTCACCTGGAAGGGCTTGCCAGGCAGCGCCACCGAACGATCCGCGGCGATCATCAGCACCAGATCGCCCGCGGCGGCGCGCACCTGGGCCTGGCCGCTGTTGCGCTGGCCGGAGGCATCGGCCACCTTCACCACCATGCGCCAGAGGCCATCGCTCTCGGCCTTGAAGCTGGGCAGCTCGGCCTGGCCTTCGTCGTCCAGTTCGAGCTGGCCGCTTTCCATCAGTTCGGGCGCGGGGCCGGAGTCCTCGTCATCCCAGTACCAGCGGGCCTTGGGGGGCACCACCTTGTAGAGGAACCAGTCCGCCTTGGCGCCGCGCACGGCGGCCCCGTAGAAGTAGCGGGCATTTGCATGGAAGGCCAGCGCATCGCCGAGGCCCACCTTGCTTTTCTCCGTGGTGACCTTCACTTCGAAGGCCGGCTTCACGAACTGCTCGACCTTGAACTCGGCCTGGCCGGGCCCCTGAGGGCCCTGGAACACGATGCGGTAGAGGCCGAGGCGGCCCGCCCCCGGCAGGGTGAACTGAGCGCCGAAGGTGCCGGTCTCCGCATTCAACAGCTTCGCCTGGCCCTCGGTGACCTTGGTGTCCTCGGGATCGAGCACCGTGAAAGCGAGGCCTGGGGAGCTGCTGACGACACGGTTCTCGCTGTCATCCACGCGGCGGAGGATGGCCTTGACGAAGACTTCCTGGCCGGGCCGGTAGAGGGGCCGTTCGGTGAAGGCATAGAGCCGCTGCCTCACGGCGGCGGAGCTCTGGCCTTCGCTGGCCAGG
Organism: Holophagales bacterium; assembly: GCA_038320645.1. GTDB lineage: Bacteria > Acidobacteriota > Holophagae > Holophagales > Holophagaceae > Geothrix. Next base: position 13,613 of record JBBQEL010000010.1, on the reverse strand, counting down.
ATGGCGAAGCTGGCGCCGCTGCGCGCCAACACCACGCGGCGGACGCCGGGCGTGACGGCAACCTCGGTCCTGCCGGTGGCATCGAAAGTCAGCGGCTGAGCCTTGGCGCCTTCGAAGATCTGACCGCTCACACCCGCCTTGGGCGCGCCGTCGCGGCCATCCACGGCCTGCACACGGATCCGCCCGCCGTCCTGCTCCGAGAGCAGTGTCAGGTCCGTGACCAGCCAGGGCACATAGGCCGCATCGCCACCACGCAGCACCTCCACCAGATACAGGCCCGCCGGCTGGGCTGGCAATTCCACGCGACTGAGGAAGCCGTCTTCGCCGGAGTCGTCGCTTTCCTGCCCCTTGCGGCCGGCGATGTCCTCGCTGACGCGGGGCACGAGCTCGGTCACGAAGGTGATGCCGGGCTGCCCTTCGATGGGCAGCGCCGTACCTTCGCGCACCCGCGTCGGAGAAGTCTTCGCCGCAGTCAGCCGCTCAGTCTGCTTCGCAGTGTCCCGCAACACCTGCGTGGCCGTGCGGTGGACGGTGACGAAGGCCCGACGGCCGCCCCACAGCACCGCCTCCCGCAGGACATCCAGCGGATCCTGGGCGCCGCGACCGCCTTCGACCGTGGCGGTGCCCCGCTCCACCATCACCTTTTTCAGGAAGGCGTCGGGATCCTCCACGCGGTAGATGCGGATGCGTGCCTCCGCGGGAATGGGGCCCGCGGCCTCCAGCTGGCCCGGCTTGCCCGGCAGCGTGGGACGGAGGGTGGCGAAGGCACCGGTCCAGCCACCTTCGCGCCAGGGGCCTTCGGCGGCCCGCTTCTGGGCCGTGCCCAGGGTGGGCAACAGCAGGAGCGCAGGCAGCAGCAGCGTTAAAAAAGGGCGGAACCAGCGCATATCAGGACCTTGGGAAGGAAGGTTCAAAAGACTCGCCCGCCAGCAAGCGCCAGCGGTAGAGCCCCAGGAAGGCGGGATTCTCGGGAAGGGGGCGGAAATCGGGATCGGGATGGTGGAGCAGATCATCCAGCCGGGCGCGGCGGATCTCGCCGGGTTGGCGGCCTGCGCCGCTGCCTTCGGGGCCGGTGTGGTACAGCACCATGGGCGCGCCATCTGCGGCCGGCCGCACGAAGGCCATGGCGTGATCCGGCTGGGTGCGGGCGCCGCCCCGGGCGAAGAAGAGCAGATCACCGGGCCGCGCCTGCTGCAGGTCCCGGCCGAGCGGCACGCAGGCCAGACGGCGCAGGAAGGCACCTTTCGCGAAGGGCTGGGGGCCTTCGGGCGTGGGGAAACCATTTCGCATTCCCTGGGCGAAGGCCGGTGAAGGATCCTGGCCTGGAGGGCCAGAAGCGAACGCCACGCGTTCGCGCCAGCTGACGGTGTGCTGGGCCAGGGCCTCCCTGAACGCGAAACGCAACAGACCCGCGCAGTCGCGCTGGGCAGGCTCCCAGGCGGGACTGGGGCCGTCCAGCTGCTGTTCGAGGATCGCCACGAACCAGAGGCGGAAGGCTTCGCGATCACCTTCCTCCCGCAGCATGTTGGTCACGGCAGGCGTTGAAGGTGTCACCGACAGCGCCTGTCGAAAACCAGGCCAGGCCTCGACGACCACCTCCGCTGGCCGGTCCGGCGCCAGGAAGAAACCCCCTGCCCCATCGCCCCAGGAGGGCACACCGGTCATGGCGACACCCCAACCGGCTCGAGGCAGGCCCAGCAGGCTGCGGCTGGCCACACGGAGATGCCGGACCGGGTTGGCGGGATCAGCTTCCTCAATCACGCGGTGGCGCAGCGGTACCAGCGCCGCGAAGGCGACCCCCGCCGCCACCGCAGCCCCAGCCAGAAGCCGGTTCAGCGTCATCGCGGCCGCCCCTCCAGGCCCGCAGCCGTCCAGTTCCAGTCGAGACGCACGGGGCCCAGGGCCTTCACGGCGCCCAGGAAGGGACCGAGGCTGAAGGCCAGCTCCGCTGCGGCTTCGTCCTCGTTTGTCGTTTCACCGATCCACCAGCCGCTGCCGGTGCGGCTGCGCAGGAAGGCCAGCAGCAGGTTCTCCAGCTCCTTCGAGGCCCTGGCGCCATCGATCTCCATGCGAGCCCAGGCCTTCGATTCGCTGTCCGCCAGGGTGGGCGCCTGGCCCTGGAGACCGGCGGATACGGCCTTCACGGCGGCCTCGTCCGTGCCCAGCACCAGCGTGTCTCCCACCAGGGTCCACGCGGGGCGGAACGCCTGGGTGGTCAGGACGCGATGCAGTTCCGCAGCGCCATTGGGCTGCTTCTGGTTCTGCCCCTTGAACAGCCGGGGCAGCACCTTCTTCAGCAGGTTCTCCACCTGGATGCGCCTGGCGCCTTGCACCGGCAGGGCCACAGCCACACTCGGCGTCATGCCGGGTTCGCCGAAGCCGCCGAAGGCGGTGACCTTCCCCGCGCGCTGGGCCTGCATGGCGCGCCAGGGATCCTCCCGCCGTAGCCGGCCGAGTTCGGTCAGCGCAGCCTTTTCGGCGGCGTTCTGGGGCGGGGCGTTCACCCATCCGTTCCAGTGCAGCGCCGCGCCCCGCAGATCCAGGCCGGCCCTCAGCGCCAGCGCATCCTGCCGCAGCGAGGTCCGCTGGCGCTGCCGCTCCTGGGCCTGGGCCAGGGCCTCCTGGTAGCTCTTCATCTGCGTGGGGCTCAACGCCTGCCCCCCGTTGGCGAACTGCGGCATCTGCGGCAGCTGGAAATCACTGGCGTCATCCACGCGCAGGATCGCCTCCACCAGTTTTTCCGTGGGCCCGGCCCCCAGCGCCAGGGTCATCGCGCCTGTGCGGGGCGCGGCCTTGGCCACGAAGGGATTGGGCCAGGTCCCCTGTTGGGCATTGGCATGGCGGCGGCGGAGGGCCTGATTTTCGAAGGCCGCGTCCGCGCCGATGCGCGGGGCCACCCAGAAGGACAGCTCCGTATCGGGCGCCATGGCGGACAGCGCGACCCGTGCCCACTCCAGGCGCTCGCCCAGAGCGGGGTTCGGGCCCGGAAACAGCAACGCGCGCAGGGGCGCTTCGCGATCACAGAGCCACGTGCCCTCGGCTTTCTGGATCAGGTGGAAGACACCGCCGGAGCCCCGCAGCTGCTGCACATCAGCCGATGCACCCGGGCCGGTCCACTTCACCACCCGCGACCGCGCGCCGGCACTCAGCGGATTCAGCTTGAGCAGGGCCATCATCAGCTGCGTGCGGGCCGGCAGATCGCCGGGAATGAACACGAGGGTGCCCTGCAGAGGCTGACCGGCCTCGCGGTCCACGCCGTAGTGCAGCACCCAGGCCTCACGATTCGCCAGGGGCTCCAGGGCCGGGGAGACCTGCTTCAACCAGGGTTCCAGATGCCGCACCGCGAAACCGGCACGGCTGCCCTGGGCCAGCGCGGGGAGGATGCCGCTGGCGGTACCATTTGCGGCCGGGGCCGCGCCACCGGCCAGGGTCACCAGCTTCTCGAGGCCGGCGCGCAGCTGTTTCAGGTGGATGAGCACGCCCGGCTGGGCCGCCAGTTCCAGGCCCTTGGGCAGCGTCGCGTTCCCGGACTGCGTGAACAACGCCGGACTGGGGATCCACTGGAAGCGCCAGCCGCCCTTGTCCAGGTGCAGGCCCAGGCCGTGGGTCCAGGGGCGCTCCACGCGGTCGGGAGAACCGAGATAGGCGAAAGGATCGGTACCGGCTTGGCGGTAGCCCCGGCGGTGCAGGAAGTTGGCCGTATCCGCTCCCCCGACCTTCAGGGCTGCTTCGGCCCAGCGCTCCGCCGGCCATTGGGCCAGCAGCTGGAGGGCGGTGCGGCGTTCCTCGCGAACCTGCAACCGGGAGATCGCCGCCTCCATCTGTTCGGTGGCAGCAAGCTGATTCCAGCGCACGGAGGGCCAAATCTGATTCCCCCGGGCATCGCGCCGGTTGATGGTCCAGTGGCCGCTCCGCTCGCTGGCCCAGGCCGGAACCTGGCTTTGCGCCGAAAGGCCCACGCCCGCCAGGACGAGCGCACAGGATCCCCGCGCGATGTGTCGCATCCAAATTCCCATGCCCCGCACTGGAACCTCCGGTGTGAGGCGATGCTACCAAGGGCGCCCCCCGACGCAAGGGACCTCGGCGTGATTTTTTACAGCCTGCTTCCCTGGCAGACTGATCCCATGTCTGATCGCCGCGTACTCGTCAACCTGAAGGGCCTGCTGACCCCCGATCCCGCCCGGACCTGGGCGGTGGATCGCATCCCAGAGGCGGCCCTGGCCCTGGAAGGTGGGCATGTGGCTTGGCTGGGCCGGGCCGCGGAGCTGCCCGCCGCCTGGGCCACTGCGCCGAAAATCGACGGCGGCGGCGCCTGGGCCACGCCGGGCTTCGTGGACCCGCACACGCACCTGCTCTTCGGCGGCAACCGCTCGGGCGAGTTCAACCGGCGCCTGCACGGCGTCAGCTACCAGCAGATCGCGGCCGAAGGCGGCGGCATCCGCGAAACCGTGCGTGCCACCCGCAGCGCGACAGTGGAGGAACTCGTGGCCTCCGGCGAGGCGCGGCTGCAGGCCTTCCGCGAACGCGGCGTGGTCCATCTCGAATGCAAGACCGGCTATGGCCTGGAGCTGGAGACCGAGTCGCGCCTCACGGCCGCCTATGCGGAACTGCAGCGGCGCGGCTGGAGCCTCGACGTGACGCTGCTGCCCGCCCATGATCTGGCCCCGGAATTCAGCGGTGACGCCGAAGCCAATGCCCGCACCGTGGCTGACGACTGGCTGCCGGAACTGGTGCGCCGCCATCCTGGCGTGGCGCGGTTCTGCGATGTGTTCGTGGAGACCGGCGTCTTCAGCGCCGACCAGGGCCGCCGCATCTTCGAGGCAGGTCAGCGCCTGGGCCTCACGCCCCGGGTCCATGCGGATGAGCTCACCTGGACCGGCGGCGCCGAGCTGGCCGCAGAGCTGGGCGCGGCCAGTGCGGACCACCTGATGTTCTGCAGCGAGGCCGGGATGAAGGCCATGGCTGCCGCCGATGTCACGCCTGTCCTGCTGCCGGGCACCACCCTCTTCCTGGGCATGCGCGACTGGGCGCCCGCCCGCAAGATGATCGAAGTGGGTTGCCGCGTGGCCCTGGCCACGGACTTCAACCCCGGCTCCTGCCCCTGCGTGGATCCGCTCACCCTTCTGCGGCTGGGCTGCCTGCAGCTGCGCATGACCTTCGAGGAGGCCTTCACGGCCATGACCCTCCACGCTGCCCGCAGCCTGCGCCGCCCCGACCTCGGCCACCTGCACCCCGGCGCCCGCGCGGAGGTGCTGCTGTGGGATGTGGCGGAGATGCTGGAGCTGGTCTATTGGGTCGGCGAGCCCTATCGGCCTAGGTTCCTGCAGCCGTAGAAAATCGGAGCCTACACGCACGGCGATGGTCCAGGTCCGAAACCTCGGCTACCTTCCGGTTTCCTTCCACAGGTGGGCTGCGAGGATCAGCGGTGGCGGTTCTTCTGGGCGAACTCGCAGTAGGCAACATCCTCCCGCATGACATGCTCCCTGATCCAGCCGTGGAGGGCATTGATCAGTTCCAGGCGCAGAGTGGCATCGCTTCCAGCAGCTCGCCCCTGAAACTCATTGACTTGCTGCCGGAAGGCCTGGTGTTCGTTTCGGTGGACCGCCAGCCCCGGATACTTGATGTGCTCCATATGGGTTTCCTCCAGCGGGAGGTGTTCCTCGGTGTAGTGCTCCAGGAAAGTCAAGACACGGGTGATGCCCGCCACCACGGCGCCGGCCTTGCTGGCGGCCTGCAGGGTGCGGATCGCATCGAACAGGCCTTCCTGCTCCAGATCGATGCGGGGGACGCCTGTTTTCAATAACTGGGCTCCGGCCTTGGTAGGGGCGGGTTCCGGCTCGACCGGCCGGGCTAGGCGCGGAACGGCCTCGCGCCGCAGGATGAATCGCTCGATGAACAGCTGGAACGGTATGTAAAGGATCCGAAACGGCCGCGCCTTCCTCCTCTCCTGGCATGGTTCAGACAAGGCGTTTCCCTTTCTCTGGTTTGCTGGCGATTGGGTAACCATGATTTTTGACCATTGGACCGCCTTTGGATGAAAACGGCAATCCAACCGTACAAAACAAAGCCCCGGGCCTATTCCCGGGGCTTCTCCTGTGTGTGCGGCGGCCTACTGTTCGGCTCGCTTGGAGGCCTCCTGCACGATGTGGTAGATCCGTTCCTTAGCGCGGAGCTTGATCTTCTTCAGCTCCACCTCTTCGAGGGATTCCTTGGCTGAGAGGCTCGGCTTCTTCTGGAGATCACCGAGCCGCGTATCCGCAGACTTGTGTTCTTCCATGAGCTTGCGGAATTCAAAGTGCTCTTTCATCAGGCGGTCCTGAAGTTCAGGGCGCAAAAAATCCATGATTCCTCCATGCCATGGCGGGACCTGTTCGGGTTCCGCGGGGTGATCGGGTTGCCCAAGGGTAGGACCGCCCCGCAGGGCGTCAAGGGCTATTCGGGGCCACTTTGGAACTCCTTTGACATCCGTCACTTCCATGCGATATTGCCCCATGTCCCTGGTCATCGAGGCACTTGTCCTGCGAAGGGCGGACGGGGTCCGCCTGCTGGGGCCCCTGAACCTCCACCTGGCCCCCGGGGACCGGCTGGGGCTGATCGGCGAAAGCGGCTCGGGCAAGAGCCTGCTGGTCCAGGCCCTGTTCGGTGCACTGCCCCCAGGCGTGCTCCAGACGGGTGGCACCATCACGGCTTTCGGCACGCGAATGGATCAGCCAGGTCCCAGGCGCGACCGCATCCGTGGCGCCCGTCTGGCCTGGGTGCCGCAGGATCCCGGGCAGGCGCTGAATCCCCTCCTGACCCTGGGCGAGCATCTGGCCCTGCTGCCGGGGATCCACCGGCAGGAAGCGGCCACCCACGCCTTGCAGCGCCTGACGCCCCTGCTCGAGCGGCTGCGACTACCGGCCGGCACCACCTTCCTCGCCCGGTTCCCCCACCAGATCAGCGGCGGGCAGCGCCAGCGGATCGCCCTGGCCATGGCCCTATCCTGCGATCCCGAGCTGCTGGTGCTGGATGAGCCAACCTCGGCCCTGGACGCCACCGTGCAGCGGGAATTCCTGGAGCTGGTCCTCGAACTCCAGGAGGAGCGACGCCTGGGCTGCCTTTGGATCACGCATGACCTGGCCGTGGCCTCGGCGGTCTGCGAGCGCCTGCTGGTGCTCTACGGCGGCGAGCCGGTGGAGGCGGGCCCCGCCGCCGATCTGCTTGCCGCCCCCCGGCACCCCTACACGGCCCGCCTGCTGGACGCCGCCCGGCGCCGGCCCAGCGCCGAATCCGGCTTCCTGGCAGCCCCACAGGATCGACCGGAGGGTTGCCCCTTCCAACCCCGCTGCCCTTCCCGCCAGCCGACCTGCACAGCCTGGGCCCCCTGGCAGGACACCGCCAGCGGCGGCCTGCGTTGCGAAAGCCCCCTGCAGCTCGCACAGTAGAGGGTTCATGCACCCCCTCCTGCAAACCCTGGATCTGACGGCCGGTACCGGGATGGAGTCCTCGGTCCAGGACCTCCACCCCACCCGGCAGCCCATCCTCATCCACACCTTGCCCGCCTCGGTCTCCGCCACCGGGGAGGCCGTGCGCGTCCGTATCCTGATCGGGGAGGATGGCGTCCCCACTCAGGCACTCTTCCTTTCCGGCCCGGCCTATCTCCGCGACAAGGCCCTGAAGACCGCCTATGAATGGCGGTTCGAACCGCTGGGACCCCACGGTCTGAATGCGCCCCTGCCCCTGACGCTGACCTTCCAACCCCGGCAGAGCGCCGCGCACTGACGGCCTCCGCTGGAAGCCCCGGCCCCGCCGTGAGATCATGGGCTGCAAGGTCCCGCAGGCCGCGGGTCCGGATAAAGGCCCTTCGATGCTGACCTTGCCGCTGTTGCACGCCCTTACCTTTGACGATGTCCTGCTCGTGCCGGGCTTTTCGGAGGTCCACCCCAACCAGGTGGACCTGAGCACCCGCCTGGCCAAGGACATCGGCCTGCGCATTCCGCTGCTGTCGGCCGCCATGGATACGGTCACGGAAAGCCGCATGGCCATCGCCCTGGCCCAGATGGGGGGCATCGGCATCGTCCACAAGAACCTCAGTCCTGAGCGCCAGGCCGAGGAAGTGGACAAGGTGAAGCGGTCGGAATCCGGCATGATCACCGATCCCATCACCATCGCGCCCGACGCCCCCATCCGCGAGGCCGAGGCCCTCATGGCCAAGTTCCGCATCAGCGGCGTCCCGGTGGTGGAGGGGCACAAGCTGGTGGGCATCCTCACCAACCGCGATCTGCGCTTCGAAACCCGCTGGGACATCCCCGTCAGCGAAGCCATGACCAAGGACAACCTCATCACCGTGCCCGTGGGCACCACTCTGCAGGCGGCCCGGGCCATCCTGCAGAAGCACCGCATCGAGAAGCTGCTGGTGGTGGACGGCCAGGGCCAGCTGAAGGGCCTCATCACCGTCAAGGACATCGAAAAATCCATCGAGTACCCCAACGCCTGCAAAGACAGCTTCGGCCGCCTGCGAGTGGGCGCCGCCGTGGGCGTGGGCAAGGAGCTGCTGGAGCGCGCCGCGGCCCTGGTGGAGGCCCAGGTGGACGCGCTCTGCCTCGACAGTTCCCACGGCCACAGCCAGGGCGTGCTGGAGGCCGTGAAGGCCCTCAAGCAGGCCTACCCGAACCTGCCCATCATCGCGGGCAATGTGGCCACCTACCAGGGCGCCAAGGATCTTGCCAACGCCGGCGCCGACGCGGTGAAGGTGGGGATCGGACCCGGCTCCATCTGCACCACGCGCATCGTCACCGGCGCGGGCATGCCGCAGATCACCGCCGTGGCCGAAGCCAGCCGCGCCTGTCGCGAGGCCGGCATCACCTGCATCGCCGACGGCGGCATCAAGTTCAGCGGGGATGTGGCCAAGGCCATCGCCGCAGGCGCCGACAGCGTGATGATCGGCAGCCTCTTCGCGGGCACCGACGAGGCCCCGGGCGAAACCATCTTCTACGGTGGGCGCACCTTCAAGGCCTACCGCGGCATGGGCAGCCTGGGCGCCATGAAGCAGGGCAGCAAGGATCGCTACTTCCAGGAGGGCAAGGACGACACCAAGCTCGTGCCCGAGGGCATCGAGGGTCAGGTGCCCTACAAGGGCCGCATGGCCGACCTGGTGACCCAGCTCATGGGCGGTCTGCGCGCCGGCATGGGCCTCAGCGGCGGCGCCTCCATCGCCGACTTCCAGGCGAAGGCCACCTTCGTCGAAATCAGCGGCGCCGGCCTCCGCGAAAGCCACGCCCACGACGTGATGATCACCAAGGAAGCGCCCAATTACCGGATGGAGTAGGGCTGGGGTAGCCGAAGTCTAGAGTTCGCAGGGCTCGCAGGCCTGCGGCCTGCGAGTTAGGGAAAGGCTGCGGCGCGAAGCGCCACATCAGGGAGCATTTCCCACAGCCGACAGCCCACAGCCCACGGCCCCCCGTTAAACTATCCCATCCCCGGAGCCTCCCATGTCCCTGCTGGTGAAGAATGTCCGCCTTGTGGATCCCGCGCAGAACCTGGATGTCCTGGGTTCGCTGCTCGTAATCGAGGGGGCGGTGACGGCCATCGGGGCCGATGCGGAGCACGATGCGCTGGCCGTGGGCGCCGAGGTGCTGGATGGCGGTGGTGCGGTGCTCAGCCCGGGCTTCGTGGATCTGCATGTGCACTTCCGCGAGCCGGGCCAAACGCGCAAGGAAAGCATCGAAACCGGCAGCCGCGCGGCGGTGGCGGGGGGCTTCACCTCCGTGTGCGCCATGGCCAACACCAAGCCCGTGAACGACAGCGTGGCCATCACGGAGATGATGCTCACCCGCGCCGCCAACGCCGACCTCTGCCGCTACTTCCCCATCGGAACCGTCAGCCGCGAGCTGAAGGGCGAGGAATTGGCGGACATGGGCACGCTCAAGCTCGCCGGCTGTGTGGCCTTTTCGGACGACGGCCTGCCCATCAGCAATGCCTCGCTCATGCGCCGGGCGCTGGAATACACCCGCTGGCTCGAGGTGCCCGTGGTGGCGCATGAGGAGGACAAGGATCTGGCAGGCAAGGGCTATATGCACGAAGGCGCAGTGAGCGCGTCGCTCGGCTGCCTGGGCATCCCCGCGGCCGCCGAAGAGGCCATGGTGGCCCGGGATATCGTGCTCGCGGAACACACGGGCGGCCACCTGCACCTGGCTCACCTCAGCACCAAAGGCTCCCTGCGCATGGTGCGCGAAGCCAAGGCCCGCGGCCTGAGCGTCACCTGTGAAGTCACACCCCACCATTTCGCCCTGTCCGACAAGGAACTGATGAAGTTCGACAGCAACTACAAGATGAACCCGCCCCTGCGCACCGAAGCCGATATCCAGGCCGTGCTGGAAGCCATCGCCGATGGCACTGTGGATGCCATCGCCACCGACCACGCGCCCCACGGCTGGGACGACAAGGAGGTGGAACTGCCCATTGCAGCGTTCGGCGTCATCGGCCTGGAAACCGCCCTGCCCCTCACCCTCGAACTGCTGGTGAACCGCAAGGTCATCAGCCTGGCCAAGGCCATCAGCCTGCTGGCCTGGGAGCCCGCCAAGGTCTTCCACCTCGACCGCAGGGGCCTCGGCAGCCTGAAGCCCGGCGCCCCCGCCGACTTCGTGCTGTTCGACCCGAACGGCCAGGTGCAGGTCGACCGCGCCTTCATCCAGTCCAAGTCCTACAACACCCCCTTCAAAGGCTGGACCCTCCCCGGCAAGATCCTCGGCACCTGGGTAGCGGGCCGGCGCGTATGGGCATGAACGCCTCTCCTGCGGGAATCGTCACCGCCTGGGTCGCAGCATTCAATCGCCGGGATGTGGATGCACTCATGGCGATGTAGGCGGAAGAGGCGGTGAACCATCAGATGGCGGAAGCCCCGGTGGCGGGCCGAGAGGCCATCCGGGCCATGTTCACGTCACGTTTCGCCGCGGCGGAGATGGTGTGCCTTGTGGAGAACCTCTTCGAGGACGGCGAGTGGGCCATCCTGGAGTGGCGCGATCCCCAGGGCCTTCGGGGCTGCGGCTTCTTCCACGTGGTAGAGGGGAAGATCCTCCTCCAGCGGGGTTACTGGGACAAGCTCACCTTCCTGCGTCAGCACGGCCTTCCCGTTCCGAAGGGATGAGACCGACCGCGCGCGGGCACCGGGACCGCCCATCCGGAACGGGCGGCATGCTGTTTGGAGATCAGCCGCGAGGACGCTTCTGACGACCCTACAAAGGCAGCTGTCATCGGCCGACTGAAGATCCCGGAATTGCTGGCCGGGGTCCATGTGCATGTGGAGTTCCGCCGGACCCAGCGCGAGCTCCGCACCGTGCGCGGGATCCTGCCCGCGTGTTCCCATTGCGAGAAGATCCGGGACGAGCAGGGGAAGTGGCACGCCATCGAGTCCTCCAGCACTGAACGATCTGAGGCGGAGTTCTCCCACGAGTCCGGCCAGACTGCGTTCCCATCTGTTTTCCCGACCACCGCCTGGACACTTCCGCGCAGGAGTGAGGTCCTGGGGCTCGCCAGTTGCGCTTCATTCCTCGCTGGATGATTCCCCGATGGGTTCTCCGGCGGCCTTCGAGCGCTGGACTCCCTCACGGGCTTCATCCAGGGCGGCCAGCACCAGTTCTGGATTCATCGGCTCCCGCAGGGAGGCCGCATCCGCATCATGGCGGTTCTTGACATTCGGCAAATCGCGCCGCAACTCTTCCAGCAGGTCGATGAGCTTGGCGGCCTTCTGCTCGGTCAGCAGCGTCACTTTCAAGTCCAGATGCGCACGCTGCTCCGCAAGTTTGGCGAGCCGATTCTGCTTGGTCAGAATCACAATCGTGGTCAGCAAGGCAGCCAGGCCAATAACCCCCTGCAGCCAGAAGAACGGGGGCGGGTCGAATGGCGCCACACCAGCCCGGCGCATCAAGGTGTTGGCGAGGATCCAGAACACCACAAAGAGCAGGATGAAACCGAGAAAAATCGGCTTGCCGACCACGTGGCTGATGTATTCGAGGGTCCGTTGCGAGCGGCTGATCTTCTGGTCTTCCCGCGTGTAGAAATCTTGCACCGCCTCGATGTTCTGGCTGATCTGGTCGCGTTCGGATTCGATCGGCTCATCCAGGGGCATCGGAGGCGACGGCGGGGAAACGGTGTGTTTGGAGCTCATGAGGGAAGATTACTCGATCCCTCGGGCCTGAATGTCACCGCGGGCACCTTCCACCCGTGCGCTTGGATCAATCGAGTTGTCAGTGGCCGCAGTCTCAGAGCGACTTCATGTCCAGCACGAAGCGGTAGCGCACGTCGTTCTTCATCATGCGCTCGTAGGCCTCGTTCACCTGCTGGACGGGGATGATCTCGATCTCGGAAACAATACCGTGCTCGGCGCAGAAATCGAGCATCTCCTGCGTCTCCTTGATGCCGCCGATGAGCGAACCACTGAGGCTGCGACGGCCCATGATCAGGGGGAAGGCGGACACGGGGGTGGGTTCCGGCGGGACGCCCAGCAGCACCATGCTGCCTTCGATGCGGAGCAGGCCCAGGTACTTGTTGTAATCGTGGGGCGCGGAGATGGTATCGATGATGAGGTCGAAGTGGCCCGCCAGTTTCTTGAAGGTGGCATCGTCCGAGGTGAGTCCGAAGTGGTGGGCGCCCAGCTTGCGGGCATCGGCCTCCTTCGATTTCGAGGTGCTGAGCATGGTCACTTCGGCGCCCATGGCGGCGGCGAGCTTGACCGCCATGTGGCCCAGCCCGCCCAGGCCCACCACGCCCACCTTGTCGCCCTTCTTCGTCTTCCAGTGCTTCAGGGGGGAGTAGGTGGTGATGCCCGCGCAGAGCAGGGGCGCGGTGGCGGCCAGATCCAGTTTCGGCGAGATCTTCAGGCAGAAGGCCTCGTCCGTCACGATGCTCGAGGAATACCCGCCCTGGGTGGGCGTCTTGCGATCCATCTCGGTGCTGTTGTAGCTGAAGGCGGCGCCCTTCTCGCAGAACTGTTCCAGGTTGCGCTGGCAGCTCGGGCAGGTGCGGCAGCTGTCCACCAGGCAGCCCACACCGGCGGAGTCGCCAACCTCGAAGGTTTTCACATCGGCGCCCACAGCGGTGACTTTGCCCACGATCTCGTGGCCGGGCACCATCGGATACTTGGAGCCGCCCCACTCATCGCGCACCTGGTGGATATCGGAGTGGCAGATGCCGCAGTAGGCGATCTCGATCTGCACATCACGGGGCCCCACGGCCCGGCGTTCGAACTGGAAGGGCGTGAGCGGCGCCTTGGGGGAGGTGGCGGCGTAGGCTTTGGCAGTGGACATGGGGACTCCTTCTGGGGATCAAGCCTCCACTGTAGGCTCATGGGCCCCGGAAACGACAGGAGGCACTTCCCGGTTCGTGGGTGCCATCGTCGCCCCGGGGGACGAAGTCGAGGTCTACCGGCGCACCCTGCACTGACGGAACGGTGGCAGCTGTGGCAGCATCCAACGAGTCCTGGAGAGCCCATGCCCCGCCCCGCCACCGTCCCCCATATCGATTGGAAGGCAGTCCACGGTACCGGTCTGGACTACGCCGCCTGGCTGGCCGCCGCTGAACCGCCCGAGCAGCGCGACAAGATGGAGGCCTTGCGCCAGGCGCAGGCGCTGGAACCC
>JBBQEL010000009.1:0-72303 GCA_038320645.1 Holophagales bacterium | reverse complement strand
TCCCCCTCCCCCGACAACCTGGTCAAATTCATCCGCGAGGCGCTGCTGGCTTCGCTGGGCCGGGGCGAGGCTTCCCTGGGCCGGGGCGAGGCTCCGCATGGTCCCGTGGCGGAAGGCCAGGAGGACGGCCTGGGCTTCCTGCGCGGCTTCCACTCGGCCGATCTCAGCGGCCTCGGTCCGCTCGGTCACCAGCTGGGTCTGGGCGAGGGGATGCCGACCCCCGCCAAACTGGGCACCCTCCGCCAGGTACTCATGAGTCTGACTCCGGAAGTCCAGCTGGGGCTCCTGGCGGGCCTGTCGAGCCTGCCCGAACATCCGGCCGGGCTCGCACTGGGCGTGAAGGCCCTTGCCGGTGAATTGCTGGCCGTGGCCACGACCACCTCCCTGGCCCAGGGGGCGACCTGGCAGGAACTCCGCGGCCCGCTCCAGGATATTCTCCGCCCCCTGGCGGACCGGGACGCCCTGACCCGGGCCCTGTCGGCGCACCTGCGCAGATCCGGCCAGGACGCGTCCCAGGCCGAAGCCATCCTGCGGCATCTGGAATGGGAAGCGCTCAGCCTGGAGGCCAAGCTACTCAAGGTGCTCGAAGAAGGCCATCTCTTCGAATTGAGCCTGGAACAGCGGCTCGCCCTGCTCCGCGAGCTGTTGGATCTCCGGCGCTTCGACGACTTCCTGGGCATCCAGGACGTGCTGCTCAACAGCCTCCGGAGCGACCGGGCGGATTTGCGCCTGAAGGCCATCCAGACCCTGGCTGGCGTGGCCCGCTGGGCCCATGATCCGGGCCTGCCACCGGGCGGCGAAGGCGCCCTGGCCGAGGCTTTGCGGGCACATTTCGCCTGGGAGCCGGAGCCACCGGTCCACCGCTGGACCACCGAGGCGCTGGAATCACTGTTCGCCTCCCTGGTTCATCGGGGGGAACTCGGTTCCATCGTCACCGACCTGCAGGAGCTCGAGGGTCTCTGCGCCTTCCTCGAGGAGCAGCATCCCTGGCGCAATGCCGCCCTCGCTCAGCTCCGCGCGGCCATGGGCCGCCCCCAGCTCCTGGATGCCGCGGTCGACAAGTTCTTCGTCCTGGAACGCGAGCGGATGCTCCAGGAGGTGCATCCCTATCTGGAGTTCCTAGGGGAACCCATGGCCCGGCATCTGGTCGCCCGCCTGGCGGACGAAAACGACCGCACCCGGCGGGGCCGTCTGGTAGAAGCGGTCCGCAGCATGGGCCCGGCCTCCCTGCCCGCCCTCATGGACGCCCTGACCTCGCCCGCCTGGTACCTGGTGCGCAATGCGCTGACCCTGCTGTCTGATCTGGGCGATGCCGGCTGCGTACCCGCGATCGTGCCCCTGTTGCGGCACCCCGAACCCCGGGTGCGTCGCGCCGCGGTCCGTGCCCTCTGGAAGCTGGGCGGCCCCGTGGCCGAACCGCACCTGCTGGCCCGGATGAAAGATACGGACGCCGAAACGATGCAGGAGATCCTCTTCGCGCTCGGCCAGCTGCGGTCCGAGGGCAGCCTGCCCCTGATCACCGAATTGGCCCAGGACAAGCGGGTCGCCGAACGCCTGCGGATCCAGGCCCTGGATACGCTCGGCCAGATCGCCTCCCCCAAGGCGCTGCCGGTCCTGCTCGAGTGCCTGCGCCGGAAGGGCTTCTTCGGGGGTGGTGAGCCCCAGGCCATCCGCCTGGCCGCCGCCAAGGCGCTGGCGGCCCTCGAGATCCCCAAGGCCCGGGCCGCCCTCCAGCGGGCCGTGGACACTGAACCCAAAGGAGAGGACCGGGAGACGCTGCGCCGCCTGCTGGACCGCCCGGTGCCATTGTGACCGAGCTGCAGCCCCACCCGGATCCCCGGCAATTGCTGGAGGCTTTCGAGGCCTTCACGGCGGCCTCGGAGCATCTGCAGACCCGCTACGAGGCGCTCCAGGCCCAGCTGGGCCAGCTCCAGGGCGAGTTGCAGACCGTCATCGAGGCCGTCCCCTTCGCCATCTGGGTGTTGGCCGAGGATGGCTCGCTGCGGTTCACCAACCGGCCCCGGGGGCTGGAAGGCCGCTTCCTCCAGGAACCGGCGCCCTGGGAGCTGGGGAGCCCCGGCGGCCAACGGCGGTTCCAGAGCGCCGAAGGGCGCGAGGTGATCTTCGAGGAGGAGCGGCGTTCCGCTCCCCACGGCGGCACCATCGTCATCCTGCGGGATGTCACCGAAGCCGTGCTGAAGGCCCAGCAGGCCACCCGCGAGGACCGCCTCTCCGCCATGGGCCGCATGGCCGCCGAACTGGCCCATGAGATCCGCAACCCGCTGGGCAGCCTCGCGCTCTTCTCGGGGATGCTGGTGGAGGATCTGGCGGAACAGGCCGGGCCCCTCGAACTCGCCCGCAAGATGCAGGAGGGCGTGGGCCGTTTGAACCGGCTGGTCGGCAACACCCTGGCCTTCAGCCGGGACCTCCAGCCCAAGGCCGGCGCGGTTTCCCTGCGGAGCTTCTGGGAGGAATCCCTCCGCAGCACGACCCTCGCCGAAGCCGTGCCCTGGGAGAACCAGATCCCCGAACAGGCGAGCTGGTGGGGTGACCCAGACCTGCTGCGCCAGGTGGCGCAGAACCTGATCCAGAATGCCACCCGCGCCCTCGAAGATGCAGAAGCCCCCCGCCTCGTCCTGTCCGCGGTGGAAGAACAGCTGGAGGGCCGTGCCTGCTGGCACCTCACTCTGGCCGACAATGGCTGCGGCATCCCCCAGGAAGCCCTGGCCAAGGTGTTCGATCCCTTCTTCAGCACCTTCGGCGGCGGCACCGGCCTGGGTCTGGCCGTCTGCCACCGCATTGTCGTGGCCCACCAGGGCCTGCTCTTCATCGAAAGCCAGCTGGGCCGCGGCACCACCGTCCACCTGCGGCTGGCCGCGGCCGCGATCGCGTGACGGGCGTCACCCGACCTGCGACCATGGAGCCCTTCACGGAGCGCCCATGTCCCTGGTCCATCTCAGCCCTGGCAAGCAGGCACCGGAAATCGTCAATGCCATCATCGAGATCCCCACGGGCTCCCGCATCAAGTACGAAATCGACCACCACACCGGGCTGGTACACGTGGACCGCGTGCTGTTCTCACCGTTCCACTACCCCGCTGAGTACGGCTTCATCCCCGGCACCCTGGCGGATGATGGGGATCCGGCCGACATCCTGGTGCTGATCAATGGTTCCACCTATCCCGGCGTGGTGATCCGGGCCCGGCCCATCGCCCTGCTGCGCATGACGGACGACAAGGGCCACGATGCGAAGATCCTCGCCGTGGCCACGGATGACCCGACCTACGCCCATGTGACCTCCCGCACCGATCTGCCCCCGCACTTCCTGCTTGAGGTCGAGCATTTCTTCCTCACCTACAAGGATCTCGAGCGCAAGAGCGTCTCCAGCGATGGCTGGGGCGGCAAGGCCGAAGCCCACGCCTTCGTGCGGGCCTCCATCGAGGCCTTCGACAAACAGAAGAAGTAGAGCTGCCGTGGCAGCCTCCAAGGCGGGCCCCGGCCTGGTCTGCTTCGACCTCGACGGCACCCTGGTGGATCCCCTGCTCGGGGTGCGCAACTGCCTGCGCAAGACCTGCGCGGCCTTTGGCTTGGCCATGCCGGAGGAGGCCACCATCCGCCATTGGATCGGCTTCGGCATGCGCGATTCGCTGGCCAGGCTGAAAGGCATGGAGGATCCCGCCAGGCTGGAGGCGGCGCTGGATTTCTATTGGGAACGCTACCGGGAGGAAGGGGTCTTCGAGCACGAGTTGTACCCCGGTGTCTTCCACCTGCTGCACCGCCTGAAACGCCAGGGGCACCGCATCTACATCGTGTCCGCCAAACCCAGCGTCTTCGCCCGGCGCATCGCCTACCAGTTCGATCTGAACCTCATCTTTGACGACATCTTCGGGAGCAGCCTGAAGGGCGAGTGGCAGACCAAGACCAAGGTGTTGGCGGGTCTGGCGGGGCTGGGCACGATTTCGCCCGGTGGCGTGTTCATCGGGGACCGGGGCGTGGACATGATCGCGGCCCGCGACCATGGGCTGGAGGCCATCGGCGTGGGCTGGGGCTACGGCAGCCCCGAGGAACTCCGCGCTGCGGGGGCAGACCACATCTTCGCCACCGTGCCCGAGCTGGATGGGTGGCTGCGGGTCCGCTTTCCCCAGGCCGAGGTCTTCGACGCCTTCAGCCGCTCGGAGTAGCCCAGCGGGTTCCCTCGGGAACCGCCAGCCGGAAGGTGCCGGGGGGCAGTGCAGCAGGCGCTTTCGGGTCGAGCAGTTCGAGCTTCTGCCGGGCCCCGGTGGGGTCGGTCCACTCCAGGGCGCGCAACAGGCCATTGCGCCCGGTGGCTTTCAGTTCCGGCAGGCCCGCCTCCTTCGGCATGAGCTTCAGCGTCTCGCCTCCGAAGACTTCGATGCGGTACAAACGGTCCAACCGGGCCGGATCGAGGAGGATGCCCAGGAGGGGGAAATCCCGGACGGCCCGGGCCAGTTCAACCCGCTGGGCGGTGCGGGTATCCGGGTCGTACTGCACCAGATACCGACCATCGCAGGTCACCGTCAGGCCACCCTCATACGCCACCTTGAGCCGGCCGCCACGGGCCAGAGCCAGGCGTCCCTCCCGGGCCAGCTTGCCGAAGACCAGGCTTTCGCTCTCCTGCCGGAAGCGGCTTTCCAGGGCGGGCCTTCGGGTGAAAGCCAGCCACCAGCCAGGCAGGGCAGCCTCAACCGGCGGGGCAGCCAGCACCGCGAGGGCCAGCGGCCCAAGGGACAACAAGCGCACGGTCAGCTCCGCTTCAGTTCGACGCTGAGTTTCGCCGTGCTGCCCTTGCCGGGGGCCGGACGGTGGATCTGGCCTTCTGCCAGCAGCTCGCCCTTGTACCGCAGTTGGACCACCACCTCGATCTCCTGGCCATCCACCTCGGCTGGCACCTCCAAGCGCAACACCGACGGGGCACCCGACCGCCCCACCTGGGTGAGTTCACCCATCAGGGAATTGATGGCGTCCTTGGCGTCGGAAGTCTTGGGCTTGGCGATGGGCCGCCGTGTTTCCATCTTCATGGAGGCGAAGGCGGCCATGGGATCGGCCTTGGCGTGGGCTTTCGCTGGGCGGGGCGCATCGTGGGGCGTGCCCAGAGCCTGGATCAATGCCTCATGAACGGCCGCGGGGGCTTCGGGCAGAACCTCGGCGGCCTGTTCTTCGGAAACCGCAGGCACCTCGGCAAAGCCTGCGACGGGCAGGTCTTCCAGGTCCGGATCGCCCGAGGGGGGAAGGGCATCCTCGCCGTCCGTCAGGAAGGAGATGTCCTCATCCCCGGATTCCGGGGGCTCCGGCAGGATGGGCGCCTCGATGAAGATGCCCGTGTCGTCGTCATCTGGCAGGGGTGCCGAGGCGAACGAGGCTTCTGGCGAGGAGCCCTCCATGTCGAGCAGGTCCGTGACGGAGGGCAGGTCGGACATGGTCAGCGCCTCCCCGGCCGGGGGCGCGATCACCGCTACCGGGGCGGCAGCTCCCGCACGGGTCTCGCCGAGGACATGGATCTTGATGTGGGAGAGCGCCAGCTTGGTGATGCCCCGCAGGGTCTCGAAGACCCCGGTGCCTTCGGAGGCGACGGATTGGAAGCTCGGAATCCCCCGGGGGTTGAAGGCTGCCTCAAGCTCATCCACGGAAACGACATTTCTGAGGTCCCGCTTGTTCCACTG
This sequence comes from Holophagales bacterium, assembly GCA_038320645.1. GTDB lineage: Bacteria > Acidobacteriota > Holophagae > Holophagales > Holophagaceae > Geothrix. The sequence continues at coordinate 66,623 of JBBQEL010000009.1, read as the reverse complement.
GAAGACCGTGGGGATATCGCCGAGGATCAGGCCCAATTCACCGAGGTTGCCCTCGAGGTTCTGGTAGCTCTCCCGGCAGGCGTCCAGCATGGGCGTCTGGCTATCCACCACGAAGACGATGCCATCCACGCCCTTCAGGACAAGTTTGCGGGTGCTGTTGTAGAACACCTGCCCGGGCACCGTGTAGAGCTGCAGTTTCGTCTTGAATCCGCCCACCATGCCGACATCCATGGGCAGCAGATCGAAGAAGAGGGTGCGGTCCGTCTCGGTATTGAGGCTCACCATCTCGCCCCGGGCCTTCTGGCTCGTCTTGCCGTAGATGGTATTGAGGTTGGTGGTCTTCCCGCACAGACCCGGTCCGTAGTAGACGATTTTCACCGTCATCTGCCGGGTGGCGTGGTTGAAGAAAACCATTCCCAAACCTCGTGTGGACCCACGAAGTCTAGCTTGGAAACCTGCCCGGGCTCAATGCAAATGCTGGATTTCCTCGGGCTGGCTAGGACAATCCCTTCAACAGGGCGAGGACCTGCTGATCGTGATCCTTGGTGCGGGTGTCCGTAATGACCTTGCGAACGACCCCCTGCTTATCGATGAGGAAGGTGACCCGCTTGGCGAACCCGAGGAGGGGCATCTTCACGCCGTAGGCCCCGATGATGCGTTTGTCGGGATCGGCCAGGATGCTGAAGGGCAGGTGGAACTTCTCGGCAAAGGCCTTGTGGCTCAGACCGGAATCAGCGCTCACGCCAAGAACCACGGCCCCAGCCGACTTGATCGCCGAGTAGCCATCCCGCAGGCTGCAGGCCTGGGCCGTGCAGCCCGGCGTGTCGTCCTTGGGATAGAAATAAAGCACCACGGCTGACTTGCCCTGAAAATCCGCCAGCCGCACCAAGGCACCGTGCTGGTCCTGAGCTTCGAAGGCTGGGGCCTTGGCCCCTTCAGCCACCTCGGCGGCCGAAGCCAGCCCCAACATCGCGATGATTCCCATGCCAGCCCTCCATTTCGGTTCCACACAGCCTCCGGGAAGAGGGTGGAGTGTGGCACCATCGGCTGTGAAATGGGGGGTGCTGATTTGGACAAACCGGTTCGCCTCGCCTTGATTCCCGGTGACGGCGTGGGCCCGGAAGTCATGGCCGAGGCCCTGCCCTGCCTGGAGTGGGCCAGGTCCCGAGGGCGGAATATCGAGTTCTTCAGCCTTCCCTTCGGCGCCGAGCACTACCTGGCCACCAGCGAGACCCTCCCTGAAGGTGTGTTCGCCGATGTGCGGGACGGGTGCGATGCCATCCTTTTCGGCGCCGTCGGTGATCCGCGCATTCCCGATGGACGCCATGCCGAGGAGATCCTCCTGCGGCTGCGTCAGGGCCTGGAACTGACCGTGAACTTCCGCCCCTGTCGGCCCTTGGTGGCCGGGCTGGACGCCCCCTTCGACATCGAGGTCTTCCGGGAGAACACGGAAGGTCCCTATTGCCTTCAGGGTTCCACCGAACCCGGCCGCGCCGTGGATCTTGCCATCCATACCGAACCCGCTGTTCGGCGTCTCCTCCAGGCCGCCTTCCTGCGGGCCCGGGACAAGGGCTGCTCCCTCACCCTGGCCCACAAGGCCAATGTGCTGAAGCATGGGCACGGTCTGTGGCTGCGGGTGTTCGAAGATCTGCGCGCCCGCCACCCGGGCGTGACGGCCCGGCCCATGCACGCCGATGCGCTGCTCTGCGCCCTGGTGCAGAAGCCGGGGGCATTCGGCGTGATCGCGGCCGACAACTACCTGGGCGACCTCATCAGCGATCTGAGCGCGGCCTTCATGGGCGGCATGGGCGTGGCCCCCTCGCTCAGCTGGGCGCCGCACCGCCCCTTCCGTTGCTTGGCCCTCGCGGAACCCGTCCATGGCTCCGCCCCGGACATCGCCGGAAAGGGGCTGGCCAACCCCGTGGGCATGGTTCTCAGCACTGCCCTGCTCTTCCGGCACCTGGGCTGGGAAGCGGAAGCAGTCGCGATCGAATCCTCTGTTTCGAAGGCTTTGGAAGATGGTGCAAGGACGCTCGACCTCGGCGGAAGCCTGGAAACGGCAGCCATGGGAAGGGCGATCCGGGGATTTCTGCCCTTAGGCCACCAGCAGGGCATTCCCATGGAAAAGCATTCATAAGCGGAGGAATGCAGAGCAGCGTAGGAAAGCGGAGAAAGGAGCGGAAACCAATCCCTTTTCTTTCTCCGCTTTCCTCAGCCCCTCGGCTGTCCTCCGCTTATCTGCTTTTTTCTTTCAGAATCAGGACGGAACCGCAACCTCAGCAGCTGCGCATGACGCCGACGAGGGCCCCCTGGATGTCGATGCGCTGGGGCGGGTAGCACCGGGGCTGGAGTTCGGGGTTGTGGGGAATGAGCCACACGCCCTTGGCGTCCCGGCGGAATTCCTTGAGCGTGACCTCCTCCTGGTCGATGAGGGCCACCACGCGATCTCCATTCCGGTACTCACCCTTGCGCTGCAACACGACCAGGTCGCCGTCGAGAATGGCGTCATCAACCATGGAATCGCCGCGCACGCGCAGCACGAACAGCTCGTCCCGCTGGCGGTGGATGCTATTGGGCACCTCGATGGGGAGGGCGCGGCTTTCGGGCAGGATGGGGGAGCCAGCGGCCACATCGCCGCAGAACGGAATGATCCGCACCGTGGGCGCCGGGTCAGGGCGGGCTTCATTCCGAGACGCCCTCCCCGCTCCGTGCTCCGCCTCAGCCTCGGCGGCCACCACGAGGTTGTTGCCCTTGCCCAGGCTGCGGACGAGGAAGCCCTTGTCCATCAGGTGCTGGACATGCTTGTGGATGGTGGACACCGCACTGGAACCCACACCCTTGGCGATTTCCGCCAAGGTGGGGCTTCTCCCTTCATCCTGCACGAAGGTGCGGATGAACTTGAGCACGGCCTGTTGGCGTTTGGTCAGATCGCTGGCTTTCATGGAATCCAAGGTAGGAGTGGAGGCCGAGGTCGTCAATCCCTTTTTTTTCGCTTTATTTCAGACCTGCCGATCCCACCTCGCCGAGACCGCCGATAGAACCTCTCCCCCGCCTCTGCCATACTGCATGACGGCCTTGAGGGTCAAGTATTTACGCCCTGTTCATCATCTTTAGGCCCTCGTCGACGCCCGCGTCCTTCAGTGAAAGGAGTCTCCATGACTGCCAGCCTCGCCGCCTCCCCGACGACCGGAGGAGCGAAAACTCGGATCAATGATTTTTCCATCCAGGTGGCCACGGTCAATGGCTCGGGTTCCCAGACGGCGAACACGGTGCTCCTGCGCGCCATCTTCCAGATGGGCGTCTTCGTCAGCGGCAAGAACCTCTTCCCCTCGAACATCGCAGGGCTCCCCACCTGGTTCACCATCCGGGCCAGCGCCAAGGGCTATGTGGCCCGCAAGGCCAGCAATGAAATGCTCATCCTGATGAACCCCGAAACCGCCCGGGAGGACATCGCCAAGGCGGATGCGGGCGCGCTCGTGATCTACGACGAGCCCCTGCAGCTCGACAAGCTCCGCGCCGACCTGTCCTTCGTGCCCGTGCCCTTCCAGAAACTGGTGACGGCCTCCTGCCCCGAGCCGAAGCTGCACAAGCTCGTGAAGAACATGATCTATGTCGGCGTGGCCGCTCGGCTGCTCGGCGTGGACATGACGGAGGTCAAGACCGCCATCGCCAAGCAGCTGAAGGGCAAGGCCAAGGCCATCGAGATCAATCAGAACGCCGCCACCGCTGGCTATGGCTGGGCCATGGAGGCCGTGCCCGATCAGGATCAGGTGAAGGTCGTGCGCGACAACAAGACCCAGGGACTCATCATCGTGGACGGCAACGAGGCCTGCGCCCTCGGCGCCCTCTTCGCCGGCGTTACCGTGGTGGGTTGGTATCCCATCACACCTGCGTCCTCGCTGGTCGAGACCTTCATCGAATACGCCGAGGAGTACCGCATCGATCCCCAGACCGGCAAATCCACCGTGGCCATCGTCCAGATGGAGGATGAACTCGCCTCGGCCGGCGTCGTGCTCGCGGCCGGCTGGGCCGGCGCCCGGTCCATGACTTCCACGGCCGGCCCCGGCGTTTCGCTGATGAGCGAATTCATCGGCCTGGGCTACTACGTGGAGGCGCCTGGTGTGTTCTTCAATGTGGCCCGCACCGGGCCCAGCACCGGTCTGCCGACCCGCACCCAGCAGTCCGATGTGGAACTCTGCGCCAAGTGCAGCCACGGCGATACCCTGCACATCAACCTCTACCCCGGGAACATGGAGGAGTGTTTCCAGTTCTCCTACGATGCCTTCGATCTGGCCGAGCGCTTCCAGACGCCCATCTTCGTGGTCACCGACCTCGACCTCGGCATGCAGAACTGGTCATCCAAGCCCTTCACCTACCCCTCCAAGCCCTATGACCGCGGCAAGGTGCTCAACCAGCAGCAGCTCGCCGAGGCCCAGGACTGGGGCCGCTACAAGGATGTCGACGGAGATGGCATCTGCTACCGCAGCCTGCCGGGTACCCCCGGTGGCAAGGGTGCCTACTTCACGCGCGGCTCAGGCCACAATGCCTACGCCCAGTACTCCGAAAAGCCCGAGGATTACATCGAGGTGGTGGACCGTCTCAGGAAGAAATACGAAACCGCCAAGGCCCATGTGCCCACCCCGGTGTTCCGGAATCAGGGCTCGGCCAAGGGCGTGCTGGCCTTCGGATCCAGCGATCCCGCCGTCATCGAGGCCCAGGACATCCTGGCCGGGAACGGTCTGAAGACCGACTACCTGCGCCTGCGTGCCCTGCCTTTCACGGCCGAGGTCGACGCCTTCGTGCGTGAGAAGCAGGTGGTCTACGTGGTCGAGCAGAACCGCGATGGCCAGATGGCCAACCTCCTCCGCGAAACCTATCCGGAATTTGCAATCAAGTTCAAGAGCGTCCTGCACTACGACGGCCATGCGATCGATGCCAAGTGCATCGTCGACCAGATCACCGCCTTCGAGCAGAAGTAAGAGGAGCCGACCATGTCCACCGCCACGCCATCCGCTCCTGTGCCCACCGCTCCCACCAACAAGCTTGGCTTCACCAAGCAGGACTACGTGGGCTCCAAGTCCACCCTCTGCGCCGGCTGCGGCCACGACTCCATCACCGCCCAGATCATCAACGCAGCCTTTGAATCCAACATCGAGGGCTACCGGGTCACCAAGTACTCGGGCATCGGCTGCTCGTCCAAGACACCTGCCTACTTCATCAATCAGGGCTGGGGCTTCAACAGCGTGCATGGCCGCATGCCAGCCATTGCCACCGGCGCCTCCCTCGCCAACCGGAATCTCATCAACATCGGCGTCTCCGGCGACGGCGATTCCATGTCCATCGGCATGGGGCAGTTCGTCCACGCCGTGCGCCGCAACATCCCGATGATCTACATCATCGAGGACAACGGCGTCTATGGCCTCACCAAGGGCCAGTTCTCCGCCACGGCCGACAAGGGTGCGCACCTGAAATCCGGGGCCGTGAACGATCTCCCGCCCATCGATCCCTGCACCCTGGCCATCGAGCTGGGCTGCGGGTTCGTGGCCCGCTGCTTCTCCGGCAACCCCAAGCAGATGAACGCCATCATGAAGGCCGCCTTCGCCTATGAAGGCACCGTGGTGCTGGACATCATCAGCCCCTGCGTCACCTTCAACAACCACGATGCCTCGACCCGCTCCTACAAGCATGTCAAGGATCACGATTTCCCCCTTCACGACCTGGGCTTCATCCAGTATTCCGAAGTGGAGGATGTGGAGATCCCCGCCGGCCAGACCGAGATCGTCACCTTCCCGGACGGCTCCAAGGTGGCCATCAAGGCCATCCATGAGGGCTACGATCCCACCGACCGCTTCACCGCCATGAAGGCCATCCACGAGTCCATGGCCAAGGGCGAGTTCCTCACCGGCCTGCTCTACATCAATCCCACCCAGCCGCCCCTCCCCGAGGTGCTGAACCTCGTGGACGAACCCCTGGCCAGCCTGGGCGAGGATATGCTGAAGCCCAGTCCCGAGGTCCTCAACGAGATCATGCAGGCATTGATGTAAGCATCGAGGCCCGCTAGACTGGAAGTTCGTGGGGCCTGTAGCTCAGCTGGGAGAGCGCTGCGTTCGCAATGCAGAGGTCGTCAGTTCGATCCTGATCAGGTCCACCAAAACCAAAAGGGCGGCATTGGCCGCCCTTTTTGTATGCTGAAGGCATGATTGGACGACTGCGCGGTGAACTCATCCAGAAGCTGCCGAACCTGGCCCTCGTCGAGTGTGCGGGGGTGGGGTATGCGGCGGCGATCAGCCTCTCCACCTATGGACTGCTGCCCGAAGTGGGCAGCCAGGTCGTGCTGCACACGGAACTGCTGGTGCGCGAGAACGACATTTCGCTGCTCGGGTTTGCCTCCACGCAGGAGCGGGAGCTCTACCGGATGCTGGTCAAGGTGGATGGCGTAGGCCCCAGATTGGCCTTGGCGGCCCTCGGGGCACTGTCGCTGGAGGATCTGGTCGGTGCCATCCGCGGTCGCGATGTGAAGGCCCTCACCCGCATTCCCGGGGTCGGGAAAAAGACTGCCGAGAAGATGTGCTTCGAGCTATCGGAGAAGATGGGTGGTCTTTCTGGGCTGGATGGCCTCGCGGGTGTTCCCTCCGGTGATCCCTGGGAGGAGGGCCTGCGCTCCGCCCTGACGAATCTCGGCTTCAAGGAGGACGCAGTGCTGCCGGTGGTGGCGGAGTTGCGCGCCGCGAAGCCGCCCCTGGTGGAGGCCATCCGCCAGTCCCTGAAGGCGCTGCAGCGATGAGCACCTGCATCCTTTCGACCTCGCCCCTCGTCGGATCGGCGCTGGCGGAGCTTGGGGCCCGGTTTCCGGAGCTGCGTCTCGCGGCCTTCCGCTCTCCAGAGTGGAACGCAGCCTTGTCTGAGGCCCAGGCGCTGGTCGTGGTGGTCTCAGAGCCGATCACCGAGGCCGACCTCGCTGCCGCCCCGATGCTGAAGGCCATCGGCACCTGCTCAGTGGGCGTGAACCACCTGCCAGTCGAGGCCTGCCGGGCCCGGGGCATCAGCGTGGTGAGCACACCCGGCGTGCTGACCGAGGCCACCGCCGACCTCGCCCTGGCCCTCCTGATGGCCCTCACCCGCCGCGTGGCCGAAGGCGAGGCCCTGGTCCGGACGGGTGCCTGGATCGGCTGGGCACCGGATCAGCTGCTGGGCTTGAGTCTTGCGGGCAAGGCCTGCGGCATCCTGGGCAGCGGCCCCATCGGGCGGGCCTTTGCCCGGCGCGTCTGGGCCCTGGGCATGACACCGCTGTTCTGGGATCGTGAGGGCCGTGGCGGCGAAGTGGACTTCAGCGCCGGCCGGGCCCCGCGGCTGCCCTTGGCGGAGCTGCTTGCCCGCAGCACGGTGCTTTCCCTCCACTGCCCCCTGACGGAGCAGACCCGGGGGCTGATCAATCGCAGCGCGCTGGAGCAACTCCCCGAGGGCGCCGTGATCATCAACACCGCCCGCGGCGGCCTGCTGGACGAGAACGCCGCCATCGACCGGCTAGAAGCAGGCCTGCTCGGTGGCGTGGGGTTGGATGTGTACGAAGGTGAACCGCACTTCAATGCCCGCTGGCTCCAGGCCCCGCGCACCGTGTTGCTGCCCCACCTCGGCTCCGCCACGGTGGAGACCCGCGAAGCGATGGCGCGCCTGCTTTGTGATGGCCTCGCCACGGCGCTGTCTCCAAGCAGGTGATACCCTGAACTCAATCATGAGGCATCCCATGGCACGCCCTTGGCTCAAGCTGCTAGATCCTGGCCTGACGGCGCTCAAGACCGCCGACGGGAAATCCTTCGAGGCTCGTCTGGGCTTGGCCCGCGCCCTCAACGGGCGCGCCCGGCATGACGAGGCCCAGGAGGTCCTGGATCAGCTGCTCGCAGAAGAGCGTGCCAATGCCGAGGCCTGGTTTGAGCGCCTGCTCTGCTTCAGCGACCATTCCAGCGAAGAGGAGGGCCTAGAGCTGCTGGGTCAGCTGGAATCACTCCGCGACGAGCATCCTGCCGACGGCGGCCACCTCCGGAACCTCGGCTACCTGCGCCTGCTGCTGCAGGATGCCGATGGCGCGGAACATTCCCTTCACCAGGCACTGGCTCTGAACGGCCAGGATCCGAAAGCCCTGGAGTTGGCCGGTCTCGTACAGCTCCATCTGAACCATTCCTCTGATGCCAAGGCCTGGCTGTTGAAGGCCCTCAGCCTCAACCCCAAGGATCCGCGCACCCTGCGCCTGCTGGCCATTGCCATGGAGCAACTGGGCGATGCCGCCGGGGCCGAGCTCCAGCTCGTGGCGGCCTTGAATGTCGATGAGTTCTACTACTGGGGCTGGCACGCCCTGGGTGAGCTGCTGCTGAAGCGGGGCGAGCTGGCCGAGGGCCTCCGGTGCATCCAGCGGGCCCGCAGCCTGCAGGTCTGCGACCCCGCCAGCTACTTCATCCTCGCCGAGATCTTCAGCGAACAGGGCCATCTCGAGCTGGCGCTGGGGCAATTGCATACGCTGATGCTGCTGGCTCCTCCCGCACCCGTGCTGGCCGAGGCACAGGCCCTGCTGGGCGAGTTGAAGCGCGACATGGGGGACCGGGACGGCGCCGTCTCCTATTTCAGCCTCGCCACCGAAACCGATCCCGATGCCTCGAACCCCTGGGCGGCGCTGGGCGACATGGCCCGGGAAGAATGCCGCTGGGAGGATGCCCTGCGCTGCTACCGCGAGGCGCTCATGCGCGAGCCCGATGCGGCGGATCTCCAGGTTCAGCTCGGCTATGTGCTGGTGGAGACCCGCCAGGGGCCCGCCGCCGAACAGGCCTTTCTCCAGGCCCTCGAGCTCGATCCCGGCGAATACAGCGCCTACCTGGGGCTGTCCGAGGTCTACCGCTTCGCGAATCGGCGGGAGGATCAGTTGAGCATGGTCGAACAGGCCATGGTCCTGGCTCCCCAGGATGCCGATGTGTGGAATGCCAAGGGCGTGGCACTGGAGGTCACGCAGCGCTGGCAGGAGGCCACTGGGGCCTACGAGAAGGCCCTCGCCCTCGAGCCCCAGCACCGCAAGGCAGCCAACAACCTCGGCTTCGTGCTCGAGAAGCGCATGAACAACGGGGAACCGGAATTGCGGGATCGGGCCACCGAAGCCTGGAAACAGCGCCTGCTCATCTGCCGTGAAGAGGGCCAGAGCCTGAAGATGGCCACCGAGCATCTCTCCCAGTTGGGTGTGGATGACGACACCATCCGGGAATGGCTGCGGCCTGGTTTCCTGGTGCCCGAAACCCAGGATTGACCCTCCGGTGACAGCTCTGTCACCCAAGCGTTTCCAGGCAGTTACATTGGGGGCCTTCCCGTCTGTGGAAAAGCCTGCGGATTGATCCCCATTCGCGGTCCTAAACCCTGTCCGGATATGGATTTCCCGCTCGGAAATGGCTAAAATCATATCAATGTAACTTGTTTTATATAAGTATTTAAATTGATGAGATCCAGAGGATTTGTCTCCTGGGCCGGGGCGCGGGGTTTTCCACATTTTCCGCTTTCTTTCGCTCTACCCCGGAGAAAGGCTTTGCACTTCGGGACTTGCTAGGCGAAAACGGCAGAGTCAACCCTTTTTCAAGTACTCAGACCAGAGCTTCCGCTTCCCGCAACTGGACGCTCACCAACCTGGAGCAGCCGGCCTCTTCCATCGTCACGCCATAGAGAGTATCCGCCGCCACCATGGTGGGTTTCTGGTGGGTGATGACGATGAACTGGGTGTCGGATTTCATCTTCTGGACCATGGCGGCGAAGCGGCCCACATTGGCCTCGTCGAGAGGCGCGTCCACCTCGTCCAGCACGCAGAAGGGGCTGGGCTTGAAGTGGAAGATCGCGAACAGCAGCGAAATGGCCGTGAGGGCCTTCTCACCACCGCTCAACAGGGTGAGGGCCTTGGCGGACTTCCCCGGGGGTTGCGCGGTGATCTCGATGCCGCACTCGAGGAGGTTCTTGGGATCCTCGAGGCTGAGATGGGCGTGGCCACCGCCAAAGGCCTCGCGGAAAACTTCCTGGAACCGTGAGTTCACGAAATCGAAGGCTTCCCGGAACCGCTCCTCACTGGTGGCATTGATCTCCTGGATGGTGGATTCCAGGTTGCCGATGGCCGTGGTCACATCGGCCCGCTGCTCGTTCATGAAGCCCAAGCGGGCCTCGGCCTCTTCCAGTTCCTGGATGGCCAGGGGATTCACCCCCCCGAGGTCCATCCGCCGGCCATGCAGTTCGTTCAGCCGGGTCTGGTGGACCAGTTCGCCCTCATCCCAGGCCTCCCGCTCCGCCTCCGTGATGCCAGCCAGGAAGGCCGGCACTTCCATCCCCAGGGCGAGTTCGACTTCCTTGGCCAGTGCCTCCTGGCTGCCTTGCACCTGGGCGCCGCGGATCAGCACCTCCTGATGCTCGGCCCGGGCATTCTCCAGGGCCTCCTGCAGGTCGCGGGCATTCCGTTCCTGCACCCGCAGGGTCTCCTGGCACAGTTCCAGCCGGGGCTGGGCCTCCTGCGCCTGGGCCCCCACGCCCTCCCGCTCGCGCAGCAGTTCCTGGGTTTCGGTCTCCAGACCCGCGAGGCGCTTGGCACAGCCGTCCATGCGCTCCAGTTGCTCAGCACCCTCAGCCTCCAGGCGCTGCCGCTCAGCCTCCAGGTCGAAGCGGCTTCGCTGCGACAACTGCAGATGGCGCTCATGGCCATCCCGCTCAGCCCACGCGGCATCGCGGGCCCGGGCCACCTCCAGCCGCTGCTCGCGGCGTTCATCCAACCGCTGCCGGGCTTCGCGAACCAGGGTCTCACCCTGCTGCAGGGCCTCCTCGAGCGCCGCGTCGCCCGCCTCCTCCGGGTGCTGATCCAGCTCGCGGAGCAGCGCCTGGAGGCGCTTGATTTCGGTCTCGATCTGCTCCCAGAGGGCATCGGCGCGTTCACTGGCAGCACCAATCTCAGACAGCTGCCCATGGAGCGACGCCTTCTGTGACTTCAGGGAATCGGCGCGCCGCCGGAGGACCCGCAGATCCTCGTCGATCTCAAGGGATCGTTCGCGGGCGGTACGGGCCTCGTCGCCACCCCGGCCCCGCTGGGTCTCCAGTTCCTCCAGGCGGTCCAGAAGGGCTTCGCGCGTGGCCCTGGCCTCTTCCTGCTCGGCTCTCAGCTTGAGCGGTGAGGCCGCCGGTGCGGACACGCCCAGTTGCAGGGGACCGAAGGGCAGCCGGATGTAGGCCGGCGAAACGAAAGCCAGGTCGGGATGGGCCTGGGCGAGGGCGGGCAGCGCCTCGTCCGAGCACCGGAAGGCCCGGTCCAGCAGGGTTCCAAGGGGCCGCTCGGGGGCCGCCCAGCGCAGGTGATTCCGCAGCGGCTCGCAGCCCTCGGGAACAGGTGGGGCGGATTCCTGGCCTTCCAGGGCCAGCAGCAGATGCCCGGGCCCGCCGGCAGCCAGCCTAGCCAGTTCCGCATCCACCGAAAGGGACTGGAGCCAGACACCCAGCAGCCGCTCCAGATCCGGCCGGAGGGCCTCGTCCACAGTCAGCAGTTCGACCAGTGCGCGGGGACGGGCGCCCTGCTCCTTGAGCCAGGTGAGCCCCTTCTGGAGTTCCGCATCGCCGAAGCTCTTCGCCAGGAGATCGGAGATCTGCCGCAGGCGGCGCTCGGCGGCGTCGAGTTCCGACTCGGCGCGGTGGTGATCCTGCGAAAGGGTCCGCTGGGTCTCCTCCAGGACTTCGGCGCGGCGCCGCTGATCAAAGGCCGCCTCCTCGGCCTGCTCCAGCTGGGACAGCAGCCCCTCGAGGGTCCGCTCCACCTGGGCAGCCTCGGCCTGCAGGCCTTCGAGGCGGGGGGCGCGGAGGGATTCCTCATGGTTCAGGGCGTCGAGTCGGCCTTCCAGCTGGGCGATCTGGCTCTGAAAGCCCAAGCGCTGCTTCTGCCTGGCCAACGCCTCCTTCTGGTTCTCCGCCTTCTGTTCACGCAGTTTCTGAAGCTCGGCTTCCTGATGACGCACCGCCCCCTGGGCCAGGGCCACGGTCTCCTCGGCCTGGGCCAGACCGGCCTCCCGCGCTTCGAGGCGCACGGCGGCTTCCCGGAGCTGGGTCTCAAGGGCGGCGAAGGAATCTCCCGATTCGGCCAATCGCGCGGCCAGAGTCTGGATGTGCTCCTCAAGGCGGTCCTTCTGTCCTTGCGCCTCGGCGCGGCGGTCCTCCTGGAAGCTGCGCTCCTGGTCCGCCAGCTGCAACCGCTGGTCCAGCCCCAGGATGGCGCTTGCCCGCTTCGCCTGGGCCTGCTGCTGCTCATCGGCCAGCAGCCGCAGCGCCTCGACCTCGGAGGCCTTCTCGGACACCTGCGCGGTGAGTTCGGCCACCCGGCGTTCGGTCTCGTCCAGCTGGTCCAGGACCCGCCGCTTGGCTGCCTCGAGTTCCACCGCCTTACCCGCCAGCAGGATGCGCTGGGTGGCCTTGATCTCAGTATCCAGCTCCTTCGCCTTCCGGGCCCGAGAGGCCTGGCGGCGCAGCGAATCCATCTGCTTGTTAAATTCGAAGAGGATGTCGTCGAGCCGCTGGAGGTTGGCCCGGGTCTCATCCAGGCGCTTTTCCGCGTCTGCACGCCGCAGCTTGTAGCGCGTGATGCCAGCGGCCTCCTCCAGCAGCAGGCGGCGGTCTTTGGGCTTGCTGCTGAGGATCAGATCGATCTGCCCTTGCTGGATGAAGCTGTAGGCGCGGGTGCCCATGCCGGTGTCGAGCAGCAGATCCTGCACGTCCTTGAGGCGGGCATCACGGCCGTTGATGCGGTATTCGCTGCCCGTATCCCGGTAGAGCCGGCGGGAGATCACCACTTCCCGCGTCGCCCCGGGCAGAGCCGGGTCGGGCATCTCCAGGGCCAGCTTCACCTCGGCCAGGCCCATGGGCCGCCGCTGCGCCGTGCCGCCGAAGATGACATCGGCCATTTCCGCGCCGCGCAGCATGGAGGGTCGCTGCTCGCCCAACACCCAGGCCAGGCTGTCGGCGATGTTCGATTTGCCGCAACCATTCGGACCGACCACCGCGGTCATGCCGGCCGGGAAGCTGAGCTTCTGGGCCTCGGCGAAGGACTTGAATCCATGGAGTTCGAGGGAGATCAGGCGCACGCGGTCAGCGCTCCGGGAAAAGCGGATGGGAACATCTCCCTCCATCATTCCACATCACGCGTAAGAACCGGCCCCAGCAAGCGCACGGCCCCTTGGGAATCGGCCAGAAGCCCGGTAGACTCAGGTTCTTCCCCAGGCCAGTCAGGAGTCACCTGTGCCGCCCTCCCCAGCCCCCCAGCGTGATCCTGCGGCCCCAGGCTGGTCGTCCTGCGGGCGTCTGGGCCAGATTTGGCGTTCCGCCAGCTGGCATCGCTCGTGAACTGGCCGCTCCTCGCCCCTCCTGAAGCGTCCCTGCTCTGGCTGGAGGCCCATCGGATCGCGGCTGGCGCCTTCCGGCGCCCCATGAATGGCGTGCCCGATGAGGCACAGCTCCTGCCGGCCCTGTCCGCCCTCCCCCTCGGGCCCACCCGCTGGGTGGTGGAAGACCTGTGGACGCCCTCTCTGCTGCTCCGGGACCTCACGGAACTCCCCCGCGGCGCCGAGGCCCAGGAGGCCTTTTTCCGGTGGCGCTTCACCCAGGCCCTGGCCCTGGATCAGCCGCATTTCGTCCAGGCCCTGGAAGTGGAGCCGGGCACCTGGCTCGCCTCGGGCATCCGCGAGGAACTCCGGGAATCCCTGCTCCAGCTCGGCCTGCGCCTTGATCGCAGCCTGCACGCGCTCACGCCCCGCTGGCTGCATCTCTACAATCTGCTGGCGCCCACCCTCGACCTTCCCGGAATGCTGTTGTCCCTGAGCCCGGTGGGTTCCGGAAGGTACGCCGGGACACTCGTGGCCTGGGGCCGCACCTTGTGCTTGCTGCGCCAATGGTCCGAGCCTCTCGATCCCGAGGGCTGGCTGGAGGAGCGCATCGCGCCCAGCGCCGCCTTCCTGCAACGGGAATCGCGGACGCCCCAGCAGCTTTACATCTGGGGGGCCCCCGCTTGGCCCAAGGGCGACCTGCCCGTGCGAATCCTCGATGACCGGTTCGTGCTGGGGGAGACGCGCTGATGGCCGTGCCGATCCTCGACCTCAATCTGGCCCCGCGCCCCAGCCTCTGGCGCCAGCGCCACCAGGCCTTTGGATGGATCGCGCTGGGAGCTGGCCTGGTCTTCCTCATCGGTGCCATCGGTTTCACCTGGCGGGCCTACCATCAGGCGAACCGGGCCGGCCGCGATGCCGTCAGCCTGACCGAGGAGGCCAAACGGGCCGCCCGCCAGGAGCAGCAGCTCCAGGCCTCCCTCCAGGATATGGACGCCGCCCGCGAACAGTCCCGCTGGAAACTGGCCGAGCGCATCCTCCAGGAGCGCGGCCTGCCCTGGTCGCGGCTCACGGCGGAACTCGAACAGTGCATGGTGCCCGATATGCGCCTGAAGGGCCTCCAGCGGGCCCGGAGCAACGCCCAGCAAGTGGTCATGAAGCTCAAGGGCGAAGCCCGGACGCGCGTGGCTGAGGCCGCCTTCGTGGAAGCGCTGCGCGGCACGCCGGTGTTCGCCCAGGTCGTGCTCGAGCGAGAATCCGAACGCACCGGCGGCGGCTGGGATTTCGAAATCAGCCTGCCCGCCACACCCATCCCGCCACCCTTCCGGGTCAAGGCCATCAAGCAGGCCGCCAGTGCCCCGGAGATGCCTCGGGTGGTAGCCCGTCCTGCCAGCGCTCCATCCGCGGCCCGTCCCCCGGTGCCCATCCCCGCCTCTCCCAAGCCGGCGGTACTCGCGCCAGCTCCGGCCCGGCCTCCGGCGCCGCTATTGCAGGGCGCCCAGGAGGGGGTGTTGAACCGTCCCGCCCCTGCGGGCGATGAGGAATCGGGCGGGGGTCGGCAGCGCCGACTCAGGCCCCGGCCGAGCGATCCGAGGACGCCCCGATGAGCAGCCCTCTCCGCGCAAGCCGCATCCGCCTGGCGCTGGGCGCCCTGGGCACAGTGGTGGGCCTGGGCGTGGCCCTCTTCCTGCTGCCCGATGCCTCGCAACAGTTGGCCCAGAAACTGAAATCCAAGCGGGAGGCTGAGCTCAGCCGTAATCAGCAGGTGCAGCAGCTTCAGGAACTCCAGCAACTGGCGGACCGCATCCGTCGCGGTCGGGATACGCTCGCCGATCTGGAGGCCCGTCTGCCCCGCGGCTCTGCCGGGGAACTGCAGTGGAACCTCAGCAAGACCCTCCATGAACTGGCCCAGAAGCACGGCCTCCGCCTGCAATCCGTGAAGTACGGCCTGCCCAGCCGGGAGGGCGCCCGCGGCACTGATCTCGAAGCGGTCGAGGTCGAGTTCGTTGCCCTAGGGGTCTACGCGAACCACAAAGCCTTCATGCTCGCCCTCGAAGGCTCCGGCCTGCCCTTCGCCGTCCGGGACGGGCGCCTGGAAGAAAGCCCGGAAGGCGCCCGGCTCAACATCGTCCTCCGCGCCTTCAGGAAGGCTGGCGCCCCCGAGCGAGAGGAGGGTGAAGGATGAGCGCGTCTTCCGGCGGGTTTGATTTTCAGGCCATGACCCAGGAACTGCGGACCAACCGCAAGACCCAGGCAGCCCTTGTGGCCTTTGCGCTGATCCTGGCCTTTGGCCTGTATACGATCTTGGCCCCCGACGCGCCCAAGGGCCGCCGGAGCGCTGACCCCAGGAGCGGGGCCAGCCTCGACCCCCGGCAGCTCCAGGGCCTCCGCCGCCTGCCGGACCTCGCCGCCCTGGACAAGGCCGGCGAACTGCCGCCCGCAGGGAAGGTCCAACGGGATCTCTTTATGTTCGAGGCCCCGCCCCCGCCCCCGGTGAAAGTGAAGCCGATTCCGCCGCCGCCGCCGCCCACCGCCGAGGAACTGGACATCAAACGCAAGGCCGAAGAGAAGGCCGCCGAGTTCGCAGGCCGGCCGCAGGACCTGCGCTACCTCGGCTTCTTCAAGGGCAGCCCCTCCGGCACTGTGGGCGCCTTCATGAAGGGCGAGGAGCCCGTCACACTGACCCAGGGCACGCTCCTGAAGGAACGCTGGAAACTCGTCGCCATCCTCGATGCCAAAGCTGAATTCCAGAACACGAAGTATCCGGACCTGCGGCTGGTCCTGGAGGCCCGCGAGGCTTCCGGCGCCGCACCCGTGAACCAATTCTGATCCGAAGGATGCCCCCGATGCCGATCCCCTCCTTCGCCCCGCTCCGCAAATACCTTCTGGTGGCAGCGGCCCTGCTGCTGGTCCTCGGGTGTAGCCTCCATAAGGCAAACAAGGCTTTTGATGAAGGCCGCTTCGACGATGCCGTGATGGAATACCGGGCCGCCTTGCGAAGCGACCCCACCAATACCAAGGCCAGGATCGGCATCAAGCGCGCGTCCCAGCGGGCCTCGGAAGCCCATCTGGCCCTCGCCCGCCAGGCCGACCAGCGCGGCTTCACGGATACGGTGCTCTCGGAGGTCCGCAAGTCCCTGGTGCTGGATCCCGACAATCAGATCGCCCAGGACTGGCTCATCCGGCTGGAGCAGAAGATGGCCCGCGACAAAGCCGAGGCCGATGCCGCGGAAGATCTCGATCTGATGAAGGTCAAGGCGGATGCCACGAATGCCGTCCAACTCAATCCCAGATCCATCGATGGCATTGATCTGAACTTCAGCCGCCGCACGAGCCTGCGGGAGATCTTCGGGACGCTCAGCCGGGCCTCGGGCGTGAACATCATTTCCCACAGCTCCTTCCAGGATCAGACCATCTCCATCGATCTGCGGGGCCTGTCCTTCCAGCGGGTGCTCGATACGCTGATGCTGCAGAACGACCTGTTCTACAAGGTGATCGACAAGAACACCATCATGGTCTTCAAGGCCACGCCCCAGAACCGGGAGCAGTACGAGAACCAGATCATCAAGACCTACTACCTCTCCTACGCCGATCCCAACGAGCTGCGCTCCACCCTCACGACCATCAATCCGCAGCTGCGCGTGTTCACGGACAAGCGGGTCAACGCCCTCATCGTCAAGGCCAAGCCGCTGGAGCTGGCCATCGTGGACCAGGTGATCCGCACGCTGGACAAGGGCAAGGCCGAGGTCATGGTCTACCTCGAACTGATGGAAGTCACCGAGAACAGCCTGGAACAGGCGGGTCTGCTGCCGGTGCTCAACGCCTCCGATACCTCCGGCACGTACCGCATGGGGGCCACCACGGTGAACAACACTTCCGGCCTGAACACCAATTCCGGGTTCACCAAGATCCACACGGCCGACATCCGCGTGCTCTTCCCCAACCTGGCCCTCGACTTCCTCAAGAGCAATGGCGATGCCCGGCTGGTGGCCAGCCCGAATGTGCGGGTGTCCTCCGGCGAGTCCGGCGAAGTGAACATCGGCGAAAAGATCTCAACCACCCAGAGCCAGCTTTCCCTGCCTTCGACCGGCGGCACGGCCGCGAGCAATCCCCTCTCCTCCCTGGGCGGCGTCGGCCAGACCTCGTTCTCCTACGAAGATGTCGGCGTGAAGATCAAGGTGGAGCCCCGGGTCCACAACAACGGCGAAATCACGCTGAAGATCGATAGCCTCGTCACGACCCTGAAGTCCGGCTCCACACCCGGGCGGCCTGATCTCGGCAAGCGTGAGATCAAGACCTCGGCCCGTCTGCGCGACGGGGAGACCGCCATCTTCGGCGGCCTGTTGAAGGATGAAGAACAGAAGAGCCTCCAGGGGATCTGGGGACTGGCCGACATTCCCCTGATCGGACGGCTGCTGGGCAACACCCGTAACAGCAAGGCCAAGACCGATGTGATCCTCACCATCCGCGCCGTACTGGTGCGCAAGCCGGTCCTGACCGAGCAGGACATGGCTCCCTTCAATCCGGAGGACGCCACGGCGAAGGCCGGCCCGTTCACCCCGGAACCGGCGAAGAAGGCCCCTGCCGCCGCGCCGGGCCCCAAGCCTGCCGCCACCGCGGTGCCCCCCCCCCCGCCCCTTCCTTCCCAGCCGGCCCAGGCCGCCCCGCCCCTGCCTCCCGCCGTCTCTCCGGCGCCCCCCTCGGATGGCATCACGGAGAAGAAGCCAGCCGCTCCGAACGACCCGCCGCCCGCCCCTTCCGATCTGGTCATCTTCATGTCGCCGGTGGCCTCGGAAATCAAGATGGGCGAGCGCGTGCGCATCAGCCTGACCGTGAGTGGCGGCAAGGGCCTCAGCTCCGGCACGCTGGAATTGCGGCTGCCCCCAGGGCTGCGCCTCCAGAGCGTCGTCCCCGGTGAGTTCATCACCGGCGAGACCGGCAGCCTCGAACAGTTCCCCGGCAAGGATGGCGTGCTGAAGTTGGTATTCAGGCGCAGCCCGACGGGCACCGACTCCGGTCCCTTCGCCACCCTGGAACTGGAGGGGCTCACCGCTGGCAATGCGCCGGTCCTCATCCAAAGCGGGCAGTTCCTTGTCGGCACTGCCCCCATTTCCGGGCGCTGGTCCAACGCCCTCGTGACGGTGCAGTGAAGCCCCAGGGCGGCTTCACCCTGTTGGAGCTGGTGGTCACGGCCACCGTCCTCCTCATCCTGGCCTCCGCTGTGGTGCCGCTGGCGCGCAACGGCTTCAAGCGCCAGCAAGAACTCGAACTGCGGCGCTCTCTGCGTGAGATGCGGATGGCCATCGACGACTACAAAAAGCAGGCCGAGCAGCAGAAGATCAAGGCGCCGCCCGCCGAGGCGAATTTCTATCCCGAAAGCCTCGAACTCCTGGTGGAAGGCGTGCCCGCCACCGGCTCCATCAGCCGGAAGATCCGCTTCCTGCGCCGCCTGCCGGTCGACCCCTTCAATGGGAAGGCCGAATGGGGGCTCCGGAGTACCAGCGACGATGCCAACAGCACCAGCTGGGGCGGCGGCCATGTCTATGACGTCTACAGCCTCTCCCAGGGCACCGGCATGAACGGCATCCCCTACCGCGAGTGGTGAGCCGCCATCTCCTCTAGAGAAACGCTGTTGCCTCGGCCGGTGAACCGCGCTAGGCTTGGTGTTCGGCAGATCTGGAACCCTCGGGGCCCAGAATGTTCTTTCAAGCGGATATGGCGGAATTGGTAGACGCGCTAGCTTCAGGTGCTAGTGTTCACAAGACGTGGGGGTTCGAGTCCCTCTATCCGCACCATTTTTTCGTCGGCTTTGCCGGCAAAAAAATGGTCAGTAAGAAGAAGCATTCTTGACAAAGGCACCTGGCCTTCACCAGGTTCGACCCATCTTCGGTACGGGACTGAGGATTTTCGCCACAGGCGATTACCGCGACGCGCAGCGTTGTGGTCAGGGTGACGGGCGAACCCCCGAACAGGAGCCAGCATGGCCCTCAATGTGGAACAGAAGAAGATCATCATCGACGACTACAAGCAGCACGAGTCGGACACGGGTTCGCCCGAGGTGCAGGTCGCGATCCTCACCAAGCGCATCAACGATCTCACCGAGCACTTCAAGACCCACACCAAGGACTACCACAGCCGCCGCGGCCTCATGATCATGGTTGGCCAGCGCCGTCGCCTGCTCGACTACCTCAAGAAGAAGAACAAGGACCGCTACGCCACCTTGATCGAGCGTCTCGGCCTGCGCCGATAAATATTCTCCGGGGGTTCCGCGCTTCGCGCACACCCCCGGACCCCCGCGTCCGCTCCTGACAGAGCCGGAATCGGGCTATTGCATCTACCAACTCTTTACCCAAAACGCCCGCATTTGCGGGCGTTTTGCTATGTTGAAAAAATGGATCTTCAGCCATTACCCCACCCCGAGCATCCGAATCCCTACACCGTCCTCGAGCGCCGGTTGCTCTACGACTCCCCCTGGATCCGCGTCCGCGAGGACCGCTTCCGGCATCGCCAGGGCGCTGAGGGCCGCTATGCGGTCTGCGGATTCCGGCGCACAGCCTGTGGCGTGCTGGCCCTGGATGACCAGGATCGCGTGGTGCTCGTGGGCCAGTGGCGCTACCCGCTGGAGGCCTACTCCTGGGAGATTCCTGAGGGCGGCGGCGATGCGTCGGAAAGTCCCTTCGAAGCCATGCGCCGGGAATTGGCCGAAGAGGCTGCCTTGTCCGCGCAGACCTGGGAGCCCCTGGCCTTCTTCCATCCGAGCAATTCCTCCACCGAAGAAGAGGCCTTCCTCTTCCTCGCCACGGGTCTGCTCCCCGCCGAAGGCGAGCACGCCGAGGAGGACGAAGAATTGCTGCTCCACCGCGAGCCCTTCGTTGATTGCCTGCGCCGCGTGTTGAGCGGAGAGATCAGGGACAGCCTCACGGTCCTGGCCCTGCTGGCCCTCCAGGCCCGCCGGAGTGGCATCGATGCGACGCTCGACGCGGCGGTGGCAGAGCGCTTCTTCCAGCGACCCGCAGACCATCCCTCCGCGGGCCGGGTCCGCTGGGAGATACTGGATTCGAAATGATCCTCACCCTGCATCCCCACACGCCTCAGGTGCGGCACCTCGAGCGCATCGCCGAAATACTGCGGCGCGACGGAGTCATCGCCTATCCCACCGACACGCTGTTCGGCCTGGGCTGCCTGGCCTCGCGCAAGAAGGCGGTGGACCGTGTCCAGCAGATCAAGGGCCGGGATCCGAAGAAGCCCATGTCCATCCTCTGCTCTGACATGGAGATGTTCTGCCGCTACACGCGCCATCTGGATACGCCCACTTTCCGCATCCTGAAGCAGATGCTGCCGGGCCCCTATACCGTGCTGCTGCACGCCAGCCGGGAGGTCCCCCGCTACCTGCAGAACAAGCAGGTGGTAGGACTGCGCATCCCGGAGCATCCCTTCTGCCAAGCGCTCGTGGCGCTGCTGGGAGAACCCATCATTACCACCAGCGTGGCGCTGCCGGACCAGCCCATGCTGAACACCGCGTGGGAAATCGAAGAGGAGCAGGGCCATGCGCTCGATCTGGTGGTGGATTGCGGCCAGCCGATCGGCACCCCCAGCACCATCCTGGATCTCACCGGGGACGAGCCCCTGCTGGTGCGGGCAGGCGCTGGCCCCTGGCCCCTGTGATCATTTCCCCCGCTCGACCGCCTTCTTCCTCAGAAGCAGGTATTCCTCCTCGCCGAGGAGCCCATCGCGCCTGAGCCCTTCGATGCGGCGCAGCGCGCCCTCCAGATCGAAGGCGGGCACGGGCGGTGGCGCCAGCACCGGCTTCGTGGCGGAGACAGGGTTGGTCGAGGTCGTTGCCAAGGGGGCGAGCAGGCGCCCCAGGTGCTCGCACCACCGGGCGTAATGGAGGGAGAGGATATCGGCATTCGTGCCCTTGAGTGTGTCGTGGAAGGCGCCCAGCAATTCCCCCGTGTCGCCATCCATCAGCCTCAGGTCAAAGGAGAGACTCGTGGAGCCGAAGGATGACCCGTCATCCACATCGCCCACCGCATCCACCACGCGGCCGATGAGGAGGACATCCCCTTCGGCGAGCGAGACGGGCAACGCTCCTTTCAGACCGCGCTGCAGGCCCTTGGCCAATTCCGGGACCAGGATTCCCTGCATGCGCTCAAGCAGCAGCTGGTCCTTCGTCGCCCGCTGGCCCAGCAGCCAGGCCGCGGGTTCCCAGGCCTTGAGGCGAAGCGCACGGTGGTGCAGCACCAGACCAGGCTTCAGCCATTGGAGCCCCAGGGCCTTTGATGGCTGGAAGACCGCAGCAGGGCCAAACCAGGCGGGGTCGAGACGCCCCTCATCCAGCCCGGCGGACTGGCCGGCGAGCATCGAGGGCACCAGGAGGATCAGGGAAGCAGGTCGTAGCATCAGCACTCCGGAAGGCCGGCTGCAAAGCCGCCACGGCATCAATCCACCCGGTAGTGGCAACCCCGGCTTTCGGGGTTCTGCAGGGCGGCATTCAGGATGAGGCGGGCGCAGAGGAGGCCGCTGCGCAGTTCCAGCAGTTCACGGCTGAGGGAGGATTCGTGATAGAAGCGCTCGATGCGATGGGAGAGGTAGTGCAGGTCGGCCTTGGCCCGCTGCAGCCGGTCCCCCGTGCGCACGATGCCGGCGTAGTTCCACAGCGTGCTGCGGATGAGCCCCCAGTCCTGGTCGATGAGCAGCGGATCCGTCGGCTCGGGAGCATGCGGCATCTGCCACTGGGCCAGGTCGCCCGGATCGGGAAGGGTGGCCTCGGCGAGTTCAGCTACCGCGGCCTCCGCGCCCCGGAAGCCCCAGAGCAGGCCTTCGAGCAGGCTGGTGGAGGCGAGCCGGTTCGCGCCGTGCAGCCCGGTGCAGGCCACCTCACCCGCCGCGAAGAGCCCCGGCAGGCTGGTGCGGCCTTCGAGATCCACGAGCACGCCGCCACAGAAGTAGTGCGCGGCCGGCACCACGGGAATGGGCTGGCGGTGCGGGTCGAGACCCTCGGCCTGGCAGGCCGCCATCACCGTTGGGAAATGCACATCCAGATCCAGCTTCGCGGCCACGGGAGTGAGATCGAGGTAGACGCTGGCCTCGCCGCTGGCCGCCATCTCCTGGAAAATGGCCCGGCTCACCACGTCCCGGGGGGCGAGTTCCAGGTGCTCGGGTGCGTACTTGGTCATGAACCGCTCACCCTTCCGGTTCACCAGCCGGGCGCCCTCCCCGCGCAGGGCCTCGGTCAGCAAGGTCCGGGGCTTGCCCGGCACATAGAGCGCCGTGGGATGGAATTGGATGTATTCGCAGTTCACGATGCGGGCGCTGGCGCGGTAGGCCGCCGCGAGCCCATCCCCGGTGGCGCTGGGGGGATTGGTAGTGTGCAGGTAGAGGTAGCCCAGTCCGCCCGTGGCGAGCAGGGTCCGCCGGGCCAACGCCCCTTCGACTTCGCCAGTGGCGGGATCAAACAGGAACGCCCCGTGGACCCGGATGGGGTCGTAGACGCGAACCGGGCTGAGGCAGTGGTGCGGGCTCGTGATGAGGTCCACCAGGCAGAGGCGCTCCCGCACACGGATGTTCGGATGCCGGCGCACGGCCTCGCTGAGCGCGGTCTGGATCGCCAAGCCGGTGGCGTCCTTGGCGTGGTAGATCCGCCGGGCGCTATGGGCAGCTTCGGCGATGGCATCCGGGGACCCGTTCTCCCCCAGATCGAAGGGAACGCCCAGGCGCTCCCACAGGAAGCTGCGGCATAGTTTCGGCCCTTCCTCCGCCAGCATCCGTACGGCCTCGGGCCGGCACAGACCCGCGCCCGCCGCCGCAATGTCGGCCGCCAGCAACTCCGGAGAGTCGCCCTCCTCCGGCGGCGCCAGGCCGATGATCCCGCCCTGGGCCCAGGAGGTATTGGTGCCGCCCAGATCATCCTTGGCCACCAGCAGCACGGAGGCGCCCAGGTCCGCCGCCCGCAGGGCCGCGACACACCCGGCGATCCCGGCTCCCAGTACCAGCAGATCGGCCGTCGTGGTCATGCCAACTCCCAAGTGGGGCGATCCAAGGCCCAGAGGCGCATGTAGATCACATCATCATCCGCATCGTTCCCCATACACCGTACATGGTCCAGCCGCGAGGCCGTCAGGTCCAGTGCAGCCTGGACCCGCACCTCACCCCAGGGCGTGGTGAAGGTGCCCTGACAGGTCTGCAGCCGCACCAGGGCTTCCTCCCAGACCGCCACCAAGCCTGGCAGGTTCTGCATCTGCAGGTGGTGATGACCGGCGGCCATGAGGATGAGCCCCTGGAGACGCTCCCGGAGCACACCGGAGGCCTGTGCCCAGAGCGGTTCGAGGGCATCGTGGCTCTCGTGGAAAAGGCCGTGGTTGAACAGGGAGACGCCACAGGCCAGCGGGTACCGTTCTCCCAGCGGCATCGGCGTCAGGGCCGCCAGCTGCCAGCCACAGCGGAGACTCACCAGCGGCCCCCAGGCGCCCCAGGCGGGTGCCGGGCGCCATCCCTCCGGGCCCCTTTCGGCGGTATCAGGCCAAGCGGTGCGGTGCGCCTGCCAGGCCATCGCAGGATCGTGCTGCCCCAGGGCCCGCAGCATGCGGGTTGCGTGCTCCAGCAGCAGCGGCTCCGGCAGGCCTTCCGGATGAGCGCCGCGCATCCCCGGGGCACCGAGGATGGTCGGCCACACCAGCGTCTGGCGGGCCCCGGGATCCGCGAGGGCGGCCTCGATCCGGGCGCGGAGGAACTCCTGGAGGCCGCGCGGCAGCAGCGGCTGACGCTGCCAGAAGGGCGTGCGGTTGCAGTCGTCGCTCACGGTTCCACCAGCAGCCGGAGGGCCATGCCACCCCAGTCGTTTTCCGAGACGCCCACCCACTGGCACCCCGGGATGCGGCCCTTCAGCACCCTGCGGGGATCGCCCTGCTGGTGCGTCAGGAGCCAGCGGGCCACCAGGCCCCGGTATTTCTTGGCGAAGTGGCTGATGGCCCGGCCCCGGGCATCGCAGATCTCCACCGTGTGCCGAGGCCGCGCCCAGCCCTTGAGCAGATCGGCGGAATCGCCGGGCAGCAGTTCCCACACGGGCCCCTCCGGCAGTGTGCCCAGTTGTGCCGGGAGCGCGCTTCGCCAGTGCGTCTTCAGGCCGGGGATGGCACCCGCTTTGAGTTTGTAGGGCGGCAGCAGTTCGTCGCCACGCACCAGGCCGCGGAGGTTCGACAGGATGAACACCTGGGCCCAGGTCGCCGTTGGCAACGAGGCCGCCTCCAGCGCCAGGAAAGCCACGCCGGTGTAGCGCGCGAGCGCCGGCAGCAGGGGCACGGGCCCGGCCAGGGCCAGCGCTTCGGACCGCGCCTTGTCCAGGGCCAGATCCTTCACATCGAAGGCCTTTTTGAGCGCCTCGGGCGAACCGGCCTTCGCCAGAGCGACTAGCCGGTCCCTCACCCACCGCTGGGCGTTCGTCTCCATCAGGCTTCCGCGGACACCGCCTGTGGCCTTGTCCTCGGAGGGTGCCAGAAGGATGAGCGGGGCGCCCTTCATCGGGTCTCCACCCAGGCTTCAAGGCTCGTGAGGCGGATGCCCGCGAGGAGATCGCGGAGATGGGCGCCATAGCCACGCAGGCCTGCGCTATGGGCAAAACGATGCCCGAAGGAGGCTCCCGGCAATTCCGGCTGGCCCTCGTCCAGTTCCCAGGGATGCAGCACCAGCGGCGTGCCCGCGTCCTCCGCAGCCAGGGTTTCCAGGGCCCGGCGGACCAGGCTGAAGGGCAGCACCCGCGGGCCCCAGCCCCAGAGCGGAGAACGGGGCGGACCCGACCAGAGCACCGGCGGCGGCAGCTCCCATAGACCCTCGGCCAGCCGGTGCGGGCGCCGGGGCCATTCGGGATTCCCGATGACAGCCAGGGGTACGCGGCTGGAGTCGTAGCGGAATCCGAGCTCCGGGAGGTCCTGCCACCACTCGGCAGCGGGGCCGCGCAGGCTCCATTCCGGCGCGCGGTAGCCAACCACCGGCACGCCCGCCAGGTCCTCCAATAGGGCCTTGCCGTCACGGACGGAGGCTCGCCAGGTGCTCCGGTCCATCTCGAAGGCCCGGCGGTGCGTCAATCCGTGCAAGCCGATGGCGTGGCCGTCACCGGCGATGCGGCGCAGCAGGTCCGGGTGGCGCCGGGCCTGGTCGCCCAGACAGAACCAGGTGGCGGTGGCGCCCAGATCGGCGCACAGGGTCAAGGCCCGCTCGGTGGCCAGCGGCAGGCGACACTCGAACCGGTCCAGCGCCCCGGGCTGGTCATAGGGCGGGCAGCAGAGCTGGAACCAGTCCTCCCAGTCGAGGGACAGGGGCAATCGCAATCTGGTCAGGTGAAGTTCCGCTCGGAAAGGCTGATGAACTCGAGGGAGAAGTCATCCAACTCGGTCTGGAACTGCTTGAGCTGACCCTGGAAGAAGTTGTAGGCCATGAGCGCGGGGATGGCCGCCACCAGCCCGATGGCCGTGGCCACCAGGGCTTCGGAGATGCCGGGTGCCACGGTGGCCAGGTTCGCGTTGCCCGTAGCGCCGATGCCGCGGAAGGCGTCGATGATGCCCCACACCGTGCCGAAGAGACCGATGAACGGACTCACCGCCGCCACCGTGGCCAGGCTGCCCAGGGAACGCTCGAGCCGGCCCATCTCCACCACGCTGGCCCGCTGAAGGCTGCGCTCCACGGCTTCCATGCTGCGCAGCTGCGGACGGCCGTCCTGCCCCACCTGGCGCAGCTGGTAGGTGATCTCACCATAGCCCGCCACGAAGAGGCCGGCGAGCGGACTGAAGGCGAACTTCTCCACCTGTTGTTTCAGTTCCCGCCAATCCGTCGCCCGCTTGAAGGTCGCGCGGAACTGTTCGGAGACATCCCGGCTGCGACGATAGAGCAGCGTCTTTCGGATGATCACCACCCAGCTGAGCAGTGAGAAAGCCACGAGGATCACCAGCACTGACTTCGAGACCGGTCCCGCATGGAGCATGACCTCCAGCAGATTGACCTCGTTGCCTGTGGGCACTGCCAGGATCACCATGCCGCCTCCGTCCCTGGAATGATAGCAAGCGGAAGAGGCGCTACACTGATGTCCTTTGCGCGGGGGTTGCATGCAAGTGCTGGTCATTGGTTCGGGATATGTGGGGCTGGTCGCTGCCGCCTGTTTCGCGGAGGCGGGCCACACCATCCTCGGCGTGGACGTGGACGCGGCCAAGGTGGCCACGCTGTCGCGCGGCGAATCCCCCATTTTCGAACCGGGCCTGGAGGACTTGCTCACGAAGCATCTGGCTTCAGGTGCCCTGCGCTTCACCACGGATCTCAACGCCGGCATCGCGACCGCAGATGCGGCTTTCATCTGCGTGGGTACGCCCCAGAGCGAGGATGGCAGCGCCGATATGAAGTTCGTGCTGGCCGTCGCCGGGCAGCTCGGCGAGGCGATGGCCTTGCGCCCCAAGGAAGCCAAGCCGCTCATCGTGGTGGACAAGAGCACGGTGCCCGTGGGTACCGCCGCCCGGGTCCATGCCGAGATCGCCATCCACACCGATCGAGCCTTCGAGGTGGTGAGCAACCCTGAATTCCTCCGCGAAGGTTCGGCCCTCGGCGACTTCCTGGAACCGGATCGCGTGGTCGTGGGCTGTCGCACGGATCACGCCGAGACCGTGATGAAAGCGCTCTACCAGCCCTTCCTCGACCGCAGCGGCGGCAAGTGGTTCCGCATGGATCCCCCCAGCGCCGAGCTCACCAAGTACGCCGCCAACGCCATGCTGGCCCTGCGTATCAGCTTCATCAACGAGATCGCCAACCTGGCGGAATGCGTGGGCGCGGATGTGGACCACGTGAAGACCGCCATCGGCGCGGATCACCGCATCGGCCCCGCCTTCCTGAATCCCGGCCCCGGTTTCGGCGGGTCCTGCTTCCCCAAGGACCTCCAGGCCCTGCTCAAGGTGGGCCGCGAGTACGGGCACCCCATGATGACGCTGGCCACCACCGTCGAGGCCAACCGCCACCAGAAGCAGGTGCTCCTGCGCAAGGTGAAGGACTACTTCGGCGTGAAACCTGGGGTGTCCGCCCCGTTGAAGGGACGGCGTTTCGCCCTCTGGGGCCTGGCCTTCAAGGCCAACACGGATGACATCCGCGAAAGCATGGCCTTGGAGCTCATCGACGGCCTGGTGAACCTGGGCGCCGAGGTGGTCGTCCACGACTTCGCCGCCATGGCGGCCGTGAGGGCCAGAATCGGCGACAAGGTGCGCTATGCCGAATCACCCCTGGCCGCCTGCGAAGGCGCGGATGCCCTGCTCATCGCCACCGAGTGGTCCCAGTACCGCGAGGCCGATCTGGAGGCTGTCGCCAAGGCGCTGAAGGCCCGCCGCATCTTTGACGGCCGGAATCTCTTCCGTCCCGAAGCCATGGAGGCCAAGGGCTGGACCTACCACTCCCTGGGCCGCCGCGCCGTGGAGGCCCCGTGAGCCGGGTCAAGCTCGAGGACATTGCGCACGCCCGCAGCGGCGACAAGGGCGACGGCTCCAATGTGGGCGTCATCGCCTACACCGAGGCTGGCTTCCGCCTGCTGCAGAAGGAACTCACCGCCGAGCGTGTCAAACATCACTTTTCAGCTATATGCAAAGGTAGTGTTGATCGATTTGAAGTTCCCAACCTCAAGGCCATCAACTTCATACTGCATGACTCCCTGGGCGGTGGTGGCAGCGAAAGCGTGAAAACCGATGCTCAGGGGAAGACCCACGGACAGGCCCTGCTTAGAATGGAACTCGACCTGCCTGGCGATGCCTCGCTGGCGGATCTGAAACCTTGAACCTGCCGTAACCGACTCGGAGCGCACCATGGGCAACCTCGGAATGATGGAAATCCTGCTGATTGGCGTCGCCTTGCTGATCTTCTTCGGCCCCTCCCGGCTACCGGAACTGGGCAAGAGCCTGGGCAAGGGCATCCAGGAGTTCAAGAAGGCCAGCAAGGAGCTGACGGATTCCGTAAAGGAAGACGTCGTCGCCCCCCCGGCGGACAAGGACAAGAAGTAGGCCTGAAGGCCCTTCACCGGCCGGCCTCCCTCGGGAGGCCGGCCTCTTTTCCAGCAAGAGGACCATGGCCCTTCCCGACAGCCAGCCTGACAAGATGAGCTTCTGGGAGCACCTGCAGGAGCTGCGGGTGCGCATCGTGCGCTCCCTCCTCATCGTGGCGGTGGGTTTCGCCGTCACCTACGCCTTCCGGTTCAAGCTCTGGATCTGGGCCCAGAAGCCGTTCCTCGCGGCCATGTCCCGCCAGACCGGAAAGGCCATCGGCGACCTCCAGCCCTTCGCCTTCACGGATCTCACCGAACCCTTCTTCAGCATGATGCGGCTGTCCCTGTGGGCCGCCGCCTTCCTCTCCGCCCCCTTCCTCTTCTACCAGCTCTGGGCCTTCATCCGGCCCGGCCTGCTGCCCAAGGAACGCCGCCTCGTCATCCCCTTCGTGGTGGTGACCTCGGGCTGCTTCCTCGCGGGCTCGGCCTTCGCCTACACCCAGGCCTTCAAGTTCCTGGGCGACATCCTGTTCCAGGAAGCCGCCGCCGCAGGGCTCCGCGCCAATCTCCATGTCTCCGATTACCTCGACCTGTTCATCTCCACCACCCTCATCACCGGCGTGATGTTCGAGCTGCCCGTCCTGTTCTTCTTCCTGGCGAAGTTCCGCATCGTGACCGCACGGAAGATGCTGAATTACTGGCGCCACGCCACCATGGCCATCCTCATCTTCAGCGCCTTCTTCACACCCGGCGATGTCGTGGTCACCACCATCTTCTTCAGCGTGGTGCTGCTCGGCCTTTACTTCATCTCGGTCGTCGTCGCCTGGATCGCCGAACCTCGTCAGGCCAAGTAGTAGGCCAGCTCGTCCAGGCACTGCTCCACCGCATGGTTGGCTTCGGGTGGCATGGATAGGGATTTGCGCGCCAAGGGCTCGGCCATCAGAGAGCGGACCACGGTCTCCAGGGTGCGGGTCAAGCCCGGCGCCTGCTCGACCACGAGGGCCCGGCCCTCGGATGCCATGGCCAGGGCATTCATGCGCTGATGGTCATTGGCACTGGCCCGCAGCGGCACCAGGACCGCACCTCGGCCCGCGGCCTTGAGCTCGGCACAGGTGCTCGCCCCGGCCCGGCTGATCACCAGGCTGGCAGATTCCAGGGCTTCGTCCATGCGGGCGATGAAGGGCACGATGGCATGGCGCGGTTGGCGCGGGCGATCCGTCAGCCGCTCCAATTCCGCCGGCCCGACCTGGTGCAGGATCTCCCAATCCGGCAGGGACTCCAACAGGCGGGGCGCGACCTCCAGCAGGGCCTCGTTGAGGGCGCGGGCGCCACCACTGCCACCAATCACCAGCA
The DNA here is from genome assembly GCA_038320645.1 of Holophagales bacterium. Taxonomy (GTDB): domain Bacteria; phylum Acidobacteriota; class Holophagae; order Holophagales; family Holophagaceae; genus Geothrix. The sequence continues at coordinate 36,908 of JBBQEL010000009.1, read as the reverse complement.
ACCGGAAGGGCGACACGAGGTCTTCCACGGGGCGGAAGGTCCGAAGGAAGGCTGTGCGGACGGGCGTCCCCACCACCCGACAATCAGCCCCTGGCAGCAGAGGGCGCACCGCCTCCATGCCGCACCAGACACGGCGTGCCCGAGGCGCCACCAATTTCGCCAGCGCCCCCGGAGCCGCATTGCTCTCATGCAGGAAGAAGGGAATACCCAGCGAGCGGGCGGCCAGCAATGCCGGTGCAGCCGCGTAGCCGCCCGTACCGACCACGACGCTGGGACGCTCCCGTCGCCACAGGGTCTTGAGCTGGGCCACGGCGCGCCACAGTTTCCAGGCTGAGCGAGTCATGCGCAACGGTGACCGCCCCACCATGCCCTCCACGCCCAGCAACAGGTGGGGCCAGGGGCCAGCGGGCAGCTCGCGGGCCTCAATGCCGCGCTGGGCACCGACGAATGTGATCTGACGGTCAGACCACCGGGCTCTGGCGCCTTCGGCCAGGGCGATGGACGGAAAGAAGTGCCCTCCCGTGCCGCCTCCTGTGAAGACGATGGCTCCTTTGAATGCTGGCGTCGCGTCGCGCATGATCCGTCCACCTTACCGGAAGGCCCCTCAAACCACGCAGCGACCTACCCTGAGACAAGTGGTCCAAGGCAAAAAACCCGAGAGTACACGCTGCTGCGGGAGGTTTCATCAGGTTAAACTTTACCTTTGAGTCGGTCATCCACCGGCTTGCCCATGTTGTATCAGGGAGCGCCCATGAAGATCCTCGTCGCCCTCAAACAGGTCCCCGACACCGAGAGCAAGATCAAGGTCGCGGCCGACGGCCGCTCGCTTGATTCCGCTGACATGAAGTGGATCACCAGCCCCTATGACGAATACGCGCTGGAAGAAGCCATCCGCATCAAGGAGGGCAAGGGTGCTGAAGTGGTGGCCCTCACCGTCGGGAGTGATACCGCCAAGGATGTGCTGAAAAACGCGCTCGCGCTCGGTGCGGATTCCGCCGTGCTGCTGAAGGGTGATGGCCAGGGCGACGCGTTCGCCGTGGCGCAGATGATCGCGGCCTATGCCAAGGACAAGGGCTTCGACCTGATCCTCTGCGGCAACAAGGGCCTGGGTGGGGACAACGCCGCCATGGGGCCGATGCTGGCTGAACTGCTCGGCGTGGCCCAGGCCAATGTCATCGTGAAGCTCGAAATCGGCGACGGCACCTTCAAGGCCGAACGGGAAATCGAAGTCGGTTCCGAAATCGTGGAGGGCGCCCTGCCTGCCGTGATCACCGCGCAGAAGGGCCTCAACGAGCCCCGTTACGCCAGCCTCAAGGGCATCATGGCCGCGAAGAAGAAGACCATCGAAGAACTGGACGCGGCTGCCGTCACTGCCGGCGCCCAGGTCAGCGCCCTGGCCCTGCCGCCCGAGCGTCCTGCCGGCCGCAACCTGGAAGGCGACCCCGCCGCCCAGGCCCAGGCGCTGCTGCAGGCCCTCAAGGACGAAGCCAAGGTCTTCTAGCCCCTCCCCCTGCCGACTTCCGATTCGATAAAGGACGACTCCATGATTCTCGTGTTCTGTGAACTGAAGGATGGCCAGATCCGCAAGCCCAGCGCCGAAGCCCTCAGCGAAGGCCGCCGCCTGGCCGATGCCGCCGGCAAGCAGCTTGGCGCCCTCTTCGCAGGCGCCTCCTGTGCCGGTGCCGCGGATGCCGCCAAGTACGGCGCGGACCTGATCCTCACCGCCGAGGGCGCCACCCTCGCCTCCTATTCGAGCGACGCCTATGCCCAGGTCGTGGCGGACGCCGTCAAGGCCAAGGGCGCGACCGTGCTGCTCGCCGCCGCCACCGCAGTGGGCAAGGATGTCGCTCCCCGGGCGGCCGCCCGCCTCGGCGCCGGCTACGCCTCCGATGTCACCGGCATGTCCATGGTGGATGGTAAGCTCCAGGCCGTGCGGCCGGTCTACGCCGGGAAGGCCTTCGCCACCACCAGCTTCGCCAGCGCCGTCCAGGTCGCCACGACCCGTCCCAACGTGTTCCCCGCCACCGAGCAGGCCGGTATTGGCGCGATGGAGGCCCTGACCGCTCCCGCCGGGGACTTCAAGTCCGTGGTGAAGGAGATCCTCGCGAAGGCCAGCGGCAAGGTGGATCTGAGCGAAGCCAATGTCATCGTGAGCGGTGGCCGGGGCATGAAGGATGGTGCGAACTTCGCCATCCTTGAAGGTTTGGCCGACGCCATCGGCGGCGTGGTCGGCGCGTCCCGCGCGGCCGTGGATGCGGGCTGGGGCCTGCCCCACAGCATGCAAGTGGGGCAGACCGGCAAGGTCGTGAGCCCCACCCTCTATATCGCCTGTGGCATCAGCGGCGCCATCCAGCACATCGCCGGCATGAGCGGCTCCAAGTTCATCGTCGCCATCAACAAGGATCCCGAAGCCCCCATCTTCAAGCTGGCGAACTACGGGATCGTGGGGGACCTTTTCGAAGTGGTTCCCGAACTGACCAAGGCGGCCAAGGCCATGGGGATCGGTTCCAACTGATCCTTCGCGGGGGCTCCGCGCTGCGCACACACCCCCGCACCCCCACGCGCGAAGCGGGCAAAGCCCGCTCCTCGCTTGGCCTCCTCAAGGACTCGCCCCATCCTCGCCCGGCATTCGCCGGGCGATTTTGCAGAGAGGCAAAGACTAGACGCCGAACTGCCTCAAGTGGTGGTCCAGGTGCTTGTAGCCCAGGACGCCCCATTGATCGCCGCTCAGCCGCCCGAAGAAGGGGTGCACCCTGCCTTCGGTTTTCGCGGCACCCCGCTGGACCACGCGGTCGATGAGGGTGGCCAGGCGGGTCCGCTCCGTCTCGAACGCCTGTGGATCAGCGACCATGTATACGGGGTCGGTGGGGGCGTCGCGGCGGAACGGCTTGTCGCCGAAGATCCGGCCCCGGATGAGCGGCGTGATCAGCTTCCCCAGGAAGGCCTGCTTCACCAGGCGCTCGCCCAGCACATCTTCCAGGGCGATGGCGCAGTGGCGCAGCATCTGGGCCGGATCCATCCTGCCCCACTGACGGGCAGCGCCGGGCTCCAGGGCCGCCAGCCGCAGGGACAGGGCTTCGCGATCCGCCGGGTTGAACAGGGTCTTCATGGTTCGCCTCCAGATCGGGGTACGGTCATTCGGGCTCGAACCCCTCGTCCCGCAGGAAGTCCCGGGCATCCTCGGGATCCCCGAACCGGGCGATGACGGTATCGCCTTCGTTCACATCGCCATCCATGGCATCGAGATTGTTCCGCTCCCGGATGATGCAGGCGCCGCCGATCTCATCCAATCCGAACTGCACCAGTTCCCGGATGCCGCCATGCTCATCCCGCCACAGCTCCACAAATAAATCCGTACCCATGTTTTCCTCCTTAGCCTTTCCATGCAGCGGAAAAGCTAAGTCTTTTCGAAGAAGAGCACCACCATGCCGAAACCCACCCGATCGCCGTGCTTGAGCTCGCGGGGTTCGCCCGGCTGGATGCGCTCGCCACGCACGAAGGTGCCGTTGGCCACGCCCGGTTCCTCCAGCAGGAAGTAGCGACCGTGCTCGCAAAGGATGCGGGCATGGCGGCGGGAGACGCTGAGATTGTGGTCTTCGTCGGTGAGATCGATGTCCGGATGGATGCCCGTGGTGGGATCAAAACGCCCGATAAGGGAGCCGTGTGACAGGATCGGGTGGGGCTTGCCGCTGAGCACAGAGACGAGGTTGGCGACCGGCGCGCCGACAACCTTGACGGGACGGGCGGCATCGAGGGCTTCCACGCGCTCGCCGAGTTCCCGGTGCCGCTGGACGAGCCGCTGCATCATCTTCACGGATACTTCCGGGTTCTGCCGGATCATGCGCATGAAGGTGCCGCGGTTGATGGCGATCAGGTCCGAATCCTCCAGGGCGATGGTGGTGTGCTGCCGGGGCAGCGCTTCCAGCAGGCTTCCCTCGCCGAAGAAATCACCCTTGGAAAGCTCCTCTACCCAGTCCCCCTTGGGCTCCTCTGACACATACAAGCGCACCTTCCCCGAAAGGATGATGTACATCTGCTGGGCCATCTCCCCCTTGCGGAAAATGACTTCCCCCTCGCGGAAGCGCAGCTTGCTTTGATCGATGAAGCTGGGTTCAGCCATGAGGATCCCGGGGAGTCCCCTAGATTACCCTAGGAGCGTGTCCGGCAAGAAACTCACCGCTCATGAACCAGGGTGAAGCGACAGATCCGATGAATTTCACGGCCCCGCACCTCATCAGCGGGCTAACGGCGTTCAGCCGGGTCCAGCGGAGCGATTCGGCGGGCAGGAGGTTCGCTCGTCGACAACCTCCGCTACCCTGAAGCCATGTCCATTCTGCGCTACCTGGCGGCTCCACTGGCGCCCCTCTACGGGGCGGTGGTGCGCTTCCGGAACCGCACCTTCGATGCCCATCCCGAGCGGGTCTCCCGGGTACCAGTCCCAGTGGTGTCCGTGGGCAACCTCAGCGCTGGCGGCACGGGCAAGACCCCGCTCACGCTGTTTCTGGCGCAGGGGCTGGAGGCGGCCGGTTGGACGAACGCCGTCCTGTCGCGGGGCTATGGCGGGCGCCGGGACATCGATCCCATGAGCGTCGAGGCGGATTCCAATCCACGGCAGACCGGTGACGAGCCCCTGCTCATGGCCCGGCGCCTCGGCCGGCACCGCGTGGTGGTGGGCCGGAAGCGCCATGCTGCCGCCCTCCGCGCCCTGGCCCAGCGGCCAGGGCTCCGTTGCCTGCTGCTGGATGACGGCTTCCAGCACCGGGGCCTGCACCGGGATCTGGATCTGCTGGTGCTCGATGGTGTCCGGCTCTGGGGGGATGGGCGGATGCTGCCGCTGGGCGACCTGCGTGAACCGATGGAAAGCGCCGTGCGTGCCCACGCGCTGGTGGTGACCCGCGCCGCCCGGGTTGCCGACCGCGCGGTGGTCGAGGGCTGGTGGGCTCGCCGTGGCTCCGGTGGACCCATCTTCTGGGTGGACTTCGTCCTCGGTGGTCTGCGCCGCTGGGACACGGATGTGGCCGCCTCGCTGCCCCTTCTCGACGAGGGCCCAGCTTTTGCCTGGTGCGGCCTCGGTCATCCCGCGGCCTTCTACGCCGACCTGCTGATAGCGGGCCAGGCCTGGGTGGGCTCGCACAGCTTCCCCGACCACCGGGGGCCCTCCCCCGCGGACCTCCGGCGCCTGCAGGCGCTGGCCCGCGCTGAGGGCGCCGGTTGGCTGGTCTGCACCGAAAAGGACGCCGTGAAGCTGGGGGTGGCTCACGCGAAGGTGCTGGAGATGCCGTTATTCGTGGCCGAGCAGCGGGTCTCCGGCGGCGAAGCCCTGCTCGCCTGGGTGCAGTCCCGATTGAGTTGAATCGGGAGCATGGAAGGAACCGGCCCGCCTTCCCTGCAAGGGGCCGGAACGCTATGCTTGCGGCCACCACTCCACTCCAACCTTTCGCCTCCAAGGAGGACACGATGTTCAGGCCGACCGTCTATGGATTGCTGTTGCTGGGGGCCCTCGGCCTTCAGGCCGGAGACACCGTCAAGATCGCCCTCACCGGCCCCTTTAGCGGCGGCTCCGCCCCCATGGGCACGTCCGCACGGGACGGTTCCAAACTGGCCATCGCCGAAATCAACGCGGCAGGCGGCATCCAGGTGGGCGGCAAGAAGATGAAGATCGAAATCATCGAGCGCGACGACGAGGCCAAGAACGAGCGCGGCGCCCTCATCGCCCAGGAACTGGCCGCCATGAGCGACCTCTCCGGCGTCATCGGCACCGTGAACACGGGCGTCTGCATGGCCGGCGACAAGCACCTGCAGGAGAAGGGCATCACCAAGATCATCTGCCCGGCCGCTGGATCGGCCTCCATGACCCAGTGGAGCAAGGCCGGCGTGAAGGACAACTCCATCTTCCGCTTCGCCGCCCACGACGGCATCCAGGCGGCCATGGTGGTCGAGGAGGCCATCAACCGGAAGTTCACCAAGGTGGCCGTGGTCTTCGATTCCACCAACTACGGTGTCTCCGGCCGTGACGACATGCTGGATCAGATCAAGAAGAAGGGCGACAAACTCACCGTGGTGGCCCAGGAGAAGTTCAACATCGGCGACAAGGACATGACCGCCCAGTTGCTGCGAGCCAAGTCCGTGGGCGCCCAGGCCATCCTGATCTGGGGCATCGGCCCTGAACTGGCGGCCATTTCCAACGGCATGGCCAAGATCGGCATGAAGGTGCCCCTCATCGGCGGCTGGACCCTGTCCATGTCCAACTACATCGATAACGCCGGCAAGAACGGCAATGGCACGCTCATGCCCCAGACCTTCATCGAGGAGCCCATCACGCCCAAGGCGAAGAGCTTCATCGACGGCTACCACAAGGCCTTCAAAGTGGGCCGCATCCCCTCCCCCGTGGCCGCGGCCCAGGGTTATGACGCGGTCTATCTCATGGCCGCCGCCATCAAGCAGGCCGGCACCACAGATACCAGGAAGGTCAAGGAGGCTCTGGAGGATCTGAAGGAGCCGGTGCAGGGCGTCATCGCCACCTGGAACCATCCCTACACCAAGTGGGATCCCGCGGATGTGACGACCCACGAGGCCTTCCGCCGCGAACAGACCGTCATGGGCATGGTGAAGGATGGCCGCGTGGTTTTCGGCAATGATGCCGATCGCGAACGCCTCCGCAAGTCCGCGATCACCGCCACGCCGGCCAAGGTCAAGGCGAAGAAGAAGTAGTCCCCACACCCGCCATCCCGGGGGGCTTCGGCCCCCCGGCCGTTTAGGATCAGGCATGAATCCTTCGATCATCGGCCAGATGGCCGTCAGCGGTGCCCTGATGGGGCTGGTCTACGCCCTCATCGCCTACGGTTTCCAGCTGACCTACGCCACCAGCAAAAGCATCAACTTCGGCCAGGGCGAACTGGTGATGGTCTCGGCCTTCTTCAGCCTCACCCTCCTGAATCTCGGCGTGCCCTACTGGGCGATGATTCCAGGCGGCCTGCTCTTCGGCGCTCTGCTCGGCCTGGTGGTGGAGCGCGCGGGCGTGCGGCTCGCCCTGGAGCAGAAAAGCGAAGGCTGGATCCTGCTCAGCATCATCATCGGCCTCTTCTTCTTCTCGGCCGCCGAGAACATCTGGGGCCGCGACGACCGCCCCTTTCCCACTCCGATCTCAGCCGACCCCATCCACGTCCTGGGCGTCGATGTCACCCGCCTTGAGCTCTCTGTGGCCGTGGGCGTGTTCGCCATCATGGGCGCCATCGAACTGTTCAAGCGCCGCACCCTGCTCGGCAAGGCCTTCGAGGCGGTGTCGGCGGACCGCGACGCGGCCGAACTCATGGGCATCTCCGCCACCCGCACGGTGATGCTCTCCTACGGGCTATCCGGCGCGGTGGCGGCCCTGGCGGGGATCCTGGTGTCCCCAATCACCACCGTGGGCCCCACCATGGCCTCGGCCCTCATCCTCAAGGCTTTCTCCGTGGCCGTGGTGGCCGGTCTGGATTCGGGTTTCGGCGTGGTGCTGATCGGCATGTCCCTGGGGGCGCTGGAAAGCCTCGCCAGCTTCTACCTGGGCAGCGGCTGGCGCGAAGCGCCGGGCCTCGTACTGCTCATCCTGGCGTTGGCCCTGCGCCCTAACGGCGTGTTCGGCAAAGCGACCATCAGGAAAGTGTGAGATGAAAAGGATTCTCCTCCTCCGCGGTGCCGAACTGATCGTCTTCGCCCTGCTCGCGACCATCCCCCTGCTGGTGGTGAACCCCTACGCCCTTGGGCTGCTCACCCTGCTCGCCATCTACGGCATCCTGCTCATCGGCCTCGATGTGACCGTCGGCTACCTGGGCCAGGTAAACCTCGCCCATGTGGCCTTCCTGGGCCTGGGCGCCTACACCGCCGGACTCGTGGTAACCAAGCTGGGCCTGGGCATGGGGCCGGCCCTGCTGGCCGCCATGGCCGTGGGCCTGCTCCTGGGCGGCCTGCTCGCCCTGCCGGCCTTGCGCCTGGAAGGGCCGCAATTCGCCCTGGCCACTCTCAGCTTCGCCGCCCTCAGCACCACGGCGCTCAACGAACTGGAAGGTCTCACGGGCGGCGCCCAGGGCCTGAGCCTCAACCGGCCGCCGGTCTTCGGCCACGTGCTGACGCCACCCCTCTTCTACTGGCTCTGCATGGCGCTGCTGGCCGTGGTCTGGATGCTCATGCGCAACCTCCTGGCCTCGCAGTGGGGCCGGGCCTTCGAAGCCCTGCGCGACAGCCCCATCGCCACGGATGCCATGGGCGTGGGCACCTACCGCCACAAAGTGGCGGCCTTCGCACTGGGCTCGAGCCTGGGTGGCCTGGCCGGCGGCCTCTACGCCTTCAACTTCCAGTACCTCCAGCCCCAGAGCTACACCTACGACCTGATGATCATCCTGCTGCTGGGCGTGGTGCTGGGGGGGCGCAAGAGCCTCTGGGGCGCCTTCGTGGGGGCCTCGGTGATCGTCCTGCTGCCCAACCTGCTGTCGAACCGCCTGCTGTTCCAGGTCTTCTCGGGTCTGGGCTTCGCCGGCGCCCTGGCGGCCGGGCTGCGCGGCCTCGTGAAGAAGACCACGCGCCCCTTCCAGGCCCTGGCGCCCGTGGTGGCCATGGGCCTGCTGGTGGTCGGCGGGCTGCTCGTCGAGAACACGGAGGATTGGCGCAAGGCGATTTTCGCCCTGATGCTCTTCTCGGTGGTGGTGGGCCTGCCCGAGGGCCTGATGGGCTTCCTCGCGCTCTTCCTGGCCAGACTCTTCCGGGTGCCCCACGCGCCCCTGCCCGCGCCCTCGGACCTCGATGCGGTGCTCCCGGCCCACCCCGCCGATGGCTCGCCCCTGCTGGTGCTGGCTGACCTCAAGCGCTACTTTGGCGGCGTGAAGGCCGTGGATGGCCTCTCCATGACGGTGCGGTCCGGGACCATCCATGGCCTCATCGGGCCGAACGGCTCCGGGAAAAGCACCGTGGTGAATGTCATCTCCGGGCTCTACACGCCGAGCGCGGGCCGGGTGCTGCTGCGCGGCGCGGAGCTGCCCCAGGGCAGTCTGTTCCTGGTGGCCCGCGCCGGCGTGGCCCGCACTTTCCAGAACCTGCAGCTGTTCGGGGAATTGACGGCCCTCGAGAATGTCATGGTGGCCATGAAGGATGTCTACCGCAGCCCCCTGCCCCTGGTGCTGCTGGGCCTGGCCCGGGGCGAGGAGCGCCGGGCCAGCGCCGATGCCCTGGCGCTGCTGGAACTCATCGGACTGCGGGATCAGGCGCTCACCAAAGCCAAGGACCTCACCTATGGCGCCCAGCGGTTCCTGGAGATCGCCCGCGCCCTGGCCCGCAAGCCCGATCTGCTCATCCTCGACGAGCCGGCTGCAGGCCTCGCCCACCCGGACATGCTCCAGCAGATCGGCATCATCCAGCGCGTCCATCAGCGTGGCATCACCATCATCCTCATCGAGCACCACATGGATGTCGTGAGCGAGCTGTGCGACACCGTGACCGTGCTGGACGGCGGCAAGGTGATTGCCGAGGGCACGCCCGCCGAGGTCAAGCGCCACCCCAAGGTGATCGAAGCCTACCTTGGCCAGCCCCCCGAATCCGAGACTTCCGGCGTCCCCGCGCCAGAACCTGCGTGAAGGAGCGCTCCATGCTGCAAGTGGAAGACCTCCATGCGGGCTACGGTGCCAGCGAAGTGCTCACCGGCACGACGCTCACCGTGAAACAGGGCACTCTCGTGGCGCTCATCGGGGCCAACGGCGCCGGCAAGACCACCACCATGCGGGCCATCTCCGGCGGGCTCAAGCCCAGTCGGGGCAAAGTGGTGCTCGATGGCCAGGAGGTGCAGGGCCTCGATGCCTCGCGCATCGCGCGGCTGGGCCTGGCCCACGCGCCCGAGGGCCGCAAGGTCTTCGGCCCGCTCTCGGTGGAAGACAACCTGATGCTCGGAGCCTATGGGCGGCTGCCCCGGTTCTTCGGCTTCAAGGCCAAGGCGCAGGCCGACCTGGACCGCGTCTATGAACTGTTTCCGAAGCTGCGGGAGCGCACCGGGCAGGCGGCCGGCACCCTTTCCGGCGGCGAGCAGCAGATGCTGGCCATCGGCCGCGCCCTCATGGCGCGCCCCAAGGTCATGTTGCTGGATGAACCCTCCATGGGCCTCGCCCCCGTCATTGTCCAGGAGGTTTTCCGCACCATCCGCCGCCTGAAGGAAGAGGGCATCACCCTCCTCCTCGTCGAGCAGTTCGCCAAGAGCGCCCTCGAAGTCGCCGACTACGCCTATGTCATGGAGCGGGGCCGCATCGCCGTCGAAGGCACCCCCGCCGAACTCAGCCGCAACGAGCGCGTCATCGCGGCCTACCTGGGCTGAACGACCCATTAACCACGAATGACGCGAATCGCCCTTCGGGCGCGCGAATGAAAGAAGCGGGCTTTCAGCTTTCTCTTTTATTCGCGATTATTCGCGTCATTCGCGGTTCATGTTTTTTCCGTCAGATCCGGCCCATACTCTGCCCGGCGCAGCGCAGATCGTGGCAGGCGCGGATGACGCGGTCGGCCATGCTCTGTTCGGCCTTCTTCATGTAGGGACGGGGATCGTAGGTCTTCTTGTTGCCGACTTCGCCATCCACCTTCAGCACGCCGTCGTAGTTCTTGAACATGTGGTCGGCGATGGCGCGGGTGAAGGCGTACTGCGTGTCGGTATCAATGTTCATCTTGATGACGCCGTAGTCCAGCGTTTCGTGGATCTCCTGGAGGCTGGACCCGGACCCGCCGTGGAAGACCAGGAGGGACTGGGCGCCGCCGCAGGCCTTCGCGATGGCGGCCTGGCCGTCGCGCAGGATGCTGGGCTTCAGCACCACATTGCCCGGCTTGTAGACGCCGTGCACATTGCCGAAGGTGGCGGCCAGCATGTAGCGGCCCAGAGGCGCGAGGGCCGCGTGGGTGGCCACCATATCCTCGGGCGTCGTGTAGAGCTTCTCCTTGCCCAGGTGGCTGGTGTCGTGGCCATCTTCCTCGCCACCCACCACGCCGATCTCCACTTCCAGGATGATCTCGCTGGCGGCGCAGCGCTTGAGCAGCTCGGAGGACTTGGCGATGTTCTCGGGCAGGGCCAGCTCGCTGCCGTCGAACATATGGGCGTTGTAGAGATTCGGGCGCCCGGCGGCCCGGCGGCGCTCGGTTTCTTCGATGAGCGGCAGCACGAAGGACTCGAGATACTTGGGATGGCAGTGATCCGTGTGCAGGGCCACGTTTACATCGTAGTGCTGGGCCATGTAGTGGACATAGTCGGCCAGCGCGATGGCGCCCTTCGCCATGCTCTTCACGCCCAGGCCACTGAGGAATTCAGCGCCCCCCGTGGATACCTGGATGATGCCATCCGCGCCTGCGGTCTTGAGGCCCAGCAGCACGGCATTGGCCGTCTCGGTGGAAGTGACGTTGAAGGCTGGCAGAGCGAACTTCTCCTGCTTGGCCTTGGCGAGCAGCTGGGTGTACTGGGCGGGGGTCACGACCGGCATGGGGGTCTCCAGGTAGGTGCACCCTCCAGGCTATCCAGGCCCATCGGATCCTGGGCCATGGATTTTGAATCTACGACGGCAGGTCGACCGGAACCGGACTGGCGTGCCAGATGTCCCGGGCGTATTCCCCCACGGTGCGGTCGATGGAGAACTTGCCCATGCCCGCCACATTGAGAATGGCCATCCGGGTCCATTCCGCCGGCTCCAGATAGGTCGCCGAAACGCGCTCCTGGGTCTCCAGGTAGGAGGCGAAGTCGGCGCAATGGAAATAGTGATCCGAGTCCAGCAGGGCCTGGCCCAGGGACTGGAAGCGGCCGCCGTCCAGGGTGGAGATGGTAGCGATGGCCCGCTGGAGTTCCGGCTGGTCCAGGACCCATTCCCGGGGCCGGTAGCCGCCATCCCGCAGCCGCACGATGCCTTCGGCCGTGTGGCCGAAAATGAAGATGTTGGCGGCGCCCACCTCCTCGCGCATCTCGACATTGGCGCCATCCAGCGTGCCAATGGTGAGGGCGCCATTGAGGGCGGCCTTCATGTTGCCGGTGCCAGAAGCCTCCGTGCCCGCGGTGGAGATCTGCTCGGAGAGTTCGGCCGCGGGGAAGACGAGTTCGGCCAGGGATACCCGGTAGTTCGGCAGGAACGCCACGCTGAGGCGGCCCCTGGTGGCAGGGTCCGCGCTGATGCCGCGGGCCATGGCATTGGCCAGATGGATGATCTGCTTCGCCACCCAGTAGGCCGGGGCGGCCTTGCCCCCGATCAGCGCGACCCGGGGCACGCCCGCATCCAGCCCATCCCGGAGCCGGTTCCAGAGCGTGGCCACGTGTAGCAGGTTCAGCAACTGCCGTTTGTATTCGTGGATGCGCTTCACCTGGACGTCGAACAGGAAGCTCGGATCGAGCGTGAACTCCTGGGTCTGCCGGCCCCAGGCGGCCAGCTGATCCTTATTGGCCTGCTTCACGCGGGTCCAGCGCTCCTGGAACGCCGCATCGGTGGCGAATGGTTCCAGCTCCCGCAGCATACTCAGATCCCGGGTCCAGCCCTCGCCGATGGCCTCGGTCACCAGACTCGCCAAGCCGGGGTTGCTCTTGAGGAGCCAGCGCCGGGGCGTGATGCCATTGGTCTTGTTGTTGATCCGGCCCGGGAACAGTTCGTTCATCTCGGCGAAGGTCGAGGCCTTCAGGATGTCCGTGTGCAGCTGGGCCACGCCATTGACGGAATGACTGCCCACGATGGCCAGATTCGCCATCCGCACGCTGTGCCCGTCATCGACGATGGCGAGCCGCTGCAGCTTGGCGTCATCGAAGGGATAGCGTTGCCGCACGGTCAAGCGGAAGCGCCGGTCGATCTCCTCGACAATCTCCGCGTGCCGCGGCAACAGGTTCCGCCAGAGCGCCATGGGCCAGATCTCCATCGCCTCCGGAAGGATGGTGTGGTTGGTGTAGGCGCACACTTGCTGTGTCAACGACCAGGCCAGGTCCCACTCCAGGGATTCCTGATCCAGCAGCACGCGCATCAGCTCAGGCACCACCAGGGCCGGATGCGTATCGTTCATCTGGATGGCGACCTTGTCCGGCAGTTCCTCCCAGCGCCAGCTGGGGCGCTTCTTGAACCGGCGCACCACATCCTGCAGGGTGGCCGAGACGAAGAAGTACTGCTGCTTGAGACGCAGCTCCTTGCCAGCGCTCTGGTCATCCGCCGGGTAGAGCACCTTGGAGATGTTTTCCGAATGGGTCTTGTTCTCGACCGCACGGACATACTGGCCGGAGTTGAAATGGGCCAGATCGAACTCGCGGCTCGATTTGGCCGACCACAGGCGCAAGGTGTTGACGGTGCCATTGCGGAATCCGGCCACCGGCGTGTCATAGGCCATGGCCCAGACATCCTGCGTGTCCACCCAATCCACGCGGTACCGTCCGTTGTCATCGAAATAGCCCCGGGTCTGGCCATGGAACCGGACCGGGAAGATCGCATCCGGGCGCTGGATCTCCCAGGGGTTGCCGTAGCGGAGCCAGCCATCGGGGAACTCGGCCTGCTGCCCTTCGATGATCTTCTGCAGGAAGATGCCGTACTCGTAGCGGATGCCGTAGCCGTAGAAGGGGAGTTCCAGCGTGGCGGCCGCATCCAGGATGCAGGCGGCGAGGCGCCCCAGGCCCCCGTTGCCCAGGCCCGCATCCCATTCCTGTTCGGCGATGTCCTCCAGCCGGAAGCCCAGTTCCTGCATGGCCCGGGAGTAGGCGTCCTGGGCCCCCAGGTTCACGACGTTGTTCACGAGCGCCCGGCCCATCAGGAATTCCAGGGACAGGTAATAGACCCGCTTGGCATCCTGGTGGTAGTAAGTGCTCTGGGTCTGGAACCAGCGTTCCATCAGCCGGTCGCGCACCGCGAAGGCCAGGCCCTGATAGGCGTCGAATTCACTGGCCGTGTGCTGATCCTTGGCGATCGAATACATCATCCGGTGGGCAAAGGCATCGATGATGCGAGGCACATCCAGGCCTCCGGCCAGAGGGGTGGGGATCCTGCGTGGTCCGATGGTCATCAGCACCCCCTCACAAGCATGGGAAGACCCCGCTAACGGCAGGCGTTGAACCCGCTCCCTACCGCCAGGATAGTCCCCTCAGGTATCGGGAACCCCCGGCCCCTGGATGAGGAGTGGCATCCGGGGGGCATTCCCCGCGCCGCCCTCCCTTCGCTCCAACCCGGAAAGCCCGCCAGCGGCGGGCCTTCGGTCTGGAGCGGGCGACCAGGATTGAACTGGCGACATTCAGCTTGGGAAGCTGACGTTCTACCACTGAACTACGCCCGCAGAACCGACAGCTTACCGCAGTCCCGCGGCCTGCGCCTACCCCTTCCCCTGTGACTTCATCTCCACCATGCGCTTGGCCTCGCGCCGGAGCAGCTCGGCCACGTTGCGGTCCTTCATCAGCAGCTTCATGTCGCTTTCGAAGAGCCGCTTGAAGTGCGTCATGGCTACGGGGAGCGGGGTACGGGGATTCATGACGAGGGATTTGGTGATGGGGTATTTCTTCATCCACTCGCGGCTGTTGGAGATGATGCGGAGCACTTCCTCGTTCACGGTGCGCATCTGGGCGATGTAGGCCACCTCGCCTTCGGTGATGCGGCCGTTCCGCAGGACGTTCACCTGGATGAGGCGATTGGCCTCGCGGATGAGGAGGGTGCGCTCCTCCTTGCCGCCCTTGATAGCGAGCATGATCTTCTGGTTGGTGTTGAGCTTCGCCACGCGCTGGGTGATCGTGAGGTTGATCTCCTTGCCCTCGTCGTCGACCGGCGGCTTCAAGGCCAGCCGCCGGCGCTCGGCCGCCATCTCCTCGGTTTCGACCTCGGCATCGGCTTCCTCTTTCGACTTTTCCTTGGGCAGCGGCAGTTCCGACCAGGACCGATCCAGGCGTCCGGCTTCCACCTCGTCGATGATCTCCAGGCGCTGCTTCTTGACCTCTTCCGGGATCAGCCGCAGCACATCGAACCGGAATTCATTGACGCGCCGCTTGATGACGTATTCGGCCTCAGGATGCTGCTCCAGCAGGTCGAGAATGGCGTGGCGCTGCATCCACAGCACCTGGTTGTTCAGCACGATCTCAAGCACCGGGCCGGGCAGACTGGGGATCGAAGCCTCTGTGATCTCCGCCGTGAGCGACGGATTCAGCAGCACCAGCTCCAGCAGCGCGGGTTCCTTGCGGTGGCAGAGCACCAGCTGCAAGGGCGACGGCGGGTTGATGGCCTCGGTCAGCACCCCAGAGAGCAGGGATTCCGGCATGGTCGCGAAGAACGCCAGGGCCCGTTGCGTGTAGGGCGTCTCCTTCAGGGTGGCATGGGCTAGGGCCTGCAGCAGATCCCGCGTGGGCACAGGCAGGCTGCCACCCACCAGCGCCATGGCCATGGGTTCGGCCAGTCCGCCTTGCAGGAACTTCTCAACGATGGGATGCATGCTCATGGGGTGGGTCCGCCCTCATCATCATCGGGCACCGGAGGCTCCTCCGGTGTGACGGGTGGCATGGGCCGGAGCCAGCGTCCTTCGGCATCGAAGCGTCCGGTCCAGGCTTCCCCGACGCTTTGGCCGTGGGGGATACGCCGTCCCGCCACCTCCAGATTCAACACCCCGGCATTGTCCACCGTGAGGCTGAAGGGACCCTTCACGCGCACCCGCCAGGGCTCGGAGACGCGCAGCGTCCGGATGAGCGGCTGGCCCCCGGTTTCCGGCTGGGGTTCGATGCGCACATCGCAGGTGTCCATGGCGCGCAGGCTCAGGAGAATGCCCTGCTCGCTGAGGGGGGCCTCCGGGAGCAGTTCGCCGAGCACCGGATAGGCCGCGGAGGACGGCGAGGGCGGCGGGGGCAGCGTGCCCTTGGGCAGGGTCGTGAGGTAGCTGGGGGGGAGCTTGTGGCCCAGGCTGGGGCCGGGCACCACCAGCCAGAGCACCACCAGCACCGAGGCCGCGGTCAGCAGTCCCATCACCACCCGCTCCAGCTGTTCGCGGCGGGGATCGGGCGGATCCAGCTCCCGCGCGCCGGGCAGGATCTGGAAGGCGCCGGTGTGGTATTCCAGATCCACGCCGAGGCGCTGGGCGAGTTGCCGGGCCAGGGGCCGGGGCCGGCCCGGTGGCAGGGCCACCCAGTCATCCCGCTCGATGGCCTCGATGTGCCGCAGGGGCAGCTTCAGCTCGAGGGCCAGAGCCTCCCGCGACAAGCCCTGCGCCGCGCGGGCCTGCTGGAGCAGCTGGCCGACGGTGTCGTCCGCGCGCATCAGGTCCACCCCACGGGCAGCTCTTCCACCAGCCGCGCCAACTGCTCACGCCGGTCACTCCGGTTGAGGCGGCGGTCATCCAGACTGCCGCGGTGGGCCATGGTGTCGGTCAGGGTGCGCTGCAGATCATCCGGCGTGATGAAATCCCGGCCTTCAAGCCAGGCTTCGGCCTGGGCCAGAGCCAGCCAGTGCTTGGCGGCCCGGGTGGAGCAGAACCCGCCGCCGGAGCGGATGCGGTCCACCATCCGTTCGGCGTAATCCAGCACCGCCTCGGCAACCTTCACGCTTCGCACCGCGGCGCGGGCCTGGCGCCAGCCCTCCAGATCCAGCGCGGGCGCAAGGGAATCCAGCCGCTCGGAACCGGCCTCGCCGGTGAGGATGAGCCGTTCCGCCGCGCGGTCGGGATAGCCCAGGTGGATGGTGCAGGAGAACCGGTCCAGCTGGCTTTCGGGCAGCGGGAAGGTGCCCGCGTGATCCAGCGGGTTCTGCGTGGCGATGACGAAGAAGGGCTCGGGCAGCCGATGGGTGCTGCGATCCAGCGTGACCTGGCCCTCCACCATGGCCTCGAGCATGGCGCTCTGGGTCTTGGGGCCGATGCGGTTCAGCTCATCCAGCAGCAGCACATGGCAGAAGACCGGCCCGGGCTGGAAGCGGAAGCTTTGTTCCTTGGCGTCCCAGAGGTGTACGCCCAGCAGATCCGATGGCAGCAGATCGTTGGTGCCCTGCACCCGCTGGAAGGTGCCGCCGAGGATGCGCGACAGCCCCTTGGCCAGCGTGGTCTTGCCCACGCCCGGCAGATCCTCCAGCAGCACGTGCCCACCCGCCAGCATGGCCGCAAAGGCCCGCCGGACCTGGGTTTCCTTGCCCACCACCACAGCCTGGAGTGCCGCGAGACCAGCCCGCGCGGCCGGACGGATCCCTTCCGCATCGCGCACCGGTGGAATGAGAACGGGGGGGGTCTGGTTCATGGGGTCCTTCACGCGAAGGGGCTTTCTCTATCTTCCAGAGGGATGCCATGATCCCGCAAGCGCTGGGCCAGGGTGCGCACCGAAAGACCGAGGGCTTCGGCCGCCTGGGGGAGTTCTCCCGCCGCTTCCGCCAGAGCCCGCCGCAGCAGTTGGGTTTCGGTGGAACGGGCGGCCGCCTTCAGCATGATCTCCAGTCCCCCGGGCTCGGGCCAGGGGATGCACAACGGCGCGGCGCCCCCCAGGCCCAGATCAGGGAAGGCGCGGAGGGCGTGCCCTTCGGTGAAGAGCACGGTCCGCCCCACCAGCAGCTCGAGTTCGTACACGTTGCCGGGCCAGCGATGGTCCAGCAACTGCTTTTCCGCCGACCGTTCCAGCCAGGGCACCGACCGTCCTTCGCGCCGGCAGGCCCGCTCCAGCAGCAGGCGGGCCAGGACCAGAAGATCCTCGCGGCGCTCCCGGAGGGGCGGTACCCGCAGCTCCAGCGAGCCCAGCCGCTGTGCCACTTCTGAAGCCAGAATGCCGGCGTTATCCAAGCTTCCCATCCAGGCGAGGCGGCGTCCCGGTTCGCTGTCCATGGCCCGGGCGAGGGGTCCGGCGGCGGCGGGAGCGAGCTGTTCCAGCCCCGAGAGGAAGAGGCTGCCACCCTCCAGCATCTGCAGGGTCTGGAGCTCCGGCCCATCCGCCCCCAGCGTGGCCGCCGCCAGGCTCAGGTAGGGCGTGGTCGGGTGCCGCAGGACATGGAGCCGCCGGGCGCAGCGTTCCCGGCCAGACCCGCGTTCGCCCCGGAAGATCACGGCCAGCGCCGAAGCCGCTGCCTGCCGCAAGGCCGCATCCACAGCCTGCATGGCTGGGCTGTGCACGACCCAGGGTTCAGTGGGATCGGGCGGTGGCGCCCCCACCAGGGCCCGCAGGCGATCCAGCAGAGCCAGAAAGGCATCGAGGTCGAAGGGCTTGGGCAGGAAGTCGTCGGCGCCAAGCCGCATGGCTTCCACGATGTCCTTCGGTTCGCCGAAGGCCGACATCAGCACCACGCGCAGGCCTGGCTGGAGTCGGCGGGCGCGGCGGATCAGTTCGAGGCCGCTCATACCGGGCAAGCGCAGGTCCGTCACCAGCACCTGGAAGGGCTGGGCCTCCAGCGCCCGCAACGCCTCCTGCGGATCCGCCACGGCCTGCACCGTCCACACCGACCCTTCCAGAGCCTGCGTCAACAGGCGCCGGAAGCTGTCCTTGTCTTCGACCAGGAGGAGGTCCATGGATCAAAGCTATCAGCTGTCGGCTATCAGCTGTCGGCTATCACAGCTCCCCGCCGCAACCCTCGATGAACCTCTGGCTCTGCGCTGCGGCCTGGGCTTCGAAGAGGGCGGCGCCAGCTACCAACTCGAGGCCAGCTTCGCGGGCCCAGAGGGCGAAGGCGGTGTCCTCTTTGTAGATCCACTCCACGGCCCAGCGGGCGCTGGGACGGGCGGCCTCCAGCAGCTCCGGGAAGGGGCTCGGATCCTCCGCCGCCATGCCCAGGCTGGTGGCCTGAACGAGGCCCACGGGGGCGAAGGCGGCCACGGCCCGGGCGGTCGCGGGTGCCTGGCGGGATACCTGGAGGACCGCCCGCCCCCCGGCTTCCAGCAGGGCCCGGCTGGTGGCCGCCACGCCGCCGCCACCCAGCAGCAGGACGGGTCCAGGCGCCAGCTTCGCCAGGGTTTCGGCCAAGGCCTCGGCATCCGTGTTCGCGCCCTGCCAGGGGGCCCCTGGCGAGCGCCGCCACAGGGTATTCAGGGGGCCTTGCAGCCCAAGCGCCTCCGGCAGCGCCAGCTTCAAGGGCGCGGTGATGCTCAAGCCCAGGATGTCGAGGGCCTCCAGAGCCGCCACGGCCTCGGCCGCGTCACCACACAGGAGGGGCAGATAGAGCAGATCCTTGAAAGCGGCCTGGAAACGCGGATTGTGGAAGGCCGGTCCCCGGGAATGCAGCACCGGATCGCCGATGACGCCACAAAGACCATGGCCTGGATGGAGCTTCGCGCAGCGCCAGGCCCGCAGGGCGGTGAGCGCCACCTGTCCCGGCGCGGCGGGGGGGCCGTCATTGGGGGCGGCGTAGGTGAAGGCGCCGCCCCAGACGGATTGCAGCGCCCGGCTGGGCAGCCCCTTGGGGCCCATCAGGAAGGCCGACAGGGCGATGCCGCGATCCCGGGCCCAGGCCAGGGGAGCGCGGAGGCGCCCGTTGTCGCCCAGGCGTTCCGCCCAGCCCACCCACTTGAAGGCTTCGCCTTCCGGCAGGGCGGACAGGCGCGCCGCCAGATCGAAGACCCCGGGCGCCACATGAATGGACCGCAGTAGCCGCATATGGGTGCGGGCAGCCTGGATCTCGGGGGGGATCGGCAGGTCCCATTCCAGATCCAGCCAGGTGGGCTTGCCCTTCAGCGCCTTGATCAGGTGGGCGATGCGGCCCGCCTCGTCCTCATCGGGCCACTGCCCACCCTCCGAGGCTCGACGGCAGGTCACGAGGCAGCGGCGCTTCAGCGCATCCACCAGGGCTTCCGGATCCGCCGCGGGAAACAGATCGAGGCGCAGCTCGGGCAGCGCATCGTCCCCCAGGCGCTTCGCGCAGGCCAAGGCTTGCTCCCAACTGGGATGAGAAAGCGTGACGATGAGGAAAGGCAGGGGATTCACGGTTGGCAGTCCTGAAGGGGCCATCCTAACCTGCCGGCCCGCGCCCGCAGGCCGACCCCCTGCAAACCCAGCGCCGGAGGGTGGCCATTTTCTTAAATAAACCAAAGAAAGTCACCCGCTTCTACATTCATTACCTATCTGTCTGCTACGATTTCCCCTTCCCGTCTCGAAAGTTCCCCAACCAGAGGAGAAATCATCATGTCCCCCGCCTTGATGTTCTGGATTCAATTCGTGCTCGTGCTGGGCGCCATTCTCGTCGGCATCCGCAAGGGCGGCGTCGCCCTGGGTCTCATCGGCGGCCTGGGCGTGGCCGTGCTGGTGCTGGGCTTCCGGGTGGCGCCGGGCACCCCGCCCATCGATGTGATGCTCATCATCCTGGCAGTGGTCACGGCCTCGGCCACCCTGCAGGTGGCGGGCGGCCTCGACTACCTGGTGCAACTCACCGAGCGCCTGCTCCGCGCCCACCCCAAATACGTCACCATCCTGGCACCGCTCTCGACCTTCTTCCTCACGGTCTGTGTGGGCACCGGCCACGCGGTCTACGCGCTGCTGCCGGTCATCTCGGATGTGGCGCTGAAGACACGCATCCGGCCCGAGCGCCCCATGGCCGTCTCCAGCGTGGCCTCCCAGATGGGCATCACCGCCAGCCCCGTGGCCGCCGCCGTCACCACCTTCCTGGCCATGGCCGCCAAGAACGGCCATCCCGTCGGCCTCTTCGACATCATCCGCATCACCATGCCCGCCGGCATCATCGGGGTGCTGGTCGCCGCAGCCTGGAGCTTCAACCGGGGCAAGGAACTGGACCAGGATCCCGAATTCCTCGAGCGCATGAAGGATCCGGAATTCGCCAAGGCGCTGGACGCGGAAGTCACCACCCTGGGCAAGGTGATCCCCTTCAGCGCCAAGCTCTCCGTCGGCATCTTCTTCGCGGGGGTGCTGACCATCATCCTCATCGCCATGAAGCCCAGCCTGCTGCCCCTCGTGAACGGCAAGGTGGTGCCCATGACCACCGTGGTGCAGATCATCATGCTGGCCTTCGGCTCGTTCATCCTCTTCGCCACCAAGGTGAAAGCCCCCGACATCGCCCGTTCCAGCGTCTTCACCGCAGGCATGATCGCCGTCGTCTCCATCTTCGGCATCGCGTGGATGAGCGAAACCTTCATCAAGGCCAACGAGGGTTACCTCATCGCCAACATCAAGACCATGGTGCAGGCGGCCCCATGGACCTTCGCCATCGCCATGTTCTGCGTATCCGCCTTCGTGAAGAGCCAGGCTGCGACGCTCACCATCATGCTGCCGTTCGGCTATGCCCTGGGCCTGCCCACGCCCCTGCTGCTGAGCCTCATCCCCGCTAGCTACGCCTACTTCTTCTTCGCCTTCTACCCCAGCGATCTGGCCGCCATCAACATGGACCGCACCGGCACCACGCGGATCGGCAAGTATCTGCTCAACCACAGCTTCATGATCCCCGGCCTCATCGGCGTCGGCACCTCCACCCTCGTCGCCTACAGCCTGTCGAAGATCTTCGGCTGAGGAATCCGCTGACCGAAGCCCCGCCCATCCCGGGCGGGGCTTTTTCCTGCCAGCATCTTCCCGGGGGCCTCCATGCGCGCTTTCAGGATTGCGGTCATTCCGGGTGATGGCATCGGCAAGGAAGTGGTGCCCGAGGGCATCCGCGTCCTTGAGGCGGCCGCGGCCAAGCATGATCTGCAGTTCCACTGGGAGCCGTTCCCCTGGAGCTGCGAAACCTTCCTGCAGACCGGCCGCATGATGCCGGAGGACGGCCTGGATCAGATCCGCCAGCACGCTGCCATCTTCCTCGGCGCCGTGGGTTTCCCGGGGGTGCCCGATCATGTCTCGCTCTGGGGTCTGCTCATTCCCATCCGCCGGGCTTTCAAGCAGTACGCGAACATCCGCCCCGTGAAGCTCATGCCCGGCGTGCCCTGCCCGCTCGTGGGCAGGCAAGTGGGTGACATCGACTTCATCGTGGTGCGCGAAAACAACGAAGGAGAATACTCCAGCATCGGCGGTCGCCTTTACGAAGGCACCGACCAGGAGCTGGCCATGCAGCAGAGCGTGTTCACCCGCCAGGGCGTGGACCGCATCCTGAAAGTGGCCTTCGACATTGCCCAGTCGCGGCCGAAGAAGCACCTCACCTCGGCCACCAAGTCCAACGGTATCGCCATCACCATGCCCTACTGGGATGAGCGGGTGAAGGCCATGGCCACGGCGTACCCCGAGGTGAAGGTGGACCAGTTCCACGTCGATATCCTCTGCGCCCACTTCGTCCGTAATCCCCACTGGTTCGATGTGGTGGTGGGTTCCAATCTGTTTGGCGACATCCTGTCGGACCTCGGCCCCGCCTGCACCGGCACCATCGCCATCGCCCCCAGCGCCAACCTGAACCCCGAACGGGAGTACCCCTCCATGTTCGAACCCGTCCACGGTTCCGCGCCCGATATCTACGGCAAGGGCATCGCCAACCCCGTGGGCCAGATCTGGGCCGGCGCCATGATGCTCGACCACCTGGGCTGCCCCGAGGCCGCCGCCTCGGTCATGGCCGCCATCGAAACCGTGCTGGCGAATGGCCCCCGCACGCCCGACATGGGGGGCAAGGCCTCCACCTCCGACATGGGCAAGGCCATCGCCGATGCGGTCTAGCGGGGCCGGATCGAGCCCTGTCCCATCGCCTTACCCGGCCCGCTGCCCCGCATCGCCTTCACCCGCGCCTGCAGCCTCCGCGCGGCCTTGCCGCGCAGGCGGATCATGCGGCCTTCGGTGCCCAGCCGGAATTCCGCCGCACTCAGGAAAGCCCAGCGGTTTTCGCTGACTTCCCTCTCCAGCCGGACCTCGTTCCAGGGGATGGAGGCGGGCCCCTGCCACCAAGCCGGTTGAAAGGGGAGTGGCTGCTTCAGGTGCAGGCAGCGGCGGCCGAATTTGATGGACATGGGCGAGTGGCCCCGGAAGGTGCCGAATTCCACCTGCTGCCAGCCGAGGTTCTCTTCGATGGCATCGTCCTTGTCCGCGGGGAAGGCCTCGTACAACGCCGGGATGCCCATCAAGCGATTGGTGAGCCACGAAACCAGCAGAAAGATCACCGGAACCATGAGCAGGAACCAGGGTGGCGGCGGAGTTCCGTGCCGTGGCACCAGCCCGAGCAGGCCCATCATGACTTCACCCGCTTCTTTTCTGCCTGCCAGGCGGCTTCCATCTCGGCGAGGGTGCGATGCTCCCAACCGCCATGGGCGTGGGCATCGTCCTCCACCGCGGTGAAGCGGGCCTTGAAGCGGAGCATCTGACGACGCAGGGCGGCATCGGGATCCACGCCCTTCTTGCGCGCCCACTGCATGAGGCTGAAGAGGACATCGCCGAATTCCTCCGCCACCCGCACGGGATCGGATTCGGCCTGCAGTTCGGCGACCTCCTCCTTCACCTTGTCGAGGACGCCTTCCAGGTCGGGCCACTCGAAACCCACCTTGGCGCAGCGGCGGCCGATCTCCAGAGCCTCGTCCATGGGCGACAGCGTGGCCGGGATGCCCTCCAGCAGGCGCGGCCTAGTCTCCGCTGTGAGGCCCTTCTCCGCAAGCTTGATGGCGGCCCAGTTGGTGAGGACGTCCTCGGCGCCCACGACTTCCACTTCGGCGAACACATGCGGGTGGCGGCGCACCAGCTTCGCCACCACCGTCCGCTCCACCTCGTGGAGGTCCCAGGCGCCGCGGTCCGCCGCCAGCTGGGCGTGGAAGGCGATCTGCAGCCAGAGATCGCCCAGTTCCTCGCAGAGGTGCGCCTCCGTGGCCGCCTCGCCGGGCCGGTGCGCCGCCAGCGCCTCCAGCACCTCGGCGGCCTCCTCGCGCAGGTAGCGGGCCAGGCTTTGATGATCCTGCTTCAGATCCCAGGGGCAGCCCGTCTCCGGCTTGCGGAGCGCGGCCATGACAGCGCGGAGAGTCGTGGGTTCCATACTCGGAGGGTACCCAGAAGAACGGGAAATGCCTTCAGGAACCGCATATGAACGCAGATGAGCCCAGATGGAAGACAACTGCCTTTTGCCGCTGATTTCAGTGATGCCGGTGATGGGGCCGTTCAACGCGAAGCATGGGCTCCAGCGCCGAGCCCGAAGCCGCTGATGCATGCGTGGCAACAGCCAACCTGCCTTCGATCCCCGTCATCCCCGGTAACCTGGCTCAACAAAACCCACCGCTTTAACCAGGATGAAGGTGATGGACAGGATGAAAGACAACTGCCCTTTATCCACCGATGAACACCGATCAAAAGCTGATGAAAGACTGCGGATTTTCGATGGAGTGTCTCTCGTGGGCCCGGGCTCAGGGCTCGCAACCCTTTAGCAATCCTTAACCGTTGCCGCGGCCCCGGTCAGTGCTTCGATGCAGGCAAGACCAGCTTCTTTCATCAATCTTTATCGGTGTTCATCGGTGGCCTATTGTTTTTAGTTTTCATGCCACTTCAAACACGGCCAGTCCATCCTGCACGGTGGTTTTGCCGCTGATGGATACGACTTCGCCGACTCTGAAGGGGCGCTGACGGCGGCGGATGGCGGCGGGGAAGGCGACGGCTTCACTGATGCCGGTTTCGTCTTCGAAGGTGATGAACTGCATGCGCTCGCCTTTTTCGGTGGCGACTTCCTTGTCGGCGACGACCAGCGCCCAGAAGCGCAGGCGGCGGCCGGGCTTGCCGGTGAGGGTGTCGGCGGCGCGGTCGGGGCCGCCGCCTTTGCGCACCCGGGCCAGGGCGGCAGGGTGCAGCTCCAGCGTGAGGGCCATGGTCGCCAGTTCCAGATCCGCGCGGTCGAAGGGGTCGGTGGGGCGCGGACGCACGCCCACGGGCACACCCCCCAGCCGCGCCCACATGAGCCGCGTGCGATCGCCATCGGTGGCCCAGCGGTCAAAGGCCCCGGCGGCGCAGAGCGCTTCGGCGGTGGTGACCGATAGCTGCACCCGGCCCAACAGCTCGTCCAGGCTGGCGAAGGGGCCGTTCCGCTCGCGTTCCGCCAGCAGGGCCCGCACCTCTTTTTCGAGGGCGCCGTGGACCTGCATGAGCCCCACGCGCAGGCCCTGCTCGCCTTCGGCGGTGAACGACCAGGCCGAGGCGTTGGCATCGGGCCCGCGCACCACCAGGCGGTGGCGCCGCGCGTCGCCCAGGTAGGCGCTGGCGGGGTAGAAGCCGCCCTGGTTGGTGATGACCGAGGCGAAGAACACCGCCGGATGGTGGGTCTTGAGCCAGGCGCTTTCGAAGCTCACCTGGGCGTAGCTGGCGGAGTGCGGCTTGCAGAAGGAGTAGCCCGTGAAGGTGCGGATCATGTCCCAGGCCTCGTCCACCACGGCCTGGCGCACGCCGCGCTCGGCGCAGCCCCGGCGGAACCGCGCCTCGAAGAGGGGCAGTTTGGCCTCGCAGTCGGGCTTGCCCAGCAGCTTCCGCAGCTGGTCGGCCTCGAAGTGGCTCCAGCCCGCCAGCTCGACGCAGACCTTGATGACATCCTCCTGGTAGACCAGCACGCCGAAGCTGTCGGAGAGCAGCCGGGTGAAGACAGGATCGCTGGGCTCCCACACCTCCTCGCCCCGGCTGCGCTTCACATAGCGATCCACCCAGCGGTAGGCGGCGGGGCGGATGAGGCTGCTGTGGATCACCAGGGATTCGAAGTCGCCCTTCCCCACCCGCTGCTGCAGCTGGCGCGTGGCGGGGCTTTCCACATAGAAGACGCCGATGCTGTCGCCCCGGGCCAGCAGGGCCTGGGTGGCCTCGTCCTGGCGGGAGTGGGTGCCGGGATCCCTGGGCACGCGGTCGCCCAGCACCACATAGGCATCGCGGATGACGGCGAGGCTGCGGTTGCCCAGCAGATCGATCTTCACCAGGCCGTAGTTCTCCACGCCGTCCTTGTCCCAGGTGGTGATGGACACGCCCTCTTTGGCGGGCGCGGGCTGGAAGGCCGCGTGCTCCCATAGGGGGCCGGGCGTGACGACGGTGCCGCCGGGATGCACGGAGAACTGGTGGAAGTGGCCCTTCAGGGCCTGGGCCTGGCGCAGGATGACCTCCCAGGCGGGATGCTCGGCGGCACGGGTCAGGCCCCCTTCCCAGCCCCGCACGAAGCGCGCGAGCTGTTTCAGTTCGTGGTCGGGCCGCCCATGGGCCTGGGCCACGGCCCGCAGGGCGCCCTTGGCCTTGAAGTAGGCATGGTTCGACACCATGGCCACGCGGTCGCGGCCGTAGCGGTCGAAGACGGCCTGGATGACGCGGTCGCGCTCGTCCCAGGCGAAGTCGATGTCCATGTCGGGCGGATCCTTCCGCTCCTTCGTGAGGAAGCGCTCGAACATCAGGTTCGTGGCCACGGGATCCACATTGCTGAGGCGCAGCGCGTAGCTCACCAGCGACGCCGCGCCGCTGCCCCGGCCGCAGATGGTGCTGGGAATGCCCTGGTGCTGCAGCGCCTGCACGATGTCCTGGACCAGCAGGAAGTAGCGGGCGAAGCCCTTGAAGGAGATGAGCTCGAGTTCCTGTTCCATGCGGGCGAGGAGGCCGCCGTGGACGCCCCCTGGCGCCTGGGCGAAGCGCGCCGTCACGCCCGCGCGCACGCGCTCCCGCAGCAGCGCATCGAGATCGGCGTCCTCCTGGCCCAGGGGCTTCGCCACCTCCCACTGGCCCCAGTGGAGCTGCCAGCCGCCGATGCGCTCCAGCACAGCGGCCGTGGCCCGCGCCACGGCGGGCTCGGCGAAGGGGAACCGCCCTTCCCAGTCCGGGCGCGGCACGGCGGCCTCGGCGGCATCCCACAGGGCCTCGGTGCGGATGAGCGTGGCCTGCTGCGCGATGGCCCGCTTGAGCCGGTGCATCTCCAGGCCCTCGGCGGTGCGGAAGCGCAGCACCTGGGGCGCCACCACGGTCAGGCCGTCGGCCAGCGCGGCCCGGGCCTCCTGCACCCGCCGGGGATGGCCCAGCAGCGCGGCCTCGAAGCCTTCGCGCCGCAGGGCATCGAGACCGGCCCGATCCTCGGCCAGCAGCACGCAGCCCAGGGGCGGTTCGGGTGCGCCGAGGCCGGGGATCACCAGCTCGGGCCGCTCCATATGGGCGCAGGCCGTGAGCAGCCGGTTCAGGGCGCCGTAGCCCGCGTCCGTGCAGGGTAGCGCGCCGTAGCCGTGGCCCCGCCAGGTGAAGCGGCCGCCCAGGTGGATCCGGAAGCCCGTCCAGGCGGGATCTGGTGGCAGGCCTTCGAGTTCGCGGACCTTGTGGAGCCACTCCAGTTCCCCCCGCAGCTTCGGGTAGCCCGCCAGGCCGTGATCCCAGCAGACCAGGTCGCGGTAGCCCAGGCTCCGCGCCACCCGCAGCAGCTGCGCAGCCGGATAGACGCCTTCCCCCATGGAGAAGTCGGAGATGCCGAGGGCGAAGGGCACGGAGAACCCCTGGGGAAGGATGTCTCCGTGGCGCGGAGGAAGTTTAATGTAGCGCAAAAAAAGCGAAAAAGCAAATTTTGCGGCGATCACCCTGTCGTTCAGCCTGAAGCGAATGAAGCGGATGACTCGACTCTCGCAGACCGTCATCGCGGCCGTGAAGCGCCTGCGCTATGAAGAGAAGGCATACTTCTGGATCAACGACCTGGGCAAGCCGGTCCCCACCATGGTGATGCACACAACGGTCCCAGCCCTCGCCGGCAAGGTGCTGGACGAGGCCCGCATCAACGAAATCGAAGCGCCTGCGGAACGATCCTCAACGAGCTGGTGGACTACACGGTCAACTCTTTCGCCTTCGAGGAAACCTCATGCAGCAGCAGGGCTACCCGGCCCGGGAGCAGCACCGCAAGCTCATCGCCGATGTGTCCAGTTTCAAGCAGCAGTTCGAAACCGGGGATGCGTCGATCTCCGTCGAGCTGATGATCTTCATCCGGGACTGGCTGATGAACCACATCATGAAAGTGGACAAGGCCCTCGCCCGGGAGCTGAACTCGCGGGGGATGTACTGAGGGAAGGTTCAGGCACCCCGGTGGTGCACAAGGTATTCAGCAGCCGCCACCTGGAGAAGCGCATTCAGAGAGAGCCCTTCGGCCTTCGCCCGAACCTTGAGCTGCTGCAACAGGGCTTCGGGTAGCCGGATGGCCTTCACCACCGTCGGGGCCGCGATTTCCCCTGCCTTCGGCCTTCCCCGCTGGAGGCGAATGGGAGCCCCCAGGCGTTCTTCCCCTCTGAAGGCGCGTTCGGCCCAGGCGGCATCGGCTTCCTGGCGGGCCCGCAGCGTCTCAGGGGGTTCGCCAGGACTGGAAGCCTTCTCGAATTCGGCTATGGACAGGTGCAGCGTTTTCTTGGTGGTCATGGCGTTCTCCTACGCTTGAAGCTCATCCAGTGCGCGATGATGATCCGGAACCCCTCGGGAAAGGCCCTTGCGAAGGACCTTCAGCGTCCGCTCCTCCACAGTGGCCTCCAGCACCCAACGGTTCAGCCGTGCGGAATCCGGGAATACCGTGGCGTCCTCGGACTGAAAAGCCGCTTCTGCCTGGGCTTCAGACACACCGTGGCGGGCGATGTGGGCACGGTTTTCATCATCCCAATGGAAGATCATTCCGGCTCCGATAAATGTAGAACAATTTATTTTTCTGTCAACACGGGATCTCCCGCCCCACCCAGCCCGGCAGGACGGCCTGATCGGGATAGCGGCGGCGGAGCCTGGCCAGGGTGGGTTCGAGGCGCTCAAGCTTCTGGCTGCGGGGGTCCTGGAAGAGGGGGCGGGCCCGGCCCAGGCCCCAGTGGATGCGCAATTCCAGCTCCCGCACGAGGATGCGGCGGGTGCAGAGGCCGAGGAAGGCGCGCTCCAGGTTGCGGGCCAGGTCGAGGGGCGGCTGGAGCAGTTCCTCGGGGCTGGCCTTCCAGGCGTGGGGTTCGCCGTCCACATCCCACCAGCCCAGGACCAGCTTGCGGGTACTGCGGGGATCGGACCAGAAGCGCGCCAGGCACCAGGCGGCCAGGCCGATCTCTTCGGGCAGGCGGGGCGGCGCCAGGCGCCGGGTCGTGCGGCTGGAGCCCGGCGGCTCCGCCAGCAGGGGCAGACGGGGCCGGTCCTCGCCCCGGGCCTGGGCCAGGAGCTTCGGCGCCAGGCGCTCCGGAACAAGCTCACAGAGGATCGGCAGCGGCATGGGCTGCAGATCCTCGAAGCGGCGCAGGCCCAGGCGGCGGAAGCGGTCCTGCAGGCGCGGGGCCAGGTCCGGCAGGCGGCGCAGGGGTTGGGGGCCGAGGAAGGCCGCTTCGCCGCCATCGGCCACCCGCTCCAGGCGGTGTTCGGCCCGGGCGCCGAGCTGGGCGGCGGTGGCGCTCAGGGACAGGCCCCCATGGCTTTCCCAGCCATGCCGCTCCACCAGTTCCCGGCGGATGCGCTCGGCGGTATCGGTCAGGGGCCCAAAGAGCCGCTGGGTACCCTGGAGTTCCACCAGGGCCTCGCCCAGGCGCAGCAACTGGCCCTGGGGCGTCCAGTGCTGAAGCAGATCCCCCAGGCTGCCCTGGGCCTCCCACCAGATCTGGGGCGCCGGATCCAGCACCCGCAGACCCGGCGCGACCCGCAGGGCCTGGTCCATGGGCAGCCCGGCCACCAGCCCCTCGCCCCGCCCCCGCCGGTTCACGAACCAGAGGGTGGGCGCCCGGGGCGTTTCAGGGTTCAGGAAGGCCAGCGGCCGGTCCCGCAGGGCCCCGTCGCGGCCACAGGCCAACTGGAACGGCAGCTCAGGAACCCACATCGCCAGCACCAGATCCTCCAGGGGGATCCAAGTATGGCGAAAATTTGACGAAATTCAACTAACCGGATTTGCCCAGGGGACAGGCTGCGGTTCAGGCGAAGGAGGTGTTCCTGGCGCCGGTGGATGGGTGGACGGACCGGGCTGGCTTTCTCCATGCCCGGGGCACCAGGATGGAAGCCTTCTCAGACGGAAGGAGGATCCAGCAACTCCCTGACGCCCTGCTCCAAGGGCCCCAGCTTGACTGTCACCACATCCCAAACAATGTCCTCATCGACACCGAAGTAGGCATGGGCAAGGAAATCCCGAAATCCGGCGATGTTCTTCCAGGCCACCTCCGGATACCTGCCCGTGAATTCGGCAGGAAGGTGCTTCACGGCTTCACCGAGGATTTCCAGATTGCGGAGGGTGGCATCCTGGGTGCGTCAGTCGTTCCGGAATCCCTCCCGATCCAGGCCCTCTGTCAGGAGGCGGATCCTGCGGATCGCCTCCAGGATGTCCCCCAGATAAAGGCCAGGATCACGCGACATCCAGGAAATCCTTTTCCACCAGGGCCCGCAGGGCCGGTCGGAGGGATTTCGGGGTCGCAAGGTCCACCGGCGCTTCCAGCAGCGCTTCCAATTCTGCTTTCAGCCCCATGAAGCCATCCAGGGTTGCCGCGTCCTGGAACACCACAAAAATATCAACGTCAGAGCCAGGTTGGGCCTCATCCCGGGCCACGCTGCCGAACAGGCACAGGCGGGCGATGCCGTACTTTTCCCTCAGTCCCGGCAGGGCCTGCTGAAGGCGGGAGATGGCAGCGGTGCGGTCCATGACGATGGCTCCGACAAGAGTATAAGGCAAGGCAGCAGCGAAGGTTCATGGGCTGCAGCCTCGGACAACACCGGCCCGTCCACCCAGACCACCCGTCCAGCCCCGCACCGCTCCTTGGCGTTTGGACTGTTTATGGCCTCGTTCCTGGGGTGTATAGCAGGGCTTCTTCAAGGAAGCCGCTCCAATAGCCCCAAGCATCAGGACAGGTGCCCCCACCGCAGCCAAATAAAACCCACGGGGTTGTTTTTGATGCGAATAGAGCCCACATTCGTATCAAGGAGCTTTTTATGGACCCCCTGGACCAGTCTTTCGAAACACCCAAACCAGTCATCAAAACAACTGATTACAAAATTTTAGATGCTTCGAAAGGCATTTCGCCCGCTCTTCACCAGATCCCCCCATCGGAGCCTGCAACCGTCCCTCCACCTCCGATGATGCGATTAGGAAAAGGATTCGCATCACTCATTCCTGACCTCGAATCCCAATCCCAGAGATGGGTCTGGCAACTCAGGGAGTGGCCGGAATTCCACTGGGACATGGGCGACCTTGCCAGTGCCCTGGCGGCGGCCAGGCAGGCTCAGGGCCGCCTCCAGATGGCCGGAAGGGTTCTGGCCCCCTCTTTGACCCGGGACGCCCTAGCCCAGGTCCTGAAGGACGAGGGGATGAGTACCAGTGCCATTGAGGGCGAATCCCTCAACCCGGAGTCGCTTTCAGCCTCCATCGCTCGACACCTGGGAATCCCCTGGGATAGAACCCCGGATACTCGGGACGTTGACGGCCTGATCAGCGTGCTGAGGGGCGCTACCGAGAGACGTGAGGAGCCACTGAGCCTTCAAGCCCTGTGTGCGTGGCAGGCGGAGCTGTTCCCGTGTGGGAGGAGTCAAGACCTCCACAAGATCACCACCGGGTCACTCCGCCCCGAAGAGGTCATCGTCGCCCACGGTCCCTATGGCCGAGAGACCGTCGATTTCGCGGGTGTTCCCCGCGAGCACCTTGAGCCCCAGATCGACCGATTCATTGAGTGGTTCAACACCTCTCGGGACAACATGGACGGGCTAATTCGGGCCGGCCAGACTCACCTCTGGTTCGTCACCCTGCACCCCTTTGACGATGGGAACGGCCGCATAGCCAGAGCGCTCACGGACATGGCCATCGCGCAGGACTGGGGGCCATCCGAATGCCTCTTCAGGATGTCCTACCAGATCTTGGCGGTTCGCAAGGACTACTACGGTGCCCTTCAGAACGCCCAGAGCGCCGAATCCGGCATGGACACCACCCAGTGGCTGAAATGGTTCCTAACCCAGGTGGCCGCCGCATGCCGCCACGCAGAGCAAACCATCATGCACGTCCTCGCCAAGGCGAGGTTTTGGGCAGAACACCGGGAAAACGTCAATGACCGCCAACGCAAGGTCCTCAACGTGCTGCTGGACACGAAGCCGGGTGAGTACAAGGGCGGGATGACCACCAAGAAATACGCCATTATCGCTGAATGCCCGAACATCACAGCCTCCCGAGATCTCTCGGACCTGGTGGAGAAGGGTTGTCTTGAGCCTCTCATGCGCGAGGAGAAGGAAGAGGACGGCCGGTTGAGCGTCAGGCCCCTTGGAGGCCGCAGTAGCGCCTATGACGTTCCTTGGAGCCGCCTGCTGGTCTAAGGTGACCCCCTGATGCAAGAAGGGCCCCGTGATGGGGCCCTTCTTGCATCAGAACCAGCCTCAGGCCGCTCTATGACTTCCGAACCTCGAGGCGGCCGATTACAGGTGCAGTGTATAGCCGGTCATTCCCTGGATTCACAACGCCGGGCCTGCAAGATCGAGTGGTAGAGAAGGGTTGAGATTGGCACGTGCCCCTCGATTGTGACCTTGATCACCCGACGCCATTGGGCGGCCCCAATCAACGCCGGATGCCCGGGTACAGACAAAGGGGGGCGGATTTCTACGCTCCCCTTCCTTTCCCGGCCTGTGTGTCAGTTGGCTTTAACCGTGAATTCCCAGGCCTCGACATTGGTGAAAATGGCGTACTCCCCCGGGGGCAGAGCCTTGGGAAGCGTCATTGTGAAATTCCCATCGCTGGCCTTCACAGGCAGGGGACGGTTCTCCAACGGGATGATTTCACTTTCCGGGAACGGGAAGAAGTCCTTACCTGTTGCCTTCATGACCCAGTTCCTTTTGCCGTCCTTCTTCTCCAGCTTCACGAGTGTATAGCAAGGACCCGCGTTACGCGGCACTTGAGAAGCGGCTAGGCTTCCCTTCGTCTTAGGGCAGATTCGGTGGGGGTGCGCCAGCGGCGGGGGCAAGGGCACCTGAGACCGACGTTGCCTAGACAGACGTGTCCGCAAGGGGAGGCTGCCGGCGACGTAGTGCTGCGATGATGTCATGTCTGCACGTGCAACTTCGCATTTCCGGGCCAGCGCCTGCCAAGCCGTTGCATGTCAGGCACGAGCAGACATTGCCACTGCGGCCAGCGCAGCCGCGCCAAGTGCTATCCATGTCCAGCTCGGCCCACGGGTCCGGTGCCAAGGATTGATACCGCCATCAACGTCGCCGCCATCGTTGCGTGTACTGTAAAGGTTGCCGACCCATCTGTTAACGGCGGCCAGCAAATGGCCTTGAGAGACAGTGGTGATCATATCGGTTGCGGGTCAACTGGTTTACTTGTGTAATACAGTCTGCTAAAGCGGCTGCGTTACCAGGGAGGATGCATGCTCGAGCTCAGTCATGTCAGCCATGTGTATGCCAATGGCACCCGCGCCCTTGATGATGTCAGCCTGTCGGTGCCGACCGGCATGTTCGGGCTGCTCGGCCCGAATGGTGCCGGCAAATCGACGCTGATGCGCACTGTGGCGACGTTGCAGACGCCGACGTCGGGCAACATCAAATTCGGCGATATCGACATCATCGCCGACCCGGAGAAGCTGCGCGCCACGCTCGGTTATCTGCCCCAGGATTTCGGCGTGTACCCGCGAGTGTCGGCCTATGACATGCTCGACCACATGTGCGTACTGAAGGGGCTGGGCAATGCTGCCGACCGCAAGGCGACGGTGGAGACCCTGCTCAACCAGACCAACCTCTGGACCGTTCGCAAAAAGGCCATTGCCGGCTTTTCGGGCGGCATGCGGCAGCGGTTCGGCATTGCCCAGGAACTGATCGGCAACCCGCGGCTGATCATCGTTGATGAACCGACCGCCGGCCTCGACCCTGAGGAACGCAACCGCTTCCTCAACCTGCTTGCCGAGATTGGCGAGAATGTCGTCATCATCCTCTCCACTCATATCGTCGAGGATGTCGCCGACCTGTGCCCGCGCATGGCAGTGCTGGCGGCCGGCCGTATCCAGTTGCAGGGGGCGCCGCATGACCTGATTGCACGTGCCTGCGGCACCGTCTGGGCACGCAGCATCGACCGCGCCGACCTGGTTGGGTTTAGTGCGGCGCATGAAGTCATTGCCACACGGCTCGTCGGCGGCAAGACTATCGTCCATATCCTGTCCGACACCGATCCCGGCGAAGGCTTCACTGCGCTCGTTGGCGGGCTCGAGGACGTCTACTTCGCCACGCTGGCCACCATGCGCCGCGCAGCGCCGCCCGCGGCCTGACGCCCATGTTCGCAAGCATTGCCGCCTTCGAGCTGCGCTATCAATTTCGCAACCCGGTGTTCTGGGTGGTGGCGACCCTGTTCTTCCTGCTGACCTTTGGTGCCACGACGATCGAAGAGATCCAAATCGGCGGCGGCGGTAACGTCCATGTCAACAGTCCGTTCGCCATCGGTCAGATCCATCTGATCCTGTCATTGTTGTTCATGTTCGTGACGACGGCCTTTGTTGCCAATGTCATCGTCCGCGACGATGAATCGGGTTTTGGCCCGATGGTCAAATCGACCCGCGTCAGCAAATTCGATTATCTGATCGCGCGCTTCGTCGGCGCGTTTCTGGCCGCCGCCGCGGCCTTTGCCTTTGTGCCGCTGGCGATCTGGCTCGGCTCGCTGATGCCGTGGATCGATTCCGAAACCATCGGTCCCAACACGCTGGCGCCCTATGCCTTTGCCTATTTCGCGCTGGCGCTGCCGAATATCCTGCTCACTTCGGCTATCTTCTTTGCTGTAACGACGATGACGCGATCGGTGATATATAGCTATGTCGGCGTTGTCGCCTTTCTGGTGCTCAATCTTGTCGTCAACGCCACGCTGCGGTCACAGCCCGAATTGCGCGAACTGGGAGGCTATATCGAGCCGTTCGGCCGTGCAGCCTTTGGCAACGCCACCCGCTATTGGACGGCAGTTGAATCGAACAGCGTGGTTCCGCCATTTGCCGGCAAGCTGCTGGCCAATCGGCTAATCTGGTTCGGGGTAGCGCTTGCCGCGCTAGCGCTGGCCTATTGGCGGTTCAGCTTTGCCGATCGCGGCATGTCGCAGCGCGCGCTCAAGCGCCAGGCAAAGGCCAGCGCGCGGCTTGCTGCCACGCCACCGCAGATTGTCGATTTGTTGCCGCCGACCCGCCCCGAAAGTGCCGGATGGGCGCGGTTGGTCGCGCGCACCCGCTTCGAAATGATGCAGGTGCTCAAAAGCCCGGCGTTCTTCGTGCTGCTGCTGATCGGCCTGTTCAATGCCGGCGGTGCCTTGTTCTTTGCCAATCAAATTTATGGCACCCCGGCGCGGCCGCTTACGTTCGCGCTGATCGAATCGCTGCAAGGCTCGTTCGGCATCATTCCGATCATCATCGCCATCTATTATTCGGGCGAGCTCGTGTGGCGCGACCGTGATCGCAAGATGCACGAGATTATCGACGCCACCTCGCTGCCCAACTGGGCGTATCTGGTGCCCAAAACCATTGCGCTATCCGCGGTGCTGTTCGCCACGCTGCTGATCTCCACCGTCGCGGCGGTATTGATCCAGCTGGGGCGCGGGCAAACCGACCTGCAACTGGGGCAATATGTCGCCTGGTATCTGGTGCCAACGACCGTGGACATGATCCTGCTCGCGGTACTGGCGATCTTTGTTCAGGCGCTCAGCCCCAACAAGTTCATCGGCTGGGGGGTGATGGTCGTCTATGTCGTCGCCACAATCACGCTCAGCAATATCGGGTTTGAACACCCGCTTTATACCTATGGCAGCACGGGCAACACGCAGCTTTCGGACATGAATGGCGACCAGATTGGTGGCACCATGGGCTGGTGGCTGCGGCTCTATTGGGGCGGCGTGGCGGTGATGCTGGCGGTGCTCGCGCATCTGTTGTGGCGGCGCGGAACGGCGGCAAACCTGATGCCACACCTGCGCCGGATGCCCGCACGACTGGCTGGCGTGCCCGGCGTGATCCTGGCGGCTGGCGTGGCCACGGCGGCGGCAACCGGCGGGTATATTTTCTACAACACCAATGTGTTGAACGAATATCTGGTCCGCGATGATCGGCAAAAACTGATCGCGGCGTATGAGAAGAAATATCTGAAGTACGAAACGCTCAAACAACCATCGACAACGGATATCGTGCTGAAGGTCGATCTGTACCCGCAAGAACGGCGGATGGAGGCATCGGGCAGCTATGCGCTGGTGAATGATACCGGCGCACCGCTCAGCGATCTCCACGTCCGTTTTCCCGATCCTTCGATCAAGGTGCTCGCCGCCAATGTGCCCGGTGCTACGCTGGCGATGAATGACGAAAAGAACCGCTATCGCATCTATCACTTTGCCACGCCGCTCGCGCCGGGGGCAAAGGCGAGCCTGACCTTCAAGACGCAGCGCTGGCAACGCGGGTTTCGCGCCAATGGCGACGATACCCAGATGATCGCCAACGGCACCTTCTTGAACAACAGCGATTTCTCTCCGCAGATCGGCATGGGCCGGGCGGGGTTGCTGCAAGACCGGGTAACGCGCCGCAAATACGGCCTGCCCGCCGAATTGCGCATGGCCAAGCTGGAAGATACCGCCGCACAAGACCGCAACTATATCGGCAACGCCGATTGGGTACGGTCTGACATCACGGTATCCACTGATGCCGCGCAGACGCCAATTGCCCCCGGCAAGCGCGTGTCTGATGTAACCACAGGCGGCAGGCGCACCGCGCACTTCGTTGCCACTGCGCCGATCCTGGCGTTCTTTTCGGTCCAGTCTGCGGCCTATGCAGAGAAATCGGCCGATGCCGGCGGCGTGAAGACCACGGTCTATTTCGATCCCAAGCATGCCTATAACGTCGATCGCATGTTGAAGGCGATGAAGCTGAGCCTCGATTATTACCGCACCAATTTTGGCCCCTATCAGTTTGATTATGCCCGGATCATCGAATTTCCGGGCTATCAAACCTTTGCGCAGGCGTTTGCCGGTACCATCCCCTATTCGGAACGGATCGGCTTTATCGCCGATACGCGCGCCGCAAAGGTTTGATAGCCTGGAAATTCGATGATCCGGGCGTAATCAAACTGATAGGGGCCAAAATTCGTGCGGTAGTAATCGAGGCTGAGCTTCATCGCCTTCAACATGCGATCGACGTTATAGGCATGCTTGGGATCGAAATAGACCGTGGTCTTCACG
>JBBQEL010000008.1:0-80541 GCA_038320645.1 Holophagales bacterium | reverse complement strand
GAAATGTCAAAATTCGGCAGCGGGGCCAGGGTCTCCGCCTTCCGCTCTGGGGAAGGCCCGGAAAATGCCCCTGGCGCGAGCCCAGCGGGAGCTTCGGACGGCCCGAAGGGGCTCCCGGGCAAAACGCTCACGGATTCAGGTTGATCATTACTATTTTTTTTTGAAACGCCACGAATTCCGCTGAACGGTGTAATTTTTACCTCTGAACGGACAACCAATTCTGTAAACGGTCCTGAAAAAAGGCCATCAGCTAGGGCGTTCATTACCGAGTCAACGGCGAATTCAGTCTCCCGCCTGCCCTCACTCGGGCCAGTGATGCTTCGGATACCGCCGCGACAGCGCGGGCCGCAGGTCCCTGTAGACCCGCTGCCAGAAGCCGGCGATATCGGTGGTGACCTGCAGGGCGCGCATGTTGGGCGCCAGCAGGTGCAGCACCAGGGGCACGGCACCCCCGGCCACGGCGGGGCTCTTCTTCAGGCCCCAGAAGTCCTGGAGCCGGGCGGCGATCCAGGGCGGATCGTCTTCGTAGTGGACCTTCGTGGGCCGGCCCTTGGGCAGCTGGATGGCCTCCGGGGCCCAGGTGTCCAAGAGGCGCAGCACCTCGACGGGGAAGGCCTGTCGCTGGGCCGCGGGCCAGTCCACGTCCTGCACCTCGCGCAGGGTGGTGCGCCCGGCGCAGGCTCCGGTCAGCAGCGGGCCCAGCAGGTCTTCCGGCAGTTCCAGGTCGGGGCGGTGCCTCCGCAGGAAGGCCAGGCGGGCCAGGAACCGCGTGGGGACCTCATCCAGGGGGCGGTTCCGGAGAGCTTGGGCCAGTAGCAGGGCCACCCGGGGGTCGCCGGGGTTTACGGGGCCTCGGCTGGTGTCGATGGGCAGGCCGTCGTAGCGGATCTCGGAACGCCTTTCCACGCGCCCCGCCGAGGTGTTGAAGGTCACCTCTTCCACGTCTTCGAGTCGCTCGGGGAAGGCGTCCAGCAGCCAGTCCGCCTCGCAGCGCGACGCCAGCCGGATGAGCGTCTGGCCGCCTGTGCCTTGTTTGAGGGCTTCGGCTTCTAGGGCCAGGATCAGCCCCGGCCGCCGCACGCGGCTGGCGGGGTCCAGTTTCGCCCCGCCGCCTGCCGCGAAGGCGCAGGTGCCATTGGGGGACAGCTGGCCCACGCGATCCGGGTAGGCCCGAAGCAGGGCCTGCAGCAGTCGTGTTTCCGCATCGGCGGGTTCGGCCGGCGATGGTAGGAACCGCGTGAGGGACTGCACTGCCCTGCGTGCCCGCTGAAGGGCGGAGCCATCCAGCCCCGCCGCCCGGCACGCCCCCGCGCCGAAGCCTGCGGCCGCGGCCTCCTCGAACTGATCCAGGCGCAGCAGCAGATCCGAATCCGCCCCGTGCCCCGTTTTCACGGGAATCCGGTCGAGCCCTTGGCGGGCCGAGAGACCGCCGGTCTCCAGCAGGGCCGCGGCGCGGAGGGCCAGCTGCGGGATGCCCAGCTCTTCGCCCGCCACGGCCAGCCGCGCCAGGCGCGGATGCAGGGGCAGGTCCGCCATACGGCGGCCCATGGGACTGAGGGCGCCCTCCTCCAGGGCCCCCAGGCGGGTCAGCAAGGTTTCGGCGGCCACCATGGCAGGCGCGGGCGGTGCCTCGAACCAGTCCAGGGCCGCCGGGGCGCCGATTCCCATCCCATGCAGGGTGAGCAGGGGTTCCGCCAGGTCGGCGCGCTGCAGTTCCGGTCGGTCGAAGTCTGGGCGGGCCAGGAAGTCGGCTTCGGTGTAAAGGCGGAGGCAGCGACCCGGGCCCGTGCGGCCGGCGCGGCCCGTGCGCTGCACGCAACGGGCCTGGGCGATGCGCACCGTGCGCAGGCCCGACAGGCCCGACCAGTGGGAATAGGAGGCCTCCCGACCCAGGCCCGAATCCACCACGGCCCCGATATCATCCAGGGTGACGGAGCTTTCCGCGACGTTCGTGCTGAGGATGACCTTGGGTGCGTCCGTGACCTCCAGCGCGTGAGCCTGGGCCTCCGGCGACAGCTCGCCGTGCAGGGGCCGCAGGCTCAGGCCCCGTCGAGTGGCCACCGCATCGCAGCCCTTCAGGCAGGCGCGGATCTCCGCGGCCCCCGGGAGAAATACCAGCGTGTGGTTCCGCAGGCCTTCGGCGTAGAGGCGATCCAGGGCGTCGGCCACCTGCAGCTCGATGGGCCGGTCGTCGGGCCGGGGCTGGAAGGCCGTCTCCACGGGGAAGACCCGGCCCTCGCTCTTCAGCACGGGCGCGTCGAGGTAGGCGGCCACCGGGCCCGGATCCAGGGTGGCCGACATCACCAGCAGCTTCAGCTCGGGCCGCGAGGTGCGCTGGAGGCGGCGCAACAGGGTGATGCCCAGGTCCGTGTGCAGGTGCCGTTCGTGGAATTCGTCCAGCACCACGGCCGTGATGCCCTTCAGCAACGGGTCGCCGTGCAGGCGGCGCAGCAACAGGCCCTCGGTGACGAAGCGCAGGCGCGTGGCCTTCGACACCTTCTGCTCGAAGCGAACCGCATAACCCGCCCGTTGGCCCAAGGGTTCGCCCAACTCCTCGGCCACGCGGGTGGCAGCCAGGCGCGCGGCCAGGCGGCGGGGTTCGAGGATCCAGCATTCGCCGTCCCTCAGCAGGCCCGCCTCCAGCAAGGCCGGAGGCACACGGGTGGTCTTGCCCGCGCCGGGATCCGCCTGCAGCACCAGGTTCGGAGTTCCGCCCAGGCTCGCGGTGATCTCCGGCAGCAGGGAATCGATGGGGAGGCTCAGGCGCATGGGCGGCCCAGGGCGGCGAGAAAGGCGGCAGGATCATCCACGGACACGGCCACGCGGTCACGGAGCTGCTGGGAGGGCCCGAGCAGCCCGGTCATGGGCAGTGCCTCCCTGAGTCGCAGCTCCACCGCGGGTACCCCGGTCCGCAGGAGCCTGTGCATCCCCTTCATGTACTCGCGCTTGGCCCAGTCGTCGTCGAACTCCGGCAGTGTTGACGCCGACAGCACCTGCGCCTTCTGCAAACGCATGGCGCCCAGGAGGCCCATGTGTAGATCCACGGTGGTCCCGTCGACCCGGTGGGGTCGCAGCTTCAAGGTCGCGTAGAGCCCCGTCATCCAGAACACGGCGTAGAGGGTGGAGAGGTGCATGCACCAGCGCAGCCAGGGGGCCATGTGCGGGAACAGGGTATGGATCAGGAACAGGTCGGTGGGGATGAGCAGGG
Organism: Holophagales bacterium; assembly: GCA_038320645.1. GTDB lineage: Bacteria > Acidobacteriota > Holophagae > Holophagales > Holophagaceae > Geothrix. The sequence continues at coordinate 77,333 of JBBQEL010000008.1, read as the reverse complement.
GAAGCACCGGGAGGAAGGCCCGGAGGAAACTCTCCTGGTGGAGGCTGAAGCCCGGTGGCGCCGGTTGCCGGAAGCCGCCAGCGAGGAATCGGAAGGCGCTGCCGAGCAGCACCAGTTCCAGCGCCATGAGCCGCGCGACCCGGGGCGGCACGAAGGCCGCGAAGGCGGCCGCAATCCGCTCCTCTGGCCATTCTGCCTGGAGGGTCCGGGCTTGGCGCAGGGCGCGAAGGGCCAAGGCGAGGAGGAGCAGCTCCAGGGCCACCGCCGTGGCGAAGCGGACTGTAATAGCCACCCGGGAGGCTCCGGCCATGGCCAGGCTCAGCCCCTCGGTCAGCAGGACCGCCGGCAAGAGGAGCCGCGTGCCGGGGATGCGGCCCTGCTGCCAATCCAGGAGCAGGGTGCCGACCCGCAGCGCCAGCAGGCTCAGCAGGGCCGCCGTCAGCCAGGGGAGGGCAGGATGGCCAGGGCTCCACAGCCGCAGGGCCAGAGCGGCCACGCTCAGGGCGAGGAAGGTGCCCCAGATGAGGGACGAGGGTCGGAGGAATCTAGCCACGTCTCCAGCCTACCGGCTACTGGCGCCGCGCAGCGGTGCCGGCCTGCACTTCGCGTAGACTGGAACCTTCGAGGAGATGGGTCATGGCAGGCATGGAAACGGCAGGTGTGGGCGGCAAGGTGGGTGGGGTAATGGACAGCCTGCGGGACGCCTACGGGGACACCTTGGTGGAACTGGGGAATGAGGGCGCTAACCTCATCGTCTTCGACGCCGATCTGGCCGGCTCCACCCGCACCAGCAAGTTCGCCAAGGCTTTTCCCGAGCGCTTCTTCAACATGGGCGCCGCTGAGCAGGGCATGGTGGCCGCCGCCGCCGGGGCTGCCACCACGGGCGTGGTGCCCTTCGTCAGCACCTTCGCCATGTTCGCCACGGGCCGTGCCTATGAAATCGTGCGTCAGGCCGTGGGCGTGGGCCACCAGAACGTGAAGATCGTCGCCACCCATGCGGGCCTCACCGTGGGCGAGGATGGCGGCACCCACCAGTGCCTGGAGGATCTCGCGCTGATGTGCATGATCCCCGGCATGACGGTGATCTCGCCGGCCGACGCGCTGGAGACCAAGCAGGCCGTACGCTTCGCCTATGCCCACCAGGGCCCGGTCTACATCCGCCTCACCCGGGACAAGTTCCCCCGTATCCATGCCGATGATTACACGTTCAAGCTGGGCAAGGCCGTGGTCATGCGCGAGGGCAAGGATGTGTTGCTGGTGGGTTGCGGCCTGGGCACCAGCATCTGTCTGAATGCGGCAGAGCTGCTGGCCGCCGAGGGCATCTCGGCCACCGTGCTGCACTGCCCCACCGTCAAGCCCTTCGACCGGGACACCCTCGTGGCCCTGGCGAAGCAGCACCGGGCCGTGGTCACCTGCGAGGAGCACCAGGTCCATGGCGGCCTGGGCGGCATCGTGGCGGAGATCCTGTCCGAGGCGCATCCCATGCCGGTCCGCCGCGTGGGCGTGAAAGACCTGTTCGGTCAGAGCGGCAAGCCGGAGAAGCTGCTGGAGGCCTATGGTGTCACACCCCAGGCCGTGGTCGTGGCCGCGAAGGAGGCCCTCTGATGGCTGTGGAAACCTTCAAGGCCAGCCGCTGGACCAAGGGCAACCACCTGTTCACCACGGTCATCGAAGTCTCGGATTCAGCGGTGGTGCGTCGCAAGCGTTCCTGGTTCTCGGTGAATGAGATCAGCATCCACCTCTCCAAGGTGGCCAGTGTCCGCATCGACACGGGGGTGCTCTGGTCCGACATCACCATCGAAAGCACGGGCGGCAGCGATCCGCTCACCAGCCATGGCCACACCAAGGCCGATGCCCGCCGCATCAAGGAACTCATCGAAGCGGCCCAGAGCCGCGGGATACGGTAGGGATTGACCCGGGCGGATCTGGCGCCCAGGCATCGAAGCCCCGGCCGAATGTTTCGCGTGTTCCCCGTTTCGTGAACGCCTTTCCTCAGGCTTGACCATGCAGCCCGTGACGCCAGCTTCCCCAGATGGGGTGACACCAGGCCCCCCGGGTCCGGGGCCGTTGGCACCGGGGACCCGGATTGGCCGCTTCCAGGTGCAGAGCCTGCTTGGGCAGGGCGGCATGGGGGCGGTCTACCTGGCCTGGGATCCGGTGCTGGAACGAAAGGTGGCGCTCAAATCCATCCGGCTGGGTGCGGATGGGAAGGAGGCTGCCACCGCGCGCTTCCGGCGGGAGGCCATGGCTCTGGCCCAGCTCAACCATCGCCATGTCTGCCAGGTCCACGACTGGGTGGAGGCGGGCGGGAACGCCTTCATCGCCATGGAGTTCATCGAGGGCGGGACCCTTTTGAAGGTGGCGGAGGGCCTGGATCTGCGCCAGAAACTGCAGGTGCTGCAAGCCATCGCCGCGGCCCTTGAGGCGGCCCATGCGAAAGGCATCGTCCACCGCGACCTGAAACCCAGCAACGTGATGGTGGATGCTTCCGGGCAGGTCAAGGTGCTCGACTTCGGCCTCGCCCGGCTGGCGGACTCGGCCTCGACCAAGGGCAATGCCATCACTGGCAACACGCCGAACCTGACCCTTCTGGCGGGGCGGGAGGACGACGCACTCACGCTGGTCGAAGCCTCGCCCAGCCATGCGGACGCGAGGGCTCAGCAGGACTCGCTGCCCTCTCCGTCCGGTCCTTTCACCTGGGATGACATGACAGAAGTCGGCCGCTTCGTGGGCAGCCCTGTCTATGCCTCGCCCGAGCAGATGCGGGGCAAGCGGGCCGGACCGTCCAGCGACGTCTTCTCCCTGGGGATCGTCGCCTGGGAGTTGCTGCTCGGTGAGCACCCCTTCCCCGGCGAAGGACGGGACAGGATGCAAGCCACCCTCGACGGGGCCCTCAAACCGCTCCGGAGTCCCAGGCTGCCCCGGCGCCTGGGCACGCTGCTCCGGGCGATGCTCCACAAGGACGCCGAGCAGCGGCCCTCGAGCCAGCAGGTGGCCGAGTTCCTCGCCCACCAGCTGACGCGGAATCCACCCTTCTGGTGGGCCGGTGTCACCCTGGCCTCGCTTGTCCTGGTGCTTGGACTCGGGTACTACCTCTTCGGCCGCAGCATCATCGCGGATCTGGTGAAGGAACAGTCGCCGCGGATGGCCGTGATGCCGATCCGCAACGATAGCGGAGATCCGAATCTCGACGCCCTGGTGGGGGTGGGAATGACGGAACTGCTGGCCTCGGCCCTCCAGGGTTCCCCCAGCCTGGCCGTCGTGGAAGCCGAGTCCGTCACCCGCGTGATTGCCGGTTTACGCCTGACCCCGGCCGAGGCCATGGAGCCGGCCAGCCAGCCCAGGATCGCCAGCGCCTTGGGGGCCAAGCTGTTCCTGCGGGGGGCACTGAGCTACGAACCGGCCACGCGGCTGCCCGTGTTTTTCTACGAATTGCTGGATGGCTCGGGGCGGATTCGCGCCTCGGGTTCGGCCCGGGCGGCCCAGCTGGATTCGTTCGCACCCTACGCGCTAGTGGATCCGGCGGCCCACGATCTGCTGCGGAAGGTGGATCCCCTGCGCGCCAGCCAGACGCGGAGCCTGCCGGTTCCCCCCGCGGTGTTCGCGACCTACGCCAAGGGGAAGGCGCTGTTCCTGAAGGGGGATTTCAAGAACAGCGAGCCCTACCTGCGCGAAGCCGCTCTGCAAGCGCCAGCCTTCTCCGGCGCGGTATCGGGCTATGCCGCCTGCTTGCGCCGGCTGGGACGGGACCAGGCCGCCGCTGTGGCCAATTGGGCGCTGATGTCGGCCAAGGCCACGGGAGACCGGTGGGCGGAAGTGCGGGCGCTGGGCCTGAAGGCCTACCTGGCCAAGGACCAGGGCCAGCTGGATGAAGCCCAGCGGCTCAGGGAGAGCTCGCTGTCCCTCGCCCAGACCATTGGGGACCGGGATGGTGAAACCGTGGTCTACAACCACCTGGGCCTCATCGCGGCCGAGCGGGGCCGGAACCAGGAGGCCGCCGGTTTCTACCAGCGGTCCCTGAATCTCAGCCAGCAGACCGGGGATCAGTTCTACCTGTCCCTGGCGCAGAACAACCTGGCGAATCTTGCTCTCAAGCAGGGCGACCTCGGCACGGCCGGGGCCCTGTACCAGACCAACCTGAAGCTGCAACAGGGCCTTGGCAACCGCTGGGGTGAGGCCCTCGCCTGCAACAACCTGGGTGTGGTCGCCCTGATGATGCGGGACCTTCCGGCCGCGGAGGCCTGGCTGACCCGGGCGCTCGCCACGCGCGTTTCCGTGGGTGATCGGGGCGGCCAGGCGACCTGCCTGCGCAATCTGGGCATCCTGGCCCTGATGAAAGGGCTGGTGCCGGAGGCGGCGGCGTTCCACGGTCAGGCCCTGGCCCTGGCGAAGGAGCTGGGTCTGCGTACCGTCGAAGCCGAGTGCCAGTTCTACAGGGCGGAACTGGACCGCCTGCAGCAGCGCTTCCCGCAGGCCCGGCAGGGCTATCAGAGCGTCCTGGACCTGCTGCCTGAGGGGGTGACGCCCGGGATCCGGGCGAACGCCCAGGCCGCGCTCGCGGAATGTCTGCTCCGCAAACCAAGGCCCGAAGCGGAACTGGCACAGAGACAGCTGGCGGCCCTCCCTCCCGGGGAGTTGGATTCACCCTATGTGCATCGGGCCAAAGCCTGGGCGGCCTTCCATGCCGGCCAGCGGGAGCTTGCCATGACCGAATTGGCCCAGGCCATGGCGGACCCGCGCCGCCAGGCCCCCGAGCTCCGCGCGGAGCTGGATGGGATCAGGGCCGCCTTCCTGGCCCGGTGACCGTGAAGGTGCCCGCCAGCTTTGCAAAGGAAAAGCCAGGACAGGATTAACAGGATGAAAAGCTGGATTAACAGGATTCAAGCGACTGAAAGAGACAAGGGCACGGTTGGTTTTGAAATCCTGTTAATCCTGTCCCCGCTGTGCGACCTGCACGAACGCCGAAAATAGGTCTCTGGCGGCGTCTCCGGCGGGGCCTTTGAGGGTGACGAGGTTCTCGGGGTGCCATTGGACACCGAAGACCCAGCGGGCGGGATCGGTGGCCTCGAGAGCCTCGATGATCGGGCCGGTGCCCGGATGGGTCGTATCGAGGTGCCAGCCCACGGCCACAAGGGGCGGAGCGACCCGCTGCACGGCCTGGTGATGGCGGCTGTTCACCAGAAAGACATCCTCGCCCAGCAGCGCCCGCAGGCGGGAGCCTGGCGCCAGCTGCACGCGGTGGTGCATATCGGGTGCGTCGGGCGTGCCGTGCTGGTGCCGCGAGCCTTCGCAGGCGAAATGATCGGGCACATCCTGGATCATGCTGCCGCCCAAGGCCACGTTGAGGATCTGCTCGCCCCGGCAGATGCCGAAGATGGGCAGGTTCCGGTCCCAGGCCGCGCGGATCAGCGGGATCTCGAAGGCGTCGCGGGCCTCGTCCACTTCGGCGGCGGGATGCACCGCTTCGGTCGCATCCCAGTGCCGCGGGTGGATGTCATAGCCGCCGGTCAGCAGCAGGCCTGAGGCGGCTGCCAGATCCGGCAGCGGGTCGCCTGGCGCCAGCAAGTGGATGGTCCCGGTCCAGCCTGCGGCCCTCAGGGCTGGAAGGTAATGCTTCTCAGCGCCGGACTTGTTTTTGCAGCTCACCAGGAGGTTTGAGTTGGCACTTGACATGGCTTTCCCTCAGCGCAAACCTCATCACCCTACCACCCCCTCAGATGGTCTGAGTCGTCGGTGAGGCGGAGAGCTCCGCCGTTCCAAGGAGGACATCATGTCCGGTTCATTGAATAAAGTTTTGCTGATCGGCAACCTGGGGAAGGATCCCGAGTTGAAGGCCACGCCTTCGGGCCAGAATGTGGCCCGCTTCAGCATCGCCACCACCGAAACCTGGAAGGGCCAGGACGGCACGAAGCAGAGCAAGACCGAGTGGCACAACATTGTGGTCTGGGGCAAGCAGGCCGAGATCGCCGAGAAGTACCTGCGCAAGGGCAAGCAGATCATGGTCGAAGGGCGCATCCAGTACCGCGACTACACCGATCAGGCTGGTGTGAAGAAGACCTTCTGCGACATCCGCTGCGACAACTTCGTGATGCTCGGGCGCATGGAGGAGGGCGGCAACCGCGAGGGCGGCTTCAGCCGCGGCGGTACCCAGGAACTCGAGGACCACGGCGCCCCCAGCCCAGCCGGTAGCGGCGATAGCTTCCCCGACGACGACATTCCGTTCTGATCGGTTCCGCCGGAGGGTCCGGCACCACTGCAAAACGGCGCCCGAAGAGGGCGCCGTTTTGCAGATAGGGACTGATTTTTCAGGCGGCGCAGCCGCCTGACTCCAAACGGAACGTTTGGAGCCCTGACCAGCCGAGATCACCCCTCTGAGAATTCACGCCTGTGCGGTACAATGACCGGTTCGGGAGTCTCCATGCTTGCAGTGCAAAACGTCACCATGCGCTACGGCGCGAAGATCCTCTTCGAGGACGTCACCACGACCTTCAACCCGGGTCGCCGCTATGGCTTGACGGGGCCGAACGGGTCGGGGAAGTCCACGTTCATGAAGGTCATGGCGGGGGAACTCGAACAGCAGATGGGGAACGTGATCCGGCCCCGCAAGATGGGCATCCTCCGCCAGGACCAGTTCGCCTTTGACGAATTCCGCGTCATCGACACGGTGATCATGGGCAACACGGGCCTCTGGAAGGCGCTGCAGGAGCGCGACGCCATCTACGAGAAGGCCGAAATGACGGACGAAGACGGCATGCGCGTGGCGGAACTCGAAGGGGTGGTGGCCGATGAGGATGGCTACACCGCGGAGAGCGATGCGGCTGTGCTGCTGGATGGCCTGGGCATTCCGGAACACCTCCATGGCCGCAAGATGGGTGAGTTGCAGGGCGGCCAGAAGGTGCGCGTGCTGCTGTCCCAGGCCCTGTTTGGCGACCCCCAGGCGCTGCTGCTGGACGAACCCACCAACCACCTGGATCTGGATTCCATCCACTGGCTGGAGGAGTTCCTCAACCGCTACAAGGGCACCGTGATCGTGATCTCCCACGATCGCCACTTCCTCAACAATGTCTGCACGCACATCGCCGACATCGACTACCAGACGATCATCCAGTACACCGGTGGCTACGACGACATGGTGATGGCCAAGATCGCTGTGCGGTCGCGCATCGAGTCGGACAACGCCCAGCGCGAGAAGAAGATCGACCAGCTGAACGAGTTCATCCAGCGTTTCGCCGCGGGCACCCGCAGCAGCCAGGTGAACAGCCGCCGCAAGGAAGTGGAACGGCTCCAGCCCAGCGATCTGGCCCGCAGCAACATCCAGCGCCCCTTCATCAAATTCAATCAGAGCAAACCCGGTGGCCGCTATGCCCTGGAATTCGAGGGCCTGAAGAAGGGCTACGACACGGACAAGGGCCGCCTTGAGATCATCAAGGGCTTCTCAGCCATGCTGCAACGCGGCGAGAAGGTGGCCCTCATGGGCCGCAACGGCATCGGCAAGACCACGCTGTTGAACGCGCTGCTGGCCAACGCGCCGCAGGTGACTGAGCTTGGGCTGAAGCTGGATGGCGGCGAGGTCAAGTGGGGCCACGACGCCAGCGTGGGCTACTTCTCCCAGGATTTCGCGGAAAGCATTCCCAAGGGCTACGAGCTGGTGACCTGGCTGCATCAGTTCGATCCCGAGGCCACCAAGGAGCAGATCCGCGGCGTCATGGGGCAGATGCTCTTCCGCGGCGAGGAGGGCAACAAGATGACCGACGTGCTGAGCGGCGGCGAGTCCTGCCGCCTGCTCTTCTGCAAGCTCATGTTGCAGAAGCCCAACATCCTGGTGCTCGACGAACCCACCAACCACCTGGACCTGGAAGCCGTCATCGCCCTCAACGATGCCCTGCAGCGTTACGAGGGCACCATTCTCTTCGTGACCCATGACGAGGACATCGTCGACGAAGTGGCCACCCGCATCTGGCACCTCACCGACCACGGCATCGAGGATTTCCAGGGCACCTACGCGGAATACAACGCGCCGACGGGACGGTAATCCGACTGCGCTGAGGGCGCAGGTGACCTGGGAGCAGGAAGATGCAGGGTCTGGCCGCAGGTTGAGAAACCGGCAACCGGCCTTGCAGCCTCCCCACGAAAGGGGTATATATCGAGATCGAGTCTTATCCTCGATTTGTGCTGTCCGAAGGAGCCTCCCGTGGTATTTCGCTCTGGTAGATGGACTTATCATTCGTTGGGATGCGGGGACAATACCGGTGCAGGAGGCAACAGCGCCCGGAAGACCTCGAGGATCGGCAAGGTCCTGCGGGAGTTGGAAGATTTCAAGCGCGCTCTGGACGAGCACGCCATCGTGGCCGTCACAGACGCCCTGGGCCGGATCACCTACGTGAACGAGAAGTTCTGCGCCATTTCGAAGTATTCCAAAGAGGAACTGCTGGGCCAGGACCACCGGCTCATCAACTCGGGCCACCACCCCAAGTCGTTCATGAGCCAGCTCTGGACGACGATCCTGGCCGGGCAAGTCTGGAAGGGCGAGATCCAGAACCGTGCGAAGGATGGCACCTTCTACTGGGTGGACACCACCATCGTCCCCTTCGCCGGAGAAGACGGGTCGCCCTCCCAGTTCGTGGCCATCCGGGCGGACATCACCCAGCGGAAGGAGGCGGAAGAGGTCCTGCGCCAGTCCCAGAAGCTGGAGAGCCTGGGGATCCTGTCCAGCGGCATCGCCCACGATTTCAACAACCTGCTCACCATCATCCTCGGCAACGCGAACCTGGGCGCCTCGCAGCTGTCGCCGGAAAGTCCCGCCCAGCCCTACCTGAAGCAGATCGAGAACGCCACGCTCAGGGCTTCGGACCTGACGCGCCAGCTGCTGGCCTACGCGGGCAAGGGCCACCTGCAGGTGATCGAGGTGAATCTGAACCGCCTGGTGACGGAGATGACCCAGCTGCTCACGGTGTCCATTTCGAAGAACGCCGTGGTGCGCTATGACCTCGCTCCGGACCTGCCTTCCATCTCGGCGGACCCCTCTCAGATGCAGCAGCTGGTCATGAACCTGGTCACCAATGCCTCCGAAGCCATTGGGAACGAGACCAGCGGCCTCATCACGATCCGGACCGGGGTCCAGAAGATCGACGCGACCTACACCAATGGTCTGCTCCCTGCGCTGCCCCTTGCGGCGGGCACCTTCGTGACGCTGGAAGTGAGCGACACCGGCTGCGGCATGCCACCCGAGGTGCTGGAACGGATCTTCGATCCGTTCTACACCACCAAGTTCACGGGGCGTGGGTTGGGGCTGTCCGCCATGCTGGGCATCCTCCGGAGTCACCAGGGCAGCCTCAAGGTCTACAGCGAACAGGGACGTGGTTCCGTGTTCAGGCTGTTCCTTCCCGCCCTTGTCCGGGACCAGGCTGAGCCCGTCGCTTCCGTCAAGGTTCCGGAGTGGCAGGGCCACGGTCTGCTCCTGCTGGTCGATGACGAACCCAGCGCCCGAGCTGTGGCCCGGAAGATGGCCGAGGATCTGGGCTTCCACGTGCTCGAGGCTGCGGACGGCCAGGAGGCCGTCTCGCTGTTTGAATTGCGCCATGCGGAGATCGCCATGGTTCTCATGGACCTGACCATGCCGCATCTGGATGGAGGGCAGGCCTTCCTCCGCATGCACCGCGTCAATCCCAAGGTGCCGGTGGTGCTGACCAGCGGTTACAGCGAGCAGGATGTGCTCGCGAAATTCCTGGGCAGTGGCCTGGCGGGCTTCCTGCCGAAGCCGTACCTAGGCTCCCAGTTCATGGCGGTGCTGAAGCAGGCGATGGAAGGGCGCTAGGGGGCAGGCTCCAGGAGCATCCGCAGCACTTCCTCAGCCACCTTCAGCCCCACGATGCCAGGCATGTAGGAGATTGTCCCCACCGGCCGCCGCTGGCGGCCAGGGCCGCGGTGCGGTTCGATGTCCAGGGGGTTCGCGGCCCGCTTGTTGTCGGCGGGTTCAAGAGAGTAGACGCAGCGGATGCCCTGGGTGATGCCCACCTTGCGCAGTTCCTTGCGGACCCGCGCGGCCAGGGGGCAGAGGCGAGTCTCACTAAGGTCGCCCACGAAGAGCTGGCTGCTGTCGGTGCGCCCTCCGGCGCCCATGGCCGTGAGGATGGGAATGCCCTGCTCATGGGCGGTGCGCATGAGGGCGACCTTGCAGGTCATGGAATCGATCGCGTCGATCATGGCGTCGGGCCGGGGTTCCAGCAGATCCGGCAAGGTGTCGGTATGGATGAAGGTGACGCGGGGATCCACGTCGCAATCCGGGTTGATGTCGCGGACCCGCGCCGCAGCGACTTCCGCCTTGGGCAGGCCGAGGGTTGAGCGCAAAGCGAAGAGCTGGCGGTTGAGGTTGCTGGGGCCGACGGTGTCGTGATCCACCAGGCGCAGATGACCCACGCCGGCGCGGGCCAAGGCCTCCACCGCGAAGGAGCCGACGCCGCCCAGGCCGAAGACCGTCACGCGGGAGGCGCGCAGCCGCTCCAGCGCCGCCTCGCCGAGCAGCAGCTCACTGCGGGAATACCACCTCATGCCAGCAACTCCTTGAAGCATCGCTGGCCATTCTCCCAGGTCTGCGCGGCGAGGGTTTCCGCAACCACACCGCGAAGGCTGGCGGCCGCTTCGATGACGCGGAGCAGGTCCACGGCGGCGTCGCTTTCCAGCAGCAGATGGCTCGCCGCCACGGCCACCAGCGATTCCCGCAGCTTCGGCCGAGCGGGCTTCAGCAGATCGCTGGAGAAAGACAGGAAGACCCCCATGGATTGCAGGGTCCAGGCCACTTCGGGGCTGCCTGAGTAGGCGTGGATCATGGCCCCCGCCGTGGGGATGCCCTCCTCGTGCAGGAGCGCCAGCAGACGACCCCAGCTCCGCACTGCGTGCATCGCCACCGGGCGGCGCAGGGCATGGGCCAGGCGGAGCTGCGTACGAAAGGCCGTCTCCTGGAGCACCCGATCCGATTCGCTCCGGCTGAAGTCCAGCCCACACTCCCCCACGCCTGCGCGATGTGCTCGCAGCAGCGTCTCCAGACGGACTGGCCATTCCGGCGAGGCCTCCGCCACAAACCATGGGTGCAACCCCAGCATGGGCGTCATCCGGCCATCACCCGAGACATGGGCGAGCACCGCTTCCCAGTCCGACTCGCAGGTCCCGCAGACGACCTGATGGGTTCTCGGCTGGGGGCTGATCGTGCCTTGGAGATGACTGTGGGCATCGAACAGGAGCATTTTCGCGGCTCCAGCGGAGCGATAGGGGTGGTGGCCCCGAGACGATTCGAACGTCCGACCTGCTCCTTAGGAGGGAGCTGCTCTATCCAGCTGAGCTACGGGACCCAACTCCATGTTCGCATAATCCAGGACCGTCTTCAGCCCGGCTGGAGCAACTCCGCCGTTTCAGAGCGGGAGTCGCGCCTCCGCTGGCTCACCGGATCGGCGTGTAGGCCAGGCCGCCATCGGGGGCGAGGAAGACGGCCTCGGTATCGAGCAGGCCCACCAACCGGTGGCCTTCGGCCAGGGGCGTCGGCAGCCAGTCCAGAACACCCTTGGCGAGGTCGAAGCGGGCGAGCAGCAGGCCCTTGGATTCGGGCGCGCCGCAGGACTTGACCTGGCTTGGGCTGAAGACGCCGAAGATCACATCCTTGCCTGCCCAGGACAGCATCGAGCCGCGCCCCACGCGTCCCAGCGTGGCTCGGGCGAGGATGGCATCCTGGCAGGTGAAGAAGGTCTGGCCAGGTTCCTTCGGGCCCCGGATGGGATCCAGAACCGTGAAGGCCATGCTGGCGCCCTCGGCGAGGTACACCGTGCCATCCATACCCAGAGCCATGCGGTTCAGCGGGACCAGCAGGGGCTGTTCCGAGGCCTCCTTCAACTGGGAGCGGTCGCCGTAGGTCCACTGCACCAGACCGGTCCTGATGTCCCGCTTTTCAAGGAAGGGCTTGGTGGTCCGGTAGAGGATGAGGACGCCTTCCCGAGCCACGGCCATATCCTCCACCGGCGCCGGCAGGGCCAGTGCCGTTTCGACCAGCCCCTCCTTGCCGAGGACGACCAGGCGTCCGTCGCAGACCATCCAGGTCCGGCTGTACGAATCGATCACCCAACGCTCGGGCACGGCGCGGGCAGCCGGAGCCTGTGCTGCGGCGGGGGCCGTTGGTTTCACGGGCGCGGACTGGCTGCGCTGGCGCTGGGGGATGCCGTAGAGCAGGGCGCCGGCGGCGTCATAGTCGGAGGTGATTCGGGGCGGGGTGGCGGCAGGTTTCGCTTCGCCAACCTGTTTCCGCGTCTCGGGAAGCGCCAGCGGCAGTGTGGATACCAGCCCGCCCTCCTTCATCCAGGTGCGCAGGGATTGCGCCGAGGGATCGAAGAACACGAGGGAGCCATCCACCTCCTGAAAGGCCCAACCGGATGCCAGCCGGCCGGCGTCCCAGCCCTGGGCGCGAAGTGGCGTGGCGAGGGTCAGGCCAAGTATCACGAGGGGGATCAGGAATCGAGGATTCATTTATCACCTGCCTATATTTTATTATGCGCATCGGAGACTTTGGTTGAATCCCTTGGCCTGTGATCGAAAGCACGACCTGGACCACGGACCCTCGCATCCATTGAGTTTCCCGGTGGCGTGGGTTCTTGCGATGATGGAGATCCACCACGAGGCGCCCATGTCCCGATCGCAACTCAAAGATGAAGTCTTCATGAACATGGCGCTGGAACTGAGCCGGCTTGGCACCTGCTGCCGGCTCAAGGTGGGCGCCGTGCTGCTGCGCGCAGACGGTGGCATCGCGGCGGCCGGCTTCAACGGCGCGCTGCCGGGCATGGCGCACTGCACGCCCGCGACCTGTCAGCCGGGTCAGCGCTGCCTGCACACCAGCCATGCCGAGGAGAACGCCCTGGGCTTCTGTGATGGCTCCGTGGCCACGGCCTATGTGACTCACGAACCCTGCCTCACATGCTGCCGTGCCTTGGTCAGGCGTGGGGTGCGGCGGGTGGTGTTCCGCCATCCCTACACCAGCATCGCCGAGCAGGAGCGCGCCGAGCGGCAGGCCATCCTCGATCACTTCAACGTGCGATGGGAACAGCTCAGCGGTTCCTAGGCCGTTACACCTACCGGTGACGGGCCGTGTGGTCAGATTCCGCCCCGTTCCCAGAAGGGAATGGGATCCAGTTCGACGGCCACCTCGGTGCCATCGTCCAGGATCAACCTGCCGGGATCGCCGGCACGCACATCGACGATGGTCCGGCCCACCAGGCGCTCGCGATGGCCGTGATGCCATGGGATGCCCACGGGATAGGTTCGGCGGTAGGCGTCCAGCGGGTCCTCCAGCCAGTGGCAGAGCCAGCCAAGCGCCGACTGGAGCGCGGCGTCGAAGCCTTTCGGGGGCTCGGGATCCAGCCCCGCGGCCAGGAGCAGGGCTTCGGAAGGAGGCTGATCCCCGAGATCCTCGATGACCCAGCGGCGGGACCCTGAGCCGGTGGGCGACTGGCCCTGAAGCACCACGGGACGATCCCGGTGGATGCCCAGCCAGAGCGAAACCCGGCCGCAGGGGCCGGTACCTTCGAAGTCGAGGGGCAACTGGGCATCATCGTGGAAGACCACGGCGCGGAGGGGCAGCCACTCGAAGGTCTCGGCCACTTTGGCGTCCACCGGGCCCAGATGCTCCCGGCGGAGGCCGGAAACCGCCTCGGCGAAGGTCTGCCGAAGGTCCGCGAGGCTGAGCACACCCTCGGGCACGCCCAGGGCAGTCAGGATCAGAGGCGGCTCATGCCAATCCGCAGCGAGTGCCGGGAGCACCTGCTGGAAGAGGATGAGGGCCGGGTCCCAGTCCCAGTGCCGGGCGGGCTCGTAGCCGAGTTCGCGGCACAGGTCGAACCAGGCCCGCTCTGGTGCCGCCGAACCCGGCAGGAAGACGGACCGGCCGTCGAGGAAGATTTCGCAACTCGGTCCCTGACAGGTCTCCCGGCGGCTGAGACCAAGCTCGTGGCGGCCGAGGGTGGCCAGGGTGGTCTCATGGTACGGATGGTCCTCCTGCCGCAGCACTTTCAGCGGCGCGCCGAGGATCCACGCATCCAAAGCCATACCCGGTCTCCCTGTGGAAGGGAAACCTGGGTCGCATCCGGCCGGCCGTCAATGCCTGGCTGGAAAAATTCGATAAAAAATCAATCTACCCTCTGGAGGCTCGTCCCTGGGTAGTAGTGCTGAAGGACCTGTTGGAAAGTGGCGCCTTCCAGAGCCATGCCATAGGCGCCGGTCTGGCACATGCCCAGGCCATGCCCCCAGCCGCGGCCGTAGAAGATCCACCGGCGCTTGGCGCCCTGGCCCACGGTGAGCCACCTGAAAACATTGTCTTTGAGGCCCAGGAGGCCGCGAATGTGCATGCCGCGCACCCGGTGTGAGGCGCCGTCGGAGTCCATCAGGGTCAGGTCGAGCACGCGGCCCTGCTCGTTGTACACAGCCTTCAGCTCGCGGATGCCGGCTACCTTGATCCGTTTGCGGACCGAGGCGAGCAACTCGGCTTCGGTGAATTCCGCGCGCCAGTGGGCCGTGGGATTGTAGCGGTCCCAGGCGGCACCATCAGGATCCAGGCGGCGTACCAGCACCTGGGCCGGGCCATCCTCGCCGGGGATCCACTTCAGCCGGTCGCCCACCTGGATGTCGGCCTTGGTCACCAGGCGCAGGCTGAAATCGGGAGCCTCTTCCGCCAGCAGCAGGCTGGGGGCCAGGGGCAGCGGTTCGGGGCCACCCCGCTTGCGGCGCACCTGGCGATCCAGGAGCAGGGAGCCTTCGCCTGGCGCGAATGGCTCGAGTTCCTGCCACAGCCGACCCAGAACCTGCAGGGCCTGGCGGAGAATGATGGGCTCGGAGGCGGCCCAGGCCGAGGCCGGAACCACGCCGCGTCGCGTGAGGAAGGCCGCCAGCAGCCGGTCTTCAAGCAGGGCGACAGGTAGGAAGTAGGCTGCATCCTGGGGCCGTTCCTGGCCTTCCACGAGCCGGTGGAAGCCGAAGGCCCGGGCCAGCGACAGGTAGAGATGGCGGTCCCGTCCCAGTGGGCGGACCTCCATGGCCAGCCGCTGCTGGAGGATCCGCACGGGTTGGGCCAGGTCGTCCCGGGTCGCGGGTTTGGCCAGCCGTTCGCCCGCGAGCCACTCTGGCGGGATGACGATGGCCGCGAGCCGGAGCAGTTCCCAGCTGAGCCAGGGCTGGTGGGTCTCGGCCGTGACCGCCACGCCGGAGGTGAAGGGCAGGGCCAGCGGTTTTTCGGGGTAGCAGGTGACGGCCCGGAGATAGGGTGCCTCGCCCCCGAAGACATTGGCCACATCGGTGGTGTGCCCACCGCAGTTGGCCATGAACAGGGCCAGGATGGGTTTGCCGCCGTAGGTGGCAAACAGGCCCTCGGTCTCCTGGATGGCGCGATCCGTGAGCAGCTGTTCGCCATCGCGGCCGCCGTAGACCTGGTCTGCAACGGTATCGCCCATGTCGAAGCCATCCGCCGCACGCTTGCCCCGGTTGGCCACGGCATAGGTGCGGGCCGCCACGGCCTGGGCCTTGAGGGCCTCCAGGGAAGGGAACTCCCAGGCGCCCATTTCCTTGGGCACCACGCCCCGCAGGTAGGTCTCCAGGTCCAGGGTGTTCATCACCGTGAGGCGGCCCTGGGCATTGGGGAAGATCTCGACTTTGCCGCGATAGCGGCCCTTGCCCTGCAGCGAGGTCAGCTCCCCCGAGGGCTTGAGCCAGACGCCGGCGAGGGGCAGGGCCAGGCGCTCGTAGCGGTCCGTGACGGCGTAGAGCGCACGGCCCTTCCGGGGCTGGCTGGGACGGGTCTCGGAGGCCACCCAGAGTTCCTCGTAGCCCAGATCCTGGAGTTTCTGCAGCACGGGCTCGGCCTCGCCAGCTCCGCGGAAGTGGCCGGTTAGTACGCGCCAGGTGTCGGCATCGGGCACCTTGATCCGCTCCGGGGCCTCGCCCAGTTCCTTCAGCCGTTTAATCAGGGCGGCCGCCTCGGTCGAAGTATGGGGCCTGCCGACCTGGATGCGGTACTCGGTGGTGGGGTCTGTCACGCCCCGGCTGTCCCACCAGATGCGCACCTTCTCATCGGGTGCCAGCTTCATGAGCGGCCTTCCGCTGCGATCGCAGATCTGGCCACCCGCTTCCAGCGCCACGACCCATTCTGTCGCCTGGGTGTCGAGGCCGATCTTCAGGGGCGGCTGGGCAGCCTGAGCGGGGGCGAGTGACAGGATCAGGGCGGGGACAAGGAGCGGCTTCATCCGCCGGATTGTCCCACGAATCGCGCCAGGGCCTGCCAGCGCCGGGCCCGCAGGGCCTCGGCATCGAGCAGCCCGCCGTCCGGGCCCCGGCGATGCAGGAGCAGGGCGATGCAGCAGCGCTGCGAAGGCCGGTAGAACAGGGCCGGGCCGGTGTAGCCCAGATGGAACCACCAGCCGGAGGGGGGCCCTGGCTCAGCCTCAACAGGCGGTGCGGCGGGGGCTACCGCTTCGGTGGGATCCGCCACGAGGTGGATTCCGGGCCTGACGGAAAGATTGGACAGCAGCTGTCCGAAGCGGCCCACGCCGGCAGGGGCCACCTGGAGACCCAGACCCCAGCGGGCGCCGGTCTCCCCCTCGGCCGTGTCCACGGCCATGCGTTCGGGCCAGCCCGCGGCCACCCAACGGCCCAGTGCTGCCTGCAACTGCGGGGCAGTGGTGCCAAAGCCAGCGTGGCCGGCCATGCCCGCCCGGGCGTTGGCATCGTGGGGGAGCCCGGGTTCCCGCTGCGGCAGGGGCAGGTCCGTAGCCAGACCCCAGGCCACGGCATCGGGGCCATCCGGCACCGGCATTGGGTAGTCGCCCCAGGGCGCGGGGCTCAGGCCAGAGGCGGCGCCGAGCCGTACGAAGGACACGCCGGTCTCGGTTTCCAGCAGCTCGGCCAGCAGGCGGTAATTCAGATCCGAGTAGGTCGCCAGACCTGTCGTGGCGGGGCGGAGCAGGGGGTGCTCGGGCACGGGGCGGCGAAGCTGTTCAGCCAGGGCTTCCCCCGTGAAGGGCCGCCAGGGCGGCAGCCCAGAGCTGTGCGACAGCAACTGCCGCACCGTGAGCGGGGTTTCGCGCTCAGGAAAGCCCAGGGCCCAGCGCCGATCCGCATCCAGGTCCAGGAAGGCCAGCGCCAGCGGCGCCGTCACCAGGGGCTTGGTGAGGGAGGCGAGGTCGTAGAGGCGGTTCACGCCCGGTTGATCTCCGCCAGGCTTTTCGCGACAGCTTTCTGCACCTGGTCGGCCACGCGCATGGCCTCCTGGCCTTCCTCCCAGGTGACACCCTCCGCGCTGCGGCCCAGGCAGGCTGCGTGGAAGGCCTCGATCTCCAGGCGGAGGGGTTCGCCCTCCACGATATCGGCGGTTTCCGGCTGCACTTGCGGGCCATCGGGGCCCATGACCAGCCGCAGCAATTCCAGCTTCTGGGTCGCGAAGTCCAGGCTGGCGTATTCCTTGTCGCCGAAGGCGCGCAGGGTGCGCTCCTTCTTGCGGGCCACGCGGCTGGCGGTGACAGTGGCGAAGGCGCCGCCTTCAAACTTCAGCCGCGCGTTCACCAGGTCGGCGTAGGGCGTCAGTACCGGCACGCCCACGGCCTCGACCTCGATGACCGGGCGCCCCACCAGGGCGCGCAGCAGGTCCAGGTCGTGGATCATCACGTCCATCACCACATCCACCTCCAGGCTGCGGGCGGGGAAGGGCGAGACGCGCACGGCCTCGAGGAAGCGCGGCTTGAAGCCCCGTTCGCGCAGCGCCGTGACCGCCGGGTTGAAGCGTTCGAGGTGGCCCACCTGGGCCACGAGGCCAGGCTTCGCTGCCCGGGCCTCGGCCAGGGCCTTCAGCAGGGCCACGCCCTCGTCGAGGTTGGCGGCCAGGGGCTTCTCCATCAATACGTGCTTACCTGCCTTGAGGGCCTGGATCCCGAGGGCATGGTGGAAGCCCGTGGGGGCGGCGATCTGCACGGCATCCACGTCCTCGAGCACCTGCTCCAGCGAGGCGGCCCAGGGGGCATTGAATTTGGCGGCGATCTCGGGGCCGCGGACGGGATCTGGATCGACCACGGCCGCCAGGACGGCATCAGCCGCAGAAGCTGCGATTCGGGCATGATGCTGTCCCAGATGGCCCACACCCACCACGGCAACGCGAAGCTTGGACATGACTTCCTCCTGACCGACCCAGCCTATCAGGGCTGCTAGGCTAGGAGTCCTAACTCACGAGGTCACCATGAATCTCAAACTCGAAGCCATAAACTTGGTCCGCTGGCTGCACTTCGTGGCCCTTGCCGTGGGTGGTGGTGCCGCGGTGGTGGTGCTCCTGCTCTCAGGCTTCGAAGAGGGCCGCGAGGATCTCCAGGGCCTGGCGGCGACTGTCTGGTCCAAGGTGGTGGCCTGGGCCTTCCGCCTGGCCCTCGTCGTGGGCATCGTGCTGCTGGTCCTCATGATGCAGGGCGGTCAGAACCCCTTCAAGGCCGGGATCTACTTTCACATCAAGCTGACCCTGGTCTTCGTGCTCGTGGGGCTCTCCGAAATGACGCCCAAGGCCCTGGCCGCCGGCAAGCGGGGCTCGGCCCTGCTGACCCTGGTGCTTTTTCTGGCGGTGGCCTTCACCGTGTTCAACAAGGGGTTGTTCCGCAAGGAGGCCCTCAAGACCGGCCCCGAGATGCCCGTGACGGCCGCGACCACCTCCACGGCCCGCTGAGCCATGCGGCGCCTGCTGCTGGCCCTGGCGGGAACGGGCCTGGTGGCCGGCTGGCCGCAGACGGTACCCGAGCGCACGGACCTCCGCCGGACCGCCACGGTCCTGGAGGTCCGGGCGTTCATGGCCGAATTGCGCCGCCAGAACCCAGCCCTGCAGCCCTACCACCCCAAGGGCGCCCCCCGGGTCACGGAAACGGGCAAGCCCCTGTTGGCCTGGCGTCTGAAGGGCACTGGCAAGGACCCGCTTCGCATCTATGTGAACGCCAACATCCACGCGGGAGAAGTGGAAGGCAAGGAGGCCATCCAGCAGGTCGTTCGGGAACTGCTGCAGGGGAAGCATCCGGAGTTGCGCCGGAATTTGGATCTGGTGGTGATGCCTGCCTACAACGCGGACGGCACGGACGCCCTGGATCCGGCCATCCGGCCCTGGCAACCCAATCCCACCGAAAGCGGTGTCGGCCGCCGGGAGAGCGCCCTGGGGCTGGATCTGAACCGCGACCTCATGAAGGCCGCCGCGCCCAATACCCGTTGGCTGCTGGCCATGCTGGGTGATTTCGATCCCGCTGCCGTGCTGGATCTGCACACCACCAACGGCAGCACCCATGGCTTCCATCTCACCCACGGCCCCGCCTGCACCCTGGGCGCGGACGAGGGCCTGCTGGCCTACAACCGGAAGCTGCTGGTGGAGGTGCGGGAACGCCTCAAGGCCGAGGGCATGCCCACCTACGACTACGGCAACTTCGTGCCCTACCGGCCCACGGCGGAGAAGCCGCCCACGGCCTGGGAAACCTACGATGCCCATCCCCGGTTGCTCACGAACTATCCGGCTTTGCGCAACCGTCTGGCGGTGCTGTCGGAAAGCTATGTCTATCGCAGTTGGCCGGACCGCATCTCCGATACCCGCCGCTTCGTGCTGGCCTGTCTCGGCTGGATGGCGGAGCATCGGGGCGAGATCCGCGCCCAGCTCCAAGAGGCTCAAGCCCGGTGGGCCGGTGCGTGGAGCCGCGGC
This sequence comes from Holophagales bacterium, assembly GCA_038320645.1. Taxonomy (GTDB): domain Bacteria; phylum Acidobacteriota; class Holophagae; order Holophagales; family Holophagaceae; genus Geothrix. The sequence goes on along the minus strand of JBBQEL010000008.1, from coordinate 57,604 downwards.
CCGGTGGCTCTGCCCTTGTCCGCGAAATTGAAGCAGGTCGAACGCTATACCTTCGATTGGGTGGACCCCATCCGCGACAAGCAGGGGCGGGTCACGGGCGAGAACGGCCGCACGCGCCTGGAGCTGCCCAGCTTCGTGGGTTTCGAGGGACAGGATTTCGTGACAGCTCCGGTGGGCTACCTCGTGGATCCCGCCTTCTCCTCCACGGTGCTCCCCCTGCTTCAGGCCCATGGCCTGAAGGTGCTGAAAGGCAGCACCCGCCCGCGGGGCCTGTCCGTGTTGCACTTCCAGGAGATGGGCCGGAAAGTGTCGCCCTCGGCCTATCAGGGTGTGTTCACGCTGGAGATGCAGGGAACCTGGAAGGCCGAACCTACGCTGAAAAACATGCAGCTGGCCTGGACTCCCGCCGATCTGGATCGGGCCCTCTACATCCCCCTCGAGCAACCCCTGGGCCGTCTGGCCTTCTACCTCCTGGATCCGCGCAGCAGTGACAGCCTCGTCTACTGGGGCGCCTTCCACAGCGCCCTCATCCGGGGCGATGGTATGTGGGGCGAGCCGCCGAGGTTCCCCATCCTGGCGGTGGGCAAACCTGATTCTGAGCCCATCACAGCGACCCACCTGCCTGCGCCCAAGGCGCAGGAATAACTCGGGGCGCCAAAAGCGCCCCGAGCCTGACGAGAGCTAGGATTGGAACCTAGTCCTCGGTCTCCTCGTAGTCCCCGTTGTGCCACACATTCTGCACGTCGTCGTTGTCCTCGAGCAAATCCACCAGCTTCAGGAAACTGGTGAGTTTGTGGCCATCGAGGGCGCTGCTGGTGCTGGGGGCCATGATGATCTTGGCTTCGATGACCGGCAGCTTGGCGGCGTCCACGGCATCCTTCACGGCCTGGTAGGACTCGGGGCTGGTCTTGATGACCCAGGCACCGCCTTCGTTCGCCACATCATCGGCGCCGGCGTCCAGAGCCACTTCCATGACCTTGTCTTCGGAGACCTCGGGTTCCACCACGATCTGGCCCTGCTTGTTGAACATGTAGGCCACCGAACCCTGGGCGCCCAGTTCGCTGCCGAACTTGGTGAAGTAGCTGCGGATCTCGGGGGTCGTGCGGTTCTTGTTGTCGGTGACGGCCTCGATGAGAATGGCTGCGCCGCCGGGACCGTAACCTTCGTAGGTGACTTCCTCGTAGGTCACGCCCTCGAGCTCGCCGGTGCCCTTCTTGATGGCGCGCTCCCAGTTGTCCTTGGGCATGTTGCTGCCCTTCGCCTGATCCACGGCGAGGCGCAGGCGGGGATTGGCGGCCACATCACCGCCGCCGAGGCGGGCGGCCACGGTGATCTCCTTGAGGATCCTCGTGAAGACCTTGCCGCGCTTGGCGTCAGCGGCGCCCTTCTTGTGCTTGATGGTGGACCATTTGCTGTGGCCGGACATGGGGTGCACTCCTTCAATCGTTCGTTTCATCCTGTTCAGCAACCGCTTCGCATGTGCTGAACAGTTTAGAAGAGTCATTTCAATGCTGCGGAATCGGCGAGCTTCGACGATTCCGCAGGACAGCGTTATCCGCGCAAGGCACGGCGGGAGACCCGGGCGAAGGGCGGAGCCTCCTGGCGGATCATCGGGCGCTCGAGGAGGAACTGGTACCACTGCTCGCCGTAGACCTTCATCTTGAGGGCCTTGCCGTTCTGCAGCAGGTTGCGGTTGGTGATGAGGCGCTCATCGCCCTTGCAGACATCGAGCCCCTTGTTGATGATTTCGATGGCCTTGTCCCGTTCGCCCATTTCCACCAGCACATAGGCGTAGACGGCGTAGAGCAGGCTCTCCTTCTTCCCGGTCTTGAGGGCCAGGCTGAAGGTCTCCTTGGCCTTCTTCTTCTCGCCCCGCTTCCACTGGAGGATGCCCAGCATGGCCTTGGCGATGTAGTGCTGCATGGAGGCGGCCGCCAGCAGGGGCTCGGCCTCCTCGTTCTTCTTGCGAAGGTACTGCACCACGCCGATCTGGCCGTCGATGCTGCCTTTCACCAGGAACTGCTTGGAAGAAAAGCGGTAGCCCTCCTTCATGGCCTCGATGGCCTTATCAAACTGCTGCTTCTTCAGGAGATCGCCCGCCCGGGTGAAGATCTTCTCAAGCTCCTGCTGGATCTTGCGCCCCTGCCAGATGAAGAGCGCGGCGCCCGCGAGGATGCCGATGGGGACGCTGATCCAGAGGCTGATGTGCAACAGCCAGGAGAGCAGGATCACGGCGAGGGCGGCGCCCAGGCCGAGCAGGAGATTGATCACGAAAACTCCGGATGGCGCGGCCCGAAGCCGGGCCAAAGGGTCATTTTATCGGCCCTTGCGCCCTTTTACCATGGCGGCGTTAAGAGATGACGCCGCTGCGGGAGGGGCTTGGCCGGCGGCGGCGGATGGCCCGCTTGGCGGGTGCCGGAGCGGCCTCCTTCCGCGGCCGTCCGGGGCCACGCTTGAGGGCGGGTTCCTTGGGCTTGGTGGCAGCCTTCCTGACCTTGACCTTCTTGTCCTTCTTGACGCGTTCCCGCCGGACCAGGGCGGCGGCGGCGCGACCCGTCACCACCACGCGCGAGCCATCTTTCAGCTTCTTGACCTTGCTGCCGGGCTTGCGACCGCGTTTAAGACTCATGGCCAGCGGTTCCTCGTCGAGGAGTTCCCGCTCCAGTTGGACCTGGAGAGCTATCATCTCGCCACGATCCGTCTCATGGTCGTGTCCACAGAGATGCAGGAAGGCGTGGATGACCAGCGTCTCCACTTCCCGCCTTCGACTCACGCCGAATTTCTTGGCCATTTTATCGGCCGTGGGCAGGCTGATGACGATGTCGCCAAGGTGCGGGAAGGCCCCCTTTTCGGTGCTCGAAGGGAAACTGAGAACATCGGTCGTTAAATTTTTTCCGCGATGTTCCCGGTTGAGCTTTTTCATGCCCCGATCATCGACATAAGTCATGGATATACCTTGAGCCTCGGGCGAGAGCCGATCCCGAAGGCCATGCAGGAGTTTGCCCAGCGACTGTTCACCAGGGCCGCGCATTTTGCTGCGGCTGGACCAATCGATCGTGAAGGGCATTCGCGGCTGAGTCATAGCCCTCTCCTAAATGGGATCAAGCAAAGGGGAATTATCATCGGTTCTATTGAACCATTCGTCAATCACTTAATTCTAGGTGCAGGAATTAGTTCAATGTTTTCCTGTGGTGATATTAGGTTCCTTGTGCAGGAAAATTGATACAAAAAAAATGAAAATGTTGAAATCAATAAAGAAACAAGAACGATCGACTAAATACAACACGACTCTGGATTCCCTGGCATCCTGGGGTGATGGATCCTCGCCTCCCCCCAGATCTGGCTGCTCCAATTGGGCGCTTCCTGGTGCTTCTCGACCGTTGGAACCGCACTCATGCGCTGACGGCCCTGCCTCCCGGGGAGCGCCGTGAGGAGCTGCTGCTGGATGCTGCCTCCCTGCTTCCTTTCCTGGCCCACCTTCCCGCCGGGGCCCGGGTGGTGGACCTGGGCACCGGCATGGGTTCACCGGCGGTGTTGCTGGCCCTGGCGAGGCCCGACCTCGAAGTGCTCGGGGTGGATGCTTCGGCCAAGAAACTGGCTTTCCTGAAGCAGGTGGCGATGGAATTGCCCGTTCCCAATCTGAAGGCGATTCACGGGCGCCTGGAGGATCTGCCGCCATTGAATGCCGATTGGGGAACGGCCAAGGCGCTGGGCTCCCTGGAGCACCTGGTGCGTTGGTGGGAGCGCCATGGACGCCCAGGCGCACCCTTCCTGGCCCTCAAGGGGCCTGACTGGAAGGAGGAGCGCCTTCCCGAAGGCTGGGTCGCCACCCCTCATCCCTATACCCTGCCGACCCGCGGGCAGCGGGTGGTGGTGGAACTTCACCGGACTTAATGAGCGAGGGCCCCGGATCGGGGCCCTCGCTCATTAGGTGATGATCAGGATCAGCGTGTGATGGTATCCCCGCCCCGCAACTCCTCGGTGGTGCGGAGCACGCGGCAGGTGGCTGACTGGGGATCGGTGCGAACCACCAGCACCTGCCCGAGGTAATGGGCGAAGGACTCTGTGGCGGGGACCTTCTCGCCCACTGATCCCACCGGGTAGGTCCTGACCCGGGAGGACAGAAGCACATCGCCGACCTTGAGTCCGTCGTTGGCGCCCTTGTCGATCACGATCAGGTCGCCGCTGCCGGCATGCAACTTGGAATCCCGGGTGTAGACCACAACGCCGGCATTGGCGGCGAGCCGGATGGGTTCGTCGGTGTCTGTGCGAAGTTGCAGCGGTATGTTGGCGGGCTCAGTGAACCGCACAAGGTGGTGGCCCACCTGCACGGTGTCGAGGCAGCGTTCGATGATGGCCACGGAACCCTTGGACTGGGCCGAGATCACCCGCACCACCCCGATCTGCTGCACGACATCCCCAAGGAACTTCTTGGCGATAATCGGGTGCGGAAGCTTCTGTTTGGCGGTTTTCAGGACAAGGAAGCGATCCCCGGCCTTGACGCCCTGCTCGGTTCCGCCGTTCATGTAGATGGTTTCGCCCTCGCCGAGGAACTGGCGATCCTCACGCTTGTTCGCGGTGATGGTGAAGGCACCCTGCCCCTTGTAATGAGCCTCGGCACCCTCGGGCGCCAGGAACGGAAGCTGGATGAAATCCTGGAAGGTGAACCCAAGCTCCGGCTTTCGGACCGCGCCGGGGTCGGCCCGCCGCTGGTCAGGCTGCAGGTTGGCGACGGCGTCCGGGAGGGATCCGGCCGTGGCCACGCCCCGCGCCAGATCGATGATCAGGGGATCGCCAGGGTAGATCCAATGGGGGTCCTTGATCCACTGGTTGAGTTCCCAGATCTGGGGCCAGGCATAGGGATTCCCGAGATACTTGCCGGCGAGATCCCAAAGGGTGTCCCCTTTCTGGACCAGGTGGGTCTTGGAGCCTTCCGGTACCTTCAGTTCTCTGGGGTAGTCCCATTTCGAGGCATGGGCCTCGACCTGGACAGCGGTGGGGGCGCTCTCCTGGGCGATCAGGCCCGGAACCGCAAGGGCCAGGGCTGCGAAAAGACCGGGCGCAACCGCAAGGGCGCGGATCCGACCGATAGGCAGGCGAGTGGGCTGATGCATCTGGAACCCCCGGGTCAGGATTGGATAGCGCTGATTATAGGTCTTCGACGCGGATCATATCTGAAAATAATGACAACCGGTTGCGAACTTCGTCCTGAGATATCTGCTCCAGCCGTTCGGTGGAGAACTGTTCCACCGTGAAGCTGGCCATGACGGAACCGACGAGGACGGCATGCTTGAGGGCCGTCACATCGATGCGTTCGATCCAGGCCAGATAACCAAGGAAACCACCCGCGAAGGTATCGCCGGCGCCCGTGGGATCGAAGACGTTTTCGAGGGGGTAGGCTGGTGCGGCGAAGATGCCATCCGGCGTGAAGAGGGCGACGCCGTACTCACCCCGCTTGACCACCAGGATGCGCGGGCCGAGGGCCTGGATCTTCCGGTAGGCCTTGATGAGGCTGTGCTCCTGCGTCAACTCACGGACTTCCGCGTCATTCACCAGGAGGATGTCCACTTCCTTGAGCACGGCCTCCAGGGCGGGCCGGGCGCCCCGGATCCAGTAGTTCATGGTGTCCAGCGCGATCCACCTGGGGCGCACGGCCATCTGGCGCACCACGTCGAGCTGGAGCACGGGATCGATGTTCCCCAGGAAGAGGAACTGGGATTCACGGTAGCTCGCCGGGAGGTCCGGGCGGAAATCCGCGAATACATTCAGGTCGGTGGCCAGTGTCTTGGCCTCGTTCAGGTCATACCCGTAGGACCCCTTCCAGTGGAAGCTCAGGCCCTTGACCCTGGAAAGGCCCGCCAGATCGATGGGGCGCCCCTCGAAAACGCGCATCTGGTCGGTGCCGAAATCCTCACCTACCACCGCCACGATCCGGACCGGATGGAATCGGCTCGCGCTCAGGGAGAAGTAGGTGGCCGAGCCACCGAGGGCGTGCTCGCGGCTCCCGAAGGGCGTTTCCAGATCGTCGAAGGCCACGCTTCCGACTACCAAAAGACTCATGATCAAGGCTCCATGCGAGGGGTCAGGATAGGGTTGGGGGGGGCCCGAAATAGAGTAGCCAGGCCTGATTACCGCCCATGGGGATCGGCGCCTGGGCGAACCGGGCGACCATAGGCACCTCCCCGGAGGCGAGGAGTTCCAGCAGCCCTTCATGCAGGATCGGGTTTGGACCGAGGGTCACCTGCAGGCTGCGCCAACCCAGGACGCTGCCATCCCCCAACCGGTCCTTGAGGCGCTCGATGGCATCGGCGAGGGAATGACCGCGGAGGTCCAGAGTGCCGTCCACTTCGAGGGCCATGCCCGCAGCCAGTTGGAACCGCAAGGGCATGACGCGCTGCGGGGGGGGGGCGAGGCGCACAGGCTCCTCTGCTGGTGAAGGTTCTACCTGGGCGGGAGCCAACGGCGGTTCGGAGCCTTCCCTTGCGATCTTGGCTGCTCCTGCAGGCGGGGCATGTGGCGGAGGTGATGGCGGCGGGTCCGAAAGACCCTTCGCCAGTGGCTTGAGGCCCTTCAGCTCCTTGATCGCCTCCTCGAACGATTCGGCAGGCGGCGGCTTCAGCGTGGGCTGCTCCCCGGGCGGTTCCGTCAGCAAGGGGGCCTTCGGTGGGCGGGGAGCGGCCGGTTTCAGTCCCATGGCGGACAGGAAGACCGCGTCCTCGTCCACGAGGCTGGTTGGACCCTCAGGTTTGGGGGCAGCCTTGGGCGGAGGAGGCTTCGGGCCAGGCGGCTCCGGACCAAGTTGCTGCTTGAGTTTCGCCAGATCCTGCTTCCACGCCATGAACCATCCTCATCCCGATCAGAGTAGGCCATGATCGTCTCTGCCCAAAGCCCGCCGTTGCAATCCCGCAACGACCCGAGGCAAAACGCAGCGATGGAGGCCGAGGTTCAACCACCGCGTTTCCATCCGCATCCAAGGGTTGACGGCCTTTCGCGTAACCTGGCACACCCTTCGCTCGTAGTCCTATCGTCCAACCTGGAGGTTCCATGCGCCACGCCGCAACCCTGCTCGTCCTTCCCCTCATCCTGGCCTCAGGATCTGCCCTGAAGGCCCAGAGCCCGCACATCGGCTTCAGCCTCAACCTGTTGTTCCCCACAGGGGATTTCGCCAGCAAGTCCTATCCGCCGTACTACACAACTTCGGGCAGCCTCGTCCTGAACGAAAAAGAGACCTATGACGTGGGTATCGGCGGCAGCTTCACGGTCAGCTTCCCCATGGACCGGATGCTCGCCCTCCGGCTCAACCTCAGCGGGTCCGCCGAGAACGGCGCGAGCCGGGCCCCGGGCTATACCACGCAGAACCTGCGGCACTCCCAGTTCAACCTCGGCGGGGAGCTGCAGATCTTCCCCCAGGGCACGGCCTTCCGGCACCGTGGCCTCTACTTCGTGGCGGGTCTCTCAGCGGATTTCGAGCAGTTCGACCGCAGTTACGGTGATCTCTCCACCTCCTACTACAACAACTACGACGTCGACACCACCCGCAAGAGCCGGCTGGGTGCCACCGGGGGCATCGGACACAGCTTCGGGTACGACGCCGGTATGCGCTTCACCCTGGAGGCCACCTTCCACAAGACGCTCACCGGGAACGATATCAGCGCCGGAGAGCCGCCCAGCACCGACTACCTGAAGCTCGGCTTCGGCTTCGTCTTCTAGCCAACACATGACCTCCAAAATCATGGCCCCGAACGGGGCCATGATTTTGGAGCATGAAGGGAACTAACTTTTCTTCGGGACCGATTTCTTCTTTTTCTTGGGTTTCACGGGTTCCGTGTCTTCCTCCTTGCCCAGAAGCCCGTTCACCAGTCTGGGGACATCCTTGTTGGAGGGATCCAGTTTCTGGAGCCGACGGGCGTAGGCCAGCCGCTCTTGCCGGGGCCGCGCATCGTCGGCCTTCACCTGATCAAGCTTCTCGGCCACGAAGCGTGTCATGCCTGTGGCCTCGGCCACTTCGGCCTTTTCCGCCGCGAGAAAGGCCTGCCAGTCTGCCGCGGCCTTGGTCGTGGTCTCTTTGGCTTGGCGCAGCCGGGCGAGGATGCCTTCGATGTCCTTCAGTGCCCTTTCGCTGTGGGCGATCGCCGCCTGCTGTTCGTCCATGAAGATCTTCAACTGCTGGCGGAGTTTCAACTGCTCCTGGCTGAGTCCGGGGGCCTCATTCAGTTCCCTGAGGCGGGGCGACTGCCGGACCAGGGCATCCCTGAACTCCTTGAGCTTCAGTTCGTGCTCCATGCGGGTCTTGGCGAGGAGCGGCTCGGCCGTGGCAAGGTTTTCCTCGGCGGCCGACTGGGCTTTCTGGAAATGGGTCAGCGCATCTTCCCAACTGCCCTCCGAGACGCAGGCCCTGGCCGCCAAACCGCGCAGGGCCACCAGGGCGTGCATATCGTTGTAGTCCGAAGGATTCACTGTGAGGCCATCCCGTCCGAGCAGGGCTTCCACGCCCTTGCGGACCATGGGCGCCTCGCCCCGCTCCAGTTGGAGCTCCCAGGGGCCCCGGACCTCCTTGAAGCGGTCGGTGAGGTTCTGGGCACCCAGGCTCGCGGCCATGGCGCAGGCAAGCAGGAATCCGAAGCGGGTCATGGTCGCTCCTCTCAGCGTCTAGCCAGAATGGGACAGAGTCGGGACTACTTTTTCTTCTTCGGACTGGCCTTCTTGGCCGGACCCGGCTCCTTCACGAAGGCGTCCTTGCCGGCCTTCAGGTTGTCGAGGGCCTTCTGGGTGCCGGCATTGCCGGGATCCAGCACCAGCAAGCGATTCAGGAAAGCGACCTGCTCCTGGGGCGTGGCGGGCTTGGTTTCGTTATTGAGGGTCCGTTTGGTCACGTTGTCGTGATTGCGCAGGACGGCATCCACCCAGTTCTTCTTCCCGACGATCTTGACCTTCTGCATCACCTGCTTGGTGTTGAAGGCCGTGATCTCATCATTCTGGACAGACACGACCATCTTCGCCTTGGCCACGGCCTCGTCGGCGGCTTTGACCATCCCGTCAGCCTCCTTGCGATTGTCCGCGAGAATCTTGGCGACCTTGGGGGCATTGGTCAGATTCTGCTTGTGAACGGGCAGGGTGGCCAGAATCTGCTCAAGGTCCTGCTGGTCCTGCTGGACCTGGGCGGCCCTGGCGTTGAACTCCTCCACGTCCTTCTTAGTGAGCTTTTTCTTCCCTGCCTTGATGTCAGCGTTGAGGGCTTCCCGCTCGACAGTGAAGGCATTGACCTTGGCCTCAAGCTCTTTCTTTCTCGGCTCGTTCTTGGTGATGTACTCGCTGGAGTCCTGGGCCACTTTCTTCCATTGGGCGGCGATGGGGGCCTGGGCTTTTTCCAGATCGGCCAGCACGGCGCTGGCGACCTGGGCACGCTTCTCCTGGACCTCCACGGCCTTCTCCCAATGCCCGGCCTCTGAGGCCACATTCGCCCAGAGCTTGTAGAGGGAAAGCAGACCGGGGGTGCTATCCAGGCTTTGGACGATGGTCTGGAGGTTCGCTCCGTTGAACGCCGGCCGTTCTGCCGGGATCAGGCCCTGGACCTTGGTCAGGGCTTCCTGGGTCTTGAGCTCCTTGAGCATCTGGTTGACGCCCGGGAGTTCGGTGTTGAACCGTTGGACGAGGTCCACATTGGCGGGAGCCTGGGCGACCAGGGCGACGGTGGGAATGAGCAGGAAGGGCAGCGGGCGCATGGGCACTCCAGAAAAGTCCAGGATCCAGGGTAGCGAAAAGGCCGGGGCGGGGTGTCCCTACCTTGCGAAGTTGTGACGAGATCAGGTTTCCGCCCGCTTCTCCTCGAGCTCCAGCCATTCCAGTTCCAGTACTTCCATCTCTGCCTGCGAGGTCGCCCGATCTTTCAGGGCCTGGTGCCCGGGACTGTCGGCGCGCAGGAAAGCGGCGGAATCGGCCAGGATCCCGTCGAGGTCTGCCACCCGGCGGTGGACCCCGACCATGATCTGCTCGACTTCCGCCAGGCGGCGCTGTTCCTTCTGGGAGAGACCGGGCTTCCTGGTTCTGGCCGCGTCGGCCCGGGCGGCCGGGCGGAGCGGTTCCGTCCGGGCGGGAGTCTGGGTTGCCGCGCGCGCCTCCCGCAGACTGCGAACGGTGGAGGGCGGTCCCTCATAGAGTTCCCAGAGGGGTGCGCCGCCGCCGTTCCAGGCCAGGGTGTGCGTGGCCACCTGGTCGAGGAAGAACCGGTCGTGGCTCACCAGGAGGAGGGTGCCGCCGAAGCCCATGAGGGCCTCTTCGAGGTTCTGGAGGGTGGGGATGTCCAGATCGTTGGTGGGCTCGTCCAGCACCAGCAGGTCCGCGGGACTGAGCATGGCCTTGGCCAGGAGCAGGCGGTTCCGTTCCCCTCCGCTGAGGGTGGCGGCCGAGCGGTTCTGCTGGTCCACGGGAAAACCGAAGCGCGTGAGGTAGACATGGGCCAGCACTGAACCGTTGCCGGTATCCACGATCGAAGCGCGATCCGCCAGGTTGTCCAGGATGGTCCGGGTGCCGTCGAGTTCTCCGCGCCCCTGTGAAATGGCCGTGATCGCCAGTTTCGGGTGGCGGGTCAGTTCGCCGCTGGTCGGCTCCAGTTCCCCCAGCAGGAGCTTCAGCAGGGTGGATTTCCCGCAGCCGTTCGGGCCCAGCAGGGCGATGCGCATCCCGCGCTGGAGGCTGAGCTCCAGACCTCCCAGGAGTTCGACCCCGCCCTTGTAGGCGAAGTGGACGCCCTCGGCCCGGAGCAGCGCGTCGCTCCGGTTGGCGCCGGCGGCGAAACCCAGGCCCTGGCGGAGCTCCAGGCGGGTACGGTCCTCCACCGAGTCCTTGAGGTCGAGCACTTCCTGGATGCGCAGCTTGGATTTGCGTGTCCGGGCCTTGGCACCGCGGCGGAGCCAGGCCATTTCCCGGCGTAGCCGGTTCTGCATGTGCTCGGTAAGCCGGGCCTCGCGGAATTCGCGGTCGGACTTCTCCAGCAGGTAGTCGCTGTAGCCGCCCTCATAGCTCCGGAGGGTTCCCTCCTCCAGTTCCAGCATCCGCGTCACCACGCCATCCAGCAGATGGCGGTCATGGGTGATGAGGAGCAGGGCGCCCTCGTAGGCCTGCAGCCATGCCTCCAGCCGCTCCACCTGGTCGGGATCGAGGTGATTGGTCGGCTCGTCAAGCACCAGGATGTCCGGTTCTTTGAGCCAGGCCTGGGCCAGGGCCACGCGCTTCCGCCAGCCGCCGGAAAGGGATTCCACCTCGGCATCCAGATCTTCCAGGCCCCAGGTGGTGGCCGCCGCCTTCAGCCGGGGCATGAGATCCCAGCCCCAGTGATCCAGGTGATGCTCGATGGTTTGCAGTTCGTCAAACAAGCGGGCTTCGGCCCCGGCTTCGGCCCCGTGTAGGCGGTCGTGGATCTCCTGATGCCGGGCCAGAAAGGCGGCGTGGTCCGCCAGCGCAGCCTCGAGAGCCTGTCGGACCGTGGCTCCGGGGGTGAAGTGGGGTTCCTGGCTGAGCCGGGCGATGCGCTGGCCCTGAGTGACCACCAGTTCGCCGGAATCAGGCGTCTCGTCACCGGACAGCAGGCGGAAGAGTGTGCTCTTGCCCGCGCCGTTGGCACCGATGAGGCCCACCTTTTCGCCTTGGAAGAGACCGAGGCTCAGTCCATCCAGAATGGGTGTCGCGCCATATCGTTTCGTGACATTGATCAAACTCAGGGCGATGGATGGCAAGAATGGCTCCTTGGACCTTCCAGAATCCCATGGATGGGTTGATCCTTGCCCCCAAAGTCTTCAGAGGTGCCGATGTCCCTACAGGAAGAACTCCAAATGTCCAAGCTACCCGCTCCCGGCGTCCAGTTGATGCTTCAGCTGATGCTGACCCGCGAGGCCGTGGTCCGTGTCCAGGAGCGGCTCTTCGAGGCTCACGGGCTGACGATCCAGCAGTACAATGTACTCCGCATCGTGCGGGGCGGGCCGGTCAAGGGGCACCCGATCTACGAGATCGAGCGGCGCATGATCTACCGTTTCGCCAACGTCACGCGGCTGGTGGACCGGCTGGAAATCCAGGGGCTGCTCAAGCGGGTGGCCGATCCGAAGGACCGTCGCGTCAGCCGCGTGGTGATCACGCCCAAGGGCCGCCGCCTCATGGAGCGGCTGGACGAGCCAGTGCAGGAGATGGCCACGCGCCTTACCAGCTGCTGCGACGAGGATGAGTGCCTTGTCATGGCGAACCATCTGGAGCGCCTCCGGGACCACTGCGCCCTGCAGGGGGGGCTTCAGGAGGAACTGGCGGTCGCCAGCAGCTGATCCAGCAGATCGAAGGCTTCGCCCTCCGACACCTCGTCCACCTGGAGCCAGCGGCCTTCTCCCAGGTCCATCCACAGCTGGTGGGAAGTAGGGCCCCACCAGCCAACCCGCAGGGAGCGTGCTCCCGCCAGACGCCGGGCCCCCGCGAGGTGGGCCCCGCTGGGCCGGGTTGCGGCCTGGATCCGCCACGGACCGCCCTTGGGGGTGCGGAGTCGCAGCACACCCTTCTGGAGCTCCCAGCGGCCTCCCGGGAGCCGCAGAGAGAGACCTTCCGGCCCGCTGACCTGGTCGCCCCTGACCGCCAGGGCTTCGCCCCAGGGGCGAGCGCCCTCCCGCTCCGGAATCCAGCGCACGCGGGAAAGGTCCGTCGCCTCACCCTCCCAGCCGATGCTGCCCAGGTCCGCCAGATCCGTGGTCCCCAGCTTGATGTGGAGGACCGAGGCGGGGACCTGGTCGAAGGTGGGATCCATGGGCACCCAACGGTCCTGCAGGCGGACCTCCACCCAGAAATGGATCCCGAGCAGATCGTTCAGGCCCACCCAGCCGGTGACGCCCCGGGCGGGTACGCCCAGCCGCCGGAGGAGGGCCACGGCCAGGACACCGTGCTCGGTACAGTCTCCCCGGGGGTTCCGGCAGACCTCAAGGGCCGAAGCGAAGCCCACGGAGTAGTCCTTGTCGGTGATCCATTCGAAGACGAAGGTATTCACGCGCCGCGCCAGCTCCCAGCGCGACAAGCCCTTGGGCAGGGCCATGCGGCGGATCAAGCCGTCAAAAGCGGGATCCTGATAGGGAACCAGGGGACTGGGCGCCAGGTAACGGGCTTCTTCGGAGGTCGGCGTGCCGGTGACCGGCGGCTGGGCGGCCTCGACCGCAGTGGGGGGCGCCGCCCGCCGGAAGCGCCAGCGCCCATGCGGAAGGCGGCTCTGCTGGGCGTCCTCGGGCAACTCGGGGAGCGTGCCCTCCACCCGCAAGGTGACTTCCGGAATCCAGGGCAGGAAGGGGTGGGGCGGAAGCTTCAGGAGGGACCGCTCGAAGAAGCCCTGGGCGGGCGCCTTGGCCGGGCGCGGTGCCGGGAGTTCGGCCCGCTGCATGAGCACCTCCATCCCCATGAGTTCGGTCCGGTGGCGAAGCTCGCCGGCGGTGGGTGAGACCCAGACCTCGACGGAGGTGGCGACGGTGCCCTCGCGCTCCTCGCCGGTGAACCGCACCGCATCGGGAAAGCCCGGCAAGGGCGCCGCGCCCCGGTGCTCCAGCCGGATGACGCTCCACTGCTGGACCGGGAAGGAGAAGATGGTTGCCTGGACCGGGCGGCCGGTACGCGCCGCCTCTTTCAGACGGGATTCCAGGTCCTCGGGCCAGAGCAGCGCCCCTTCTGGCACTGCTTTCCGAACCGCAGGGCCATGGGTGGGGTGGATGGACAGCACCCCCGGTTCACGCGGAGACCACTCGGCCCGGCCCTCAAACGGCTCGGCGGAGAGCTGCAGCCGCCAGGTAAAGGTCAGGGTGCCGTCCGCTTCCTTGCGGGCGGTCTGGCTGAGGTCCTGACGGATCTCCTGGCCAAGGCGGGACAGGACCATCCATTCCCGGGAATGGCGTGCGCTGGCACTTCCCTGCTGGCGCAGTTCCAGGGTCGAGCCGCCCACCTCCTGGCCGCCCAGCCACTGGCGGAAAGCCTGGGTTGGGCCGACCTGCCCCAGCAGGCTCAGGCCCGTGAGGAGAATCAGCATGAAAAAGGGGGATGCGCGCATCCCCCCAGTCTATCGGCGCTGGTTGCGCCTCAGAGGGCTACACCCTCTCAGCCCGCCATGTCGGTGGCCGGGCGCAGCTGCCGTCTGCGCTCGCGCAACCTCTCCTGAGCCGCACCCCGGAACTCGGCGGCCAGGGTCCGCTGCTCGGGAGTGAGGATGGCCTGGATGTCCTGGCGGACGGAGCGACGGGCCAGCATCAACTCAAACCGGGCGCTGGCGGCCTTGTCGTACAGGGCGCGGAGCTGGGCCTCGGGCGTGGCCGCGTCCCGCAGGGCGGCCCGCAGCCCGGTCTGGGCCCGCTGGACGGCCTCCCGTCGAAGGGCCAGGTCCGGCAGGTGTTTGGCGCGGATGCTCTGGATGCTGGCTTTCTGCGGGTCGGTCAGGTGGAGGCTCTGGGCGATCCGTTCGGTCCGGGTGCCAGGGCCAGCTGCAGCCTGGGCGGTCAAGGGGAGTGCCAGGAGGGCCAGGAACAGAGGAATACGGGACAGGGCTGGCATGGGTGCCTCCTCAGCCGGGTGAGTCTCCGGCTTCATCCAGTGAGACCCCGTCCCAGGGATTGGGTTGAATGCGGGCAGACTGGGGAGGTGATTCGGACCCTTGCGGCCATCGTCCTGAAAGCTGTGCCCTACGCCGAGGGCGGGGCCGTGGTGTCCTTCCTGTCTGAGCACGGGGAGCGGCTGGCCGGCGTGGCCCGGGGCGTGAAGAAGCCCACGGCGAAGTGGGTGGCCGCCTTTGAGCCCATGAGCATGGTGCGGGTGAGCTTCTTCGGGAAGGAACAGGCGGATTTGAAGCGGGTCACCCGCTGCGAGCTAGCCTTCAGTCCCCTGACACTGGGGCACCTGGAATCCAGCCTGGTGATGGCCTGCCTGGCGGACCTGTTCGACCGCGTGGCCCGGGAGGGTGTGGAGGACGACCGGCTCTATCGCCTGCTCAGCGCCTGCGGGCGCGCCCTGAAGGCCGATCCGGACAATGCCCTGGGGATCCTCGCCTACGCCGAGCACTGGTTGCTGCACTGCATGGGATTGCTGCCCCACCCCCGGGTCTGTGGCCGGTGTGGCCATGAAGCGGCGCCACTCGTCCTGCTCAGCCCTGACGTCGGCTGGTGCTGTTCGGCCTGCACGCCGGTGGATCCCAGGGAGGCGCTGCCCCCGGGTAGCCGGGAATACCTCCGGCGCCTCCGGACGGGGGGGGCGGAGGTCGCCCCGAGGGGGGACCCGGCGGACTTGGCGCAATGGGCCATCACGGCCCTCCTCCGCGCCCGGCTGCTGCAGGAACTGGGCGGAGGGCTGCGCAGCTACGACGTGCTCTGGCGGACCGTCTGAACCAGGTGATTCGGGACTTCTATTTCTTGCCTCCCGGTCCGGGTCGGCCGATGGGGTCCCATGGTCGAGGAACGGAACGAATCATTCTGGAAGCAGGTGGCAGGGGCCGGGCTTGGGTTGGATCTGGCCATGCTGTCGAGCCTTGGCCTCATGTCCTATCTGCTGTTCCGTCATGCCGGACAGATCCAGCCCCTGGAGGGGGCCATCCTGATGACGGTGGGAGCCGGTCTCCTGCGACTGGGACGAGGGTGGTGGGAGTGGCAGCGGGGCCTGGTGGAAGATGGAATGCTGGGGGACTGGATCCGACGGATCCTGCAGGGTGAGCGAGAGCCGCTGCGGGCCATGCCGGGGATGCAGGCCGGCGATCTCAGGGTTTCGGCCGCTCTGAACACGGTCATCCTGGATGCCCGCAAGGGGCAGGAGGAATTGGCCCGGCTACGGCAAGCGCTGGGCGGGGATTGGCGGGAGCTGGATGCTCTGCTCGAATCAGTCGAGCGCAGCCATGCCGCAGAACGGGAAACCAGCCTTCAGGCTGCGGCCCGCCTGGAGGGATTGGGGCGGGAACTGAGGGTTGCCATGGAAGAGGGCGTGCGCCTGGATCAGATCGAGCTGAACCACCGCCTGCGGGCGGACCAGCACCGGCTTCAGGGGCAGACCTTCCGATCCTCCCTTGGTCAGGTGCAGGCCGGGCTGGAACAGTTCGAGAACTTCCTGGAGGAACTCCAGGACACCTTCCCCCGCTTGCGCAGGGAAGAGGACGCCCTGGGCCGGCTGGCCGATGCGGGGCTCCGGCAGGGGGCGCGCTTGTCCCTGGCCGTGAAAGGCCTCGTGGCGCACACCCCCAGGCTTGTGGAGGAAACCCAGACCCGCCAGGAGTGGCTTCAGCGATTCCGCCAGTCGGCGGACGGCGTGCGCGATCAGACCGAGGCCCTGGCCCGCCGGATCGAAAGCTTCCGGGTGGAGGCCCAGAACCGTCTCCGCTCCCTCGGCAGCGCTCAGGGAAGCCTGAAGGGGCTAGATCATCTGGCCCAGCAGACAGGTCTGCTTGCCGTGAATGCCTCGATCCTGGCCCAGCAGGGCGGCGGGAGCGCTGGAATGGATGCCATCGGCAGCCGGTTACGTTCCCTGGCGGATCAGATGGCCGGAGGCGCCTCGGAACTCGAACGGACCCTCGACCAGCATCAGCAGGGTTTGGAGCGCGAGACTGCAGGCCTCTGGGATCTGCAGGAGGTGACCGGACGCCTGCTTTCCGGCACCCATGGCCTGCTACGCACGGCTGGCCAACTGGATCAGCAGAGCCATGACCTGGAACGCGCCCTGGAGACCCATCTCACTCTGGTGGAGCAGGTCCGCCTGGCCTCCGAGCGGGCGGAACTCTCCCTCCACGAAGTCGGGGAGCGTGCCAGGGCCCTCGAATCCGCCCATGGCCGGCAGTGGGGCGTGGAAACCAAGATCGCTCCTGAGCGGCAGCGGCTTCTCCTGGCGGGCGGCCGGTTGTCGGAAGTGGGGGATGTCCTGGCGCGAACCAGCCAGGTGAACCTCGACGGAATCTGGGACATTCTCTGCAGATACCGGGAAATCCGGCGCAGCGAGGCCTACCGCCACATCACCTCGGAAGGCCTTGGTCGCCTGTTTGCCCCCGGTGAGGAGGCCGCGTCCATCTGGCAACACGTTGCCTGGGCCCGGGCCCAGAGACGCGTCCGGTTGTCCGATGGCGAAGCGGTGAGGCTGCCCTCGGGACGGACGGATTCGAATGGTGAGGTGTGGTTGTCGCTCATGGGCCAGGATGCGCTGGGTCGGGCGGAACCATCGGCCTTGGAGTCCTGGTCCTGCGAGGCCACGGGGCGGGTCTGGCAGCTTTCCCTCAAGGAACGACTGCGCAATGAAGGTCATCGGCTCGCGCTCCTGGAGACCCTGAAGGGGAGCCCGTTGCCAGCCTGCTTCCCGGGCCTGTCCCTCCGCATCGCAGCCGATGGTGTGGAACTCGGGTTGCCTTCTCCCTATCCATGTTTCCCGGCCTTCCTGGCCGGGCTTGGCTTGGAACTCCCCGTGGAGGCGGGGGCCTGGGAACTCGGTATCCGTGAGACCGAACCCAGGGTCGCACCGGCCCAACGCCTCCTCTGGGTGGGGCCGGCCATGGGCGGCCTGGACAACCCCTGCCTGCGGTTGCTTCACCAGTGGCTGCGGGATGACCCTGACCATGAAGGCCTCCTGCCCTGGCTTCCCTACGAAGGCCACCGGCCCCGCTGCCCGCTGGCGGAGGACGATCCGCTCGGCGCGTCCCTGGCGGCCCCCGTCTCCCTGGCGGTCCCCGTCTCCCTGGCGGTCCCCGTCTCCCTGAGGTGCCTGGGCCTGGGGGCGGATGTCTCAGGGTTGGAGGCGCTGCATGAACGACTCCTCGCGGCCGGGGCGACCCCTGGCTTCGGCGGCGCTGTTCTCTGCGCGGTGGGCGTGGGCCACGCCCACCCCGAAGCCCTGCTCTTGAGGCTGTTCCAGGAGGATGCGGGCCTGGCTGGCAGCTTCCATCCGGACCTCGTCCCCTATCAGGCCCGCCTGCGGGAGGAAGTCCTGAGTGGCACCTCGGGCGACCCCTACCGTGCGGCCTGGACGCTCCTCGAGGATCTGCAGAGGGAGGGATGGCTGATGCCCATCCCCTCCGCATGAGATATCTGTGACATATCCCTGAAGTTATTTGACTCGATCAGGCTTGACACACGCGTCGCCGCGCCGATACCTGTTCCAAGCGATCTTTGGACCCCCCCCAGATGGTGTGTGATCCAGGGCCCGGGACCGCCACCAGCCAGCCTCCACCTCGGGGTGGATGCCGGTCTTGCAGGCGGCCACAGGCGCCACCCACAGGAGAATCCATGTCCAGCTTCGCGCTTCCGCGCGGCTCCGGCTCTGCCTTCGCCGACCTGCCGCCCACCCTTCAACCGTTCGCCATCGCGGCCTCCGCACCGCGCCCGGACCACCTGCGGAACGCCGGGTGGTCCGGGCTGATCTACTTCGTGCTTGTGGGCGGGGCGCTGGCGTTCACCGCCCTCGCGCCCTTACCTGGCGTGGTGCCGGTCCGGCCCACGAAACCCGAACGGGTTCTCGAATTTGACGGGCCCATCCGGCCGCGTCTCCTGGAGCGTCCCTCGGCCCCGGCCGGAAACACCGGGGGAAGTTCCCTGAACCCGGCGGCCAATGCCGTGGTGGTGCCCCGCACCGATTCGGACCAGCCTGCGGCGACTTTGCCGACGGCGGATCGCAGCGGCGACCTCCCAGGGGCGTATGCCACGCCCGCTGGTTCCGGGACCCCGCTCCCCGGGCCGGCTTCGCCGATGATCGGAGCCGGGCCAGTGATCCATGACTTCACCATGGTCGGACTCGCCGTGGTCCACCGCGTGGATCCCATCTATCCCGCCTTCGCCCGCAGCGCGCGAATCCAGGGGCCTGTGGTCCTGATGATGACGGTGGATGAGCGGGGCCAGCCGATCCAGGTCCAGGTCCTGGAAGGCCACCCCGTCTTTCATGAGGCCGCCTTGCAGGCCGCGCGCCAGTGGCGCTTTGAGCCGGCCCGTCTGGACGGGCGCCCGGTGTCGGCAGCCTTCCGTCTCACGCTGAAGTTCTCGTTGAGGTGATACCGTGGACCTGTGGATCAGGGCGTCGCTGTCCGCAAGGGCAGAGGAAAGTCCGGGCTCCGCAGGGTACTGGGCCTGGTAACACCAGGGCGGGGCGACCCGACGGAAAGTGCAACAGAGAAGAGACCGCCGATGACCGCGCAAGCGGAACAGGCAAGGGTGAAACGGTGGGGTAAGAGCCCACCGCCGGGCTGGCAACAGGACGGGCAAGGTAAACCCCCCAGGGAGCAAGACCAAATAAGCCGGCGCACCGCGCAAGCGGCGAGGATTGACCCGATCGAGCCGGCGGGTAGGTCGCACGAGGTGGGTGGCGACATCCATCCCAGAGGAATGACGTCCCACGACAGAACCCGGCTTACCGGTCCACCACAGCCCTCGCAAGAGGGCTGTGCTTATGTTCTCCTGGGGGAGGCGCTCTTTTCTCTGGACCCGTCCTAGGCTAGGCTTTGATCCATTCTCCGAGTAGGCCTCTGACCTTCCCTTGCCATCGTTGCCACCGCACGCCTGGACTTGGCGCGGGGAGTCGTGTGTCCAGGTGGATGCGCGGCTGAAGGCACCTGGCCCTCGGCCAGGTGGAAGGCCCATCCCCCATTCGGAGTCACCATGTCACGCGATATCCAGACCCTGGCCCGTCGTCTCGAACGCGCCCAGGCCCTTCAGAACGACCGCTTCAACCAGGCCGCCGGAGGTCGAAGCCTGCCCGTGGGCGGCGGGTTCGCCCACTTCCGGGGTGCGGCCCATCCACTCAATCAGGCCCTGGGTCTCATCGATCCAGTCACCGAGGCGGAGTTGGAAGCTGTCGAGGCCTTCCTTGGCGCGCCCACGGTGTTGGAACTGAGCCCCGGCGCCGATCCGGACCTGTGGTCCCTGCTCGCCCGACGGGGCTACCGCCTGCACCAATTCCAGCAGCTGTGGCTTCGGTCCCTGACGGAGGCTGATGGGGCGGTTGCGGCCCACCCAATCCGGGTGGCGGGGCCCGGTGATGCGGATCTGTACAACCGGATCGTCTGTGCGGGTTTCATGGAACGGGATGACTGGTCCGAGCTGGATCCGCCCATCAGCGTCTCGCTGGAGATGGCGGATGCCTGGGGTTTTCTGGCGTTCGTCGAGGGGGAGCCGGCGGGCGGCGGAATGCTGGGGATTGTCGATGGCGTGGCTCTACTCTCGGGTGATGGTGTACCACCCCGATTCCGGGGGCGTGGCCTTCAGAAGGCATTGGTCCAGGCCCGGCTCGCCTTCGCCAGGGAGCGGGGTTGTGATGTGGCCTGTGCCTCCACGGCGCCGGCTACTGCCAGCCAGCGCTCCTACGAGGCCTGCGGGTTCCGGGCCGCCTATCCGAAGGTGGAACTGGCCCGGGGCTGAAGGACGGGTGTCGGAAGATGCGGCGCATGGTTCCATGAAGCATGCGCCGCCCTTCTCCCCAGACCGCCGCCTTGCTCGTGACGGCGCTCGCCTTCCATGTGGACATGCTCCTCTACTACCTGCTGGTGCCCCTGCTGCCGCGGTACGCCCGGGAGCTGAACCTCAACCAGATGGAGGTCAGCATCCTCTTCGGCAGCTATGCCGTGGCGCTGCTGTTGGCAACTTTCCCTGTGGCCATCATCACGGACCGCTACGGTCGTCGCGCGCCCATGCTCTGGGGGCTGGCCGGCCTCGCGGCGACCACGCTGGTGTTCGCGGTCTCCAAGCAGTACTGGCTGCTGGTGCTGGCGCGCTTTCTCCAGGGCATCGCCGGCTCGGCCACCTGGCTGCCGGGGATGGCGCTCCTGGCGGATCATTTCCCATCGGAATCCCGCGGGCGGGCCATGGGTACCGCCTTCGCCGCCGCGAACCTCGGGGTGTTGATCGGTCCACCCCTTTCGGGTTTTCTCGATCAAAGCCTGGGGCCCTCGGCCCCCTTTCTGCTTGGGGCGGGGCTGGTGACCCTAGATGCGGCTGGCCGGGCCTTTCTGTTGCCGGAGGTCGAGCCGGAGCGGGGACCGCGCCTGCCCTTCCGGCAATTGCTGGCCAATCCCGTGATCCGGCTGTTCGCCGGGGCCATGGCGCTGGGCTCCGGGCTCTGGGCCCTGCTCGAGTCCACCCTTCCCCTCGACATGGATCACCGGCTGGGCCTCGGTCCATCCGGGATCGGGTTATGCTTTGCGGCCTCGGCCTTGGCCCACACCTTCACATCACCGCTGATGGGGCGGCTGTCCGACCGCATTGGGCGGGTGAAAGTGCTGCGCATGGGCCTCGTGCTGGCCCTGCTGTTGCTGCCCTTGCCAGCCCTGTTGCCGAAGCTCTGGATGGTGGTGCTCGCCATGATGGGACTCGGCAGCACGGCCAGCTTCATCATGAGCCCCTGCAGTCCCGCGGTGGCAGACCAGGTGGAGCAGTTGGGCAGTCAGAGTTTTGCGTCGGCCTTCTCCATCCTGAACCTCGCGTATTCCGTGGGCTTGATGATCGGCCCGCTGGTGGGCGGGGCGATGGTGCAGGGGCTGGGGCTGCCCATGGCCCTGGGCCTGAGTGGCCTGGGCTTCGGCGCCTACCTGCTGGCGGCCCGGCGGTTCACTTCCTGATGGCCCGGTAGATCCAGCGATCGGCAGCCTCGTCCCAAGGCCGGCCATCCAGCCCACCCCAGGCCTGGGTCGCCGTGAACCCGGCTGTGCTGAGGAACGCCCGGATCTCGGCATCCGTGGGGATCCAGATGTCATGGCGGAAGCTCACGCCCTGGCAGCGCCGCTCGGTGTGGATGCGGCGTCCATCGGGGCTCCACCGGGCTCGCTCCTGGTATCCCTCTTCAGAGAATTCCTGCCACTCTCCCCCACCTGCCGCCGCCGCCGACTGAACGGAAGTCCGGCCGGCGAGATCCAGCAGGAGCACGCCACCCGGGCGTAGGACCCGGGCGAACTCCAGGAGCTGACGCAGGTTCTCCGCATCCGTGGCGAAGTAGCCCCAGCTCGTGTAGGCGCAGAACACGCCGTCCGCACTCGCCCCGGGAAAGGGCAGGGCCCGGAAATCCAGCCGGACCAGGGGTGCTGGATGCTCCGCGCGATGCCTCGCCAGGTTGAGGGGGCTCAGATCTCCGCCGATGATCTCCAGTCCCCGGGCGCGGAGATGGGGATGGAGCCGGCCCCAGCCGCAGGGCAGATCGAGCACCCGGCTTCGGGGCGGAAGATTCAGCAGGGCCGCCAGGGCCGGGCCTTCGATGGCCGCATCGGCGACCTTGTCAGCGTAGATGGCGAAATAGGCGGGGTGATCAAAATCCCAGGCAAACCAGTCCATGGGCCGAGTGTGGCAGAGTGCCGATCCCTGAGTGAAAGCAGAGGGCCGGAGAAGGACTACCCTTCGTCGTTCTCAGCCTTCACGAGCTTCACCGGCGGGGCGACCTGGGGGGTGCTCACGATGCCCTTCCAAACGTAGCGGGTGCCGCGCTTCTGGCCGTTCTTGACGATCAGCTTGGCTTCCTCCAACTCCGTGAACAAGCGCCGCAGCGTCGCGGGGGCCCAGTCGCACTCCTTGAGTTCCAGGGCGACCTGGGCTTCGAAGCTGCTGAGGGAACCCTTGTCCTGCAGGGCTCGCATGAGTTGCTTCTTGAGGTCCTCGAGTTCGGGCTTGGACCGCCGCGCCTTGGTCTTGAAGGCGGGGGCAGGTTCGGGGGCGGGTGCCGATACGGGTGCCTTGGGAGCGATGGCGGCGGGGGCGGGCGTGACGGCGGGTACCTGGGCCTGGACGAGCATCCCATCGAGATAGATGTCACTCCGCTCGGGCTGGAAGAGCACGATCACGGAACCCGGGGACATGCCTTCGTGCTGAAGGGTCGTGATGATGCGATCCCCGATCCTGGTTTTCTGCTCAGAGGTGAGATTGCTGGATTCAATAATGACGATGGCCATGTGGACTCCATTATGTATACGAACCTCTCATGGTAATACCTGTGTTTACATTTGTAAAATGTTAACCTTGGGATAAATCGTGTAGACTTCCCGCCGAGGGTCCCATGCGCAAGCCCAAGATCGAACGGCCTGAGGAACAGCAGCGCTTCGAGACCTTTCTGCGCTCCCGTCAGCTGAAACTGACTGGCGAGCGGCTGGAGCTGGTCGAGGAGGTCTTCGGTCAGGCCCATCATTTCGATGCCGACCAATTGCACATGGCCCTGAAGCAGAAGGGCAAGGCGGTCAGCCGGGCTACGGTCTACCGGACCCTGGATCTGCTGGTGCAGTGTGGCCTGGTGCGGAAGAGCAGCTTCGGCGATCAGCACGCGCACTATGAGGCCGTGCGCAGCGATGAGCACCATGACCACCTGATCTGCCTGAACTGCGATGCCATCATCGAATTCTTCCGGCCCGATCTGGAGGCGCTCCAGGAGCAGATCTGCCGGGAATTCACCTTCCGCCCGATGCACCACAGCCATCAGATCTTCGGCCTGTGCAAAGCCTGTCAGAGCCGTGCCACGGATGATTCTGTCCTCGCCCATCGCCTGAGTCAGTTGAACACCTGAATATTTTCCGGGGGGAGGCTGCTCCCGCTCGCCAGCTCGCGGACCTGAAGCCTCCCCCCGGACCCCCTCGCAAGACCCGGCGGAGCCGGGTCTTGCTCTGTCTATTATCCGGAGGGGTGCCTGACTCTTGGGCTGGAATCTTACAGCCGACAGCCGATAGCCGACAGCTGACAGCCCCGCGAACCGGGTATTCTTGGCCATGGCTAAACTCACGATCCAGGACCTCCAGCGCCTTCCCAAGACCGATCTGCATGTCCATCTGGACGGCAGCCTGCGGATCCCGACCATCCTCGAGCTGGCTGCCGAGCAGAAAGTGAAGCTTCCCGCCGACTCCATCGAGGGGTTGCGCCCATTTGTGGAAGTGGGCGACGACTGCAAGTCCTTGGTGGAGTACCTCCGCGCTTTCGACGTGACCCTGTCCGTGATGCAGACCTACGACAGCCTGGTCCGGACCTCTTTCGAATTGGCCGAGGATGCCGCCCAGGAGAATGTCCGCTATCTGGAGGTCCGCTACAGCCCCATCCTGCACCAGCAGAACGGGCTCACGCTCCACGCCATCGTGCAGGCGGTGCTGGAAGGCCTGGCCCAGGCCGAGCGGAAGTACAACATCAAGACCGGCGTCATCCTTTGTGGCATGCGCCACATCTCGCCGGACATTTCCCTGCGGCTGGCGGACCTCACCGTGGCCTTCAAGAACAAGGGCGTGGTGGGCTTCGACCTCGCGGGCGCCGAGGAGAACTTCCCGGCCAAGCGCCACAAGGACGCCTTCGGGCGCGTGCTCCAGAACAACATCAACTGCACCCTCCATGCCGGTGAGGCCTATGGCCCCGAAAGCATCCATCAGGCCATCCACCTCTGTGGCGCCCATCGCATCGGGCACGGCGTGCGGCTCATCGAGGATGGCGATCTGCTGAACTACGTCAACGATCACCGCATCCCCCTGGAATGCTGCCCCTCGAGCAACGTGCAGACCAAGGCCGTCAAGAAGATGGCCGATCACCCCATCCGCCTCTTCTACGACCTGGGTCTGCGCGTCACGGTCAATACGGACAACCGCATGGTCACCGGCACCACGGTCAGCCGCGAATTCCAGATCATCCACGAAGAGTTGGGCTTCAGCCTCGAAGAGATCAAGGAAGTCATCATCATGGGCTTCAAGAGCGCCTTCCTGCCCTACGCCCTGAAGCGGGCCATGCTGGCTGAAGTGGTGCACGAACTCAAGGCCTTCAAGCCCGGAAGCCTAGAGAGCAAGAAGGAACAGCTTTGATATCGAGGTCAGAATTCATGCTGGATCGCTTTGCCGCCTTTCTCGATCGCCACGCCCGGGTTCTTCTCACCACCCATGAGAATCCGGACGGGGACGGCGTGGGTGCCTCCCTGGCCCTTGCCGCGCACTTGAAGGCCTTGGGGAAGGAGGCGCGCATCGTCGTGACGCCTTCCCTGCCCGAGAATCTGCGCTTCCTGGATCCTGAAGGCTGGATCGAGAGTTACGATCCGGAGGGGATCCATGGCGACCTGGCCGCCTGGCCGGATGCCTGGCTGCTCACGGATGCCTCGGAGCCGCACCGGATGGGGCCGTTGTTCGCCGCTTTCCGCGCAACGAAGGCTGATCGCGCCTGTCTTGATCATCACCTGAAGGATGCGCCCCAGGGCTTCGATGCCGAGTTCACGGATTCCACTGCGAGTGCCAGCGCGGAACTGGTCTATGACCTCCTGCGCTCCCGCCTCGAAGGGGACCTGCCTCCGCTGGTGGCCCAGGCCCTGTACGCCGGTCTCGTGAGCGACACCGGCAATTTCCGGCACTCCAACAGCACTCCGAAAATCCATCGCGCCGCGGCCGATCTCATCGCTCAGGGCGTCCACCCCGCCCGCACCTATAACGCACTCTACCAGACGGCCACTCCCGCGAAGCTCAAGCTCTTCGGCCGCGCCATGAGCGGCCTGCAATTGCGGGACGGTGGGCGATTCGCCTACGTTGCAGTGACGACGGCCGATCTGGCCGCCTGCGGTGCCACGCCCGAAGATCTGGACGAACTGGTGGACGAGCCCCGCAAGCTCAAGGGGGTGGAGGTGGCGGCGCTCTTCTCGGAGACGCCGGACGGCCGCGCCAAAGTCAGCCTGAGATCCCGGGAGAGGGTCGATGTGAACCAGGTCTGCCGCCAGTTCGGCGGTGGTGGCCACCGGTTGGCTTCGGGAGCCAAGGTGGCCGAGCCTCTCGAGGGTTTCATCGCCAAAGTAGAGGCGGCTGTAATGGCTCAAATGAGATGCGATATTATTGAATGACGATGAAGGTGCCGTGGATTCCTGGATCCATTCCCGAATTTGGGCTCCCTTTTCTTCCTTAGTGGCATCCAATGGTTTGACTCACTTGTTCCTGGACTTCCATGTCGCCCAAAGAACCCAGCAGCGCCCCGAAACTTGAACTCTTCTGCAAGCTGCAGGCGGACAAAGTCCCCTTCATCGCGAAGGCGAATGTCCCCTCCATCTTCGGGAAGTTCACCGTCTACGGCTTCCTCGAACACGCCACTGGCAAGGAGCACCTCGCCATCGTCTCGGGAGAGATCGATGCCCGTCAGCGCATCGCGGTGCGCATCCACTCGGAATGCTGGACCGGTGATGTGCTCGGCAGCCTGAAGTGCGACTGCCGCCAGCAGTTGGAAGAAGGCCTGCGCCACGTGGCCGAGCGTGGCGGCATGGTGCTTTACCTGCGCCAGGAGGGTCGCGGCATCGGCCTTTTGAACAAGCTCAAGGCCTATGCCCTCCAGGAGCAGGGACTTGATACCGTGGAGGCCAATCACTCGCTGGGCTTCCCCGATGATTTGCGCACTTACGACTGCGCGGTGGAGATGCTGAAGTTCTTCGGCATCACTCAGGTGAAGCTGCTCACCAACAATCCACGGAAGATCGGCGCCCTGGAATTGGCGGGTATCGAGGTGGAACGCGAACGCCACCAACTGGCATCGAACCCCCACAACCTGCGCTACCTCAAGACCAAGGCGCGCAAGAGCGGCCATATGCTGGATTTCGAAGAGGAAGCGCTTTAGGCGTTGCCGGCTGTCGGCTGTCAGCTACGAGGGGCCATCTTTTTCTGGCCGCCGATGGGTGAGAGCTGATAGCTATAGGTATGCCCGCACCCGTCTCCGACCAGACCATCACCGACATCTCCCATGTCATCCAGCTGTCGGTGGCGCCGGTCTTCCTGCTGACATCCATCGGCACCATCCTCGGCGTGATGTCCAATCGGCTGGCCCGCATCGTGGATCGGGCACGTGCACTGCATGACCGGCTCGAAACGGCATCGGAGGATCGGGCGCCGGTCATCCACGAGGAAATGCGCACCCTGGCCCGCCGCCGGGAGTTGGTGAACTTTGGCATCACTTCGGGCACCACGGCGGCCCTGCTGGTCTGTGTCAGCATCGCCACCGTTTTCCTTGGCGCAGTGATGAAGGCCAATGTGGCGATGATCGTGGCCTCGCTCTTCATCCTGGCCATGGCCGCCTTCGTGGCCGCGCTGGTATTCTTTCTGCGCGAGGTCCTCCTGGCGGTGCGGAGCCTCATCCTGTCCTGACCCGGACGCCGTCGGCAGTCGAAGGCGCCCGGGTGGTGGGTGGCGTGCGGTCAGAGGCTTTTGACCGCAGCAATCTCCTGGGGGCTCAGGAAGCGCCAGGAGCCCGGTTTGAGCAGGGGATCGGCCAGGGGGCCGAACTGCACCCGGCGCAGCTTGCTGACGGGATGGCCCACAGCGGCGAACATGCGGCGGATCTGCTGGTTCTTGCCCTCCGTGAGGGTGACCTTCAGCCAGGGGTTGTCGCCCTTCTCCGCGATCTCGATGTGGCAGGGTTTCAGGCGCCTCCCGCTGAGCAGGAAGCCCTCCTGGAACTCCTTGATCAGTCCTGGGCTGGGATTCCGGTGGACCTTGACCAGATAGACCTTGGGGATCTCGTGTTCCGGCCCCATGAGCACCTGCGCGAGGGCGCCATCGTTGGTCATCAGCAGCAGACCCTCGGAGTTGAAATCGAGGCGGCCCACGGGGTACAGGCGCCCGGGGACATCATTCAGGAGGGCCATCACCGTGGGCCGCCCCCGGTCGTCCTTCACGGTAGTGACATAGCCCTTGGGCTTGTTCATGAGGATGTAGACGGGTGCCTCGCGCTCGATGGGCTGGAAATTCACCGTGATCTCGTCCCGGCGGGGGTTGGCGAGGGTGCCCAGTTCGGTGATGGTCTTCCCGTTCACCTGCACCCGGCCTTCAAGGATGATTTCTTCGCAGGCCCTGCGGCTGGCGATGCCGGCGGCGGCCAGAATCTTCTGCAGACGCTCCTGACCGGGACCTTTCGCCCGGGGCGCAGCCTTGGGTGCGGCCACCGGCTTGGGGGTGTCCGGATTCACCCTTGGAGTGACTGGTTTCCTGCCGAAACGCGGCTTCGCGGCTGCGCCTGCGGCGGGGCGGGGGGCTGGGCGTCCCGCCGGACGAGCGGTGGGATCAGCCGCCGACCGCGTACCCGGACGCCTCACCGGACGGTCGCTGGCTTCCGCGGTTGGCCGCGGTGCCGGGCGCCGGGTCGGCCGGCCAGCAGCGTCCGCAGCGGGTCGCGAGGTCGTGCGCCGGGCTGGACGGTCTGTGGCATCCGCGGTTGGGCGCGCGCCGGGGCGTCCCACCGGGCGGGCCGTGGTGGCTTTCTTCGGGGCGGGCGCGGTTCTCGGCCCCTTCGGGGCGGACTTTCTCATGGCGTCTCCTTCGGCGTCTCCCGACGCGGAAGACCCAGTCTATCAGGCCGGTGGCGTCCGCGTGGCGCGCATGAAGTAGTGGATACCCGAGGCCAGGACCAGGGCGGCAACCAGCCAGTACATCTCGGGAAGGAAGGGATCCATCCAGGGCCGGTAGCCGATGGCATTGAACATCAGGCCGAGGGCTACGGCGATCAATTGCATGGCGGTGCTGAGTTTCCCCAGGAGGCTCGGATGGAACTTGCTGTCGCTCAGGCGGTCCACGGAAGCGAAGGCATAGAATGAGATGACGAGATCCCGCGTGATGGCCAGGATCGCCACCCACACCGGAATGGGCGCGGTCATGTCCTGCGTGCGCCAGGCCAGCAGGATGAAGGCCGTGGTCATCAGCAACTTATCGGCCGCGGGATCCAGGATGGCGCCCAGATCCGAGCGCTGATTGAAGGCTCGGGCGATGAAGCCGTCCAGCAGATCCGTGAAACCGGCGGCGGCGAACAGGAGGAAGGCCTGCCAGTGGTGGCCGTACCAGACCGCGATGGCGAAAAAGGGGATCGCCAGGATCCGCAGCAAGGTCAGCGCGTTGGGCAGAGTAAGTGGGCTGGAGTTGTTCATTCCAACCAGTCTAGACGGAGATCACATCCGCCCGCCCGGCCCTTGTGGGTCCCCTAGACTTAGATACACTGGAAAGCGGAGTTGAGACTATGACTCAGAATCTTCCAATACCTTTAAGTCTTCTCCAACCTGGGGATCAGGGCGAAGTCGTCCTGGTGCAAGCGCAGGGGCAAGTGCGTCAAAGGCTGCTCGAGATGGGCTTCATCCGGGGCGCTCGGTTGCGGGTGGAGAAGCTCGCGCCGCTGGGCGATCCCATGGAACTCGTGATCAAGGGCTACCACCTGTCCCTTCGGCGGGATGAGAGTTCCTGCATCCTCGTGCATCGGGTGGTCTGATGCCTTTGACCATCGCCCTGGCCGGCAATCCCAACTGTGGCAAGACCACCCTGTTCAACGCCCTCACCGGGGCCCGGCATCATGTGGGCAACTGGCCCGGCGTCACGGTCGAGCGCCGGAGCGGGACTTTTGAGCACGAGGGGTCTTCGCTGGAAGTGGTGGACCTGCCCGGGACCTACTCCCTATCGGCCCGCAGCGAGGACGAGCGGGTGGCCTCGCAATTCCTGGCCTCCCCGGAGGTGGATCTCGTCCTGAACGTGCTCGACGCCTCGAACCTCGAGCGCAATCTTTATCTAAGCACCCAGCTGCTGGAACTCGGCAAGCCCGTGGCCTTCGTGCTGAACATGGTCGATGACGCCGAGAACCGCGGCGTGTGCATCGATGTGCCGGCGCTGGAATTGCTGCTCGGCGGGCCGGTCATCCCCACCGTGGGGAATCGCGAGCAGGGCATCACGGAATTGAAGGCGCTGTTGGCCGCCATGGCCCGGGGCGAGTCCAACCGCTGCCGGCGGATCACCGTGGATTATGGCCACGATATCGAAGGCGAACTGCACAAGCTCGAGACCGAGATCGGCCGGGATGAACAGCTGAAAGCCGCCATGCCGCCCCGCTGGCTGGCCCTGCAGCTGCTGGAGAACAATGCCGAGGCCAAGCGCCGCGTGGCCGAAAGCCATGCCAGCGAAGCGATCAGCCAGCAGCTGGCGAAGAGCTTCGCGTTCCTGGAACCTCACCTGGGCGCCGATGGCGCCACGCTGGTCGCCGAGCGGCGCTATGGCTTCGCCCACGGCCTGGTGAAAGAAGTGGCCACGGAGCAGGACGATCGGAAGACGCCCACGGCCCGCCTGGATGCCGTGCTCACGAACCGGATCTTCGGGATCCCCATCTTCGTGGGCGTATTGATCCTCATGTATTCCCTCTCCTTCATCCTGGGGAAGATCCCCCAGGACTGGATCGCCGCGGGCTTCAGGGCCCTGTCGGAATTCGCCGGGGCCCGCCTGCCTGCCGGCGAGCTCACGAGCCTCCTGGTCGATGGCGTCATTCCCGGCGTGAGCGCGGTGATGGTCTTCATGCCCGTGATCATGATCCTCATGGGCTGCATCGCCTTCCTGGAGGATACGGGCTACATGGCCCGGGCGGCCTTCATCATGGACCGCTTCATGCACGTCATGGGGCTCCACGGGAAGAGCTTCATCCCCCTTATCATGGGCAGCGGGTGCAACGTGCCGGCCATCCAGGCCGCCCGCACCATCGAAAGCCGCCAGGACCGCCTCATCACCATCCTGGTGACGCCCCTGGTGAGCTGCTCAGCACGGCTGCAGATCTACATCGTCATCGCCGGCACCTTCTTCACCCCCTTCAAGGCCGCCCTGGCCATCGTCGGCATGCACTTCCTGGGCCTGGGGCTCGCCGTGCTCATGGGCCGCCTGCTGCGTAGCGCCCTGTTCTCGGGGCCCAGCTCGCCCTTCGTGATGGAACTGCCCCCCTACCGCCTCCCGGTGCTGAAGGCCACGATGATCCATATGTGGGAGAAGGGCTCCATCTTCCTCACCCGTGCGGGCACGACCATCTTCGCGGGGGCGACCCTGATCTGGTTCCTGTCCCGCTACCCGGGCATCGCCAACCGCGAGTGGACCCTGGAATACCAGCAGCAGCGCCAGGCGGTATCGGTGCTGAACCTGCCGCCCGCCGAATCGGAAGAACGGCTCAAGGCCCTGCAACTCGCTCACGAAAGCCGGATCGTCAACACCAGCCTGGCCGCGCGGCTGGGGCAGAAGGTGGAGCCCCTGCTGCGCCCCATCCTCGATCCCGATCACAAGCGCCCGGAAGCCTGGAAGGATGTCATCGCCCTCACCGCAGGCTTCGTCGCCAAGGAGATTGTGGTGTCCACCATGGCCGTCATCCATCAGGCCAGCGAGGAGCCGAAACCTGGCGAGTTGCTGAGCCCCCTGCAGGTCGCCCTCCGCGACGGCTCCGGCCTGAGTCCCCTCACGGCCCTCGCCTTCATGGTTTTCACGCTCATCTACACGCCCTGCCTTGGCACCATCGCGATGATCCGGCGCGAGGCTGGCAGCTGGGGCTGGGCGGCCTTCACCGTGGGCTACGGCCTAGTGCTCGGCTGGGGCCTGGCCTGGATGACCGTGCTCGTGGGCCGCGCCCTCGGTTTCGCATGAGCCGGCCATGACCCTCCAGACCCTCCTCGCGGTCGCCGCCGCCTGCCTGGCAGCCCTCTATTTCATCCGGAGCATGGTCCAGGACCTGCGCCCGGCCCGCCAACCCACAGGAGGCTCCTGTGGGCACTGCAGCTCCGGGGGCTGCCCGGTGGCTCGCAAGGACTGATGCGCGCCAGATCCACGCTGCCATCCTGAAGCCCGTCGGAGGAACCCATGCGCTTCATTTTTGAACAGCTCCGGGTCGGGGGCGACCGCAACTTCGGCTACCTGCTGGGCGATCGCGAGGCGGGCGTGGGCCTGCTCATCGATCCCTCCTA
This sequence comes from Holophagales bacterium, assembly GCA_038320645.1. Classification (GTDB taxonomy): domain Bacteria; phylum Acidobacteriota; class Holophagae; order Holophagales; family Holophagaceae; genus Geothrix. The sequence goes on along the minus strand of JBBQEL010000008.1, from coordinate 25,957 downwards.
CACTCCGGAATCCCTGGTGGAGCGGGCCCGGGCCCAGGGCCTCAAGGTCACCCACATCCTCAACACCCACGGCCACGCGGATCACGCCAACGGCAATGAAGTCGCCAAGGCCCTGACCGGAGCCCGGGTGGCGGGCGGGCCGGGCCATCCGGGCCCCGTGGACCTCACACTGGCTGACGGTGATCGAGTGCCCTTCGGGGCCTACTCACTCCGTGTGTGGCACGTCCCGGGCCACTCCCACGATCACCTGGCCTTCCTGGTGGAGGGCCAGGATGCCGCCTTCACCGGTGACCTGCTCTTCGTGGGCAAGGTGGGCGGCACCGAGACTGAGGCCGACGGCCGCACCGAGTGGGAGAGCCTCCAGCGCCTGCTGCGGGAGTGGCCCGATCACACCACCCTCTGGCCCGGCCACGACTACGGTGCCCGGCCCAGCAGCACCCTCGCCTGGGAGAAGGCCACCAATCCCTTCCTGCTGTGCCCCGATGGGGAGGCCTTCCTGAAGGCGAAACAGGGCTGGGCTGGCTTCAAGGCGAACCACGGCCTGCGCTGAAGGTCAGTGCCCGCTGTCGCCGCTGAGCTTCCGCGCCAGTTCGCCCATGACGGCTTTGGCATCGCCGAAGAGCATGAAGGTCTTGTCCAGGAAGTAGAGTTCATTGTCGATGCCAGCGAAGCCCGGGGCCTTGGAGCGCTTGATGGCGTAGATGGTCTTGGCCCTGTCCGCGTCGATGATGGGCATGCCGTAGATGGGGCTGCTCTTGTCCGAGCGCGCCGCGGGATTCACCACATCGTTGGCGCCGATGACCAGCACCACATCCGCCTGGGGCATGTCCCCGTTGATCTCGTCCATCTCCACCAGATCGGTGTAGGGGATTTCGGCCTCCGCCAGCAGCACGTTCATGTGGCCAGGCATGCGGCCCGCCACGGGGTGGATGGCGAACTTCACGGTGACGCCCCGCTTCTTGAGCAGGTCGTACACCTCCCGCACCTTGTGTTGGGCCTGGGCCACGGCCATGCCGTAGCCGGGCACGATGACCACCAGGTTCGCTTGTTCCATGACCTGGGCGGCGCTCTCGATGGTGTCCGCCTTGTAGGTCTTCTCCTCGCCGCCCTCGGTCTTGGCCTGGGCCTGGCCGAAGGCGCCGAAGAGCACGTTGAAGAAGGAGCGGTTCATGGCCTTGCACATGATGACCGAGAGGATCAGGCCGGAGCTGCCGTCCAGGGCGCCGGCCGTGATGAGCAGCTTGTTGTTCAGCACGAAGCCCATGGCCACGGCGGACAGGCCCGCATAGGCGTTGAGGATGGAGATCACCGTGGGCATATCCGCGCCGCCGATGGGAATGATCAGCAGCACGCCGAAGGCCAGGGAGAGCAGGATGATGCCACCAAAGGCATAGGGGGCCCAGGGCGCCAGGGGGTGCAGCACCAGCGCCACGCCCAGGCCGAGAGCCAAGGCGAAGAGCCCGAGGTTGCTCAGGTTCTGCAGGGGGTAGGTGACGGGGCGCTGGGGGATCCACTTCACTTCCTGCAGCTTGCCCGCCGCCAGGATGGACCCCGTGAAGGTGAGGAAGCCCAGGAGGATCTCGGCCACCAGGGCGATGACGATGAAGGGCGTGAGGGCCGCCTCGTTGCGCTGGCCGTAGTAGAGGAAGAATTTCGCGGTGCCCACCAGGCCTGCGGCCAGGCCGCCAAAGGCGTGGGAGAGCGCCGTCCGCTGGGGCACCGCCGTCAGCGGCACCTGGGCCAGGGGGTAGCCCACGGCGGCGCCGAGGGCGAAGGCGCCCAGGATCCACCAGTAGTGGGTGCCGCCCGTGGCGAGGACGCCGGTCAGGGTGCCGAGCACCGCCAGCACCATGGCCGCCACGCCGGACAGCACACCCTTGCGGGCTGTCTCGGGATCGCTCATCCAGCGCAGGGACAGGATGAAGAGGGCCGTGGAGATGAGGTAGAGGATCTGGACCAGTGTCTCCGCGCTCAACGGACCACCTTCTCTTGCTTCTTGAACATCTTCAGCATCCGGTCGGTGATGAGGAAGCCGCTGACGATGTTGGTGGTGGAGCAGAAGATGGCCACGAGGCCGAGCGCGGTGATGTAGCCGGGATAGTCCTTGCCGGCCGACACGATGAGGGCGCCCACCACGGCGATGGCGGAGATGGCGTTGGTGAGGCTCATGAGCGGCGTGTGCAACAGCCGCGATACCCGCTGGATGACCATGAAACCGATGAAGGTGGCCAGCATGAAGACGAAGAGGGCGCCCATCACATCGAGCTGTCCGTGGCCGCCCCCGGCCTGGGCCGCCGCCTCGGAATGGTTTGTCAGGATCATCACGAAATGCCTCCCAATGTCTGGCTCAGCCCTGCCCGAATCAGCCCTGTATCGCCTTCTGGGTGGGCCCGTGGACCACCTTGCCCTCGTGGGTCACAGCGCAGCCCTTGAGGATGTCGTCGGCCCAGTCGAGGTTGAAGCGCTTGGCCTCCTTGTCCCAGAAAGCCGTCATGAAGTTCAGCAGGTTCCGCGAGTAGAGCATGCTGGCGTGGGTGGCCATGGTCGCGGGCAGGTTCAGCGGCGCGAGGATCCGTACCCCGCCCACGTCCACGGTGGCCCCCAACTTCGACAGCGTGCAGTTGCCGCCGCCGTCGGCGCCCAGGTCCACGATGACCGAGCCGGGCTTCATGCTCTTCACGATGGCCTCGTCGAGGAGTTTCGGCGCGAAGACCCCGCCGATGAGGGCCGTGGTGATCACCACGTCCACCTGGGCGCACTGGTCGGCCAGCAGCTTCGCCTGCAGGGCCTTGTCCTCCGCCGACAGCTCCGTGGCGTAGCCGCCCCCCGCGGAAGCGCCCTGCTTGAGGTCGATGCCCACATACTTGCCGCCCACGGACTCGATCTGCTCCTTCACCTCGGGGCGCACGTCCGTGGCCGAGACGCTGGCCCCCAGCCGCTTGGCGGTGGCGATGGCCTGCAGGCCCGCCACGCCGGCACCGATGACGAACACCTTGGCAGGCAGGGTCGTGCCCGCGGCGGTGATGAACATGGGGAAGTACTTGGGCAATTCCATGGCGCCCAGTAGCACGCCCTTGTAGCCCACCAGGTTGGCCTGGCTGGAGAGGGTGTCCATGGCCTGGGCCCGGGTGGTGCGCGGAATGCAGTCCGTGGAGAAGGTGGTGAGGTTCCGCTCGGCCATGCGCTTGACCGCATCGAGGTTCCGGGTGGGGAAGAGCGAGGCCAGCAGCATGGCCCCTGACGGGATGAGGTCCACTTCGTGGCTGCCGTCGGGCCGGGCCCGGGGGGCATTCACCTTCAGCACGAAGTCGACTCCGCCTAACAGCGAGGCCGCGTCCGGTGCGACGGTGGCTCCCGCGTCCCGGTAGGCCTGGTCGGAGAACCGCGCCTCGGCACCCGCACCGGCCTCCACGGCCACTTCCATGCCCAGCGCGATCAGCTTCCGGCAGGACTCCGGATCCAGTGCCACGCGGGTTTCGTCCGCCCTGATCTCCCTTGGAACGGCAATCTTCATGGGGGCCTCGAATTGGAAAACCGCAGTAATGCGAACACCTTACCATTAGTATTCACAATAAATTCAATGTTGTTTCCACGGCCGCGACTGCGACCGGAATCCTCGTATTCAGAGCCCGCGCGCCCATTCGGGCCGCAGCCGGACCCGGCCCGCGAGGGCCTCGTCGATGGCGGCGAGGATCGCCTCCCGGTCCCGCGGCAGACGCCCCCCGATGGGCAGGTAGTTCGAGGCGTGGTTGGAGCGGAAGATGCCCCCGCTGAGGTGGGTCTCTTCCATGAACCAGCGCAACTCCATGAGCAGGTCCGGCACCTCCGGCAGCGCGTAGCGCCCTTGTCCCTCGAGCCTGGCGATGGGCGTGCCGGGCACGATCGTCAGGGTCAGGGTGGAGAGGAACTTGGGATCCATGGCCGTGGCCAGGCGTCCCGAAGCGCGGGCGTGCTCCTCGCTGCGCTCTCGCCCGCCGGCGCCGAGCAGGAAGATCAGCGACTGCTCCAGGCCGGCCTCCCTGGCCTTGCGGGCAGCTTCGATGTGATCCGCGGCGCTGGCGCCCTTCGCGATGCGCCGGAGCGTCACATCGTCCCCGGATTCGGGGCCGATGTAGAGCAGGGAGAGGCCCAGATCCCGCAGGCGATGCAATGCCTCGGGAGATTTCTCCAACAGGTTGCGGGCCGTGGCGTAGGTGCTGACGCGCCGCAGGCGTGGGAAGGCGGCGGCGAGGGCGAGGAGGATGGGCTCCCAGTGGTCGAGCGCCATGCCCAGCGGGTCGCCATCGGCCACGAACACATGCCGCACCTGCTCCGCATACCGGGCGCCGGCCTCGGCGATATCGGCCAGAACGGCCTCCTGGGGCCTCACCTGGTACTGCTTGCCCCGATACATCGCGCAGTAGGTGCAGGCATTCCAGGAGCAGCCCAGAGTCGCCTGCAGGATGAAGGAATCGGCCTCGCTGGGGGGACGGAAGAGGGGCTCGTCATAGCGCATGGGGAGTCCTCTCGCCGGAAGCGCGCCCGCACTCGAGGAAGACGAGGTAGAGCCGCAGATCCAGTTCCAGCTGGAAGTACTCCGGCGCCATGTGGGTGCACAGCTGGTAGAAGGCCTTGTTGTGGTCGCTCTCCTTCAGGTGCGCCAGTTCGTGCACGAGGATCATCGTCAGGAATGCGGCGGGGGCCTCACGGAAGACGGACGCCACCCGGATTTCGCGGCTGGTCTTGAGCCGGCTGCCCTGCACCCGCGCCACGGTCGTGTGGGTGCCCAGGGCGTGGCGCAGCACCTGCAGCTTGGCGTCGTAGCGCACCTTGTCGAGCGGCGGGGTATTGCGCATGAAGCGGTTCTTCAGGTCAACGGCCAGCTGGTACAAGGCCTTGTCGTTGCGAATGTCGTGGGCCTCCCCGTACCGGTTCTGGAGGTACTCGCCCAAGCGGTCCTGGGCGATGAGCTCAAGCACCTGGTCCTGCAGAGCTGCGCTGTAGCCCCCGAGGTAGGTCATGAGCGTCTTCGGCGTCACGGGGCCAACCGGATGCCATCCGTCCCGAGCAGGATCCGCCTGCTTTTGTACAGCGCGCCCAGCGTCTGCTTGAACACCTTCTTGCTGATGCCGAACAGCGCGGAGATCTGCTCAGGGCTGCTCTTGTCCGTGATGGGCAGGAAGCCCCCCCGCCGCTTCAACTCGTCGAGCACGCCCTGCGCGATGGCGTCGATCTTGGCGTAGCCCGGTGCCGCGAGGGTGATGTTCAGCTTGCGGTCCTCGCGCAGAGCCTTGATGTACCCGTCCCTGACCTCGCCCCGGGCGACTTCTCCGAAGATGTCGCCGTCGTGCACCATGCCCCAGTAGCGGTGGTTCACGATCACGCGCACGCCAAGCTCGGTCGGCTCACCGATCACCAGGGTGACCTTGTCCCCCTCCTGGAAACCCTCGGCTTCATCCCGCAGAAAATCATCCAGGCGGGCGGAGGCGGCCATCCGGCCCTCCTGGTCCGTGAACAGCACCACCATGACCTTCTGCCCGACTTTGATCCGCTGCCGCTGTTGGTGTTTCACTTCCTTCCACGGCAGGAGCAGATCCTTGGGCAGGCCCCAGGCCAGAAAGGCACCGGCCATGTTCACGGCCACGACCTTCAGATTGGCCACGTCCCCCCGCTGGGCGACGGGCGGCTGAATGCTGGCGATGAGGCGGCCCTCGCCGTCCATGTAGAGGAACACCTCCAGGTTCTGCCCAACTGTGCTGTCCTTGGGGACCTGAGCCAGGGGCAGCAGCACCTCCCCCTCTGGGCGAGCGTCGAGCAGGGCACCTTCCGGGCCGAGGCGCAGGATCGTCAAGCTGTTCACAAGGCCGAGCGTTGCCATCCAACCACCGGAGAAAAGGGACAGATCCAGAATAGGCGGTCCCGATTCCAGGCGTCACGCAACCTGATGTGCCGTTCAGCACCTCCGGTGGGACCGCGAAGCCCTTCCTCAAGCTACGCCTTTCGGCCTATCCGTTGTCACGACCATTGATCATGCGGTACGACGACACCCCAGTCACAGCAGGCCAGGCGTGCCTTGGGGCTGAATGGCTTCGTCAGATTTCCTGGAACCAGGAGACCGGTCTTGCGATACTCTCGACCACCCTCGGCACCATGGAGTACGGCATGTGGATCAGACAGATGGTCGTGTGGACGGTGTTCGCCGCGGGCTTGGCAGCGCAGGAAAGCGGCCAGGGCTTCCAGTGGGTGGGCTTCCGCGCAGGGACCCGTTCGTTCGATCCGCAGGAGTACCTCAAGGCGGCTCCCCTCTTCGGGGGCCAAGCCGGCCTGGTGTTCGCCCACAAACCCTACGGGCTGAGCCTGGAGGCCTTCACCGCCCACGCCCAGAGCAGCCGCTTCCCGGGCAAGACCCTCAGCCACAACCAGGTTTCCGTCACCTTCATGACTGGCCTGCTGGGGGATTCCCCTGGTGGGTTGTGGCCATATTTCGGTCTGGGTCTGGGCAGCACCACCGTCGCCAAGGTCACTCCTGCTCCGCAGACCCTGGCTTCGGGGACGTCCGTGGCGGCCCACGCCTCGGTCGGATTCCTCCATCGACCGCTCCGGGGCCTCCTCTGGGGCGTGGACGGCCGCTATGTCGTTGCCTTCACCGACAAGGGGCTGAGCGCCTTCCAGGGTTCGGTGCTCCTCGGGTTCACCTGGGGTGGTCCCCAGGCCACCCGCAGGCGCGAGGAACCCACGCCACCCAGGGCCGAAGTCCCCCGTCCGCCGCCGCCGCCCGTCGTCATGGTGGCGCCACCGTCACCCCTTCCGCCGGTTGCCGCTCCCACTCCCGCTCCCATCGCCCCCGCACCTCGCCCGATGGCTGCCCCCGCGCCCATCCCGGCTTCGCCCAAAGTGGCCGCCCCGGTGCCAACCCCGGCTCCGGTCGCAGTGGCAGCCCCGATGCCGAAGGCCCTGCCAGTACCGGTTCCTGCTGCTCCCGTGGCGGTCAAGCCATCCGGCTCCACGGTGACCGAGCGCTTGGATGCGCTGCTCCTGGGGGATCTGGCGAAGGCCGTGAGCCTGGGACGAAAACGCATCAAGGCCATTCCGGCGAACCGGTGGACCATCCGCCTGGAAATCGCGAACCTTCCCGCCACCCTGAAGAACGCCGTGGGAGCCTTCCCCGGCCGGGAACCCGATCTGTTCATCGCCCCCATCAGGTTGCGGGACGGAAAGACCGCCTATCAGCTCTTCCTCGGGGACTACGCCTCGAAAATAGAAGCGGAGCGAGCCGCGAAGGGCGTGCCCGCCTTCTTCCTCGAGGGCGGCCAGCGGCCGAAGGCTTTCCCCGCGGCCGGCATTCCCACGCAGTGGAACCAGTAGGCAGGGAAGGCTGGTGCCAGGACGCCAGGGCAAAGTGGTGGGTAGGGTGGGCCATCCTGCCCACTTCCTGAGACAGGATGTGACGCAGGCATTCAGCGGATGGTTGTGGACGGACCCTTGGCCGGAGCACCCTGGTACCCATCAAAATCCAAATCCGTATTGGATTTGTAACCAGGGAACCAGGTCGTGGCGATCCTGTTCACAAGTGGATCCGCCATCCCATTCAAAAAGCAGTAGCAGGTGTTGTCCTTTTGATGGTGCGTGGCGTGATGCTGCTTGCGCAGCAGCAACCCTGCCTTGGCCAGCAGCAGCGCAGTTCTGGATTTTGAGTTGTGGCACAGGTAACGCGATACCTCCGCCACCGAAGACCAGATGGCCAGGTAGGTGAGGGTATGCAAGACGAAAGGCGGCAGCCACGGGGCCAGGGCCAGAACCCCCGCCTGGAAGAACACCAGCCAGATCTTGGCGCCTGATTCCAGGAAGTAGACCATGGGCAGGGTGTGCTCAGGGTAGACGAGCAGTTTGTGATGAAGGTGGAACTTGGCCATGAACGGGCCGACGAAGCTGGTGTACTGATCCGCATGATCCATGAGCAGATGCGTCAAGCCGTTGACGAAATCGGCCAGGACGTAGGCCAACCCGAGGGCCAGAAGGATCCACCAGAAGGAGAGTCCTGTGGAGGAAAGCCTCCACAGGAGCGCGACCTGGAAGCCGACATTGAGGACCTAGCACACCCGGTCGATGCGCTTGTAGATCGGACACGTTTCATAGCGGTCCATGGCCTCGTGGAACTGCCGCTTCTTCCGCTCCAGGCGGAGTTCAGAAGGGACCATGTTCACCCATCGCTTCGATCATGCCTGGATTTCGTACTGGGCCATCATTCTAACCCTGATGCCCTCGAGCCATCGGCCCAGCACCCTGGAGACCTGATGCGGCTGACCCAGTGTCGAAAGGTGACCGCAGGCTTCGATGATCTCGAGTTTTGAGCCATGGATGCCGGCGGCGAGTTCTTCATGCACCGCTACAGGTGTGATGGCATCTTCACGTCCACACAGGACAAGGGTCGGGCGGACGATGTGGTGGAGGAAGGGTCGGCTCCTGTCAGGTGGGTTCATTCAGGTCTTCAGAAAAGCCAGCAAGTCCTCGTTGAGCCTGTCCTTATGCGTATCGGCCAAGCCATGAGGTCCACCCGGGTAGAGCTTGAGCGTGGCCTTCCTGATCAGCTTGGACGAAAGCATGGCCGAGGCTCCGATGGGCACGATCTGGTCGTCGTCGCCGTGGATGATCAGCGTCGGCAGGTCAATCCGCTTCAGGTCCTCGGTGAAATCGGTTTCGGAAAAGGCCTTGATGCAATCGAGCTCGCTTTTCAGGCTGCCCTGCATGCCCTGGAACCAGAAGGCGTCCCGCATGCCCTGGGTCACCTTGGAACCGGCGCGGTTGGCGCCGAAGAAGGCGGTGGTCAGATCCTTGAAAAACTGCGAGCGATCAGCGGTAACGCCGGCGCGAATGCCGTCGAATACCTGGAGCGGGAGTCCACCAGGATTGGCCTCGGTCTGCAGCATCAAGGGGGTCACCGAACCCATCAGGACCACTTTGGCTGCGCGGGAGGTTCCGTGGCGGCCAAGGTACCGGGCGACCTCCCCGCCGCCGGTGGAGTGGCCAATCAAGGTTGCGCCTTTGAGATCCAGGGCTTCTACCAATTCGGCCAGGTCGTCGGCATAGGTGTCCATGTCGTTGCCCTTCCAGGGCTGGCCGGACCGGCCGTGCCCCCGACGGTCATGGGCAATGCAGCGATAGCCATGGGCGCCCAGGAAGACCATCTGGGATTCCCAGGCATCCGCGTTCAGGGGCCAACCGTGACAGAACACCACCGGTGTACCCGCGCCCCAGTCCTTGAAATAGATTTCAGTACCATCCTTGGTTGCGATTCTCGGCATTTTGACCCTCGCCTTTGCATTGTTCGAAGTACCCATTCCAGGATTTGCGGAGCGGTCCCAGGTGTGCGGCCTAGAGTGCTCGCAGAAACGCCACCAGGTCATTCTTCTCCTGATCATTCAGTTTCAGTTCCAGCACGAGGTTGAAGAACTCCACCGTGTCTTCCAGCGTCAGGAGCCGATCGTCGTGCAGATAGGGAGGTGAATCCTTGATGCCTCTCAAGGGAAAGGTCTTGATGGGACCGTCGGAAGAGGCCCGCAGACCGTTGATCGTCCGCTCGTTGAAGAACCGCTCCGCACGCAGGTTGTGCATGAGGTTATCGGTGTAATAGGGCGGTGCATGACACGCGGCGCACTGCCCCTTGCCATGGAAGACCGCCTGGCCGCGCAGCTCAGCGGCCGTTGCCTTGGTGGGTGCAAGCCGCCCCAGGACATTGAGTTTCGGTGCGGGCGGGAAATCCAGCAATTCCTGGAACTCGGCCATGGCGTGGACCTGACTTCCGCGTTCGAGGATGTTCACCCCCTTCTGCTGGGCCTGAGCAGGGTCGCCATCGAAGTAGGCCCCACGCTGTTCAAACTCGGTGAAGTCCTCCACGGTCTTCATGGCACGCTGCGAACCGTAGAGCCGCTGGATGTTGAGCCCCCGCAGCGTGGGCGTGCCGATTCGATGCCGGTATTGGTTTGGACGGATGTCGCCGACGGTGTGGGTGGCCGCGTTGGTATGGCCATTCGAATGGCAGTCCAAGCAGGCCACGCCTGCATGGGCCTTGAGGCTGCGCCGTTCCTCCGTGGCATTGAACTGCTGCTGGGGAAACGGGGTCACAAGCAGCCGCAGACCCTCCAGTTGCTTGGGGTTCAAGATGTCCTTGAACAAGCCATAGGCATTGCTCAGCGTCACCACCTGCCCCTGCGAGACATCGCCGAGGTCCGGCCTGGTCGTGAGATAGATCGGGGCGGGGAACTCGGGCAGCAGGTGTTGCGGCAGATCGAAATCGAGATCGAACCGGGTGAGATCGCGATCCGTTTGTCGTTTTGTCTCATCGATCAGCGTTTGGGGAAAGATCATGCCGCCCGTTTCATGGTGCGGATGCGGCAGCGGCAGGAACCCGGCGGGCCAAAGGTCCTGGGCCTTGATGGTCTCCGGAGACAGGTCGGCGAGCTTCATCCACGTCAGGCCCTTGGGGAGCTTCACCCGCACTCCCTCCTGCACGGGTTTGCCTCGAGACATCGTGACGCCCTTGGCTGGACGATCGCCAAGGTCGTACCGCTGCGCGAGCAAAGCCTGGTGGCGTTTGGCAAAGCCCGGCTTCTCCTGCTGCAGGCGCTTGACCAGACTTCCGAAGTCCTCTTGCGCGACCGCCGATGGCGACGCACCCCACCAAAGGGCCAGCCCGATAAGAACGGAAGTCAGCGTGGAACGATACCGGGCAGACCTCAGGCCGACTCCGTTTGACCATCCTTGATCAGCAGAAATTCCCTGTTTCATCACAGGCCTCACGCATCAGGTCGTGGATGGGTTGATTCGGCAGAGGCGTCGGCCTGGCCCAGGGCATTCTGCCTTCTCAACTCGATCGCGGCAGCGGGTTCCAGCACCCGGAAGGTGAAGGACTCCGTGAAATACAGTTCGACATTACGGGAATCATGAATCTTGTAGCCAATGGCCAGATCCTGGCCGACCGTCAGCTCGAAATCGCCGCCCCGGAGCGACAGGACAGCGCCCCCCTCCAGGACCGGGCTCCAATGGATGCCGCCTGAGAACATGGCCCCGATCCGCTTCCGAAGCGGGTAGGCACTGGGGTCGCCAGCCATCAACCATTTGTAGGGTTCCGTACCGAGAACCAGCGCATAGGGCCCGCCGATCTCGGCGCCCTGAATGGCGAGCAGCGCCAGTTCCAAGGACTCGGTGAGCCTGCTTCGGTCGGGACTCAAAGCCACCGGTGGATGGCTGGAGAGTTCCAGCATTCCCTGAATGCCTCCGGCGCCGAACCCGTGATAGATGGCTGTCTCCTCGAACATCGCCACCTTGCGTGCGGCCTCCTTCACGGCATCCAGGTCGGGATTCTTGGCGCCGCGCACCACATCATCCAGTTCCCAGATCCCCAGGGTGAAAGGCACCCGAACTTCGACCAGCGGGAGGACTTTGTGCATTCCCCAGGTCACCCCGTCCTGGCCTTCTTCGCGACCCACCTCGAGTCGCCCCAGGTTGACAGCGGCAAACTGCCAGCCATGAGGTCCCGAGAAATCAACCAGCTTGCGGCCTGAAAGGTTTCCCTTCAGGATGCGCGAACTTTGCAGCTCGATTTCCTTCCACGCGCCATCCACGATGGGCGCCATGTCCCGCCTGAGTAGGTCCTTCATGGTCGTATCTCCCTGGGCCAAGACCCCCTTCATTTCAGGTTCCCAAGACCGAGGCCAGTTCCCTCAGCCGGGGCTGGCGCCACCCCGTCCGACAAGCCAGTGATGGGCCCGCTTGTGAACAGGAACTTTTTCATCTGGACATCTAACCCAGGCAGCGTTCTCCGCAGCCATTCCAGCAACATGGCGGCGTGTTCCATCTCGTCATCGCGGTTGTGGGCCAGGATGGCCTTCAGCGACCCGTCAGCGGAGACATCCACCCGCTGGTGGTAATAGTCGATGGCTTCCAGCTCTTCTTGAAGGCTGGTGAGGGCCCGGTGAATGTCGGAGGCCTGGGCTGATAGCCCTGCTTCAATAAATCCGCTGCTCATCGATGCCTCCAAGAATGGTTTAAATTCCGATGTTTCTGGGCCCGGGGACCAAGACAGTGGCCAGCGGATTGGACGGGTACATGGATCAGGACCTTGCTCTGGGCAACGGACGAAACGAGGCAAAGCCATGCCCGCTCCGATCGGAAGGGAGCAATAACTGATCCTATTTTTATGTTCATTTATTGCAAAACTTATGAAATTCAATCGACGCTATCCCAGCCTTTGGATCGATCAAGATGAAGGGCAGATCCCATCAGCCTGAAAGGCCATGCCGCCAGCCCTGAGGTTTGATTCGCCCCTCGCAGCCCGGTCTGAAATTCAGCAGCCAGGTTGAATTTTGTCGTTCCAAGAATGGGCGGCCCTCATTGAGATACAGAAAGATGGAACCCTTGTTGGCCTTCCCGCCATTTCGCTCCAGCGCGTCTCAAAGGAGGTCCTCGACGGCCTCCCCTTTTTTCGCGGGGCCCTTGCCGTCGATCAGGCCATAGCTTTTGAGCTTTCGGTACAGGGTGGCCGAGCCGATGCACAGCTGCTCGGAGGTGCGGGTCTGGTTTCCATGATTCAGTTCCAGGATGGCGAGGATGTGGTTCTTCTCCACTGCCTCAAGGGGAAGCACCTCTCCCTCCATGGCCGCCTGCCTCGGGGAAACCTGGCGAACCTCCTCCGGAAGGTCCTCAAGCTCCACGCGGCTGGCCGGGGCGAGGGAAAGGGCCACAGCCCGCTCCAGGACATTTTCGAGTTCCCGCACATTGCCCGGCCAGCCGTAGCGCAGCAGTTGATCAGCGGCTTCCCGGCTGATGCTGGTGACCTTCCGGTTCATCTGCTTGGCGGCCTTGGCGAGCATGATGTGGGCCAGCAGCAGGATGTCTTCCCGGCGCTCCCGGAGGGCTGGCACGTGCAGGTCCACCACGTTCAACCGGAAATAGAGATCCTGGCGGAAGGTGCCGTCCTTGACCGCCTGGCCAAGATCCCGGTTGGTCGCCGCCACGATGCGGACGTCGACCGTGCGGTTCTTGTTCTCCCCGACCCGGCGGATCTCGCGTTCCTGCAGCACCCGCAAAAGCTTGACCTGCATGCCGGGGGTGATATCGCCGATCTCATCCAGCAACAGGGTGCCCTTTTGCGCCGCTTCGAACAGCCCGGGGCGATCCTGGGTGGCGCCCGAGAACGCGCCCCGCGAATGGCCGAAGAGTTCGCTTTCAAGCAGGGTTTCCGTGATCGCGCCGCAATTGACCGCGATGAAGGGGCCCTGCGCCCGCGTGGATTCCCGGTGCAACAGCCGGGCGATCCGTTCCTTCCCGGAGCCGCTCTCGCCCACAATGAGCACGGTGGAATCCACCTTCGCCACGCGACGGGTGAGATTCACCAGTTTTTCCATGACCGGGCTCTTGGCCACGAGGCCCATCGGATCGGCGAACCCCCGCGCCACGGTGGCGAGCGCTTCCTCCAGCGCCACCTCCAGCCGCCTCTGGGCGTCCTTCTCCTCGAGGATCTGGTCGTAGAGCCGCCTGGTCTCGAGATGGAGCAGCCGGACTTCGAGCATGTTGTGGACCCGCAGCAGGATTTCACCGAGATCGAGCGGCTTGCTGACAAAATCCCTGGCGCCAGCCTGGAGGGCGCGCAGCTTGTGCTCGGGCTCGGCGGTGATCACCACCACGGGAAGGTAGTCATCGGCCTCGACCTTCTTCAGGGCTTCCATCACCTGGAAGCCACTCAAGCCAGGCATGACGAGATCAAGGAGGATGAGGTCATAGCGCTGCTGCCGGTGCAGTTCGCACACGGCATGCGGATCCTGGGTGGAGGCAATGGAGACATAGCCATCGGCCTGCAGCATGCGCGTAAGCACCTGAACATTGGCCTCCTGATCATCCACGATCAGGATCTTGGCCAGGTGGATGTCCGCGTCCTTAATCATGCTCCGGCCTTCACGTCGTCGGAACCGTTCTGCCCCCTCGCCGGCCCCGCCAGGGCCTGGTTCAACGCCTCATAGAAGGCGTTGATCTTGAACGGCTTGGTCAGGTAGCAGGAAAACCCCGCGAGGGCACCCTCCTCAAGATCATGGGCCATGGCGTTCGCCGTGATGGCGATGATGGGGATGTGGTTCGTCCCGGGATCGCCGCGCAGGATGCGCAGGGCTTCAAACCCGCTGATATCGGGCAGATTGATGTCCATCAGAACCACCGCAGGCCGATGCTCCCGAGCCAGCGTGATGCCGTGCAGCGCGGTCGTGGCGGTCAGCAACTGTAGGTCGGAGCGTTGGGCCACCAGCTGCTCGACCAGGGCCAGGTTCGCTGGGTTGTCCTCGATGTAGAGCAGCGTGCTCACCGGCAGGATGCCGACGGGTCGCCGCGCGGCGGGACCCTCCAACAGCTCGCATGCGTGTTCGAACTGCCCTTGAGCGGCGGCCCTCAACTCGAACCAGAAGAGGCTGCCTTCGCCCGGGACGCTTTCCACACCGATCCTGCCATCCATCAGTTCAATGAGCTGTTTGGCCACCACCAGGCCGATGCCGGTGCCCTCCTCACCGCCGGCTTCGCGTCCGAGGCGATTGAAGGGCTGGAACAGCTGCTGCAGCTGGTCGGGCGACAACCCCTCGCCGGTATCCCTGATGCTGATCCGAACGACGCCATCGAGTGGCTCCGCGCACGTCACTTCAACCGAGCCGCGAGGGCGGTTGTATTTCACGGCGTTGGACAGCAGGTTGACGAGGACCTGTTTCAGCCGGGTGCGATCCGCGTGCACGGCGAAAGGGCTGTCGAACCGCGGGAAGCGCAACTCGAGTTCACGCCGCTGCGCTTGCCCCTTGATCAGGTCTTCACATTCAGTCAGCACCTCGCAGAGAGACACCGCCTGGAAGGAAAGCGAAAGCTTGCCCGCCTCGATCTTGGTGAGATCCAGGATTTCATTGATCAGCTCAAGCAGATGCCAGCCCGCCTTGAGAATCCGGCCGAGGCTGGCCTTCTGGGAGGGCGTGGCGGCCGGGGATTCAATCTCCATCAGCTGGGCGAAGCCGAGAATGGCATTGAGGGGTGAGCGCAGCTCATGGCTCATGCTGGAGAGGAAATCCGATTTTGAACGGTTGGCCAAATCGGCTGCGTTCTTGGCCCTCTGCAGCTCGAGGTTCTGCTCCTGCAGCAGGCGATCCAGACGCCTGTGCTCGGTGACATCGCGGGCGGAGATGAACACACCCTGCAGCATTCGTTCGCGGTTGTAGAACGTGGTTGCATTGAAGGATACGTCGGTGGTGCGGCCCTCCTCATCCTGCGTGGCGAGCACGAAGTCGGCGACCCTCCCCGCGATCAGCGCCTGCTTGATGCTGGCGTCGGCTCGCATCGGATCCGTGAAGAGGGCACTGAACGGCGAGCCGATCAACTCGCTCTGCGAACGCCCCGTCAGAGCTTCCGTCTGCTGGTTGGTGTCGGTGATGATGCCCTGCGGATCAGTGGTGAGGAGGGCGTCAATGCTGGCCTCGATGAGCGAACGCGTGTAGAACTGCTGATCCCGCAACTGTTGATCCAGCAGCAACCGGCTATCTTCGGCCTGATGAGGGATGGTGTAGTCGGTGAACGCCACTCGGCACTCGTGCGTCATGGCTGGCCCTGAGGCCTCCATGCGAATCCATGCCACAGCCCCCGCCTTCGGGCTCAGGTGCAGTTCGCAGAAACTCTGCGTGACGCCTTCGAAACGATCCTTGAGGAAGGACGAAAAGGTTTCCCTTCCATCCTCGGCCACGGAACGGGCCAGGGGCCAGCCAAGCAGGGTGGACCGGTCCATGCCCAGCAGCGCGGCTGCGGTCAGGTTGGCCCTTTGGATCCTTCCTACCTTATCGAGGGTGATGTAGCCCACGGGCGCGT
Organism: Holophagales bacterium; assembly: GCA_038320645.1. Taxonomy (GTDB): domain Bacteria; phylum Acidobacteriota; class Holophagae; order Holophagales; family Holophagaceae; genus Geothrix. The sequence goes on along the minus strand of JBBQEL010000008.1, from coordinate 10,099 downwards.
AGTCGTAGAGATCAGTGTAGGCCTCCAGAAGTGTTTCAATTTCCTCACCCGACCGCTGCAGTTCCGCATTCTGCATTTCCAGTTCGATCTGGTGGACCTGCAATTCATGCAGGATCCGCCGGACTTCGGCCTCGCCCAGTTCCTCTTTGGTCGGGGGCGGCCTCAGGTCGGACGCAGTCTCCGCCGATCGTCTGAGATCCGGCGGGGCGAGATGGGTGGGTCGCGTGGGGGACATCGGAAGGTGGCCTCAGAAGAGAATCCGATCTTATCCGATGCGGGTTTCAGGGAGCTGGCTGCCATCTGGAGAGGTGCCCCTGAACCGCAGTTCTGCCCTGAAAAGCCTTGTTCGTCGTACCATGCGAGCCTCAAGAATAGCGATAGTCGCGCTCGCCCTCGGTGGTTTTGCCAAAATGATGCAATCACAATGATAGGTCCAAAATCAACCAGTAAATTATTTATTAATAATAAATAATGGATCCAACCTTCTGACGCCAATGCCATTCCTCACTGCAACTTCAGCGCGCCGAAGGCCGATCACCCAGGCGGCGTGAATGGGTCCACAATCCAACCACTGGCCTCGGCGGCCCGAAGCGGAGTCACGATGGGGGAAGGCTCTAAACCAAGGCGATCACCCCGTACCCCCTCGGCGGTCGCTCCACCTGAATCCAACTTGGGCGAGGCGCTGTTCCCCATCGTGGGCATTGGCGCCTCGGCCGGTGGTCTGGAAGCCCTGGATGAATTCCTGCAGCACCTTCCCCCGGATCCCGGCATGGCCTTCGTCGTGATCCAGCACCTGGATCCGACGCGACCCGGGATGCTGCCGGAGTTGCTGCAACGGACCACGCCCCTGAAGGTGATCCAGGCCAGTGACCGGCTGAAGCTGAAGCCCAACCACGTCTATGTCATTCCACCCAACAAGGACATGTCCCTGCTCCAGGGCACCTTGTTCCTGTTCGATCCGGCCGAACCTGCGGGCCGGCGTCTGCCCATCAATTTCTTCTTCAAGGCACTGGCCGAAGATCGGCGGGAAAGCGCGGTGGGGATCATCCTCTCGGGGATGGGGTCGGATGGGACCCAAGGGCTTCGCGCGATCAAGGAGCGGGGCGGCCTGGTCCTGGTGGAGGATCCCGCCTCGGCCCGCTTCGACAGCATGCCGAGGAGCGCCATCCATGAGGGCGTGGCGGACCTGGTGGCCCCGCCGGCCAAGCTGGCGGCGGGCATCAAGCAGCTGGTGGAGAAAGCGCTGCATCGCGCGCTGCCCGAGCAGCTGATGACCCACCGGGACCGGAGTGCCTTCGACAAGATCTGCATCCTGCTCCGAACTCGCACCGGCCACGATTTTTCGCTCTACAAGAAAAGCACGGTCTACCGGCGGATCGAGCGGCGCATCGGGGTGCACGCCCTGGGCTCCATTTCGGACTATGTGCGGTACCTGCTGGAGAACAAGCAGGAGGCCGAATTCCTGTTCAAGGAAATGCTCATCGGCGTAACGAACTTCTTCCGGGATGCCGAGGCCTGGCGGCAGCTGCGGGAGGAGATCCTGCCGAACCTGCTGGCCGCCCGGCCCGAGGGCGCTTCGTTCCGCGCCTGGGTGGCGGCCTGTTCCACCGGCGAGGAAGCCTACTCGCTGGCCATCACCTTTCTCGAGGTGCTGGCCGACCTCAAACCGGAAGCGGCCTACTCGCTGCAGATCTTCGCCACCGATCTGGATCAGGACGCAGTGACCAAGGCCCGCCAGGGCTCGTTCTCCGCCCGGGAGGTCGCCGACCTTTCCCCGGACCGCCTCCGTGCCTGGTTCCAGGCTGATGGCAACGGCTTCAGGGTGCGCAAAGAGGTGCGCGAGATGATTGTCTTTGCCGCGCAGGACATCCTCCAGGATCCCCCCTTCGCCCGCCTGGACCTGCTCACCTGCAGGAACCTGTTCATCTACTTTACGCCTGAGCTGCAGATTCGGCTGCTGTCCCTGTTCCACCACAGCCTGAATCCCGGCGGCTACCTGTTCCTGGGCAGTGCCGAAAGCATCGGTGGCGCATCTGATCTGTTCACCCCCCACCCCGGCAAATCCAGGTTGTTCCAGCGCCAGGTCACGGGCCGCCTTCCTGATCACTCGCCCTTCCCACTCAGCCCCCCCGTCCTGCGGGAAGCCATCCGGGAGTCCGCCATGCCCGCGCCCACAATCAATGTCCAGGCCCTCGCCGATCAGGTCCTGCTGCAGCGGTTCGCACCTGCCTCGGTGCTGGCCGCCGCTTCCGGCGACATCCTGTATGTCAGCGGGCGCACCGGGAAATACCTGGAACCAGCCATGGGCAAGGCGAACTGGAACATCTTCGCCATGGCCCGGGATGGGCTGCGGGGCGAGCTCACCATGGCCTTCCGCAAGTCCCTGGCCCAGGACGATCCGGTCTTCCTCCTGGGCCTCCAGGTCGGTACCAACGGTGGCACTCAGGTAGTCAACGTCACCATCCAGCGCTTGGAGACCCCCGAGGCCCTGCGCGGCATGGTGATGATCGTCTTCAGCGACCAGCCCGCGGCTCCCGTGATCAAAGCCCGTGCGATCAAAAAGGGCAGCCCGGCCATCGAATCCCGGAGTGCGGAACTCGAGCTGGAGCTGAAGGGCCATCTGGAGGAGATGCAGGGCCTCCGCGAGGAGATGCAGACCTCCCAGGAAGAATTGAAGGCGGCGAACGAAGAGCTGCAATCCACCAACGAAGAGCTGCAATCCACCAACGAAGAGCTCACCACCTCGAAGGAAGAACTGCAATCCCTCAACGAGGAACTGCAGACCGTGAATGCCGAACAGCAGGCCAAGGTGGACGAGCTCTCCACCATGAACGACGACATGAAGAACCTGTTGAATGCCACGGATATCGCGACGCTCTTCCTCGACGAGCACCTGAATGTCCGCCGGTTCACCACGGGTGCCACGCGGCTCTTCAAGCTCATCCCGGGCGATGTGGGGCGACCCATTTCGGACATCGTGAACAGCCTGGACTACAAGGATCTGATCGAAGACGCGCAGGAAGTCCTGCGCTCGCTGGCCTCGCAAGAGAAGGAACTGACACGGGAGGATGGCAAGGGCTGGTTCACGGTCCGCATCCTCCCCTACCGCACCAGCCAGAATGTCATCGGGGGCGTGGTCGTCACCTTCATGGACATTTCGAAAACCAAGGCCCTGGAGGCCAAGCTGCGGCTCCAGGCGAAGAGCTAGGGGCTGTTCCTCATTAAATGCCCATCATCCCATCACTTTGATGGGGTGCTGGGACAGCATGGTCTTTCGCGAATTGACTAATACGCCCATTTTCAAAATTTATGATGCTGGCTCAGATCCTGCGTACCACCTTCAGGAGAAATCCACCTATCCACGTGTGCGATAGTCTCTTCAAAAGGCGTCCATGTCCCAGGATCCGGTTCAACGGCGGCGATTGGCGGAGCAGGATCTCGCCGCCAGGGGAGGGCTTGCGGCCCGCGCCCTCGACCAGGCGGAGGCCTTGGGCCTCGTCCACGAACTGCAGGTCCACCAGATCGAACTGGAAATGCAGAACGCGGAACTCCAGCGGGCAAGAGAAGAGATGGAAGCCCTCGTCGAGGCCTACACCGATCTCTATGACTACGCCCCCGTCGGCTACCTCGTGCTGAACCGCCAGGGGGAGATCCAGCGGGCCAACCTCACCGCCGCCGCCCTGCTGGGCACCGAGCGCTCGCAGGTGGTTGGCAGGTTGCTGCTCCACTGGATTGCAGATCCAGGGAGGCGGGTCTTCACGACCTTTCTCGAACATCATTTCGCTGGCAGCGCACCCAAGGCCTGCGAGTTGCCCCTCAAAGGCAGCGAGGGGGTCGGCGGGTGGATTCGGCTGGAAGCCTCCTGGCCTTCGCAGCTCCAGGAATGCCGGGTGGCCTTTGTGGACATCACCGAGCAGCATCAGGCGGAAGAGGATCGCAAGCGCTACGAGGCCGAGACCCAGCATGCCCAGCAGCTCGAGAGCCTGGGCCGGTTGGCCGCCGGTGTGGCCCACGATGTCAACAACACCCTTGGGGCCATCTTCGCCGTGGTCGAAACCCTGAAACTGAAGGCAACCGTGGGTGGGGACCTGACGGGCGACTTGGCCCTCATCGAGAAAGCCGCCATCCGTGGGCGGGATCTGGTCGGCGGGCTCACCCGGTTCTCCCGGAAGGACTCGCAGAACCTCGCGCCCATTGATCTCCACGCCCTGGCGAGGAATGAAATCAGGCTGCTGGAACAGCTGGTCCCCCAGGCCATCCGGTTCACCCTCACGGCCGAAGAGCCCTACCCCTTCGTTTTCGCCCAGGTCGGCCAGATTTCTTCGGCCGTGATGAACCTCTGTGTCAATGGCACGGATGCCATGCCGGGGGGCGGGCAGCTGACCCTGCGCATCCACCGGCTGCCGGAGAGGATGGTGGGGCTTTCTGTGACGGATACCGGCTTAGGCATGTCGCCGGATATCCTGGCCCACGCCATCGAACCCTTCTTCACCACCAAATTCATCGGGTTTGGCACCGGGCAGGGCCTTTCGATGGCTTACGCCACCGCCAAGGCCTGTGGCGGGGATCTCCTGCTGCAGAGCATGGTCGGGGAAGGCACCACGGTGACCCTGGTCCTGCCCGAGTACCTCGATTCCATGGGTTTCGTTCAGAAAGACCTGCCCCGCGCCACCCAGGGCCAGCCCATGACCATCCTGTTCGTGGATGACAACGAGCTGATGCGCGATTCCATTCCGCCCATGTTTGAAGGCCAAGGGCACAAGGTGATCGTCGCCCCCGGCGGTCCAGAGGCCCTGGTCTTCCTGTCCGACCGTGCCGATGTGGACCTCATCATCCTGGATCAGAACATGCCGGTCATGACCGGGCTGGAAACCCTCAAGGAAATCAGGCTGACCCACCCGACCAAGCCCGTCCTCCTGGCCACGGGGAACCTGGAACCGGATATCGAGCGGATCATCGCCCGGGATGACCACGCCCGTTGCATCGAAAAGCCCTTTTCCTTCCGGGAGATTTCCCGAGTCATCCAGGAGCTGCTGCCGCGGAAAGACGCTCGCGGCTAGCGGTTCCCCACTGGCCTTCGCGGACCGCCTCAGGCTGGGCGCGACTGCTTCATGGGAGCATTCCTCCACATGACCTTGAACGGATTGTGGGCGATGTGGGAGGACCGCCAATTCGCGGAGCCCAGCTGGACGGCGATTTCCTTGGGCGAGAGGACGTGGTCCACGTGGTCGATCTCGATGGCCTGGATGGGCATGGACTTCGAAGCCGCGGTCGCGGGAGTCTGGGCGATGGTCACCCCGCCTTTCTCCTTCAGGATCTTGAGCCCCTCGGCGCCATCGGACCCTTCTCCGGAGAGGATGATGCCGATCGAGCCGCGTGCCTGATCGTGGGCCAGAGAGAACATGAAGTGATCAATGGCGCTGTTCACCGGCCGGTCCGGGCGGGGCAGGAGCAGCAGGGAATCCCCCTCGATTTCCATGAACTTGTCCGGGGGAAGCACGTAGATGTGATCCCCCAGGATTTTCTGCCGAGGCGACGTCACCTGGATGACCGGCATGTCCGTCGCGCGGGACAGGATCTCGGGCAGCAGGCTTTTCGAGCCACGGAGAATGTGCGAGAGCAGGACAAAGGCCAAGCCGGTATCCGTCGGCAGGTTCTCGATCAGTTCCTGGAACGCCGCCAGCCCGCCGGCTGAGGCCCCGATGGCCACGACATTGGGATAGGTTGGTTCGGCCATGTCTGCTGCCTGTCCGGGCCCGATCCCGACACCTAAGGATCCTGAGCTCCTGGTTCACCTTGCGCCCATCCTGTTGGGAATGCAATCAAACCGCCAGCGGCGGAGCTTCCGACCTGACAGGGCCAAAGAAGCCACTTCCGTGGACCCTTGACCTCCTCCCCACATCTGTACGGAAGAGGGTGAGAATCCTGGGTTACCGCATGTCCTCTGGCTGAATTTGCCAGGCGCTATGTCCACCCCGAAGATGTGGGATGGGGCAGGGCACCTTCGCGGACCGGCGAGTACGGGAGAGGACGTGCTGCACATAGTGCGGAGTCACTCCCGATTCCTGCGCCACCCGGACCGGGGTGCATCCGAACCGCGAAAGCAGGGTGCGAATGGAGTCGGCAGGGAGCCCGTAATTCGGATCCCAGGAGTGATAGAGAGCCTCTCGAAGCTCGGGAGGCAAGGACAGCGGCGGCATCATGACGCCCATCTTCTTCGTGGGCGCGACCTCTGGCGTGGTGTTCGCCACCCTGATGGGCTTGAATAATCACCCTCAACTTGAACGGGGGACATGGTCGTTTTGATGGACCCGGCGCGGTCTTCAGGGAAATTATTGCGCGTAAGCAACTGAATAACCATTACTAATGCCGTTGGCTTGAAACCTGCGCTGGTTCAGTGGTGCGGCTAGGGGGATACGCAGCGTATCCGTTTTTCCATGTCACTGAAAGCCTGGGGATTCAAGGCATCCTTCCCGCGAATGACGGGGCCATCGATGAACGCCGGTTTGCGCCCAGGTTGCCGAACACCAGTGGGGTTGGCCATCGAACGAATACGGGGGGTGCAAGCGTCATGGACGATCTGAATAAATTCTGCGTAATGCCTTGACTGCTGGGGCAGCGATGAGCTTTCGTTCTGTATCCATCATCGTAAACGCCTTGAGCATAGGAGGTTGAGACTATGATGTCCGGTCCCGGCATGACCCAGCCACCCCCCCTCGCCGAACATCCCAAGGATGAAGCCTGGCACAACCTGTCTGCCGAGGAAGTGCTGGTACATTTCGGTTCCTCGGCGAACGGTTTGTCTGCGCAGGAAGCAGCACAACGCCTCGCGACTAACGGCCCGAACGAGTTGAAGGAAGGCAAGCGTATCAGCCCGTTACAGATTCTCCTCAGCCAGTTCAAAAGCCTCATCATCTGGATTCTCATCGCTGCCGGTGTCACCTCTGGCCTGCTGGGCGAAGTGGTGGACGCCATCGCCATCCTGGCCATTGTCGTCCTCAACGCGGTCATCGGCTTCTACCAGGAGTTCAAGGCCGAGAAGTCAATCGCGGCGCTCAAGAAGTTGACAACGCCCCAGGCCAAGGTGCGGCGCGACGGGCAAGTCGCCTCAATTCCTGCCGCCGGCATCGTCATCGGTGACATCCTCGAGCTGGAAAGCGGCGACTTGGTCGCGGCCGATTGCCGGCTCCTGAAGGCGGCCTCGCTCAAGTGCATCGAGTCCGCGCTTACCGGCGAGTCGGAAGCGGTGACGAAGCAGGCCGCGACGTTGGGGCAGAGCGACGTCCCGCTCGGCGACCGCAAGAACATGGTGTTCATGGCAACCAGCGTTGCGGCGGGCACTGGCCAAGCCGTGGTTGTGGCCACGGCGATGGATACTGAGTTGGGCCGTATCGCTGGACTGCTTGATGAGGCGGACGCGGAGGAGAAGACACCGCTGCAGCAGAAACTCACTTCGTTCGGACGCATCCTAATCTGGGCGGCGTTGGGCATTGTCGCGCTGCTCTTCGGGTTGGGACTGTTACGCGGGATGCCGCTCCTGGAACTGCTCATGACCTCTGTCAGTCTGGCCGTGGCTGCCGTGCCGGAAGGACTGCCCGCCGTTGTCACGGTGGCGCTATCGCTAGGCGTGCTGCGGATGGCCCGTCGCCGCACGCTGATTCGCAAACTGGCTGCGGTCGAAACGCTCGGCTCGACGACGGTCATCTGCACGGACAAGACCGGCACTTTGACCGTCGGTGAAATGACCGTACGCGCGCTCTACGTCGCTGGCCAAAGCTACGAGGTCACCGGTGAGGGGTACGGACCGGACGGTGAAGTCCGCTTCGATGGGAAGAAGGCGGAACGAGAGCACGCAGCTCCATTGCTCGAACTCGCAAAGGTCCTCCTCGGCTGCAACAATGCGCATCTCGTGCAGGAAGGTGGGACTTGGAAAACCGTCGGCGACCCCACCGAGGGCGCATTATTGACGGCCGGTGCCAAGGCCGGCGGCCAACGGGAACGCATCGAAAAGGAACTGCCCAAGCAACACGAACTCCCATTCGATTCCGACCGCAAACGGAGTTCCGTCATCCGCCGGATGCCGGACGGCAGGTTCCGAGCCTTCATCAACGGCGCGCCGGACGTGCTGCTGGACCTCTGCACCAGCCTGTATACCAGCACTGGGGTGCGCCCCATGTCGGATGATGATCGCCGGAACATCCTGGCGCAAAACACAACGATGACGCGGCAAGCCCTTCGCGTGCTTGGCTCAGCCTATCGCGACCTTGACAGCGCTTCACCAGCCGACCTCACTGTGAAGGCCGTAGAGCATGATCTCGTGTTTGTTGGTTTGTCGGGAATGTATGATCCACCGCGTCAGGAGGCCAAAGGGGCCATCGCCAAGTGTCATGCCGCCGGCATTCGTGTGGTGATGATTACTGGGGACCATCCGGAGACCGCGACCGCCATTGCCCGGGAAATCGGCATCGCTTCTGATGAAGACCTGGCTGTCGCAGGCGTTGAGCTGGACAAGATGTCTGACGACGAACTCCGTAGCCGCGTGCTCAAGACATCGGTCTATGCTCGCGTCACCGCTGAGCACAAACTGCGCCTTATTCGCGCCTGGAAGGCCAGCGATGCGGTGGTCGCGATGACCGGTGACGGCGTCAACGACGCCCCTGCTATCAAGGGCGCTGACATCGGCATCGCCATGGGGAAATCAGGAACGGAAGTCACCAAGCAGGCGGCGGACATGATCATCACCGACGACAACTTCGCCACAATCGTCGCCGCCATAGAAGAAGGCCGGGGCATATACGCCAACATCCGCAAAACGCTCCAATACCTACTGGGGGGCAATGCCGGTGAACTCCTGCTCATGACCATCTGCGTGATCATCGGCCTGCCGACACCGCTGCTTCCCATTCATCTGCTTTGGATCAACCTGGTCACCGATGGCTTGCCCGCACTCTGCCTGGCCACCGACCCCATCGCCCCCGACGTGATGGAAGGCCAGCCCCGCCGAGGCTCTGAGAGCATTACGACCCCTAGTTTCCTGCGGACGATGGTTTTCACCGGCTTCCTCACGGCGGGCGTCGCGTTCGCAGTTTACTTCTATGTCTTGAAGACAGGAACCGTGGCAACGGCCCGCGCTTCTGCTTTCACCGTGCTGGTCTTTGCCGAACTCTTGCGGTCCTTCGGCGCCCGCAGCGAGACCAAGCCCATCTGGCGCATCTCCCTTTTCACGAACATCAACCTTGTCATCGTGGTTGTCCTTTCCATCGGCCTGCAGGTGTGGAGCCAACACAACGCGACTCTGGGCCGCTTCTTCAGGACGCCCTCCATGCCGTTTACCGATGGCCTCCTGTTTCTCGCCGTGGGCGCCATCCCGCTGTTGATCCTGGAGATGGTCAAGGTGGTGCGGCACGCTGGCGGCAACACGAACCAATGATCGAGAGGTGAAGGCATGACAACCAATACAAAGACGCCGACGCCGGAATCGCTGCGCCAGGTAGATGCCTACTGGAGAGGAGAGGGGCCGGAAGGCATCAAGCATCGGTAGTCAGCCGGTGCCATGATCCTTTCGGCCGAGCATCCAAGGTTCATGCGCTACCGTTCATCAGAACCGATATTGATGCCTGAGATGCCGCATGAACTGTCCGGAATGGTCGACAATGTCGTCTTCCCCAGCGGCATCGACCGGCGCGATGACCTGGGCACCCCCAATCGCTTTGACATCTATTTCGGCATGGCCGACAGGAGAGGATCCGCCTGAGCATCATCGGCTCTGCGGCCCTGATGCGCCTGACAAGCCATGAGCGAGGCACCACCAGCCACTTCAAATTGATTGGTTGGTCACTCGTAATGAACTGACCATTCGATGTCGCCATCTGATGAATTGGCTCAAGTTTAATATTATTAATCAATTGTGACTGTGGCTTGAAACCTGCATTTCCACACCCTCTGGCCCACATCGAGGCCAAATAGTGAGTAATTCGAGGGGGGCGGGACACGGCTGATCGAGTGGGTCAGGGCCTTCACAGCCCGCCCTGAATTACGATCTTGGACAAGCCCGGAGCGGCAGGGGGCCGGCGCGATCGGGCTATGGGGAAATCGAGCT